>CAYYWG010000005.1:127776-298481 GCA_964475335.1 uncultured bacterium
CCCGAAACTCGCTGGGCCGAAGTGTCCAACAAACTCCTCAACC
Organism: uncultured bacterium; assembly: GCA_964475335.1. Classification (GTDB taxonomy): domain Bacteria; phylum Cyanobacteriota; class Cyanobacteriia; order Leptolyngbyales; family Leptolyngbyaceae; genus CAYYWG01. Next base: position 127,820 of record CAYYWG010000005.1, read on the forward strand.
AACTGCTGCAAGAACTCACTCAGGGCCAATACAGTGTCACCGGGAAGGGCGCATTCAAAGACGAATTTGTAACCTGTGGCGGCGTACTCCTCAAAGAAGTAGACTTCAAAACCATGCAAAGCCGTCAATGTCCAGGGCTGTACCTGGCTGGCGAAATCCTTGATATTGATGGGATTACTGGCGGCTTCAATTTTCAAAGCGCTTGGACTACTGGATGGATTGCAGGTAACGCAATGGGGGCAATCGATTAAGATTCTGACTGGAATTTGCGCGATCGCCCCCGCCAAGCCCCGACTGATCCCCCTACTTGTAAATGACCCGTGCATCCAACCCCTGGGTGCGGAGATAAGCACTCGATGCATTCGCCGCTTCGTAGCTGGCAAAACTCCCCGCATTCACAAAACCGCCCTCCCGCGCGCGATCGGGATAAGCATCTTGGAACCCGGCAGACCGAACTCGGCGCAAGGTTGCCGCATCATTCCCCGGCACCGCCACTGTATAAGGGCCACTGCGCGTAGAAACTGGACGATAGCTGATTTGCACTACCTCAGCCGGCCCACCACAGGCAGACGTTGGGCGACCACAGGGATCGTAAGACACATTGACCGTTGAGCCCGTGACATATTCCGTCGCAACGTAGCCACCATCCGACACTTGCTGCCAGGTGTAGCCATCGGCACGGGTCACCGCCCCCTCCAACTTGACCGCTGTGCCGTCGTAAATCCCGCCAATCACCGGATACTCTAAACCAGGGCCAGACCGAATATTTAAGCCAATCCCAGAGGCCGTTGCCACATATCCATCACCGTCTACGGTGGTGCTCACGGGGCGCTCGTAATACACAATTTGAGCCTGAGTGCGCTCTGCGGCTAACCCCAACCCCAACCCAGCCAGGATCAGCCCCAGCCAATACCCTTGGCCAAATTTGAGGAATTTCGACAAGGGAGATCGAACCGGGGCAGCGATCGCGGCAGTTGCACTTTTCCGCGCACCATTCCGAGCACCAGAAAAATGTGCCAAACCAGAAGTTTTCATATTTAATGGTCGAGGTAAACAACAGATGAAGCTACTTCTAAAAATATCAAAACCCACCATGATGTGCCTAGCGTAGAAAATCGAGTTATTTGTGTAAAAAAACTTAACTCCTGGCGTGAAACTGGCTTTCCTCTAGGTGTTGAGCGAGTTTAGTCAGGCTAATTTTTCTCTTGAAATTTTAGTCAAATTTTTGTGTCGTAATGTCGGATGTGCTTACTTACAAAAATGGCGAACTGTGTCGTAATTTGAATTCAACCCGTGGCTAATTCTGTCGCGATCGCATACCAGCATTCCAACGGCACCTTATTTTGTGGAGACACACTGGTCTGGTTGCCCACCCTCGCACCAGAGTCAGTAGATTTGATCATTGCCGATCCCCCCTACAATTTAAGCAAAGCCACCTGGGACACCTTTGCCTCCCAAGAGGTTTATTTAGAGTGGTCAATGCAGTGGATTACTGCCGCTGCTACACTCTTAAAACCCACTGGTGCGCTCTATATTATGGGATTTTCTGAAATTCTGGCTGACCTCAAACGCCCTGCCGGTCAGTTATTTCCCCATTGCCGCTGGCTGGTTTGGTACTACAAGAACAAAGCAAATCTGGGCCAAGATTGGGGGCGATCGCACGAAAGCATTCTACTATTCCGCAAAACGGAAGCCCCCAAAATTAATGTGGATGACGTGCGGATTCCCTATGGTCGCCACACCTTAAAATATCCCGAACATCCCCAGGCCCAAACCAGTCAATATACCCAACGGCAAACCAGCGATCGCCCCCTAACCTGGCACCCCAATCCACGCGGGGCTAAGCCCAAAGATGTGATCGAAATTCCGACAACGTGCAACGGAATGCCCGAAAAAACACCCCATCCTACCCAAAAGCCAGAAGCCCTCATGCGGCGGTTTGTCTTAGCATCTTCCCGCCGGGGCGATCTCGTCTTAGATCCCTTTTCCGGTGCAGGGACAACGCTGGTTGTGGCGGAACAATTGGGGCGGCGCTGGCTCGGTTGTGAGCTGAATTCGGAATATAATCAATGGGCGATCGAGCGACTCAAAATGGCCGAACGCCTCACCGATGACGAATGGTTTTGGCGCGATCGCAAGCAAGCAGAACGTCGTCGCCGTATTCAATATTAAACCCAAGTGATCTTTTGCTTTTGCGATCGCGCAACTCGCCTTCGAGAGTAGATTACTAGGCGGCGATCGTAAGATTCCGCTGAATCCAGCATTCCGAGTTCAAAGAAATTGAATAATATATAGATGCAGTCCTTCAGTGGTCAGACTTTTGACGCAAACCATCAAACTGGCCCGATCCATTCAGCCAAAATTACCCAAAAATGTGATCTGCGCTTTAATCTCAGCCTCGATTCTGACCTAAACCCTGCTTTTAGGTGCGCTTTTTGAGTAAATTAGTACTGCATCTGTTTTTCGTTCTCTAGCCTATTGGCCCTTTGGATATCAGCATGACTGCAACTGCGTCCGTTTCCCGACCAATTCACTACTCGCCCAAAACCATCCTTCGAGCTGAACGAGCCATGCGGTGTGCCCCTTTCCGGCCAGCGTTATACCAGGCGATGATGACTGAAAGCGTGTCCCTCCAGGCGATCGCGGCCAAGGCCGGAGTCCAAAACCACTACACCGAAACCCCTTTAGCCGAACTCCGGGCCGAAAGTGAACTCCTCTGGCTGATCCAGGTCGGCTTACTCCGGCGCGAAGTCGATGGGCAAGGGTTGACCGATAGCTTTCGGGTTACGCCTTTGGGGCGGCAAATCGTTGAACAGTGGCGGCAACAAGCACGGCCAATCCGCATGACCCCAACCTGGGGCGATCGCGTAGCAAACCGTTGGCAACGTTGGGTGCGACTTCCCTTCTAAAACACAGCATTTGGAGCGGCAGCATGAAACAACAGTGGTCGGGAGGTTCTCAATGAAAGCCATGATGGTCGTGGGAACAACCTCCCATGCTGGAAAATCACTCATCACAACTGCGATCTGCCGCATTTTGAGCCGTCGGGGGTGGCGCGTTGCTCCCTTCAAAGGCCAAAACATGGCCCTAAACGCCTACGTCACCAACGGAGGTGGCGAAATTGGCCACGCGCAGGCAGTACAGGCATGGGCCGCAGGCATCACGCCCACCATCGAGATGAACCCCATCTTGCTGAAACCCCAAGGTGACATGACCTCCCTGGTGATCCTCAAGGGCAAGGCGATCGGGCGGGTGGCGGCGGCTGACTATTACGAACAGTTTTTTGAAATGGGGTGGCGGGCGATCGACGAATCCCTCCATCGGCTGGCCGACGATTTTGACCTCCTGGTGTGCGAAGGGGCAGGCAGTCCCGCCGAGATTAACCTCAAACACCGGGATTTAACCAACATGCGGGTGGCCAAGCACTTAAACGCGCCGACAATGCTCGTCGTAGACATTGATCGGGGCGGGGCTTTTGCCCATGTCATTGGAACGCTGGAACTACTAGATCCCGACGAACGAGCGTTGATCAAAGGGGTGGTGATCAACAAATTTCGGGGGCAGCGATCGCTCCTCCAATCGGGCATTGACTGGCTCGAAAACCGGACAGGCATCCCCGTCGTCGGCGTTATCCCCTGGTTAGAACAAGCCTTCCCCGCCGAAGATTCCCTCAGCCTGCTTGATGCCAAAAGCACCCACGCCAACGCCGACTTAAATATCGCCGTCATTCGGCTGCCGCGCATTTCCAACTTCACCGACTTTGACCCCCTCGAAGCCGAAGCCTCAGTTTCGGTGAAATACATCAACCCCAAACCCCCCTTGGGCCATCCTGATGCGGTCATCATTCCCGGCACCAAAACCACGATCGCCGATATGCTGGTCTTGCAAAAAACGGGCATGGCCGAAGAAATCCAAAACTACGTAGCTGCCGGGGGCACCGTTTTGGGGATTTGTGGCGGCTACCAAATGTTGGGCAACCTCCTGGCCGATCCAGAAGGCATCGAAGGCCACGAAGGCCGTTACAAAGGCTTGGGCCTCTTGCCGATCAAAACCGTGATCGCTGGCCAGCGCATTGCCCGTCAACGCATCGTCAGTTCCAACTATCCCCAGGAGGGATTACCCGTCACTGGCTACGAAATTCACCAGGGGCGATCGCGCCTCATGGAAGATGCCGCCGGGATTAACCACCTTTTTGACGATCCTAACCTCGGCATTGTGGACGACAGCCAAGCCACCTGGGGCACCTATCTCCACGGCATTTTTGACAATGGCCCCTGGCGACGGGCCTGGTTAAACCGTTTACGTGCCCAGCGGGGCCTCAAATCATTGCCCACAGGCGTCGCCAACTATCGCGAACAGCGGGAAATGTTGCTGGATGTCCTGGCGGAAAGCATTGAACCCCACTTGGACTTATCCCTGTTTTTACCCACCTGAGCGGGTTGCCTGGAGCTTGAGCTTGAGGCAACCCCAGGATGGCTGCGGGGCAGAGGTATCGTCAGCGGCGATCGCGCCATCCAACGGGCTTGATTGCGATCCTTATTGCTCTGTAGACAGCGACACCATCGTTTTTGGGGTTGACCGCAGCACCAGCGGCCCTAGCAGCAATGCCAGGGTCGGTAGACCAATGGAGACCAAACTCCGCAGCCCAGAATCATTCTGGAGCCAATAACTCGCGCTACTCGATAGGCCGAACAACAACACCGTGAGATTAAACAACCGCGCCCCCGGTAGCAGACTCGCGATCGCGTACAAACTGGAGACATACCAGGGCATCAGCCAAGACGTGGAATACACCATCAACACCACCGCCACCCAGCCCATGTCTTCTAACAACACCGCCGTTGTGTAGGGCGATCGCTGAAAGATGCGGAAAATCGTCCACGTATAAAACGCCGCAAAGATAGACAAAGTATATTTCGCAAGCTGAAGTAAGAAATAGCGATATTCACTGGCTTTGGGGGCATCTGGCAGAAAAAAGGGCAACGTTTCTAACAACGCCCGCACCAACGCATGAATCGACGCTTGATATTGCCCCACCACCCCCGGATTCAGCAAACTCCGCCATGCAGCCACCGTCGGCAGCACCGTCACCGTCAACACCGCCACCACCGCCACCGAGGCCACCAGCCCCCAGGCCAAAGCCCGCCACTGGCGCTGCCGCAAGAGAAACAACCCCAACAAGGGCAACCAAATTAGCGGCACCGTTTTGGCCAAAAAGCCCCCCCACAATCCCAAAAACGCCGTGGCATAGTGCCGTTGGGCTAAACACAACGCCGTTAACAAAATGCTCGTAGACACAAACACATCCACATGGGCGGAACACACTTGCTCAAACAACAACAACGGACACAGCAGATAGGCGATCGCCCCTTTTCCACGGTGCGGTTCGGGCAACCACCACCACACCAAATACCCATTGCAAACATGGGTCACAAGACAAATCGTTTTGAACCCGTAAACCGCCACAATGGGATGGAGCCACGCCGTTGCCGCCGACAGAGTGAAGAAGAGTTGGGAAATGGGGCCATAGGTCGAAGTTTGCTTCCAATCGACAAAGGGCGTGAGGGGCGACCAAAAATCCCCAGCAGGCACCAAATAAGGATCAACTTTGCTGAGATTCATCAACCCGACGTGGAGATAGAGATAAATATCATTGCCCAGCGGGTACGCCACCCAGGCTAAAACCAGAAATACTGCCGTGCGGCGCAGCACACCAGCAAACGTGGGCACCAGCAACGAGCGATCGCGCCCCCAAACCCACGCCAAATGCACCAGCATCAACCCCAAATAGGCCCAACTAATACCTAAATGGCTCGCCTGATTGGGAAACGTGGCAAACTTTTGGCCCCCCGCCAGAATGTAATGATATTTCTCCAGGCCCAGTTGAGTGAGGGCCACACAGAGATAAACACTCAGCGGTAACGCTAGACCAGTGAGCAAACCAGCAGCAAGACGATGATCAGAGGGAGCAGTGTTCACGGGTGCAACCAATCCGGCAGGCTATATGATATGGGCTGATTAGACAGATGCAACGCATGGGGCAAAAACGACTTTGGCAGGTGGTGGGGTTGAGTGTGGCTACATCAGTACTGGTGGCACTGGTGGTCGTGGGCTATAGCTTGATTAAACACGCGATCGCCCAACAGACGGCCCAATCACCCTGCCTAAAACCCTTTGCAACCACCCAGATTTGTTATCAGGATCCAATCACTCTGAACCAGCAACCCATTAGCGCGATCGCCACCAGCACCGATGGGAAATACCTGGCCAGCGCCTCTGGGATGGTGATTGAGGTGTGGGAAATCTCAACGGGCGACCAGCGGCGATCGCTCACCGGGCACACGAACTGGATCACCGCTCTGGCCTTCCACCCCCAAGGCAACACCCTCGCCAGCAGTAGCCTGGATGGCACCATCAAACTGTGGAACCTGACCAACGGCACCGCGATCGCCACCCTTAAATCTGGCATTGTCACCAGTTTGGCCTTCAGTCCCGATGGCAAACTCCTCGCCAGTGGCAGCCGCCTGGCCCCACACCACAGCCAAGCCACCAATCCCATCCAATTTTGGGACGTGGCAACCCAAAAAATTGCCCTGACCCTGAGGCCCAAAGAACCCACGATCGCCCTGGCCTTCAGTCCTGATGGGCGTTGGGTCGCCGCTGGCGATCGCACAACCCAGGTCTGGGCCTTTCCCAGCTTGGCTCCGCGCTATACCCTGGATTCGGGGGAACTCAATGACCTACTGTTCAGCACCGAAAGCGATTTGCTCATCACCGGAAGCAACGGCATCCAGGGGGAAGATGGCATCAAAGTATGGGCCATGAGCACGGGCCGCTTGGTGCAAAAACTCGATACCGTCGGCAATGATTTGGCCCTCAGTCCCAATGGGCAACTGCTGCTGACTACCTACGGCGGCCTGGTCAACGTCTGGCGGATGCGCCCCCTGCGGTATTTAGGGGGGTTACGCGGTTCGGTTTACAGTGCGCTGTTTGCGGAATTTGGCACGGATAGTCGTTCGGTGATTTTGGGCAGCAGCGACGGCTTAACCCTCCGCCGAGCACAACGATTGCAACGAGAGCAAAAATAACCATGCGCGATCGCCGTTTTGGTCAAACGAATTTGCATCTATCGATCTTTTCCCTGGGCACCATGCGGTGTCTCAGTTCCGAGGCCACAGCGATCCAAACCATCCACACTGCGCTGAACCTGGGCATCAACCATCTAGAAACCGCCCAGGGTTACGGCAATAGTGAGCGGTATCTGGGGGCCGCCTTGCGGTCAGGATTACCCGTGCCGCGATCGCAGGTGATCATCACCACCAAAATTCCGCCCACTGCCGATGCAGATCAAATGGAACGACAAATTGATGGGTCTTTGCAACGGTTGGGCCTGGATTATGTAGATGCGCTTGCCATTCATGGGCTCAATACCGCGCAACATTTGGCCTGGGTCGAAGCCAAAACTGGGTGCATGGCCGCTGTGCATCGAGCGATCGCCGATGGCCGCGTTCGTCATGTGGGCTTTTCCACCCACGGGCCATTGGACTTGATTCAACGGGCGATCGCCACCGATCTTTTTGCCTTTGTGAACCTGCATTACTACTACTTTTTCCAACGCCATGCCCCTGCCATTGACCTGGCCCACCAAAAGGATATGGGCATCTTCATCATTTCTCCGGCAGATAAAGGCGGCCTGTTGTACACTCCCCCCGACTTGCTGGAAACGTTGTGTCAGCCCTTTTCACCGCTGGAATTGACCTATCGCTGGCTGTTGAGCGATCGCCGGATTACCACCCTCAGTGTGGGGCCTGCCAATCCCAGTGAACTCGAATTTTTGGCCGCGATCGCCCAGGCCGATCACCCCCTCACCCCGGCGGAAGAATTGGCTCTGGAACGGTTGGAACAACACCAGCAAGCCGCTTTGGGCCGCGATCGTTGTCAGCAATGCTATGCCTGTTTGCCCTGCCCCGAAGCTATCAATATCCCCGAAGTGCTACGACTCCGCAACCTCGCCCTGGCCTACGACATGACCCAATACGGGCAATACCGCTATCGCATGTTTGGCAATGCGGGCCACTGGTTCCCCGGCACCAAAGGCGATCGCTGCACCGACTGCGGCGACTGTTTGCCCCGTTGTCCCGTCCAGCTTGAGATTCCCACCCTCCTCCGGGATGCCCACACGCGCCTTAATGGCCCCGGTCGCCGCCGCCTGTGGGAGTAACCCCCCCCAAATTCGCGATCGCCTATCCCCTGGCCACCGATCTGGCTAGGGGGGTTGTGTCCCCTTCCCACTGACGACTATGCTAAACATCAGTCATAACTGGCTCTGGAGTAACTACAGCACCCATTCACCTATGGCTTCGAACTATTCCTTTGACATTGTGAGTGATTTTGATCGGCAAGAATTGGTCAACGCGATCGAGCAGACCAAGCGCGAAATCAAAAGCCGATACGACCTGAAAGACACCCAAACCAGCGTCGAATTGGGCGAAACCACTATCACCATCCAAACCGACAGCGACTTCACCTTAGATGCGGTCAACAGCCTGTTGCAAACCAAAGCCCTCAAACGCAACCTCTCCCTCAAGATTTTTGACTACGGCAAATCCGAATCATCCAGCGGCAACCGCGTGCGCCAAGAAATTACCCTGCGCAAAGGTATCAGTGCGGAACTGGCCAAAAAGATCTCCAAACTCATCCGCGACGAATTTAAAAAAGTGCAAGGTTCGATTCAAGGCGATGCAGTGCGGGTAACCGCCAAATCTAAAGACGAGCTGCAAACCGTGATTCAACGCCTCAAGCAAGAAGACTATCCAGTGGCTCTGCAATTTGTGAACTACCGATAGCGGGGAATCGCGACCTCAAGGGTTCGGTTCAGCGGCTACCGTTTGGCGACTATTCCAGATACGCTCGTAATAGCAAGAAATGTGACTATTTGCCAATTGTCGGTCGTTAGGGGGTGGGGTTGTGCCAAAGTGGCTGTTACCAACACTAAGTGAGGTTGTATCGCTCGGCGATCCGACTGGGATGGTTGGGACAGATCAACCCGGTACCCAGCTTTTACAAACCTGTGCACCAGACGCAACCAAAGCCAGTGGCGCTGGTCGCCGCAGTGGTGGCCACGTTGCCCTTCAACAACTCCGGGCCGATCGCGAATGGGCCGGGGCGATCGCCGCTTTAAACGATATCCTGTACCAAACTCTTCAGCAGGCCAACCTGACCCATCCCGCGATCGCCGATAGCGACTCACAATTTAGTCATGCCCCCTCCCCCCAACTTGGCGTCGTAATCTCTGGCCCGTCTCCCGTCATCAGTCATCCGGCCTTCGCGCAACACCTATCTAGTTGGACTCTGGCCGCCACCTCAATTCATTCTCCCAATTGGCGGGCCTTTCGGCTGTTACCTGCGGAAACGGCCCATTTACCCAGTGACCCTACGCCTAACTCCGTTTTGCCGATTTTGCCCGGAGACCCCCTCGCCGCCGAGCAGTTTTGTCTGGTGCTGACCCCCTGGTTTAGTCTTGTGTTGGTCTTGGGCGAGTCCCTGGCAGGCACACCAGCCTTCATGTTTTCCTTTGCGCCAGAGGTTGTGCAACAAGCCTGGGATGTACTCCGCCCACGCATTCTCTTGCTGAGCCCCAACCAAATCGCGGAGTTGGATGCCTTGGTGCACCAGTTTCCGCCCGTCACCCCTGATTACACCACGGTGATGCAGTTTAGCCGCTTGTTGTTGGCCCATCTGCCCGATACCACAGAAGACTTGAAACCCAAAGCCGAGACCGAGGGCCTTGCCGCATCCCTGGGGAGATCGCCCCAACCCCCCGTGCAACCGGGCTATCGCACTGCCCACTTTGCCCAAACCCCCAATTATCACCACGATGTTGCCGTTGCAGCCCATGCTGTCGCGCAAAATGCAGCCTCTACCGCCGCCGAAGCAGACCCCCACTCACTCCACAGTCTAGATGTGGAATTGGTGAAAGCGATCGCCCACGAAGTACGCACCCCCCTCACCACCATCCGCACCCTGACGCGATCGCTCCTGCGCCGCAAAGACTTATCCGCCGATGTACTGCGCCGTTTGAGCATCATTGACCGGGAATGTAGCGAACAAATTGATCGGTTTGGCCTCATTTTCAAAGCCGTCGAGCTAGAAACATCAGCCACCCACCTGGAAACCCTCTCCCTGACCCGCACCTCATTAACCGACGTGTTGCAACAAAGCATTCCCCGCTGGCAGCAACAGGCCCAGCAACGCCAGATGACCCTGGATGTGATCTTGCCCCAACGGATGCCCACCGTCGTCAGCGACCCGACCACCCTGGATCAAGCCCTGACTAGCCTGATTGAGCGGTTTACCCGTAACCTCCCCGCCGGTAGCCACATCCAGGTTGAAGTCACCCCAGCGGGCAACCAACTCAAACTGCAATTGCACTCCCAACCCGAAGCCAACCTAGCCAACGGTCAAGCTGGCGGTGGCTTTGCCTCCAAATTCAACTTTCCTTCGGCCAAGTCTTTGGGCCACATGTTGATGTTCCAACCCGAAACCGGCAGCCTGAGCCTCAACTTAGCCGTCACCAAAAACTTGTTCCAGGCGATCGGCGGCAAGCTCACCGTCAAACAACGCCCCCAACAGGGAGAAGTCATGACGGTTTATCTCCCCCTGGAACTGGGCGGCAATAGCCCCCTGGATCAGTCCAACATTATCACCGTCTAACCGCAGTCCCTACTCGACGCACCGGGGCCCCCCATCGCTGCCCAATGACCTCCTTCACAACCCCGGAGGTCATTTTAGTGTGCGCAGGTTTAGGGCAGGCAAGCTCAAGCACGCGATCGCATCCACCCCATCTCCGTAGCAGTGGATAGAATCGGGAGAACAATCAGAATGCCCAACAATCAATCAGCCCAAAGTCGCCAAGCCTCCCACCTTCTACCTCCCACCCCACAACACGCAACCAGCCTGCCACACACACCTCCTACCGTCCCCAGAATTCCACAATGAGGAAAACAGCCTTGGGGAAAACAATCGCCCTACAACGCAACAAACCGCAACAAAACTGCAATCCATCGCAGCAAAGCCACCAGCAGTTTTGCCAACGGGGGGATACTGGCATCACTCGGTCGATATCGTTCACCAGCAACGTTTTTGGCTGTCATCACCGCCCAGAAAAAGCAATTAACCTGAAGCGTCTAACCAAGAAATTTAAAAACGACCAAATTTTTACAATTCTTAAAAAATTTCTTACTTTTCCCCATTTATTCCACAGTCTTTCCACAAAGTTTTTTGCCCTTCTCCACACACTCTCCACAGGTTTTCCACAGAAAAACTTTTTTTTTCCACAACCCCTACGAAAGAATGGGACTTTTCCACATCCCAACCGCGATCGCGCCTTTCCCTTTCCCCAACCGCGATCGTTACAAAATTTATGAAGTTACGTAACAAAAAATAGCTTGAAACCCGCATTCTTTCGTGAAGCTTTTGACTTAATAAAATTGCTCGCAACATTTTGCAACATTGACATCCATCAGAATTGGCCTGAGAATGAGGCGACGAACACAGAGCAATCGCTGAACTCTTTTTCTGACTGGAGTCCCACAGGCCCGTTCTACGGCTCCGACTCCTTCCAAGAGCAAGAGTTACGGCTGGTTTCGAGTGTTTAAAAACGGACAGATTCATCCTATCGCTAAGCATTAGTACATCATGGATACTCACATCAGCTTGCTTGTTGAAATTCCCGAAGTTTTGCATGAGTCCCTTCGTGGATATTTAGAAATGCGTCCTGATTGGGATCAAGACCGAGTAATTACTGCTGCGCTTTCTTTATTTCTGTTACAAAACCAATCGGAAGCTTCCCCAGAAAAATTGCACCATCGGCAAGCATCGCGGATCTATCTTGATGCCCTATTCAAGCGTCCGATCGGCCAAAACTAATGCTTTGTTTCAATGCATTAAACCGTTTGCTGCTGGGCTTAACTTCCTATGACTTATCAAATTTCAGCCACTAAACTCCAAGCCTATCATCGGTGTCCCTATGCCTACTATTTGCGGTATGAGCGCAAGTTGACAAGCTCTGAGTTTTATGGGTCGGCAGCCCTCGGAAATGCGTTGCATCAAGCTTTGGCGCAATGTCACCGGGACTGGCACTATCGCTATCCATTACCAGATATTCAGTGGATTTACCAGTGTTGGAATAACCATATCGAGGGATTGACCCCGAATCAGATCACAGAAGGTAGAGCCATTCTGGAACGGTATTACTGGAATTTTATTGCGAGTGAAGTGGCCATTCACCAACCGTTAGCAATTGAAGGCAAAATTCAAGGTTATTTACAAGTTGAAAACTTAGAATTTGCGATCGCTGGACGGTATGACCGGATTGATTTTTTACCGGATGGAGAGCTAGAGTTAATTGATTACAAATCCGGTCGGGACAGAAAGTTGCCAGATAAATCTGAAATTGATATCCAAATTGGGTTATATTATTTGGCACTGGAGCAAACCTACCGACAAAACCTTAAATACCTCAGTTTGCTCTTTCTCCGAACAGGTGAGAAAATTCGGTTTCAAGCCACTCCAAAACAACGCGAAAATGTGCAAAGAATTATCGGCGATTTGGCCATAAAGCTCCGTTGCGATCGGGGTTGGGAACCCAAACAAGGCAAACAGTGCGATCGCTGTACCTTTGCCCGTTACTGTCCGGCTGTAACCAACGATCCAACTCCAGTTCCCGAGACGAATGCAAAACCCCAACTGCAATTAGCATTGAATTTAGCCTGCTAGATAGGGCTTTTTATCCACAACAAATCTTGAGTTTTTCATCTATTTTGGACTGGATTACTATCACTTTCAGGTAATCCATCAACAAGCTTAAAGTTTCGCTGAAACTGGGTAGGTAATAGACGTAAGGCGACCAGTGGGTACCACTCCCTGTGCCGTCGTTTACCCTCTGTTACCTACCCTTTCCCTTTGCAAACTGTTTGCTGAATCGCACTGTTCAGTCTTCTAGAGAGCGCGCAAACGGGGGCGTGTCACTGTTGTCGCCCTCACCCTAAATTCCTCGCCCTGGGGTAGAGGGACTTTTGATCCGGCTTCCTTTCTCCCTAGGGAGAAGAGGCTGGGGATGAGGGCAATTTGCAAAGGTGACATCCTTCTATACAAACACCGTCATCCAGTGCGTTTTTGCCCTGAATCCACTCAACTATTTTCGATCAATTGCACCAGGGTTGAATGATCTGGCAAGCCTGCTCTAGCAATGGTGTTAAAGTTACCCCGCGATCGCAACTAGAAGGAAGAAAAGGCAGACTAAACCTAACAAAAAGCACAAAAATGGAGCCAGTCACAACACAGACTAACTCCATGACCAACACAATAATACTGACTAAAAATGCGGATTAAAAAATGACGCAGATTCAAACGATCAACTTACAGCGGCAGCGAGTACCCCAAAGCTTGTTTGACGCGGGTGAGGGTAGTGTTTGCGATCGCTTCAGCTTTTTGGCGACCATCCCGCAATACCGACTCCAGATAGCTCTTGTCGGCAGTGATTTCGGCGTATTTCGCTTGAATCGGTTGCAGATGGGCGATCGCCGCTTCCGTTAGCAAGGGTTTAAACTGGCCCCAGCCCATGTCAGCACACTCAGCCGCCACGGCTTCTTTCGACTGGCCCGACATCAACATATACAACGTCAGCAAGTTGTTACATTCAGGCCGCTCTGGATCGCCAAACGTCAAGCCCCGCACGGGATCGGTTTTACACTTTTTAATTTTGGTTTGAATGACCTCCGGGGGATCCAGCACATTGATCCGGCTGAGATCGGACGGATCAGACTTCGACATTTTTTTGGTGCCGTCCGTCAGGCTCATCACCCGTGCGCCATCGGTTTGAATCAGCGGTGCAGGCGACTTGAGAATCACTTCGCCCTTGCCGTACTGGTGGTTGAGGCGATCGACAATATCCCGCGTCAGCTCAATATGTTGCTTTTGGTCTTCGCCCACAGGCACTTTGTCTGCGTCATACAGCAAAATATCTGCCGCCATCAAAACTGGATAGTCTAGCAACCCAACCCCCACGTTTTGCCCTTGTTTCACGGCCTTTTCCTTGAACTGGATCATGTCTTGTAACCAGTTGAGGGGGGTGATGCAGTTCAGCAACCAGGTCAGTTCACTATGGGCAGATACGTGCGATTGCACAAAGATCGTGGAATGGGCCAAATCAATGCCACAGGCCAAATACAAGGCGGCGATCGCGTAGGTATCGGCAGCTAACGTCGCCGGATTGTGGGGCACCGTAATCGCGTGCAAATCAACCACACAAAAGAAATTGTCGTATTGAGCTTGTCCGGCGACCCAGTTGCGAATGGCCCCCAGATAGTTACCGATGTGCAGATTACCCGTTGGTTGAACCCCAGAAAGAACTCGTTGTTTTGTCATCACTTCCAATATTGTGAGCGTTGCGGGCGCTGTCGTTGGCACAAGATTTGGCCGTACGTTACCATTAAAAAATGTAAATCAAAAGTGTTTCCATCTGCTGCCCAATCTTGGTCGCCGTTTTTCACTGTTACAGGCAAGCGATATTTATTATGTCTTACTCTTTGAACCCAGCCCAAACCGATCTGCTAAAAGAGTGCTTTTCAATGGCGAAAGACCCAACCCGCCACGCCGATGCAGAACGGAAGTTTTTGGACTTAGAAGAGTCCATCACTGGGGATGCGGCCACAACGGAACTGGTTGCCATCCTGTGGAAAGAAGTTTTGGCCGCCCGTCGTGCTGAAGCCTTTTGGCAGCAAATTAGCGATGTCGAACGCACCATGACCGAGCGCATCACCGATGACCATTTTCAGCTTCAGCAAAATTATTTGCGGCTCATGCAGGAAATGTAAGGCCGAGACGAGAGCGATCGCGCCTTGGGTACCAGTAGATCCGGCCTGCGACCCTAAACCCGGTTGAACGCTTTTTCTGGTCATGGTTTGAGGACGGCGGATGAGTTACATCATGGTTGACATTGAGGCCGATGGCCCAATCCCCGGCGATTATTCGATGGTGGCCCTGGGGGCGATCGTGGTGGAGCCATCCTTGAGCCAAACCTTTTACGCCCAACTCCGACCAATTTCAGAGCAGTGGTTGCCGCAAGCCTTGCAAGTCAGCGGCTTTACCCGTGAAGAAACCCTAACCTTTGCCGAACCGCAATCCGTCATGACGGACTTTGCTGCCTGGATTGCAACCGTTACCCGCGATCGCCCCAGGTTCATTTCCGATAACAACGGGTTTGATTGGCAGTTTGTGAACTGGTACTTCCATCACTTTTGTGGTGACAATCCTTTTGGCTTTTCCTCCACCAATCTCGGCTCTCTCTACAAAGGCTTAATGAAAGATACGTTCGTCAATTTCAAACACCTCCGGCAAACACCCCACACCCACAACGCTCTGGACGATGCCAGAGGCAATGCCGAAGCGTTGCTACAGCTCAAAGACAAATTTGGCCTCAAGATTCGGTTGCAATAGATTTGGCTGCACATCGCTTGGCGATCGCCCCTGTTGACCCAAATCCCAGACAGCTACGATCGCTTGGTATAGGCCACCAACGATACCCCTAAAACAACGAGCACCACTCCCGCAATTCGAGGCGGGTTAGCAGGCGTTTTAAGCAGCCCCAGGGCACCGTAATGATCGAGAAACAACGCGGCGATCATTTGGCCCGCGATCGTCAACGCCAGCGCCAACGCTGCCCCAATTTTTGGTGTGGCAAAAATCGTTGACCACACATACAACGTCCCCAGGCACCCCCCGATCCACATCCACCAAGAGGTTTGGGCCAGGGCACCGCCAGCCGGCAGCGGATAGCGGGCCACCAAACAAATTGCCAGGGAGGCCAGAGTTCCCGCGAGATAGGAAATGAAGGTGACTTGCATCGGCTCACCGACATATCGCCGCAAGAGAGTATTCAGCGCCACTTGCACGGGCAAGATTGCACCACCAGCCAAAGCCGCTAACAGATAAAGGGTTCGCCCACTCATACAGTTCGGAAACAGGTTGAAAGAACTTGAAATTTATCTCGAAGCTAAGATACTCGATGTCGAAATTATAGCGTTTATTTTGATGTCAAGATATTTAATGTCAAGAGATAAGGATGTAGGAGGGGTGTCGTGAGTGCCGATCCAGTTGATCGAATTTTGGGGCAATGGCACCGGGAGCGGCCCGATTTAGATGTGGCACCGATGGGCGTGATTGGGCGGATTGGGCGGTTAGCCAAGCATTTGGAACGGGCGATTCAAGAAACGTTTACCGAGTTTGGTTTGACGGCAGGCGAGTTTGATGTGTTGGCGACGCTGCGGCGATCGGGGGCACCCTATCAACTGTCGCCGACGGAGTTATTTCAGTTGTTGATGGTGTCCTCTGGCACGATGACCCATCGCATTGACCAGTTGGAACGGGCAGCCCTGGTGCGACGCCTCCCCGACCCCGGCGATCGCCGGGGCACATTGATCGAGTTGACTGACTCGGGTTTGGCCCTCATTGACCAGGCCGTCACAGCCCACGTGGTGAATGAACACCGAATTTTGAGCGGGCTGACCGATCGCGATCGCGAGGTCTTGAGCGCCTTGTTACGGAAACTATTACTTTCCTTTGAGTCGTAGCGACGGCGATCGCTTAAGCGTCCGTGGGGGTATCGCTGGGGGGGCTGCTGTCGGAGGGGGTTGGTGCGGTCGGGGTTGGCGCTGGGGTTGGCGTGGGGGCGATCGCGGGTTGAACTGGGGCCAGAACTTTGGTGGGCGGGGCCGGAGGCGCTTCCAAGCCTAATTGCTCTCGTGCCGTATTCAAAACCTGGGTCAGACTGCTTTGCCCTGCGGCCAGCAATGATTTCCCGGTATCTTGCAACAGTTGGCTGGGGTCTTTGGCCTCCGTTGGGGTGGGCTGGTTTTGAAGGGTTTCAATCCAGGTGCGGGTGTTGCGGCCTGCATTTGTGGCGGTGCGGTAGAACCACTCACCTAAGACAACCGTGAGGAAAAATACATAGAGCAACAGTTGAGCGGTTTCTTTGAGGATCGACCAGGTGAGGGCGATCGCCTGTTGGTAGGCGTTGGCGGTGCTGGGGGCTGTCAGCAGTTGCCACAGGGTATTGGCTTGGTTTTTAATCCGCTCCATGCGTTTGAATTCCGAGAATGATTACAGCCATAGCATCGCCAACGATGGGTTTCCTGGTCAAGATCCGTCGCAAACCTCAATCCCAAAGCACACCCCGATACAATAAATAGAACAACTGTGAGACTGGAACGAGTCATGACTGCGCCTTCTGACCTGGAAACTACTGCTCCGTCAGCATTAGACACCCCCAATGGGGCGACGGCGGCGATCGCCACTCCCCCTGCGGATGCAGACAACGACCTGCCGGATGATGTGGAAATGTCGCTGTTTGACCACTTGGAAGAATTGCGGCAACGGATTTTCTACGCGCTCATTGCAGTGGTGGCCGGGGCGATCGGCTGTTTCGTTTACGTGCGGCCCATTGTTGCCGCCTTGGAAGCTCCCGCCCAAGGGGTGAAATTTTTGCAGCTTGGCCCTGGCGAATACTTTTTCGTCACCATTCGGGTCGCGGCCTATTGCGGCATTTTGGTCGCCATGCCGATGATCTTGTACCAGGTAGCTGCCTTTGTCCTACCGGGCCTGACTCGACGGGAGCGGCGTTTTTTGGGGCCAATCGTGTTTGGTTCCAGCATTTTGTTCGTCGCCGGACTCATCTTTGCCTACGTTGCGCTGATTCCCGCTGCCCTCAACTTTTTTATTAGCTACGGGGCCGATGTGGTGGAACAGATCTGGTCCATCGAAAAATACTTTGACTTTGTGCTGAAGCTCATGCTCAGTACGGGGTTAGCCTTTCAGTTGCCCTGTATTCAAGCCCTGCTCGGCATTGCTGGCATTCTCTCATCCAAGCAAATGGTGGCCGCCTGGAAATATGTTTTGCTGGCTGCGGCTATCATTGGGGCCATCCTCACCCCTTCGACCGATCCGCTGACCCAAAGCTTGCTCGGTGGCGCAATTTTAATGCTGTATTTTGGCGGCATTGGTGTGGTCAAAGTCTTAGGCAAGTAGCGATCGCGGCCCCAGGATAGAACCATGCCAGACATTACCTACGCCGACTTTGAGCAGGTTGAGATCCGGGTGGGGCAGATCATCCGGGCCGAAACCTTTCCCGCAGCCCGGAAACCTGCCTACAAACTGTGGATTGATTTTGGCGATTTGGGGATTAAGCGATCGAGCGCCCAGATCACCAAACTGTATACAGTGGACGAGTTGCGCGATCGCCAAGTTTTGGCCGTGACCAATTTTCCCCCGCGCCAAATCGCCAACTTCCAGTCAGAAGTGCTGGTTTTAGGCGTGGTGTTGGAGGAAGGAGCCGTCGCCCTCATCCAGTGCGATCGCCCCGTGCCCCTGGGTTTGCGTATTCTGTAACGCCCCAGCAATCCTCCTTACAGCCACTCCAACATTTCCGCCTTCGGGAACCGCACCTTGGGCAAATCTGCGTACTTGTCATCGGCGGCTCGATAACCCGCAGCACAGCACACCACCGAGGCCAGCCCTTTTTCCGCTAGCCCCAGCACTTTGTCGTATTGGGCTGGCTCAAACCCTTCGATGGGGCAGGTATCCACACCCAACAACGCCGCACAGGTCATGAAATTCCCCAAGGCAATGTAGGCTTGCTTCGCCGCCCAGGTATTGACATCCAAGCTGCGTGGCCCATACACCACATCACTCAACATCATTTTGCGGTAGCCTTCGAGGGCTTCCACGGGTTGCGATCGCACCGCCGCCGTCCGCGCCACAAAGTGATCCACATGCTCGGCTGGCAAGTTTTTGCGAATCGTGAAAATGACATACTGGGAACAATCCGTCACCTGAGACTGATTCCACGTCAGGGGCTTCAACTGCTCACGCAAAGCCATATCCGTGACTACCAACCCTTTCCAGGGCTGCAAACCATAAGAAGTCGGAGTCAACACTAACGCCTCTTCCAACGCCTCCCAGACATCAGTGGGAATTTTTTTCGTCGCATCAAACCCTTTGGTCGCATAGCGCCAGTTGAGGTGCTCCAGCAGATCAGCCGTAGAAACGTGATTCATACAAGGCTCGAAATAACTACGTGTCAACAAACGGACTCATCATAGCGCGATGCCTCTCTTCACCGTCGCTATTTGCACTACCTTCTCGCGCAGTCTGGCCTGGGGGCTGCCCCGGTTAGCGCGATCGCCCCCACCCAGCCACCCGGCAAGGCTCCCCACAGGGACCCAAGATCTGGTATAAACCGACTGAGTGCAAGGTCATCTTGAACCCGTTAGCGTCCCTTAATTCAATACGTCAAACATTAGCCTTATGGATATCAGATCCCTCATCCGCGAAGTTCCCGACTTCCCCAAACCGGGCATCAGTTTCAAAGACATTACCACCCTGCTGCGCGATGCCAAGGGGTTTGAATACACCATTAACGTGCTCGCTGAAAAATGCGCCGCCCTGGAACCGGATTTCATTGCTGGGATGGAATCGCGGGGCTTTATTTTTGGGGCTGCCCTCGCGCCCAAGATGGGGGCCGGGTTCATTCCCGTGCGGAAACCAGGGAAACTGCCCGCCGCTGTGCATACGGTGGAATACGAATTGGAATATGGCAGCGATCGCCTCGAAGTCCATCAGGATGCCCTCTATCCGCCAGGTTCCAAAGTGTTGATGGTGGATGACCTCATTGCCACGGGGGGCACTGCTGGCGCAACCGCCCAACTGATTCAACAAGCGGGAGGAACCCTGGTGGGCTGTGCCTTTGTAATTGAGCTGGCGTTTTTGAACGGTCGGCAGTATTTGCCCGATGTTCCCATTATTTCCCTGGTGGAGTACGGCGCGGAGTAGGACTCATTCTCTCTGAGGCGGGGCGATCGCGCCTGTGCCCCGGTTCAACGGAGCGATCGGCTTGGGCCAACCGGAAGCTGTACCGATCGCTGCTTACTCAACCGCTCATCTAATTCCCGCAATCCCTCATTTAATCCTTGCCGGATCAGGGGGGTGATTCCATCGGCCATGACCGCCAACGCCAAGGTACCCAGAATCATCCCTGGCAGAGCCGTGTAATATCGCCCCAGATCACCCTGAACAAACAAGTTGATGGTGCGATCGACCACAAAATTGTGAATCAAAAAGTAGCTATAGCTGTGTTTGCCTAACCAGCGTAGAGTCGTAGCCCAACGCCCCACGGCGATCGCCCGAAAGGCCACCATCCCCACCAGTAATAAACCAAGGGGCACCAGCAAATCCGCCACAATCCACCCCAGGCGATAAAACTGGCAGACAAACCCCACGACATAGAGCGGCACCCCCACCGCCAAAGCCCGCCGCTGCGACCAAAAGAGCGGCCCGCGATCGCGCAAAGACCACCGGGCCACCACCATCCCCACCACAAACGTGCTGAGCTTCGCCAGAAACGCCAAAAACGGAAACCAGTTCGCTGGCGTGTCGAGAATCATGTAAGTGGGATGGCCACCAAACACGTACACCGCCAACCCGCGATAGACCAGGGTAATCCCCAAGCTGACCAGCAACAAATTGCGAGTGCCCCAGGCTTGCAAACAACGCCACAGAAATGGAAACACAACTGCAAAACTGAGAATCAGCGAGACAAACCACCACGGCCCACTAATGGGCAACAACAGCTCACCGGAATAGTCAAACAACAGAGGAAACGTCGCGGCGGCAAACAAATTCCAGGCATTGGGGATGTAGCTATTCGTCAAAGTGCCCACCAGCCAAAGAACAGGGACAGAGAGCCACGCCACCGTCCAAAAGGGAAACAAGATGCGTAAAACCCGCTGTTTGATGAAGCGTCCGGGTTGGATGGGTCGGCCTTTGAGGGACAGCACCAGGCTAAACCCGCTGATCAACACAAAGACATCCACAAATTGATAGCCAAACCAGGCGGGAAAAGCGAGAAAGCTAAAGCCGTGGAGGCCCAGGCGATCGCTGGCCGTGGCGATCGCCTGCAAATTGGCCAGTACCCCCGTCGGTTGCGGCGTGTAGGCATACTCACTGATCAACAATTGCGCGTGATACAGCAAAATCATCACAGCAGCCAGCATCCGAATGCCTTCCAGCCAAGCCAGCCGTTGCGGTTGCCCCTTAGGTTTCGCCAAACCAGGTTGCAGTGAACTGTGTTTCGCTAAATTCATGACCTTCTTCACACCAGATGCAGCTCGAAATCTCGCTCTCAGTATTTGGGTTTAACCGAGCGGGATAGAGGGCTAAACGCCCGTCTTCTAGTGTGGCCAACGATAGCAATTCACAAATCTATACTGTTGGTGATTTCGTAGTCATTCTGGCTCCATCCAAAAGTAGATTGACCAGCGATCGCTAAAACGGCAGAAAAGCGCGATCGCACGTTCTATCCAATTCGCGATCGCCCTATTTTCAGGTTCAACTACCCCCGCGATCGCTCTACATGATCGCTGATCACACTACATGATCCGCGATCACACTAACAGGAAAAACTATCCTTTCTGCTTGAGATCCATCTTCGTTATCTTTGACGAAAGAATGAAATTCAAGCTCAAGAATGCCTTCTATTTCTCTAAATCTCATTATTTCCCTGACCAAAGGTCTTTCGTGTATTAATGTGTTGGTTACTAGCAAGTTATAGCAGCAAGAAGTCTTCAACTTGTTGTCAACACGCTTTATTATAAAGTTGCGTCCTTGATTCCAAAATGTTGTTGTAATTGTTCTCATAGTACCAAGATTACTATCATTGATTCTGATTCGAGTATGTGTAACAAGTTCAGAGTTGATATCTAAATATTCAACTGCATGGTTATATTCTGGAACAGAATTCCACTCAATGTTTTCATCAAGGCTAAGATCAAAATATTCTTCCAAGGAGAATTCAGTTGTCTTCCATTGCTGAGAGTCAACTGTTCTATAATCAATAAAGATTTGGAGTGCCATAATCTAAATTTCAATTATCTATACAAAATTGGTAGCTGTTCCCTTATTTCTTCTTACTCTTCTTATTCTTTCCTCTTTTACCTAAATCTCTACATGCTGGAAGAGCTTTTGGCGTTGATGGGTAACGACGGTGAAAAAATAGGTGGCTCCGGGTGTTTTGGCACGACGATAGTGCATGGCTTGACTCACTACCCAACACAATTAGAATGGGCCAGGTCAAGAGAAAATCAACAGAGTAGCGACAAGAACAAGATGTTGGGTTTCACGCGGTTCAACCCAACCTACACGATCCGCGATCGCTCTGTTGGTGATTTCGGGGTCATTCTGGCTCCATCCAAAAGTAGATTGGCCCCGGCAGAGCAGATTTAGCCTTTCAGTACCAGTTCGCCAGGGTTAGCGACTACACTAGAGACCATCTGTTGAGCCTGCGCCAAGTTTGCGGCCAACAGGGCGATCGCGACAGGGCGATCGCGACAGTGTTATCGCTATCGTTACGCGGTGGAGCCATGAGTACGTCTGGACAAGGGGAACGTCGATTAGTATCACGCTGGGATTCATTCCTCAACTTTTTTACCAGTGATACCTTTGCCTTTATTGTGAAACGGGTACTGCAAGGGTTGGTCACCCTGCTCCTGGCTTCGATTCTGTGCTTTTTGCTGATTCAACTCGCCCCCGGCGACTACCTCAGCACCCTGCGGGAAAACCCCAAAATCTCCCCCGATCGCATTGAGCAACTCAAACGCCAATTTGGGCTAGATCGATCCTGGCCTGATCAGTACTTCCGGTGGCTTTGGCAAGTGGTGACCCAGGGCAACTTTGGCGAAAGTTTTGTCTATAACCGCTCCGTGGCTTCATTGCTGTGGGAGCGAGTCGCCGCCACCTTACTGTTAGCGATTTCCTCGTTGGTGATGACCTGGGCGATCGCCCTGCCAATGGGCATCATCGGCGCAGTCAACCAAAACGGCCTCGTCGATCGCATCTTCCGCGTCCTCAGCTACATCGGGCAGGGGTTTCCCAGTTTCATCGCCGCCCTCTTGCTCCTGATTTTGGCCCAAAACACCACCCCCCTGTTTCCCGTGGGCGACATGACCAGCATCGACTACAACGACCTGACCTTGCTAGGCAAAATTCTCGACATTGCATGGCACATGATCTTGCCCACCATTGCCCTTAGCATCACCAGTTTCGCCGGACTCCAGCGCATCACGCGGGGCCAATTGCTTGATGTTTTGCGGCAAGACTACATCCAAACCGCACGGGCCAAGGGCTTGCCAGAAAACAAAGTGATTTATGTCCACGCCTTGCGCAATGCCATTAACCCATTGATTACCCTGCTGGGGTTTGAGTTTGCCGCCCTGCTCAGCGGTGCCTTCATCACAGAATATTTCTTTAACTGGCCTGGATTGGGTCGTCTGATTTACCAAGCCCTGTTAGCCCAAGATATTTACCTCGTTATGGCCAGCCTGATGATGGGGGCGGCCATGTTGATTGCCGGAAATCTACTGGCGGATTTGCTGCTGAAATTCGTCGATCCACGCATCAAGCTGGGAGATGCGAACTGATGTATGCCCAAGTGTATTACCTCGTGCGATCGCGGGCCGATGGAGCCTACCTGGCTGCCCACCTCAACGCCGATCGCCCGACCGAACCGGGCAAGACTGATCCGGGTTATTTGCTGATTTTCAAAGAGCATTTTGAAGCCCTGAGCTACCTCAACACCCACGGAGCCGACGTGCGCGATCGCTTTTCCGTCGAATCCGTGCCGGGGAGCCAACTCGAAGCCGTCTTAACCCGATGGAACTTCAACGGAGTGGGCATTGTCCAAGATCCCCTGTTGCCCAAAGTCGAATTTTTAGCCCGTCGCTGAGCCACGGCAGGGAACAATGGCCTGGAGCGAACAGACCCCAATTTCGCGCCCTGCTATCCACCGTTCACACCTCCGGTTCTGGAAGTTCCGCTTCTTGCTGGCGGTGCCCGTCAGGAAAAGTCGTCGTGTGGTCTAACTGGGCTTCAGCCATATTCACCCCTTGCGCCCGAAAAAAATCAGCCCCTTGCACATCAGCCCCCGTCAGGTTCGCCCCCTCCAAATCGGCCCGCACCAAACTCGCATTAATCAAGCACGCATCTTGTAAATTGGCATTCTGCAAATCGGCCCCCTGAAGATTGGCATAAATCAACTCTGTTTTCGTTAAATCTGCAAATCGCAAATTCGCCCGCGACAACTTTATACCCTGCATCCTGGCACCAACAAAATTGGCTCGATATAATTGGCTATCACTCAGTTCTGCATTCGTCAAAATCGCATCTTGGAACGTTGCCTGACTCAAGTCAGCATAGGGTAAATGAGCGTTAGTCAGATTACTCCTCGTCAAGTCTACTTCAGCTAAATTGGCTTCAAATAAATAAGCTCCGGTTAAGTCCACTTCTCTAAAATTGCGTCTTCCCATTGCATACTGCGCAAGTAATTCTTCTGCACTGAGTTTTTGCATCGTTATGCGGTCAAAATCATGTACTAATTGTTTGGTTTAGCGTGTGCTAATGACTCTCAAAACGTGAGGTGTATGAGGGCAAACAAAAAGTTTTTTGCTATGAAAAATGAATGAATCGCCTTATTCGACTTGCGGCGCAAACGGCCACAACAAGCTGAGCCAGTCGATTGTAAACTACTGGCAGAGGGAACGATTCACTCAGGCACCAACTTTAATGAGATGTTAGATAGAGGGACGGTGATGCCTATCCTGACGGTAAAGCAATGTAACAGTAAGCCTCGATTTCTTAACTTTTTCTTCTGTTCAATAAGACTAATTATTGAGATCAGAAAAGTTAATTTCTCCCCTCGGTTGTCCGCTCTCCAGGCCAGTCCTGGCACGCGAAGGAGCAGGCCGATTTAACTCCGGAATAAGCGGCTGTATTGCGTTTCGTGGGTCATGCTAGCGATCGCCAAGCCCCAACCACACCCTTCCAGGTCTGCATCTCCCAAGCTCAAAATATGGGCGGTGGCCCGTTCCAACTCAGGCCGAAGCTGCACTAACAGTGCCTGACCCGCCGTTTGGCCCAAGGGAATGAGTTTAATCCCAGCGCTGACCAGGTTGCTCGCCCAACCGTAGAGATAACCCAGCACCGCCGCCTGTAAGTCGATCCCCCAGTGGTGCGCGACGATCGCAAAGGTACAGGCAAAATTACAGCCGTCCTGTTGCAATTGACTGAGCACCGCAGCCGAGACGGTCGGTGGGGGCGCATCGGGGAGTTGCAAATCCTGCCAGAGGCGCAGGAGCGATCGCCCCATTTGCCAGCTTTGCGATCGCAACTCTTCGCTATCGCGGGTGGCCGAAAGCCACGCATTCCAGGCCACGAGATCGGGTAAGGAGTCAGTGGCGATCGCCCGATAACACCGCACCAGCACCGCCGCATCCAGCCGAATCGCCCCATACTGCAAGTCTTGGGTGAGCCAAGCCAGGGCCGCCGCCGCATCAGCTATTTTGCCCGTCTCAACCAGGCTCTCCCACCCTTCCGAATAGCTGTAGGCACCGACGGGTAGGGCAGAACTGGCCAGTTGAAGCAGCGGCAAAATGTGGGAATAATCCAGCATTGGGCGACAGGGCACAAAGCCTAAGAATGGGTTCTAACAGCATAAAGGAATTCCTCCCCGGCAGGGAAAGCGGCGATCGCCCACCACGACCACTGCTCAGAACATGTAGAATTCAGCACTTACACCGAAGTGAGTTCCTAATGACATACCTAAATTAGTTTTTTAATTATTTTTTAATCTTTGTCTTCGTGAGTTTCCTTAGAGTCTGAAGGTCGTTTTACAGTCAGTTTTGGTCAGGGAAGGCAGTGAGTGTTTTCACGGAGAAATGAGCGATCGCCTAGCACAATCAACATGAGTGCTTACCCATTAATTATTTCTGTCAAAAGAATAGAATAGGTTAGGGGCTTGTCGTTCCCTGAATTCAGTAATATCCCGCAATCTCACTGTATTTAACGCCGTGCTGGCGGGAGGCAGACGCGATCGTGATATCCATCACTCATTTTCAATGAATTCGCTACATTGGCTGAGGCAAATCATCACCAGACTCTACCAACGGTATCACCCTAACAATGGGGTTCCATTTTCATAATAGGAACAGTTCAACGCACGAGACAGATGAGGATAGGATGGCGTTAATTAAGCGCGTAGTTGAGGACACGATCGCAACGGGGTATCTTACCCAACAAGCCGAAGAGCGGTTGCGCCGCTTGTTTGCCCAAGGATGCGACCTCGGCGATTTGGATGCGCTGACCCAACTGCAAGAAGCAATTTCTACTGGGGCCGTGCAACGGTTTGCCACCCCTGGGCAGAAAGAAATCGCCGCCTGTCGAGCCGAGGCGCGATCGCCCTACTAACCCTTGCACCGGGTCACCGTCTCCCCACCGTCAATCCGGTCTACAATTTGGGGGCAAGGCAACGAGAACCCTCCCACCCCCCGGTATGGCACGCACCCCAACGTTGACCTACGATCGCGGCACCTTAATTTTGCATCCCCCACCCCGAGGCAAAGCTTGGATGGACTACGCCGAATGGGATGATCGCGTTGAGCGGTTTCGGATTCCGGCCATCCACTATCGGGACGTGATGCTGGCCTTTCGTGCAACAGAGCAGGCGATCGTCGATCAGGCCAAAGCCTTTGACACGGTGGAATTAGTCCCCCGGATGGCGATGGAACCTTACCCTCATCAGCAGGAAGCCTTGGCCGCTTGGCGACAGGCAAGCCGCTTGGGGGTGGTGGTCTTACCCACAGCGGCGGGCAAAACCTATCTGGCCCAACTGGCGATGCAAATCACCCAGCGCAGCACGTTGATCATGGTGCCCACGTTGGATCTCATGCATCAGTGGTATGCCCATTTGATGGCAGCTTTTCCCGATACGACGATTGGGGTCTTGGGCGGTGGCTCCCGCGATCGCACCCCGATTTTGGTCGCAACCTACGACAGTGCGGCCATCCACGCGGAAACCCTGGGCAATCAATACGGCCTGCTGATTTTTGATGAATGTCACCATTTGCCAAGCGACTTTAACCGCGTGATAGCGGAATACGCGATCGCGCCCTATCGGTTGGGGCTCACCGCCACCCCAGAACGCACCGATGGCCGCCACGCCGACCTGACCACCCTGATCGGGCCAGAAGTGTATCGCCGGACTGCGGCAGATTTATCCGGCACGGCCCTGGCCCACCACACTGCCGTCCAAATCAAAGTCACCCTATCCCAGGAAGAACGGGAACGCTACGATCGCCTCGTTCAAGTCCGCAATGCGTTTTTGCAAGAGGCCAATATCTTTCTCGGCAATCCCCAAGGTTGGCAACGCTTTGTGCAAGCCAGTGCCCGCTCCAAAGCCGGACGGAAAGCCATGTTAGCCCACCGCGAAGCGAAAGCGATCGCCTTTGGCACGGAAGGAAAACTCCGGGTTTTGGCCGACTTGCTGGCCCACCATTATCCCGAACGCACGCTGATTTTTACCGATGACAACGCCACAGTTTACCGCATTTCTCAAGCATTTCTGATCCCGGCGATTACCCACCAAACGGCAGTGAAAGAGCGCCACGCAACCCTGGCTCGGTTTAAGTCGGGGGAATATCGCACGTTGGTCGCCTCGCGGGTGTTAAACGAGGGGGTGGATGTGCCCGATGCGAGTGTGGCGATCGTCCTATCTGGCACGGGGTCAACCCGCGAATATATCCAGCGGTTGGGGCGCATTTTGCGAAAAGGCAAAGACCCCGGCAAGGTCGCGCAGCTTTACGAAATTGTGGCGGAAGATACCAGCGAGGAAAATGTTTCCCGGCGACGACGCGGCACCCCCAAAGGGCAAGCAAAAGGGCAAAAGGGGCGATCGCCCACGCATCAACTGGAGTTAGTCCCACCGCCAGCCCCCTACACGGTGCCGATCGAACTCCCCCGCGTGGCTGAAACCCCTGGCCCCTGGCCCAACGACGACGATACCTGGGATTAGGATATAGTAAATTTACAGAGATTCAGTCAGGGCAAATTCAATTACGGTCGTTCGCGTCAGTGAGTTTCTGACAAGGGTTTCGTATATGAAAAACGCTGGACTTTTCGGTGGGGCGATCGCCGCGATCGCCACCCTCGTCACTGCGCTTCCCGCGCAGGCAGGCAACTTCTCCTTTGGGGTTGCCCCAACGTATAGCCGCTATCCACGGGCTTATCCGACCCGGCTTAACCCGGTGCAACGCGGCTTTGACCAATCTTCCCCCCGATTTTTAGAGCGCCTCGACCCCGCGCGATCGCGCTCAATCCGCCCCAGCATTACCTTTCCCTCCGTCATCTTGCAGCAACGCCCCAGTTCCCAACGCCGACGGTGGCGGCAATATTCCGACTATCCCCGCTCCATCTATCGCCAACCGGCCTATCCTGGGTCGATCTATCGACAAGGCATTTACCCCAACTCGATCTATCAACCTTTTGGCTATCCTCAGCGATCGCGATCGACCACGATCATCATCGGCCCGACCCTGAGTAGCCCACGCTATCCCTCCAATTATCCATATCGCTACTAACCCCCGCCGCGTCTGTACTCTACACTCCGCCCCACCCCAAATGGCATAGCCCCAGCCCAACGGTCAACCCCTTGGGAAAGAGGCGATCGCCCCAGCTCATTGCTTAGGGTAAAGGCAACGAGTGGAATTCATCCTATGGTTTATACGCCTGAACAACCCGCACCGCCAGTACCCCCCACCCCCCAGCCAGACCCACCCCCCGAACCCAGTCCAACACCAGTCCCGGAGACAGTCCCGGCTCCCATTCCTCAGCCCGTGCCCGCCCCCATTCCCCAAACGGTGCCCTAAGCCACCGGGGCGATCGCCGATAGAGCCTCGCGATCGCCTACGATAGGAACGTTTGTGTTGCAAAGTTGGGTGAATATGAGCGAGTCAATGGAATGGACCCCGGAAGCAGAAGCACGGCTGAAGGAAATTCCCTTTTTTGTGCGGCCCGGTGCCCGCAAGAAAATTGAGAAACTGGCCCAAGAAATGGGCGCGACCCAAATTACTGAAACAATTTACGAGCAAGCCAAGCAAAAATTTGGGTCTTGAGTTCCAAGGTGATGGGGCTAGTGCAAACGACACTGGCGCTGTAAGGCAGTTCGGAGCAAATCGCGATATTCTTGATTCCGCACAATGTACGCACCGAACCGCTCCAGGTGGGGGTTCATCATTTGGGCATCAAACAAAACAAAGTGGCGATCGCGCAATCGTTCCACCAGTTTAACCATCGCCACTTTCGAGCCTTCGGGAATGCGGTAAAACATGGATTCGCCAATGAACGCGCCCCCAATCACAATCCCCAAAATGCCGCCAGCCAGGTCATCCCCCTGCCAGGTTTCA
Source organism: uncultured bacterium (assembly GCA_964475335.1). Lineage (GTDB taxonomy): Bacteria > Cyanobacteriota > Cyanobacteriia > Leptolyngbyales > Leptolyngbyaceae > CAYYWG01. Next base: position 157,162 of record CAYYWG010000005.1, read on the forward strand.
AAGCTGCACGCCCACCCGGCCTGATACAGTTCCCAATAGATTTCTTTCAACGGTGTCGAGATCCAAGTCGTGTCGCGATCGGCGCACCCTTCGACCACCTCTTTGAATGCGCGATTGATCGCTACCGTAAAGCGATTTTGGTTCAGCGATCGCCGCAGCGATTTGGGATAACGGAAGCGATCGTCCAAAGGAATCAACGTCCGTTGCCGACTGGAATACCAACCCAAGTCTTTGCCGTTCTCATCGGCCATGAGAAAGTAACCTTGGGCATACCCCTCCACAATTGCGGCAACACTGAACTGGCTTCCCGTCAAACAATCCGCCTTGCACTCATGCAAATCTCTGGCTAGGTATTATAAAGTGCCACCCCGTTACCCACGCAATCATCCCATAAACAATTGCAACGTTACCTCAGCTTCCATGTAGAAGTGTTGCTGTCAGTGTCATCTGGAAACTCATCGCCCTACAGTGAATAGCAATGAAGCAAACTGTCGATTGCGATCATGGCCGATTCCATTCCTAACATCACCTTGCCACCTGCCCAAAACCCGCAACAAGAGGGCGAATGGCTCAAAGCGTCTTTACTGAAATGGCTGAATGAAGAATATTTACCAGAAGCGGTGAACCAGGAGATTGCCCAGCGGGCCGCGCAGATTTTTGTCCGCCAACGGATGGAGGGCGAGAATGACTTAATTTCCCTCGTCCTGGCGATCGTCACCGAAATGGAAGCCTTTGATTTTTCGCGCAGTTTTTACGGTCAGTTCGCGGTAGCAAACGCCGTCAGCGATCTATTGTTGGACAGCCTGGGGTTCGATCGCTGCTGCGGCCAGTAAGGGCAAGGTCGCCCTCACCCCCGGCCCCTCTCCCCAGGGAAAAGGGTGCCGCAGGCGGGGTGAGGGTTGCGATGGGCGAAGCAATTGACGCAGAGCAACTTAATTTTGGGCCTTAGTGGTGATGACCGTGATCGTGGTGATGGCCGTGCTCATGGTGGTGGTGACCGTGATGGTGATGGCCATGAGCGTGAGGCTGGGCCTGATGAGCAGCGGCCAGGGCTGGATTCACCGAAATCGCCTGAGCCGATAGCAACGCTTCAATTTGGTCAGTGGCCCAGTCTGCCGTCATCTTCAAGAATTCTGGGTGGTCGTTCACGCAATCCATTTGCACATAGGCCACGTCAGCATACTTCTTCTGCAAGGCTTCGATGATGTGCGCCACATCAAGCAACGTTTCGTGGTTCTCGGTGGCAAAACCAATGGGCATGAACACGATCGCCTTCGCGCCCAACTCAATTAAGTTTTTGGCAGCAAGTTCCGCATTGGGTTGAGTCCACTCGATCAACGGGGTTTGGTGATTGAGCCAGCCCACGGAAATCAACGGATAGCGAGAGATGAGGCGATCGCGCACCAGTTCGTACAACGCCTGACTTTCATCAATCCCAGAGGTAAACCCTTTCGCCTTGTGGGGGCAACCGTGATTCATCAGCACGATCCCAATCCGCGACGGCAAATGAGCCGCAGCAAGCTCAGTGTTGATTTTCTCTTCGACCAACCGGGCCATCAAATCCACATAGGCCGGCTGATTGAAAAAGGACGGAATGTAGCGAATGCCCTTGACCCAATGTTCGCCTTCATCGGTCAGTTGTTCCAGGGCTTTGTTCACCTGCTCCACAGCAATGCCACTGGTAAAAATCGAATCCACCACCAACAAGGGATAGATCAGAATTTTGTCGAAACCTTCCGCCTTAATTTGGGTTAACACTTGCTCTGGTAAAAAAGGCGCACAAAAGTTAAAGGCTTTGAACACCTTGATGCGATCGCCCCACTGTTCCTGAAGATTCGTTTCAATGCCTGCCCGTTGCCGTTCAAAAATCGCATTATGGGGAGAAATGAAATTGCCGTGTTGGTGGCTCCACTCATGCAAATCAAACACAGCCAAAAGTTTTGCCAGGGGTGGATAAATCCAGGTAGGGACGGGGGCAAATTTTGCCGTCAACAGGTTCAAGGCTTGCTCGTTGTAATTCGCAAAGTCTTCGTAGCTTTCGACTTCGCCATAACCCATTAGCAACACAGCCACGCGATCGGACTGGCCCGCCGTGCCCACCGTTGATTGGACTTTTTCTGGAGTTGCAACCACGTCAAATGCCTCGCTTACAGAGTTTCCAATGATGTTGGACTGGTGCAAAAACCCCAGCCCCTTCATTTATAGGACAGTCAAGTCCAGTTTGCCCTAGGGTAACATCCCCTAGGGGGGGATAGACTAAAAGAAAAGATGATCAATCCTAAGAGCGAACAGGCATACAGGAGCAAGGGCGCTGGGGAGCGGCCCATCGTGGTGGTTTGTCCGGGGTTCCATCCACCGGAGTTGACTGAAGCCCTGGTGCGATCGCTCCACACAGCAGCAGATAGCCCTGCGCAATGGCTGGTATTTCCGACCGAACGGTATCCCGCCTACTCCGGTGGTCACCTTTTGCGGTTTCTCCACGAACAAACGGCACGGCGATCGCCCGATGCATGGCTTGACCAATCGGTGATTTTCCTGGGGTTCAGTGCTGGCGTGGTGGGGGCGATCGCCGCCGCTTGGGGGTTCCACAGTCTGGGGGGCCACGTTGCCGCCCTGTTTGCCTTGGATGGCTGGGGAGTACCACTAACTGGCCCCTTCCCCATTCATCGCCTCAGCCACGATCGCTTCACCGATTGGAGCTCGGCCTTACTAGGAGCCGGGGGCGATCGCTTTTATGCCGAGCCACCCGTTTCCCACCTGGACTTATGGCGATCGCCCCAGACCGTCTCCGGCCAGTGGCTCCACAACCAGACAGGAGAAACCCACACCACAACCGCCGCAATCTTCCTCCAAACCTGGCTATCCCGCTATCAACACCTGCGCCCTTGACGGTGGTTCTGCTCCCGTATTGCAAATTGTTAAAGAATGTAAGGTTTATCCAGCACGGTTTTGAACTTTCCTTGTACGCTCAAAGAGGTGAAGTCTCGCAATTGGAGCAACTGTGTTGCAATCTGTTTCTCCCTCTCCTGAACTCCAGTCCCCATCAGAATCAGCGGTGAATTCGGCCCAAACCGTGGCGATCGACATCACTGGGATGAAATGCGCAGGCTGTGTGCGAGTGGTGGAGCAGGAATTGCAACAGTGTGCTGGGGTGATGCGCGCTACGGTGAACTTAGCGACGGAAGTGGCGACGGTGCAGTACGAACCCACCCAAGTCGAGCCAACCGCGTTGGCCGATACCCTGACCGCAGCGGGGTTTCCCTCCCAGGCCCGAATTGCCGCAGGCACCACAGGCGCAACCGCTTCTATCGATATTCAGGCTAAACGCCAAGCCGAAACCCGCCAGCAACTTTGGCGGTTGGCGATCGCGATGGTGTTGCTGGCCCTCTCCGCTCTGGGCCATCTCAAGCAATTGGCCGGCATCACCGTTCCGGGTTTGAGCAACATTTGGTTTCACTTTGGGCTGGCCACTGTGGCCTTGCTTGGCCCAGGCCGGGGAATGGCGGTGGATGGTTGGCGGGGGTTACGCCGTAATGCCCCGAATATGAACACACTGGTGAGCTTGGGAACGCTAACGGCCTATTTCACCAGCTTGGTCGCGTTATTTTTTCCCCAGTTGGGGTGGGAGTGTTTTTTCGATGAACCCGTGATGCTGGTAGGGTTCATCCTTTTGGGACGCACCCTGGAGCAACAGGCCCGGAATCGGGCGGCCAGTGCCTTTCAGTCGTTGTTGGCGCTGCAACCTAAACTGGCCCGGTTAATTAAAAAAGATATTGACCTAGAGGCCAGTTCAGCCGAACAGTCGATGATTTTTACGCCCAATGCAGCGATCGAAATTCCGGCGGAGTCGGTGCGGTTGGGGGAATGGTTGCAAGTGCTGCCGGGCGATCGCATTCCGGTTGATGGGGAAGTGGTCGCTGGCCAAACAACGGTTGATGAATCCATGTTGACGGGGGAGGCCATCCCAGTCTTGAAACAACCGGGGGATGCGGTGGCTGCGGGCACCCTCAATCAGTCCGGCGCGATCGCCCTGCGCACCACCCGCACTGGCAGCGACACAACCCTAGCCCAAATTATTGCCCTGGTCGAAACCGCCCAAACCCGCAAAGCCCCCATTCAAAAACTCGCTGATTTGGTCGCAGGCTACTTTACCTATGGGGTCATGGCGATCGCGGCCCTCACCTTCCTGTTTTGGTATGGCTTTGGCACCCACCAGTGGCCCACCGTACTCCAGGCCGCAACCTGGTCAATCGGCGGCGACCATGCCATGCACCTCGCCGGAATGCCCCATGCCACCCCCAATTCTTCGCCCTTGTTGCTCAGTCTCAAGCTGGCGATCGCGGTTTTGGTGGTCGCCTGTCCCTGTGCTCTGGGGTTGGCCACACCAACCGCCATCCTCGTGGGTTCTGGCATTGGGGCCGAGCGGGGCTTGTTGATTCGGGGTAGCGACGTGCTGGAACGGGTACACAGACTGGATACCATCGTGTTGGACAAAACTGGCACCCTCACCTCGGGCAAACCAGAAGTGACCGATTGTGTCGCGGTTCCGGGTGACTGGCAACACCTCACCACCGCCGCCTCTCCAGAGTTAGCGCTCTTGCAGCTTGCGGCAACCGTCGAAAGTGGCACCCGCCATCCCCTGGCGATCGCCATTCAGCACCACGCCCACCAGCACGCCCTGCCGCTCCTGGCCGCCCAAGAGTTTAACACTGCACCGGGGCTGGGAGTTGCGGCCCAGGTCTGGCCTCCTGGCGAGGCCCAAGCCCCCCAGACAGTCACCTTGGGCACCGAACTCTGGCTCCAGCAACAGCACATTCAATATTCAGAATCAATCCAAACTCAAGCCCAGCACCTCTCCCAGGCAGGGAAAACGGTTATTTATGTTGCGGTGGATAACCAGGCGATCGGGGTCATTGCAGTGGCAGATCAGGTCAGAACTGACGCAGCCCCCACGATCGCGGCCCTTCAGTCGATGGGGTTGACGGTCATGATGCTAACGGGTGATCGCCACCCAACAGCCACCGCGATCGCCCAAACCTTAGACATGCCCCTGGAACACGTCTTTGCTGAAGTACGCCCCGAAGCCAAAGCCACTGCGATCGCCCAACTGCAAGCCCAAAATCGTCACGTTGCCATGGTTGGAGATGGCATTAACGACGCGCCCGCTCTGGCACAGGCCAATGTTGGCATCGCCCTAAACTCTGGCACTGATGTCGCCACAGAAACCGCCGACATTATCCTCATGCGCGATCGCCTCACGGATATTCTGCAATCCCTCCAACTCAGCCACGCCACCTTCACCAAAATCCGCCAAAACCTGTTCTGGGCCTTTGCCTACAACCTCCTGGGAATTCCCCTGGCCGCCGGGCTCCTCTTACCCACCCACGGCATTATCCTGAGTCCAGCCGCCGCCGGCGCAATGATGGCCCTCAGCTCTGTCAGTGTAGTCACCAACTCCTTGTTGCTTTACTTGAAGTTCCCTAAGCAGAATCCTGGTACGGCCTCCCTTAAACACAGTGCAACCGCTTGAATTTACCGAGTTATCTCAATGGAGACCAACCGAGCTGGCGATGTAAAATACAGACAATAGCCAGGTCTCTTATATTTAATCTCTTAACATCTCAAAGCAATCTACCACCATGATGAGCGAGCATTGCCCCAGGTTTGCGCCAGGAAGAGTTGCCACTAGCGATCAATAGCCCTGTGGCTTGCGTACAAAATTGTGCTACGCAGTACTGCCCCAGCCGCACCGCCAAAGCTTGATCCCCAGGATCAGCAAATTCGCTCAACCGGCAACATCAACCCGCAAAGACAAGCCAGCCAGCACGCATCTGTCATTATTGGGTTCAACCAGCGCCGCACTTGTTGCCCAGCCGGTTTCATCAGCGGTCTGATTACCAGATTGCTCTGACCATGTGCCAGCGCCTCCTCACCCCAATTTCCAGGACTCTCGCCCCCTAACGCACTCTACCTGTAACAATCTGCAACTTTAACACTCCTTGAATGACCCATGCCTACCGCACCTCATCACAGCCACATCTTAATTGTTCAAGACGACAAGGGCCGCCACGAAGTGATTTTAGAAGGCCCCAAATATTCAATTGGGCGTGATCCCAACTGTGATATTCGCCTTGTCTCCCAATTTGTTTCCCGGCGACACGCAACCCTCGTCCAAATGCGAAACCAGGATGATGATGGCAATGAAGATGGCACCTTTTACTATCGGATTGTTGATGGGGTTCCGGCGGGCAAACCCAGTTCAAACGGGATTTTAATTAACGGGCGTAAACTCCGGGCGCACAATCTTCAACACGAAGATCGGGTTGAGTTTGGCCCTAAGATCAGTGCAACCTATTTGCTCTTGCAACGGGATGCTGTTTTTACAGCCCCGGTAGACGAAATGGATATTACCCTCATTGGGCCAAATATGGTGGGGGATCCAGAAGATTAAGACGGGCCGATCGCCGCTGATTCACCACGGGTAAGCGAAACGAGCTGGCCTTGCGCGATCGCCCCCCAAGCCATTCCACGCACTGACTGTGCGATTATTGAGAACACAGAGATTTAATACGCGATCGCTCATTTGTCGGTGTAAGATGAACACGAAGTCCCGCAGTTTGATTAGACTCAGCGGAATCTGCATCCCAAGCTCTAGCGCATCTGCCTCGTCGAGCTTATCGTGATTCGCTCCGCCTTTGGTCAAGGGTTCCATCACCTGTCATGCCCCAATCCCATCAGTTGTGTCAGTGTCTGCCGCAGAACGATTGAATAGGAGCACTTAAAAGTCCGGAGTATTTGAATCCAGCCTACCGTTGCACGAGCCCCATTTTCGACTTGGTGGCCTGTTGCGCGATCGTGGGCAGCGTTCGGCTCAAGCCAAGTTAGCCATTGGTACAGCATAGCCAGCCGCTTTTGGTCATGCGGGCTACTCGCCCAACCCCCGCAACGGCTGTTTTCCCGTTCACCGCCATGAGCGGCACCCCAAGCAATGTGCCCAAGCTCAAGCTCCTGTATCACGATTCAGTCACGAAGGTTTCAGCGATCTGCACGTTTTTCACTTCTTCAGTAAAATTATCGTCTTATCCATCGCCACTCGCTTCCAATGCCCTCAGAACCCCAGCTCAACCATTTACTGATTATCGAAGACGACAAGGGTCGGCGTGAGTTTGTCCTAGATGCTCCAACCTACTCCATTGGTCGAGATGCAAAATGTGATGTGCGGTTAGTCTCCCAATTTGTCTCGCGCCGCCATGCAACGTTGCACCAAATGCCCGGAGCCAATCGTCATGCCAATGCCGCCGCCAGTGAGGGCGAACCCACCGAAGACATCACTAATGGCCTGCTTTTTTACTATCGGATCGTGGATGGTGACGGCAAGGCTAAACCCAGCGCCAATGGCTTACTGATCAACGGGCGCAAGCTCCAAGTTCATAACTTACAAAATGGCGATGAAATTATTTTTGGGCCAGGAGTCCGGGCAATTTACTACCTATTGAAGCGCGACCCAGTGGTGACCATTCCGCCGGATGAATTTGATATTACCCTGATCAGCCCCAATATGATTGGTGAGCCAGAGGATGACCAGATGGATACCAGCGATCGCTCCGGCAAATCCTATTCATCGGGCCTAGACGAGCTGGACTTTTCCGATCAAGACATTACTGATTTTTCGCTCTCGCCGCTCGATTCCGACTCCAGTGGCCCCCCAGGCTTAAGTGAATTAATTGACTAAGCGCCAAAGCAGCACCGCCCTAGGCAAACCACACCACACCCAGAAGCCAAAAGCGGCAACAAGGGTAGCGCAGGCATACGTTCACAGCAAGAGGTCAACGCAGGGCGGGGTTAGTTGCTAGCGACGGTTTCAATCAATTTCCAGTGATTTGCTTCTGCGATCGCCTGACTAATCCGCTGGAACATTTGTTGGCAATGATTGTTGCTTTGCAACGGTAATTCTTCGTTTTTAATCACCATTTGCATTTGGATTTGATGATCCAACTCATTCGTGCGATCGACTAATACCTCTACCGTGACTAATTTTTGGAACGCGACATCACCAGGAACTTCCCTGGCCATCATGTAATCGCCTGCTTGGTATACAACATCAAAATTGCACGCTTCTAACACTTTACTAAGCGGTTGCTGCAAATTTGTCGAAGGTGCTGTGATTTTGAATAATCCAGTATATCGAGCCATGATGAGTTGATTAAGAGCAGTACCAAGACTTTGCCATAATAACGTTCATCAAGTCAGGTAGGGATAGGCGATTTTGATGAATTAAGCAGGGAAAAATGCCATATTCTCATCAAACTTTGGCTCCAATAGCCCGGATTTGAGTAGTGTCCCCCTAGCACGTCCCGACAACTATCCAGATCAGGAAGTTGAATTGGCAGAATTTATGCCGATCGCCCGATCAAAATCAGCCAGACGATCAGAATCAAGCCAACTAGATCCTGCCAGGAAACCAGCCACGCGCGATAAAATACACAAAGCTAGAGCCTTTGGCCCAGGTCACCCCGCTGACACGACTGGCCCATCAAGGTAAAGCGCAACCCAATGAGGATGGAGGATGCTCAGTTCATCAGATTTTAGTGGTCTATTTAGCGATCGCTTTTTCAACAATTTTTTTCCTATCCCCGCCAGCAACGACCTGAGTTATGGCGTGGTTCCCCCCGATTTTGCCCTGCCGGACATGACCAACGGTGGCATCGTCAAACTAAGCGATTATCGAGGGCAAAAACCAGTTGTCCTTGCCTTCACCCGGATTTTCACCGAAAAACAATATTGCCCCTTTTGCTTTCCCCATCTCAAAGCCCTCAACGAACACTATGGGGAATTTCGCGATCGCAATGTTGAATTGCTTTTGATTACAAGCACAGACGAACGCCAAAGTGCCATTGTTGTGCGCGATTTAGGTTTACAAATGCCCCTGCTCAGTAACCCCAGTTGCACCGTTTTTCGGGCCTATCAAACGGGTCAAGCTCTGGGTGCGCCCTTGCCTGCCCAATTTGTTTTAGATCCACAAGGTCACTTACGCTACAAACATCTCTTCTCATTCTTTGACCACAACGCAAGCCCCGCAACCTTGCTCCAGGCGATCGCCCAAACCAGTTCAGAGGTCGTTCCCACGGCAATGGCCGCCGCAGAGACATTTGACTAAGATGTTTACGTAAATTTTTTGCTTAAAATCTTTGCCTCAAACGTTTCGGCTTCAGCCCAGTCGCGATCCTTAAGGTCGGCAATAGCCCAATCCTCACCCGTAACAGGGTCACTTCCAAACCCGATTACAGCTCTTGCTCCTTGCGACGACGCTGAGCTTCTCGTTTTTCGCGCATCTTTTGCCGCACGATCGCGTAGTCAATGGGAAACCCAGCCGTAGGAATGTACTGAAACTGCCGTTCTTCTTCCAGGCGCTTAAGCTCTGTGTAATCGACCCAGTGAATGCAATCAACCGGGCACATTTCGATCGCCTCTTGAATTAGCTCTTCCGAGTCACCAAATTGCTGCACCACCCGCGATCGCCCTTTATCCGGTTCAATGTAAAACGTATTCCGAGCCACATGAGCGCAGTGCTTACAGCCAATGCAGGTAATTTCATCCACATACACGGCCTTTTGGCGCACCACCCCTCCCAACTCAGGTTCCAGGCCCGAACGTTCGGCCTCCCCCCGGAACATACCACCAAGTTCTGGTTCCAAGCCTGAACGCAGTGGATCCTGGTCAGAAAAGCTAGGTTGATGTCTGAAAGAATCTGCCATAAGGTGCTGCCAAGATGCCATTACCAGGTGTGCAAGGCCAAAAAGCTCAACCGCATAGGGAAACCACGTTCTGATAGCAGCAGACAGGGCGCAGCGCGATCGCTACTAGCACCCTCCCTGCCCACAATCTATCCCCCAAACGACCACCGGGGCCATCCCTGATCGCGGTTGAACCCAAGCATCAACCCGGAACAACCACCCATTGAGTGCCCCACCGAACAGTCTTAGACTGAGCCGTTCTGCCTCATCATTTAGCGGAGCAAGCCCGTCAACTAAGCACTCCAACGCTGAAGCACAAGACGAATGGAGCCATCGGCATTCTTTTGTTGTTCAGCCACTTGGAACCCCCGTTGAGTCGTTTCACTCAACACAGTTTGGTAGGCATACTGTTGGGTCACTTTGCTCAAGAAATGGTCAACCGGAGTGGGTTGATTCCAATATTGCAGATCAGCAATTAGCTCATATTCGCTGCCGTTCCAGGTAAAGCCGATGTCGTAGCCATTACTTTGGGCGATCGCCAAATCAGCGGTACGAGTTTGGCCCTGGTAACCTCGCACTTCCTGGGGACCGGATTTCCAGTCAATCCCCAGGTCTGTCAGGGCTGCTTGCAAGGAAACAAGGTTACGAATTTGAGTTTTAATCTGGCTAAAGTGTGACATGGTGACTCTTAAACAGATGGAAATTTGAACAAAAACTGCAACGATAGAACTGAGTGCAAACCCAGGCAAACTACCAATGGGTGTAGACCGAATGACTTGTGGCTGAGTTGGATTGATCAACCGATTGCGCAAAATAATCCGAGGTCATTTCCTGGGCCATCACTTGCCCCAGTTGAGCCTCGATCGCAGCAGTCACCTCAGCACAAGAAGCACCGATAATTCCTGTGACCTTTTCTTGCACCCGACCATCGGGATAGATGATAAATTCCAGTGTTTCCATGCATCCAACCAGTGAGTGAGTGTAAGGAATCTGTGCTGTCGCCGGACTCAATAACGATTCCCGCCCAAGGCTAATCCATTGCCATTCAGGTCAATGAATGTAAATAGACGGGGCAATTTACCCTTTCAGTTAAGTTACAACCTAGATCGTATTCTTGATCAAACATCAAATAAACTTAACAAGTTTTATAAATTGCGATGGTGAAAGCTCAGTTATATGTCAGTTTCCCTTAACTCTCGGCTGTAGTCAAGGCAGGATTTTTGGCAAGATTTGTTGATAAAAGGTTACGGAATAGCCAGGTTGAGGGCGCTCTATTGCGAGGTATTACAGGCGATCGCGGGAATTTATCATGAATCCATCAGGTTCCGCCGCATAATGAAAGTCTGTCGAAATTCTGTCGCAAGTAAGACATGGTTGATACAACTCAAACTTCTGCAATGCGGGTCGGTGTCCTGGGTTTTGGTGGCTTGGGGCAGGCGGCCTCTCGCGTCTTAGCGCCAAAACAAGAAATGCAATGGGTCGCAGCGGCTGACCAAAAAGGCTACGTGTACCAACCCACTGGCCTTGACCCCGATCGCTGTATTCACACCTACCAAACCCAGGGTTCCTTGGGCTATTTGGAACCCACCGGCGTGCTGAGCCACCAAAGTATTCATGCATTAATTCGCGTTGCCGACCAGGTAGATGGGTACTTTCTCGCCTTGCCCAATCTGCCAAACACCTTCATGGCCTCGGTCGCGCGTCAATTTATCGAAGCGGGCTGGCAAGGGGTCTTGGTCGATGCCATCAAACGCACCAGCGCCGTTGAGCAGCTCATTGGGTTAGCCGATGAACTAAAAGCCGCAGGCATTACTTATATGACAGGCTGTGGCGCAACTCCTGGTTTGTTGACGGCGGCGGCGGCCCTGGCCGCCCAAAGCTACAGCGAAATTCACAGCGTCAAAATTACCTTCGGGGTCGGGATTGCCAACTGGGACGCTTACCGAGCCACCATTCGCGAAGATATTGGCCATCTACCGGGGTACAGTGTGGAGCAGGCCCGCGCCATGACCGATGCAGAAGTTGAGGCGCTGCTGGATCAGACCAATGGAATTTTGGCGTTGGAAAATATGGAACACGCTGACGATATCATGCTGGAACTGGCAGGTATTTGTTCCCGCGATCGCGTCTCCGTCGGCGGTATTGTCGATACCCGGAATCCCAAGAAACCCCTGAGCACCAACGTCCAAATCACAGGCCGAACCTTTGAAGGCAAGCGATCGACCCATACCTTCACCCTGGGTGATGAAACGAGCATGGCGGCGAATGTCTGTGGGCCAGCCTTTGGCTACCTCAAAGCAGGCATTGAACTCCATCGACGGGGTATTTGCGGCCTCTTCACCTCAGCGGAAGTGATGCCTAAATTTGTTCGTTAGCAGGGCCAAGGCTGTCATCCAACGCCGGGGAAGCTGGGCTTTAGCAGCGAAGCTGGCTGGTGTTAGGCTGGGGAGAACCTTAGGCCACAGCCAACCAAGCCCCGGCAGGGGCCGCCGCAATTCCAGTTGCCCCACCCGCAGTTGCGATCGCCCTGTCTCCAGGAACGCAGTTAACCACGCATACCAGCCACCCCCAGCACTTTGGCAGGTCAAGCCTCAGTCGCAGGTGCTATGGTTCGTTCAAATTTGTGAGTTCCTTAAGTTGAGCACAGTCGGTTTCTGTTGCAATATTTGCCGCATTCCGTCCGCTAATCCTGGTATGCCCCCTGCAGAAACTCAAGGTTAACAGTGGACAGACAGCATCAACAGTGGCCTTGAGCACCACACTGAGGGGTTTCGTCCCCTGGAAAATCGCTCCATTTTTGGTCAGGATGAACACACCCAGTGGTGTGATTTTTTAAAGGGTGCAGTTTGCTATGGTTCCACCGATTCCATTAGGAACCCTTCTACGACAACGCTATCTGATCCAGGCCGTGCTTGGACAGGGCGGGTTTGGACGCACATATCTAGCCGTTGATCAAGAACGCTTTGATGAACGGTGCGTGTTGAAGGAATTTTCTGTTCCCTACGAGGATGAAATGCTCTTAAAAAAGTCGCGGGCTTTATTTCAGCGCGAAGCCAGCACCCTGTACAAGCTTCAACATCCCCAGGTGCCTCGGTTTTGGGCTGCGTTTGAAGAAGAACAGCGCGTCTTTTTAGTCCAGGAATATGCGGATGGGCAAACCTATCGCCAGTGGCTAAATCGACGGAAAGAACAGGGCAAAACCTTTAGTGAGGCGGAAGTGCGGCTATTTTTGGCCCAGATGTTGCCAGTCCTGAGCTACTTGCATACGAACGATATTATTCACCGCGATATCTCGCCGGAAAACATTATTGTGAAGGAGGGGGCAGGGACGATCGCCCCTGGCCATACAGCCTTACCAATGTTGATTGACTTTGGAGCGGTGAAGCAGGCCACGTTGACATCGGGGAACACCTCTTCAGCGGTGACGCGGGTAGGCAAAGTCGGCTATGCCCCCCCCGAACAACTCCAGACCGGCCAGGTCTATCCCAACAGCGACCTATATTCCTTAGCGGCAACCTGTTTAGTGTTACTGACAGGGAAAGAACCGCGATCGCTCCTCGACAGCCAAACATTAGACTGGCGGTGGCACATTCACACCACGATTACCGATGAATTTGGGGCCATTCTCCGGCGGATGTTATCGGTCTATCCCGGCGATCGCTACCCATCAGCGGCAGCAGTCTTAGCTACTATCCAAGCCCTTGCCCCCCTCCATCCGGCGGGGCCCCAAACCGAACCCCCAGCCTCTCAGCGCCCCAACGGGCCACCCTTGGATAAAACCGGGCTACCCCAGGTTTTTCTGCCCAATCCGGCAGCACTGGTCGCAGGCCATTCCCCCCCACCCCCGGCCACAACGGCTCTGGAAAATTTGGCCGCTGGCCCCTTGCGATCGCGCGCCCAACCGTTCACCGAGCGATCGTCGCACCACCCTGGGTTTCCGCCCCCCTTCCCCGCCCAGGCCAGTGTGCGCTGGGGAATGCTGGCAGCGTTTGTGGCAGGTGCAGCGATCGCGGGTTCCATCTTGTGGAAAGTCCTAACTCCGGCGAACCGTCCTGCGGGCGAAGTTTGGGTCTCCGGCGCGCGGTTGCCCCAATCCGAAGCCTCCCGCATCATCGGTTATGGCTCAGCCAATTCCACCGTCACACCGGCCCCAGCCAATGCCCCCGACCTGCGGGAAGTTCCCGCTAACGCCAGCCAACCCCAGACCATTGAATTTCCCACTGGCAAAATCGCCGCCAACCTGGAGGGCAATCTTGGCGAAAACAGCGTTCAAGCTTACAAACTCCCTGCGGCAGAAGGCCAAATTTTGACAGCATCCTTAAGTGGGGCGGGAGTTGTGATGAATTTATTACGCTCGGATCAATCGGGCCTGGATGCCGCCGCCTATCAAACCCGCAGTTGGACAGGCCAACTCCCCGCTGATGACCAATACCTCATTCAAGTGGCGGGGTCAGGCCCCTATACCCTGGCAGTGGCAGTCACTCCGGCTTCCCGCCCGACCCAGGACAAAATTGAGCGCGTCACCTTTGCGCGGGGCACTAATGGCACCACAGTCACCGGGGCGATCGCCCCCAAACAGCTTCGCCGCTATTTGCTCAAAGCCAACCCCGGCCAATTAGTCCTGGTGCGCGTGCTCCAAGGCGGTGTTAACTTTGTGGCAATCGCCCCCAACGGTCAACGGATTGGCGGTTCCAGCACCAACGCCAAAGAGTGGAAAGGCCGTTTACCCAGTGCCGGAGATTACGTTATCGAAGTCACCGCCAACCAAGCTGATGACTATGCCCTCTCCATCGAAATTTTTTGACCCCAAGGCGATCGCAGTCTTTAAATGTCAACAGAATTTAACTTGCCACCCGAAACCCAACACGTTGAAAGTGGATCAGCTATCGTTGAGAATGGTGAGTTAATCAACGGTGGCCCGCAACCCAAACGTCGCTTAACCGCAATGAGCACCTCAACAGTTGAGCCTGTGCCCAAACCGCGACCCAACCAAGCGCCTGAGGTTCCCCGGTACCAGCGGCCTGCACCATTCGCCTCGTCCATCTTTTGCAGCTATTAAGGAAATTTGCCAGTGAGTCCAGAAGCCTTACTTCAGAACAATCCAGCGACAACGGCGATGCCCACTCAACCCCATCAGCCGTTTACGCCAGAGCAGTTTGATGATTATGTAATGCAAACCTATGCTCGCTACGCAATTACCTTAGAGCGTGGGGCTGGGTGTCGAGTCTGGGATACCGCAGGGCGGGAATATCTGGACTTTGTGGCCGGCATCGCCACCTGTACCCTGGGCCATGCCCATCCCGTCATGGTGGAAGCTGTAACCCAACAAATCCAAACCTTGCACCATGTCTCCAACTTGTATTACACCTCCTCTCAAGGGGAGTTGGCCCAGTGGTTAGTCGAGCATTCCTGTGCCGATCGCGTCTTTTTCTGCAACTCTGGGGCCGAGGCCAACGAAGGAGCCATCAAACTCGCCCGGAAATATGCCCATGAGGTGCGGGGCATTGCTGACCCAGTCATCCTCACAGCCCACGCCAGTTTCCACGGACGAACCCTCGCCACCATCACCGCGACTGGCCAACCCAAATACCAAAAAGGCTTTAGCCCATTGGTTCCAGGGTTTGTCTATGTCCCCTACAACGACATCGCCGCCCTCGAACACGCGATCGCCGAATTGGATCAGGAAACCCCACGAGTCGCCGCCATTATGCTCGAAGCCTTGCAGGGCGAGGGCGGCGTTCGCCCCGGTGACACCGCCTACTTCCAGCGCCTTCGGGCCATTTGCGACGAGAAAAACATCCTGCTCATTTGCGATGAAGTGCAAGTGGGAATGGGGCGGTCTGGCAAGCTGTGGGGCTACGAAAACCACGGCATCGAACCCGACATCTTCACCTCGGCCAAAGGCTTGGGCGGTGGTATTCCCATTGGGGCCATGTTGTGCAAAGCCTCCTGTAACGTCTTCCAACCCGGCGACCACGCCAGCACCTTTGGGGGCAATCCCTTTGCCTGTGCTGTGGCCCTGGCCGTTTGCAAAGCCCTGGAAAGCCATAACATTCTGGAAAATGTCCAGGCACGGGGCGAACAATTGCGGGCAGGCTTACACGCGATCGCGGCTCGCTACCCCAACAAAATTGCCGATGTGCGGGGTTGGGGGTTGATCAATGGCCTCGAAATCAACGCGGACATTGACCTCACCTCGGCCCAAGTCGTGAAATCTGCCATCGACCAGGGGGTTTTGTTAGTCCCGGCAGGCCCCAAAGTGGTGCGCTTTGTTCCGCCGTTGATCATCAGCGCGGCAGAAATTGATCAGGCATTGCAAGCCGTTGAGCAGGCGATCGCCCAAGCCTAGGGTGATCATTGACTGGAGAGGGGTGACTTGACCACGGTTGTTTTTCCTACCGGGTTTGCCTAGGACACCCCCTGCATTTTGATCGGCAACCGAATCACAAACTCAGCACCTTGGCCACTATCCGACAGGACGGTCAAGGTGCCGTTGTGTTTTTGCACGACGATTTGATGGGCGATCGCCAATCCCAACCCGGTGCCTTGCCCCACGGGTTTCGTCGTAAAAAGCTGATCAAAAATGCGGGCTTGGATTGGCGCAGGAATCCCCACACCGTTATCCGCAATCCGAATTTCCACCTGCTCCGTGTCCGATAGCCACCGTGTGCGAATCGTCAGTTGCGGCGATCGCCTAGCCCCATCCAAGTTGGCCCCTTGGGTTTGCGCTTCCTCAACCGCATCAATTCCATTCGCCAAAAGGTTCATAAAAACCTGATTAATTTGGCCCGGAAAACACTCCACTTTGGGTAATTGCCCATAATCTTTGACCACCGCGATCGCCGGATGGTGCTCATTTGCCTTCAGCCGCGATTTGAGAATGAGCACGGTGCTATCAAGCCCCTGATGCAGGTCAAACGCCTGGGGGCGATCGCAATCCATACGACAAAAAAGTCGCAAACTTTTGCTAATCTCTTGAATCCGTGCAACGCCCTCAGTCATAGAAGTCAACAACTTCGGAAAATCTTCCCGCAAATACTCTAAATCAATCGCTTCTATCGCCAGTTCAATCGACTGATGCGGCTGGGGCATACACTGCTCATACACATCAATTAAGTACAGCAAATCCTTTAAATACAGTTGTGCCGGTTGCAAATTTCCAGCTACAAAATTGATCGGATTATTGATTTCATGGGCTACACCTGCCACTAAACTCCCTAAGTCAGCCATCTTATTTTGCAATGCTTGCAAATCGTGAAAAGCCTTCTCTAGACGCTGGGTGCGCTCTTGCAATTGATTTTTTGACTCCTTCAGTTCGTCAATGACGGTTCGGAGTAACGTCTCTTTTTTTTGGTTTGTCTGTTCAAGTTGTTGGCGATCGCTTTCACAACGAGCTAACTTCTTTTGTAAAATGCGATTTTCTCGTTCCAAAGCCTGGATTCTTGCTTCACGATCTATCTGAGATAGATACATATCCCTACTTACTTCCCAATAATAATGTGACGAATGTTTCATTATGAAAATGTGAAGCACCCACTTGATCGACTGGCGCGATTTCGCCATTGGCGTAAAATCCACAAATCGGTAAAGCAACAGGGAAACAAGCCGTAAAACAGTGCTGCGCAGTTCGATATTCTTCCTGAGTGCGCGTGCCTAAAATTTGTCGCCGACTAGCACAAGAAAATAACAAAGCCGCGGCGGGTTGCACACCGGGATAATTCGCTAACGCCATTTCCATCGATGCTTTTGAAGCCGCCAAAATATCATCGTGACTGGTTGTAGTTATTTGCACGATCGCCCCGGCTGGAATATCGGCAAAAAACGTAATACTCCCATCCGCCGGATTAGAACCACTAGGCGCACGCATATAACACTGGGTCGCATCCGGCTCAAACACGGCCAAGGGATATTCCGAGGAAGGAGCCAACGGCCCCAAATAATGGTGATAAAACGCTAAGGCAGACTGGCCCTCGACTGCGTACAGCACATTGCCGTCAACCCGCGTCACCCGACTGGAGTTACCAAGTGGGTGCCAACCACTGGCCACCCCATGCGCAAACACCACATTCCCCCCAAACAGCAACACAGGCACCGCATCCTGATAAACCCCAGTTTGGTAAAACTGATAGGTTTGCTGAAACCGCCATTGGTCAGCCGTCAACCCCCCAAAAATGGGAACTGGCCCTAAGGCTTGTTTCAGTCCTTGCAAAATGGCGACGCTGCTGCCTGTCAAGCTTTCAGGAAAAGTTAAACACAACTGAGGCGCAAGCTGACTTTTGGCCAGTGCTTGGGTTACCGCCTGGTGAGTGGCGATCGCCGCATCTGCCCCCACGCCCTGACCAATCCCCGCCCGAATTTCGATATCCTCAGTCGCCGCAAACACCATCAGCACCAGGGAATCTTGCTGAAAACCCAGCACCGACGAGATTTCCCCATCCGTCGTCCCGCCAATCAGTTCAATGCCCGGAAAACAGTCATGAATCCGCTGCAAAATCAGCCCGTGATCAAAATCGATCGCGGCCAACAAAATTCCTGCCTGAGGTCGCTGGCCCGCCAACTGACGCAAACAATCCTGCAACACAGCAGCGATCGCAAAGGACGAATCAGGGTCTTCACTATGAGCTACAACGGCTTTCAGCATCAATGGTCTCCCAAACAACAATAGGGGGATCGGCTCCAATGCCTAAGCTAGTATTCCCAATTGCTGCAATGTGTAACAAAAATTCCCGCCAAAATGGCAGCTTCATTTCCATCAATTGGCGGATGAGTTAAGCTTTGGTTTAAGATTTCTTTAAGGCATAGGATCACCAAAATCCGTGTTTGCCCGCTCCCCTAAACGCATCTGCTGTCCTTTTTTTGTCCCCAAGCGTTTATCCAATGCCGCCAACGTCCCAGCCCCAGTCGTGCCCAGCCGATACCAAGAGATTACCGAGAACAGCCCCAACGACTTCCAGCCCAACCTTTCACACGACCCGCCCAGCTCAATCCCCTGGCGTGAGCGGTGCCTGATTAGCACAATCCCCCTAATACCAAGATCATCCCAAGCCAAAATCACGCCAAGCAAACCCACCCTAACCACCGCAGAACGGATTCCCAACCCTGGCCCAACCAACCGGCCACCCCCGTCGCAAGGCCAAGACACCAACGCGTTACTCGCCAAACTGTGCTAACCTCCTTTCCCCCATGCCCACGCTTGCAAGCTAGCTCAGTTTCCCTGAGCCATCCAGTCTAGCGCCCTGCCAGCAGCCAGATCTTGACACTAGCTTTAACTCAAGAAACAGACTCATTACAACAAATTGTTCGGTCATAGGGTACACAAACCTGGTAGATTTGGCAGAGTATCCGCGAGCACGATTTGGCAACATGAAAGTCCTAGTAATTGGTGGTGACGGCTATTGTGGTTGGGCAACCGCACTTTATCTATCGAATCGGGGGCATGATGTCGGCATCATGGATAGTCTGGTGCGGCGACATTGGGATAACAAGCTTTGTGTTGATACCTTGACCCCGATCGCCCCCATTCAAAAGCGATTGCAGCGGTGGACGGATTTAACCGGGAAAAAAATTGATCTCTTCATCGGCGATATTACCAACTACGAGTTTTTAATTACCTCGCTTCGTCAGTTTCAACCCGATGCGATCGTGCATTTCGGTGAACAGCGCTCCGCACCCTTCTCCATGATTGACCGAGACCACGCCGTTCTCACCCAGGTCAACAATGTTGTCGGGACACTGAACCTGCTCTACGCCATGAAGGAAGACTTCCCCGACTGCCACTTGGTCAAACTGGGGACGATGGGTGAGTATGGAACCCCCAACATCGACATCGAAGAGGGTTACATCACCATCGAGCACAATGGTCGCAAAGATACCCTGCCCTATCCCAAGCAACCGGGCAGCATGTACCACCTGAGCAAAGTTCACGATTCCCACAACATTCACTTTGCGTGTCGGATTTGGGGCTTGCGGGCCACCGACCTCAACCAAGGGGTGGTCTATGGGGTATTGACTGAAGAAACAGGCATGGATGAGTTGTTGATCAACCGCCTCGACTATGACGGGGTATTTGGTACAGCGCTCAATCGCTTCTGCATTCAGGCAGCAGTCGGGCATCCCCTCACCGTTTACGGAAAAGGTGGCCAAACTCGCGGCTTTTTGGATATTCGGGATACCGTGCGCTGTATTGAAATTGCTTGCGAAAATCCGGCGAACCCTGGAGAATTCCGTGTTTTCAACCAGTTTACCGAAATGTTCAGCATTGGTGACCTGGCTCAAATGGTGGCCAAAGCGGGCAGCACCTTGGGCTTGAAAGTGGATGTGAAGAGTTTCGACAACCCCCGAGTTGAGCGGGAAGAACACTACTTCAATGCCAAAAATACCAATTTGCTAGATCTGGGTCTGCAACCGCACCTGTTGTCCGATTCGTTGTTAGATTCTTTGCTGAATTTTGCTATCAAGTACAAGCATCGGGTGGACGATGCCCAAATTCTGCCCAAGGTGAAGTGGCATCGGTAGCGATCGCGGCAATGCCGTTTTCTGGGCTGGCCCGAAGGCTACGTAGACTCCTGGCTAGATGGCAAAGGCAATGGAACCTACAGTAGCCTAGGGTTGGCTTGGGTGCAGCGTTGAAGCGGCTCCAAGCCCCAAGGTGATAGCAAGAACAAGTTGGCGAAGCCCACCAAGCAACGGCAATAGGACGATGGACTAGCGATCGCCGATCAATAAAGTGTTATCGATTAGGCGCTATCGGGTTTGCAGTCCCCAATCATTACACCCTGGGCGGCCGGTCCACAGACAAAGTAGTGGCGAGCAACGATCAAACTTCAACGATTCAGCCGATTCCTTCAACAATCAGACTATTAGTAGCTGTAAGATTTCGCCGCCTGAGGCAGTTTATCCTTCCATCCCTCCTAACCTAATCTGGCTACAGCTAGCGTTCACGAGAAATCTCCCTATGCGAATTGCTCTTTTCACTGAAACTTTCTTACCCAAAGTTGACGGGATTGTGACTCGGCTACGGCATACGGTCGATCACCTGCAACGCATGGGGAATCAGGTCTTGGTGGTGGCCCCTGAGGGTGGCATCACGGAACACAAAGGGGCACAGGTGTATGGGGTTTCGGGGTTTCCGTTACCGCTGTATCCTGAACTGAAATTGGCGTTGCCGCGTCCGGCGATCGGGGAAGCCTTGGAACGGTTCCGCCCTGACCTGATTCATGTTGTGAATCCAGCCGTACTTGGGTTGGCTGGTTTGTACTATGCCAAAACGTTGAATCTGCCGCTACTGGCTTCTTACCACACGCATTTGCCAGAATATTTGCAGCACTATGGTTTGGGCATGCTGGAAGGGTTGCTGTGGGAATTGCTCAAAGCCGGACACAACCAGGCCCGCATTAACTTGTGTACGTCAACCGCGATGATGGATGCGTTATCCAGCCACGGAATTGAACGGGTAGCGTTGTGGCAACGGGGGGTAGACACAGAAATGTTTCAACCCCATTTGGCCAGCCGAGAGATGCGATCGCGCCTCTCCCAGGGGCATCCAGATGCACCCTTGCTGTTGTACGTTGGGCGGTTGTCGGCGGAAAAGGAAATTGAGCAAATTAAGCCGGTCTTGGAATCGATTCCCCAGGCCCGGTTGGCCCTCGTGGGAGATGGCCCCCATCGCCAAAACTTAGAGAAGCATTTTGCAGGCACCCCAACCCATTTTGTGGGGTATTTACAAGGCTTGGAACTGGGTTCCGCCTTTGCCTCTGCTGATGCCTTCGTTTTCCCGTCGCGCACCGAAACGTTGGGGCTCGTTTTGCTGGAAGCGATGGCAGCAGGTTGCCCAGTTGTCGCCGCTCGTTCTGGTGGCATTCCCGACATCGTGGAAGATGGAGTCAACGGCTTTTTGTTTGACCCCACGGTGGAGAATGGGGCGATCGCCGCGACTCAACGCCTGTTTGCCAACCCAGAGGAACGGGAAACCCTGCGCCGCAACGCCCGCCGAGAAGCCGAGCGGTGGGGATGGGCAGCAGCCACGCGGCAGTTGGAAGATTACTACGCATCGATTGTACGGGCGCAAACCCTCTCGGCAGCATGATGGAAACGGCTCAACCATTGGAGCTAAATGGTTAGCCGATGATACAGAGATCTAACCGTTCCTAAGGCTAGGAATTTTCGTTTCAGTGGCTTCCCGCAACTACTGCGATCGCCATTTTCGGACTAGACACCCTGCACCAAACAACACTGCGCCTGCGATCGTGGCTGGTTCTGGTACGGCTGTTGCAGTTGCCGTCCAGGTGCCAGAGCGGATGGAATTTGATGTGCCAGGGATGGGCACAGAGATAAACCAGCCAGTGTAACTGCCATTGTCCAAAGCTCTGGCATTGTCCATCAGAAACTGCCCCGGAGCCGCACCGCTAGGGCTACCGCCAAACCAAGTATTGGACGTGTAGCAGCCATAGCGACTACAGCCGAAATAGCCCAAAATGCCGGGAGTGCTGGGGTCAAACCAGGCCGCAATATTTGTGAGCGTCCAGTTTACCTCAGGAAAACGGGCCACAAAATTGACCACAGGATTGGCATATCGAGTCACTGTCCATAAACCCGGATACTCCGCAGGGGGCACAAAATCCTCTCGGAGCGGCGCATCTTTATCGGCAACGTAAGCAGCAGAGTACGGCATCGGTTGTCGGACGAGGGCCACTTGATCCGTGTCGTAGGTAAATTCCCCAGTTCCAACCTGCACACCACCGGACTCAAACGTCAAATTCCAGGTTAGCAAGGCCGCTTGCGCTGGTTGGCTATCCGCGATCGCCAAGCTGGCGATGAGCCCCGCCACGACCAAGCTAGAAGTTTGGATTGCGCTTTTCATTATGGAACCCCAAAAAGCTGATTAGTTACAACATATACAGTTGACAAAATCAGTCTCAATAGATGTGCGGAGCTTTCATGAAATCTTTAAGTACACTTCAACCCACCAACACGAGCACTGGTATTGCCTGCCCAGTCTCCATAATTCACGAAGATGAGTTAAACGCCTCAACCGCTTGAATCCATCCGCGATAGCAAGCTGGTTCAGCAAAACCAGGCTAACCAGGATGAATTGTCCAGACTCGCAAGGCCGCCATGACCGTCTGCCCCCCCGTTAACCAATAATTGCTGCCAGAGCATTACGGTCCACAGCACTACAACAACCGTAATTGGGTTTCTGGCGCTTCAGCCTGGGCGATCGCGGTGGCAAGTTCAGCCTCAATCTCCTCCGGCGAAGTCACTACAAACAAGTCATCCGATAACAAGGTTTGGGCCGCAGCTAAGATCTCAGCTTCAATGTCTTGCAAATCGCTCCGGTTGGCTAAATACGCTTGCAAAACTTGCAGTGGATCTAAATGCACCCCCAAGTCAAGTTCCGGCAACCGGGTGCGGGTCGCCTGACTCACCAAATTAGGCTGAATGCTGTAACTGTGGGCCACGGCCAACGCTGATTGCAGCGCGATCGCATCAATGTCCTCCAGTTGGGCCGGACGAGCATGGTAGATCAATCGCACAACCGCATCTTGAATTTGGTCGGGAACCAACGCTGCCAAAATCGCCGCTTCGGGATCAGTGGCTTCCGTCACATCCACCTCAACGGTGCAAAAAGGCCGCACAGGCAAGGGGCAAAACTCAATATTGGCATGACCTCTGGCCAAAGCCACCAGGATATAGCCTTTCGCTTCTTTTTCTTCGCTAAAGTCCACCCGTTCAATGCTACCTGGGTAAACCACAGGCGGAGCTTCACACAAAATCTGATGGCGATGGACATGGCCCAAGGCCACATAGTCAAAGCAATCACGGGTCAGCAACGCGAGCGGAATGGTGAACCCCTTGCCCACAGCCAAAAAGCGCTCGGCTCCATAGGTTGCCGTATCCACCATGGCATGGGCCAACAACACCGTTGGCAAGTTGGGGTCTAACCGACGAATTTCCCCTTCCAAAGCAACTCGCAAGCGATCGCCCAATAACTGGTTCACCGCCGCCATTGACAACCCCTCCGCATCGGGACGAGTTAGCAGGGTGGAACGAGTTAGCCAGGGAATCGTAATGACCTGCACTGCCCCATTGCGCGTTTGAATCCGGTGGGTTTCCAGGCGATCGCCCACAATAAACCCAGGCACCCCCAAAGTCCGGTAGATGCAGAGACTAGCGCCCCCCTGGCCCTGGGAATGTTGGTCATGATTACCAACGAGCAACACTGTTGGAATTTGAGCATCAGCTAAGCGGCGAAACTGGCTAGCAAACGCCTGCTGCACATAGGGTGGGGGCATGGCATCAGGAAAGGCATCCCCCCCAAACAATACTAAATCCACAGGTTCCGCCAAGGCTCGGTCAATACACCGACTCAAGGTTTGCACAAAATCCTCAAGGCGTGTGTTTAAGCCAGTTTCCGGGTTGATGCGTCCGTGGGAAAACCCGCTCCCCATGTGGATATCAGACAAATGCAAGACTTTGAGCATGGTGTCCTCGCCAACTGCCCCACCACGACAATACACCTGTTCGCCTGATTCGTCTAGAGCTGGATAGAGGCGATCGCGCCCATAAAAATCGCCCTCATAGCAATCGCGCCCATAGAAATTGCCCTATCGCAGTCATGATCACCACCGTCACAGGGCCGCCGCAATCTCGGCACAAATTTGGTCAAACGCCTGGTGGGGATCGGGGGCAGCCGTAATGGGCCGACCAATCACCAGATAACTGGCTCCCGCTTTGATTGCGTTGCCGGGAGTCATGGTGCGGCTTTGGTCATTAGCAGCAGCCCATAGGGGCCGCACCCCCGGACAAACTAACACAAAGTCTTGGCCACAGGTGCGGCGGAGTTGCTCCACTTCTTGGGGAGAACACACAGCCCCGCCCAGGCCGCTATCCTTCGCCAAGAAGGCCATGTGCAACACATATTCCGGTAATTCCAGCGGAATTTTGAGATCAAAGGCTAGCGATCGCGTGTTCAAACTCGTTAATAACGTCACCGCCAGCAACGTTGGCACAGGATAGCCAGCTTCCGTTGCCCCCTGGGTTGCCGCTTGCTGGGCCGCCTTCAGCATCTCGCGCCCACCCACTGCGTGAACAGTCAACAGGTCAACCCCATGCTGGGCCGCCGCTTGGCACGCTCCGGCTACCGTATTGGGGATGTCATGAAACTTGAGATCCAGAAAGATCTTTTTGTGCCGTTGCTTCAACTCTGTGAGAATGCTGGGGCCAGCGCTCACAAATAGCTCCAAGCCTACTTTCCAAAAATTGACTGCGGGTAAACGCTCGACTAGGGCGATCGCCTGTTCCGTCGTTGCGACGTCTAAGGGCACAATGATGCGATCCGCGATCGCCGTTGGTTCACTCCCCATGACAAATGCTTAGCCTCACGTTGCTACTACTTTTGATTAACCTCGCAATAGGTATTAAATTCTGTCACCATTTTGCTTTCTTCTTGCACTAATGTATTCATTTTGCTGGCCGTTTGGGTCAAGCTATTGGCCGCTTGTTGCAGTTCTTGCAACCCTTTGGGAGAGCTTTCAATTTTGCTGATCGTCGTCAACGCCTGACTGGTCGATTTGAACGATTCGTTAATCGCCGTCGCATTTTGCACATAGCGATCCTTGATCCCTACGAGGGTTTCGTCCTTGAGGGAAATCCCTTGAATCTTGCCGATCAAGCCATTGAGCTGGTTAATCAGCCCGTCAAACGCTTTCGCCGAATCTGCCGCCGCCGTTTTGAAGGCTTTGAGATCATTCTTCGCTCCAGCCGCCTTCGCCGATGTTTCAAATTTCTTGCCTTCTTGTTGAATCTGTTCGGCAATGGGCCGGATTTCGTTCACCGCTTGGGACAGCTTGCGACACTCCGATGCTTTGGTAGAACAACCAGCGAGGACAGTGGCGATCGCCAGAGGCAAGGCCACCCGCGCGATCGGGCGAGGAATTCGTATCATATCGGGGCTTACTCATCAAAGGAACAAGGTCGGACTGGAGCCACAGCCTTAGATTAGCCTCAGATTAGTCAACCAGGCGCACAAATCGCTTCGTACCCACGCTCAACGTTCGGCCTGCCAATGCTGCGGCGGTTTCAAATGTCACGTTGACTTCATCAATCCGTTCGCCATCTAATTTAACAGCTCCACCCTGGATCTGCCGCCGCGCATCGGAACTGGTTTTACACAGCCCACTCGCACTGACGATGAAGAATAGCTTAGCCGGGAATGCCACCGTTGACAGAGAAAATTCGGGCACAACATCCTGCTGGGTTTTGCCCCCGCCCTGCACTAACGCCATTGCGGCGGCCTGGGCTTGCTGGGCTGCGGCCTCTCCGTGAATTTGCGTAACAATATCCATCGCCAACAGCTTTTGGCCCTCCCGTGGGTTGGCTGGCAATTGGTCGAGCGATCGCTTGGTGAGCAACTCAAAATAACTTTTCAGCAAATGATCTGGCGTTTTTTCGAGTTTGGAATACATCGTCAAGGGGTCATCCGTCAGGGCCACATAGTTCCCCAAGGATTTCGACATTTTTTGCACCCCGTCTGTCCCAATCAAAATCGGCAACAGCAGGCCAAACTGGGGCTGTAGACCAAAATGCCGTTGCAAATCCCGCCCGATCGCAATGTTGAACTTTTGGTCAGTCCCACCGAGTTCCACATCCGCCGCGATCGCCACAGAATCATACCCCTGCATCAACGGGTAGAGAAACTCATGCAAGTAAATCGGGTTGCCTTTGTCGTAGCGTTCCGCAAACCCTTCCTTGGCCAGCATTTGCCCCACCGTGGTCGTCGCCAAGAGATCGAGAATTTGGCTCAGATCCAGCTTCGATAACCACTCCGAGTTATAGCGAATCTCCAACCGCCCCGGTGTATCAAAATCGAGAATGGGCCGCACCTGGTTAATATAAGTCTTCGCGTTGGCCGCCACCTGGGCCTCGGTCAACTGTTGGCGCACATCCGATTTGCCCGTTGGGTCGCCAATGCGGGCCGTAAAGTCCCCAATGATCAACACCGCTGTATGGCCAGCGTCTTGGAAATCTCGCAATTTGCGCACCGGAATACTGTGGCCCAGATGAATATCAGACCCGGTGGGATCAATCCCCAATTTCACCCGCAAGGGGCGATCGCTCTGGCGCAACCGCTCCACCAAATTGTCATCGGCTGATGCCGACTGGGGCTGGTCAGGAAAAATTTCCGTCGTACCGCGTTGTAACCACTCCATCGCCTCTCCTCACTGCTGCCTCACCCCGAATTCATGCCCTCGGCAGCGTTCAATACTAAATTTGTCTTAAACTTTGGCAATTGGGCGTGAGGTCTGTTAAACTCACGGGCTAATTAGAACTACTCAAGAACCAACCTGGTTATAATGCAAGCGATCCCTATCGCCAAGGCACTCTAAACCCTGCGGAGGTTGAGCCGTTTGCGCCATCTCCCTACTCTAAACTTGTTTCGACCGTTTCGCTACTGTTATCCTGCCTTCAGTCTCCGCTTGTGGTGAATTGGGGCATTCCCGGCTCCCGTGCCCCCTACACGCCAGCGATCGGCTTCGGGGCGATCGCCGCCCCCCAGCGAACTTCAGTCGCAACGAAATCGCCCGAAAAAAGGGTTTCCCAACCCACTGAAGTCGTTTATTATCTAGCCCACGCTCTTTCAGGAAACTTGTCGTGTCGTCCAACACCCTGCGCCAAAAACAAACCTCCCCTAACCGCAGTTCGGCCTCCGGGTCAGGCTTTGTCGGTGCTGTCGGTAAAGTGACCGGCGGAATGCTGCTCGGCATCACCATGCTCACCAGTTCAGTCGTCGCGGGTGGGCTGGTGGGCCTAGCCATCAGCTTCCGTAACCTGCCCGATGTGCGTGTGCTCCGGAGTTATGCCCCCACAGAAACCACCCATATTTACGACATTAAGGGCGAACTGCTAGCCAGCCTCCACGGGGAAGCCAACCGCGAAGTCGTACCGCTAGATAAAATCTCGCCTCATTTGAAACGGGCTGTCATGGCGATCGAAGACAGCTACTTCTACCAACACCACGGGGTCAACCCCGCCTCCATTGCACGGGCCTTCCGGGCCAACTGGACAGAAGGCCGCACCGTTGAAGGGGCCTCAACGCTCACCATGCAATTGGTCAAAAACCTCTTCCTCAGCCCCAAACAAGCCTTCACTCGTAAACTCGCTGAATCAGTGCTCTCCATGCGAGTCGAGCAGATCTTCAACAAAAACCAAATCCTGGAAATGTACCTGAACCAGGTTTATTGGGGGCACAACACCTACGGAGCAGAAACCGCTGCCCAGAGCTACTTTGGCAAACCCGCCGCCAAGTTAACCCTGGCCGAATCAGCCATGATGGCAGGCTTGATCCAAGCACCAGAGTCCCTCAGCCCCTTTGTGGATCTAAAAGCAGCCAAAGAGCGCCAAGCCGAAGTGCTCAACCGCATGAAAGAGCTTCAGTGGATCACCGCCGCAGAAGAAGCCACCGCCCTCAAGCAACCCATCAAACTCGGCACCATTACCTCTTTCCAAACCAGCAAAATTCCCTACGTCACAGAAGCCGCCGTACAAGAACTGACCCGGCGCTTTGGTCGAGATGCTGTGCTCAAAGGTGGAATGCGCGTCCAAACAACGGTCGATACCAAACTGCAAAGGCTGGCCGAAGATGTGGTGAAACAAGGGCACGAATCGCTAGTCTCCCAAGGAATCTATGCGGATCAGATGGCCCTGGTTGCGGTTGATCCTCGGACTCACTTCGTCAAAGCAATGGTGGGCGGGGTTGATTATCGCAAGAGCCAGTATAACCGTGCCATTCAAGCCCTCCGGCAACCCGGTTCGGCCTTTAAGCCTTTTGTGTATTACACCGCTTTTGCCACAGGCAAATATGGCCCAGATTCCACAGTCGATGACAGCCCTGTGGGCTATCCCGATGGCTACGACATGTACTATCCCCAAAATTACGATGGGTCATTTTCGGGGCCAATTTCAATCCGCAATGCGTTAGCTGTTTCGCGGAACATCCCAGCCGTAAGACTGGGGCAAGAAGTGGGCTTGAATAAAGTCATTGATGTTGTTCGGACGATTGGCATCCGCAGCCCCATTGAACCTGTCGTATCGCTGCCCTTGGGCTCTGTAGATTTAACCCCGCTAGAAATGGCAGGGGCCTATGCCACGTTTGCCAACAATGGCTGGTATTCGGAAACAACGCTCATTGTGCAAGTGACCGACAGTTCGGGCAATGTGTTGTTAGATAATACGCCCAAACCCCAGTTGGTCTTAGACCCGTGGGCTTCAGCTTCGTTGAATAGCGTGTTGCAGGATGTTATCAACGGCGGGACGGCTACCGCCGCCCAGATTGGTCGTCCGGCGGCTGGGAAAACAGGTACGACTTCGTCGGAACGGGATATTTGGTTTGTGGGCTATGTGCCGCAACTTTCGACGGCGGTGTGGGTGGGCAATGACGATTACTCGCCTATTGGCTATGGCGCGACTGGGGGCACCTATGTGGCACCCATTTGGCGCAACTTTATGGCGCAGGCGTTGCGGGACGTGCCCGTCGAAAATTTCCGTCCGGCTTCGGATTTCCCTCGACCTTAATGGCTTGTTGGCACTTAACCAGCACCGGAACAAAACCCAATGGCGAGGCTTGGGTTAGACATGGGTCAATGGGAGGGTAAACCCAAAGGTAGCACCGTGGCCGAGGCTGCTGGTGACTGCAATTTCACCGCCGTGGGCCGTGATGATTTGCCGACAGAGGTATAAGCCTAAGCCAATTCCGGTTGAGCGGCGGCGTTGGGCTCCTTGGGCGTAGCGATCGAAGAGGGTTTCGCAGTCATTGGGGGCGATGCCAACACCGTTGTCGCGGACGGTGCAAAGGATTTGGTTGTCTTTGACGTGGGCCTGGAGGCAAATGTGGACGCCGGTTGGGTTGCTTTGGAGGGCGTTGGTAATCAGGTTTTCGAAGACGCGGCGGAGATGGGTTGGATCGGCAGTGATGGGCGGGAGCGCGGCCATGACTTGGTTGTCGAGGGTGGCCTGGTGCTGTTTGACGATGGGGGCAAGGTCGATCGCGATCGCGGCAATTAATGCTTGTAGATCAACGGGTTCATAGTGTAACTGAATGCCTTGAACATCGCTGGAATGGGCTTCTAGCAACGATTGAATCATGGCAAGTTGGCGATCGAGGCTTTGGATCATCCGCTCAATAATCATTGGAGCGATCGCAATGCCACCATCCGCCTTATTTAACAGGTTTTGCAACACCAGCCGCATCCCCATCATCGGCGTGCGGAGATCGTGGGACACCGCATGGAGACAGTCATCTTTTTGCTGACTCAGATGTTCGAGTTCTTGCATTTTCTGGCGTAATTCAGCCGTGCGGGCTTCGACTTGCTGTTCCAAACTGGCGTTGAGCTGTTGCAACTGTTGGTACAATTCGGCTTGGCGTTCGGTGCTGGCCCGGAGTTGGCGATCGCGCCGTTTGCGCTCCGTAATATCTCGCATAATCGCCAGCACTTCCTCATCATTAATCACCACAATCCGGGCCTCATAATCCCGCAATTCCCCCTGCACCACCAACTGATATTCATAGCGCTGGGGCTGGCCCGTCCCCAAGGCTTGCTCAATCCAATACATTCGTTGTTGGGCCACTGCCGGCGGCAACACATCATAAACCGTGCGCCCCAGCAACGTCTCCGGTGGCACCGCCAAATCCCGCAAATTATCCGCGCGGGCATCCAAATACGTGCCATCGCGCCGCATCCGAAAGAGCAAGTCAGGAATGGCATTCAGAAACGCCCGATTCCGACTTTCGCTCAACCGCAGCGCTGCCTCCGCCCGTTTGCGATCGGTAATATCCCGCTCGATCGCCAGCACCTCCTCCGGCCCGCACACGACTAACCGCACTTCATATTCCCGCAGTTCACCCGCATTTGGCTCCCAGGCTTTAGGAATTTGATATTCAAACGTTTGTAATTTTCCGGTTTCCAGGGCCTGGGCGATCGCCGTTAACGCCGTTTGCGCGATCGCCGGAGGCAAAAACTGACGCAAATTCGTCCCCGCGATCGTCTCCGGCAACACCCCATTCACCGTATCTTCCTCAGTCCCCTTGAAATCGAGATTATCCCCATCACGGTTAACCCGAAAAATGCGATCCGGAATCAAATCCAAAATGGCCGCATTGCGCGGCCCCTGCAACA
Source organism: uncultured bacterium (assembly GCA_964475335.1). Taxonomy (GTDB): domain Bacteria; phylum Cyanobacteriota; class Cyanobacteriia; order Leptolyngbyales; family Leptolyngbyaceae; genus CAYYWG01. Next base: position 188,066 of record CAYYWG010000005.1, read on the forward strand.
ACCCCAGTGGGCGATCGTCCATCGCCGCCTCCCGCGCCGCCAACAACGCCAGCAGTTGCTGAAACGCCACCTCATCCGGACAACACGCCCGCACCGCTTCCAACCACTCCGCCCGCCCAATCATACGTGCCCCATCCCCAAAAGCAACCTTGCTGCCGTCAAAGCTTCGTCTTTCCAGCAGCCCCATTATCCCAATCCGGCCCAGTTCCTATTGATGCACCCGCCATTGATGCACCCACCCCGCCCCCGTCTCCACCACTACCGGCCACACCCATCCCTTCACCACCAGTCATTTGTCAGCTAATTTTACGCCAGATGAATTTCGCCAAACTGTCCGGACATACCCAATCCCCAGGAGGATTCTAAACTTAGAAGCTTGAACGGACCCTTGACAAGGGGGGAATCCTAAAGCCCCTGTAAATTTTGGCTCATGACCTCCAGGATCACCCCGTGAATGATCGTTTCAATCACAGATTCTGAGAGTATCATGCAGTTGCAAGGCCAACGGCTTGCTCTACGAAGTGTTTTCTGGTGCGTTGCTGTCATCAAGCAATACCACTAACCATACCCTAACGGTGTTTTTGTGTTAGTTGCGTTGCAATGACTTGCAGTCAGCAAAAGCGTTTTCATCCGCTTTGACACCAAACACCTTGGGAGGACAATCCGGCGTTTGGAAGCAACTGTTTCGACAAAGAGCGAACCTCACGTTTCGTTGACGGCGTTCTACCCTCAGCGATCGCGATATTGCCACATTCTTTGTCAAAATCTGCCAAATTTTGCTGTTTATCCCCCCAGGAACCTTCTTTCCTTGTGCAAGGTCTACATACCTAACAACAAGTAGTCGATGTTTCTTTGGAGAACTCTCCCATGGTGAATTCCAATAGTTGGAAATCAGGGACCGCTTTACTCGTAGCCCTGGGATTCGCAACAGGGGCTGTTGCACCGCTCGTGATGACCGCCCCCGCCACTGCCCAAACCGCCTTTCCGGACGTTCCGGCGAACTATTGGGCAGCTCCATTTATTAACGAATTAACTGCACGAGGAATCATTGCAGGTTTCGCCGAGGATGGAACGTTTCGCCCAGAAGACCCCGTAACGCGCGCCCAATTTGCGGCCATGATCAACAAGGCTTTTAGCAACAAGCCGACGATCCGGCCTCCCGTTAATTTCAGTGATGTCGCCCCCTCTTATTGGGGTGCTGGAGCCATCCAGCGAGCCTATGTCACCGGTTTCATGGCTGGCTTCCCCGGTAACACCTTCCAGCCCAACCTCAACATTCCCCGTGAGCAAGTCCTCGTCTCGTTGAACAACGGGCTGGGCTACACCGCAACAGGCAACGTCAACCAGGTCTTGGGTTACTACGCTGACGCTGGTGCCATCTCCAACTACGCTCAAGCCAGCATTGCAGCGGCAACCGAGCGGGATATGGTCGTCAACTATCCCAACCTGACCGTCTTGAATCCTAAGCGGGCGGCCACTCGGGCTGAGGTTGCCGCGTTGATTTACCAGGCATTGGTCAGCACTGGCCAAGTCGCCATGATTAACTCGCCCTATATCGTTGGTGGCAACACCGCTCCCGTGGGCTTGCGCATCCCGGCTGGCACTCAAATTCCCGTCCGGTATGAAGGTGCCGATCGCATTTTGCTCGCGAAGAACGAACCCCCAATTCCGTTCACCATGAAAGTGGCGCAAAACGTGGTCACCGCAGATGGGCAAGTGTTGATTCCCGCTGGCAGTGATGTCATCGGTACTTTGCAATCCTCCTCTAACGGGGCTCAGTTCACCGCGAAAGAGTTGGTTACCCCCAATGGTCAGCGGCGGGCAATGGATGCCTCTTCGAGCCTGATTACCAGCACTGAAACCATCAGGAAAGGCGTTTCGACGGGTAAGGTGATTGCCAGTACAGTTATCGGTGCTGGGGCCGCCGCCGGGATTGCAGCCGTCACTGGCGATCGCGAGATCAAAGCCTGGGAAGTATTGCCTGGTGCAGTCGTCGGGGCTGGTCTCTCGCTGCTCTTCCCGGATCGCATTGATTTGTACTCGTTGAATCCCAACAGTGATTTGAACTTGACCCTCAATCAAGACTTGGTGATTCAATAAACACACCACAGCCTCAGGTTGGCAATCCATCTGACTGTGAGGAGTTGAGCTAAATCCAGCGATCGCTGGATTCAGCACCAATGCCAGGGAGGGGTTTAACCTTTCTCTGGCATTTTGCCTTTTGATTGCAGTTGCTCTTATCTAAAAAGAATCTGCCTCAAGATATCATTCTAACTATTTCGACTCAAACGGTTTAAATTGTTTGCCTAAAGTTTAGTTGTCAAGACTTCACCAATTGTATTGTTTTAGATTTTCATTCCATTTTTAATTCTATTATTGCTTCTGATTTTATTTTCTAGTTAGCAAATGCAACAGATAATCAAAAGTCTCTTTCGTAGTTTTCTCTTATCATCCAATATAGTTTTATACTGACTTCCTTCATATTTCTTGTACTTTGGCAACCCTACCTCTGTGTCATTGTGGATGATGCTATATCTTAGTAAGAATACGGTACTGAAAACGTTTAATAGCAAGCATTTGGTTATTCAGGGTAATTATCTTTGAAGCACTACTGAAAACTCTTAAGTCAATAGTTCATTAGGACTTGACTTCTGACCTCTGCCACGATTTAATTTACAGTCTCGCTATCAAGCGTGTAATCCAATCAATTCGTAAATTTTGACTGGGATTTCTGCGTCCATCAGTTGGGTCAAGCCTTTTTCCTTTGCCTGAATCGACGCAGCAGAACTTTCATACGTTTTTTGTCCAATTAAAATGTCGCACCTATAGTTTTGTGTCTGTTGGCTCAAGTAGTTTGCCACGTTCACGCCATGTCCAATGGCGGTAAACTCAGACCTTTGAGGAGTCCCTACATACCCATGAACAATCTGATCTGTGTTGATGCCTATGCCAATTGTCAGGGGACAAGGTTCATTTGGAAACCAGTGACGGTTGACGTTTGGCAGCCGCTCGCGCATTTGCAAGGCGGCTTTAATTGCCATCAGTGCATGGTTTTCGAGGGGTAACGGAGAGCCAAACACAGCCATGACTGTTGAGTCAATGTATTTATCAAGTGTGCCTTGGCACTCAAAAATGGTATCTACTATTGATTCAAAATAGTGATTCAATAATTCAACGCGGGGTGCAATATCCCATTGTGCAGCCAAGCGTTCAAAGCCATAAAGATTAACGAATAGAATTGAGGCTTCCACCTCACTGCTTGGTAGAACTTCCGGTAGGATGGATTGTTGAAATTCATCAAGCTCATCAGAGTCAGGCGGCGGCATATTGCTCATAATGGCTGTTATAGGTTAGATGTTAAGGCCCATCTTGCCACAGGCAATTCGATCCATCAATGCTTGGGAAGTGCTGTCCGGTGCAGTGGTCGTGGCTAGCCTGTCGTTGCAGTTCCCCGATCGCCTTGACCTGTACTTCCTGCACTCTAATACAGACTTGAACTCACCCTCAAGCAAAACCTGATCGATCATTAAGCTAATCGCTCAGAGCGGCAATTCAGGTTTGTGGTGAGGAGTTCAGCTAAATCCAGCGATCGCTGGTAAATACCACCAAAGGCCAGGGAGGGGTTTAACCCTTCTTTAGCCTTTAGCTATAGACGCTTGGGTGGAGCTAGCGCGGCTTGGCCTAACAGCACCAAAATTCACTACAGTAGGGAAAGTGGTTACACGCTTTGAACTCTGACCCTATGCGCTATCGACGTTTTGGCCGTACCGAATTGCAAATGCCCGTTTTTTCCTGTGGCGGTATGCGCTATCAATACAAATGGCAGGATGTCCCGCTATCGGAGGTGCCTGCCGAACAACAAGCCAATTTAGAAGCAACGATTCGGCGATCTCTGGATCTGGGAATCAACCATATCGAAACGGCACGGGGTTATGGCAGTTCTGAGATGCAACTCGGCCAGATTTTACCAACGCTGCCCCGCGATCGCTTGATTGTGCAAACCAAGGTTTCACCCACTGCTGATCCCCAAGAATTTCGAGCTAAACTCGACCAATCCCTGGCTTACCTACACCTCGATTATGTGGATTTGTTGGGCATTCACGGCATTAACACGGATGACATTTTAGAGTGGACCCTACGACCGGGCGGTTGTCTCGATGTCGTGCGCGACTACCAACGGCAAGGCCGGATTCGCTTTGTTGGCTTTTCGACCCACGGCCCCACGGATGTCATTGTCCGCACGTGCGAAACCGGACAATTTGATTATGTCAACTTGCATTGGTACTACATCAATCAACGGAATTGGCCCGCGATCGCCGCCGCCACTCAGCAAGACATGGGCGTGTTTATCATCAGTCCATCCGATAAAGGTGGGTTACTCTATCGACCGCCCCAGCGCTTAGTGAAATTGTGTGCGCCATTGAGTCCAATCGTGTTCAATGATTTGTTTTGTTTGAGTCGTTCTCAAGTTCACACGCTCAGCGTTGGGGCCTCTCGTCCTGAGGATTTTGATGAACATTTGAAAGCACTGGACTACCTCGATCGCGTTGATGAAATCTTACCCCCAATCTTGCATCAACTAGAACAAGGTGCGATCGAACGGTTGGGCGAAGCTTGGTACAAAACCTGGGAAATTGGCTTGCCCGATGTGGCCCAAACTCCTGGTCGCTTAAATATTCCAACGGTGTTGTGGTTGCGGAACTTGGCGATCGCCTACGACATGACCGAATATGCCAAGATGCGCTACAACTTGCTCGGCCAAGCTAGCCACTGGTTTCCGGGTGCCAAGGTCGATCAGGTTGACTTAACCGCCATCTTGCCGTTACTCCGCAACAGCCCCCACGCCGACAAAATTCCTCAACTGTTGCAAGAAGCCCACGACTTACTGGGGGGAGAAAACGTGCAACGGCTGTCCCAATCTTGAAGTTTGAGCGGTCAACAGCGATCGCCCAGGCGTTCACCACTCCAGCCTGATTCCTGCCAATGAGACAAACTCCACAAATCCCTTTGCCCAAGCGCACTACCAGGATTGCGCAGCAACACAGTTCCGATCTTTGGCAGTAGGGGCATCCCTGGTGGGTGCCCAAGCCGGAGTAAGCGAACTGGGCATGAATGGTCAGGGCTATAGCGCAGTTGGATCAATTCCTAATTCTCGCAACTTCGCAAAGGCGCGATCGCGTTCCTCCTGGGCCTGGTCGCGTTCCTCCTGGGCCTGGTCACGCTCCTGTTGCGCTTGGTCGCGCTCATCGAAAACATCATCCGGGTCTTTGAACCGTTCGCCATTGGGATGGAACAACACCAACCCCTCAGCCCATAGCTCAAACCGAATTCCTAATATGGGCGAAACCCAAGGAAAGTTGAGCGCCGTCACAGGCGCAAGATCATCGGTTTGCGTCGCCCGCACCAACCCCCAAAAATCGTAGGAGTCGGGATCGTAAAAAAACATTTCCAGCACCCCATGCTGTTGATAAAACCGTTGTTTATGCAACATTTCCCTGGCACTGTTGCTGGGTGACAAGATTTCAAACACGACTTGGGGCGCGATATTGTCTTCTTCCCACTGTTTGTAGCTCCCCCGATCGCCCGCCGGACGGCCCACCACCACCATGACATCGGGAGCCTGGGCCGGAGCCGGAGGCACCTCAACCTGGTGCGGATACCACAGCAAATCCCCAGCCACAAACACCGTTTGACCTTTGAACAAATGCCTGAGATTGGCCACCAAGCAAACAATCCAGTCATACTGCACAGTGTTCTCAGCCATCGGTTTGCCATCCGAATCGGGATATAGCAGGTGCGGTTCCAGGGGAGCTTTTACCATAATTGCCAGCGATCGCGAGTGCATTGCATCGACTGGCTCCATTGTATCCACCTCCACGGAAGCTAGGCATCGATCGTCTAAGCTGATGCACTAGAAAAGCATCTCAATACAACAAACGCGATCGCCCACAAGTCGCGATCGCGTTCATTCCCAATGCCGAAAGATAAGGCTCTGAATCTAGTACATTTCGCTAGGTTGCTCTTTCATCTTGGCTTTGGCCTTAGATGCACTCTTCTTCAACGCATCCAACCGCGCTTCATACCGAGAGCGCAATTTCTTCTTCGGTGACTGTTCAATCAAAACCTTCAATGCGCTCCCCAAACTCTTGTAAGCATTGGGCAGGGAATAGCCAAACCGCGTCGCCAACGCGATCGCCCGTTCATCCGCATCGAGCAGCTCTTGAATCACCTTGTCGTTATTATTCTTCTGCCAAAGCCGCCAGCCAGAGACTCCGCACAACGCCAACGCCAGCACCAGCAGCAAGCCATCTTGAACCCATAGTTCGCCCACTGCGCCCCCCAAGCCGATCGCCAAAGCCGCCATTTCCCAACCGTCACGGGGGATCGTGTCATTTTGGATGCGCCCCACCTCATGCCAAAACATAAGATTGCGCTGATCCGTCGCCAGTTGCTCCCACTTCACCATGTCGATTTGAATTTCGACCTCATCCTTGCCAATCTCCTCACAGGTAATCAGCGGTGGATTTACTGCCGTTGTCGCTTCAATCGAAACCCAACTTTGCAACTCTGGTGGCAACAGCCCCCGGAGCCGCCGCAACTCACTCATTTCTGCTCTAGCCGTAGAGGACGCATAGGATGTCATGGTCAATCTGGAGCCTTCTAACTCAATATCGATCTCTATCTGTTTCGGATCATAGCGATATTAACCCCCTTTGCGCGTCGCAAATCAACTGCTCCGATGGAGAGATATCCCTAAATCCTGCCCCACAAAGCCCAAAAACCACGCCGTCGATCGCGATCGTCCCGCCCCACCACCAACCCGCCCCATATTGTCAGTAGCCAATTCAATTGCAAATCCCTGGGCGATCGCGCCACCCCAGTTAACAGCCCCACCGGCCATCTACAAAACTTTGTCGCCAGATAAATTAGTTTGTCACAGACTCCTCACGCAGCCAGCGTTTCGTAACAGAAAAATAATTTTTTGTTGCCGAAAACACAAAACTATTGACGTTTATATGCAGAAGTACGAATATTTTTTGCAGGGAACTTAAGTTTCCAGAATCACTGTTTATCAGGAGCTTCACCATGACCTTATTATTTTTAGGCCATACCTACGAACTCTCTCCGGCGATCGCAGTCAACTGCCAGGTTCGGCACCAAAACGGTTTGTTTTTAGGCAATAACTATCAAATGCGGCAATGCCTTGCCCAACCCAAAACAACCGGAATGAAAACACTCAAATATCGTGGCGTAGCTTATCAAGTTGCGATGTGAGATGGTGGCAAAATTCAATTTGACTGTTTTGGTCTGTTCCCTGTTGTGTTAAATCAACCTCATGAAAAACGGTTCCAATATTGTTCTAAAAGCCTCTGAATCACAAGTTCAGGGGCTTTTTAAGTGGTCAGTAGCGGTGAAGAATGAGCATCCGACTCCACTAAAACCATACAATTTCAACCGTATTAGGCTTTAGCTAAATTACTTTTCAAAAAGGGAATCGCAGCCCATCGTTCCTTATCTAGAATGCGTTGCTACCGCCAGGGCACCCACCAGGGATGCCCCTACCATCAAAAATAATGCAGGTTAGGGAAAAAACTCGCCTTAAACCGTGGCTGAGGAGGCGTGTTGCATCGCCCGATAGCGACCGATCGCCGTGAGGGGGAAATGTTGCAAATAGAGATGATATTTCAGGTAGAAATGGCAAGGGAAGCCAGTCCCGGTGAAATAGTCTTCATCCCAACTGCCATCAGCCTGTTGGGTATCAAGCAAGTATTGAACGCCCCGGTCGATCGCCACGGTTTCGTAGGTACCGAGGGCCTCGCCTGCGGCCAGCAAGCCCGTCAAGGCCCAGGCCGTTTGAGAGGCGGTGCTGTCGCCCTGGCCCATCAGGGTGCGATCGTTGTAGCTGAAGCAGGTTTCACCCCAACCCCCATCTCGGTTTTGGCACGTCATGAGCCAGTTAGCCCCCCGTTCGATTTGGCGACGGTGAGTTTTAGCCGCCACTAGGGATAACGCTGACAAAACCCCGCTGGTGCCGTAGATGTAGTTCACGCCCCAGCGCCCAAACCAGCAGCCTTCGGGTTCTTGCTCTTGGGTCAGGTAGGCCAGAGCGCGGCTGAGGCGATCGCCCGAAATTGACTTGAGCAGTTGGACTTGGGTAGCGGCAGGAAGGCCACTGTGTTGCAACCGTCCAACCATTTCCAACACGCGGGCGGTGACATCGGCAGTGTTGGGGTCAATCATGGCTTTCAAGTCACCGTAGGGCACCTGGTTAAGCCAATCGGCATCATTGTTCAGGTCAAAGGCGGCCCACCCCCCAGGCCGACACTGCATGGTCGCAATCCAATCCACCGCACGGGCGATCGCGGCGTGTTTTTCCGCTTCGTTCGGCATTTGGAGCGCATTCAAAGCCATTACCACCACCGCCGAATCATCCACATCGGGGTAAAACCGGTTGATAAACTCAAACGCCCACGCACCAGGTTTTCCGGCCTTATTTTTGATTGCCCAGTCGCCATAATCCAAAATTTGGTTATCCAGCAACCACTGGCCCGCTTTGACCAGCGCCGGAGTATCTGCCGCCATGCCAGCATCAATCAGCGATCGCACCACCAAGGCCGTATCCCACACGGGCGACACACAGGGCTGCATCCAGTAAGCCTCATCGGTTTCAATGGCAAAGCGATCGACCCCCTGCATTCCGCGCACCACAATCGGATCATTCGCGTCATAGCCCAACGCCCGGAGCGCCAGCAGCGAATTGAGCATCGCCGGAATGATGCCGCCCCAATCCCCCGTCGGTTCCTGCCGTTCCAAGATCCACTTTTCTGCCGCTTGGATGCCTTGTTCCCGGAAGGGCACCAGGTTCAGGTCTTCTGAGACTTTGAAGGCTTTGTCGAGCCACAGGAAAACATCTGACCAATCGCCATTGCTGGGCAGTTCAAAGACCACATTGTTTCGGCCTTCGGCGTAGAGTTCATCCAGGTTAATTGCCGGATTCACGGAATAGACAGGCTTTTGGTCGAACACAACGAGCAGCGGCACCGTGCTACTCCGAGCCCAGCTTGACATTTCATACACCGGAAAACTCTGGGGCAGGAGCATGATCCAGGCGGGAAGAGAGGGGAGCCCCCGCCAGTCATAACACCCAATCAGCGCTAAATGAAACTTGGTAAAAATGCGAGTTTTGCTGATGCCGCCCCGATCGAGAATGAAACGACGAGCTTTTTGCAGGGCAGGATCGGTCGCGGGAACGCCGAGCAACCGCAGGGCCATATAAGCTTCGACGGTGGTGCTGAGTTCGCCGCCATCGCCATAAAACAATTCCCAGCCGCCATGCTCGCGCTGTTGCCGCCGGAGGTAAGGTTCGACCTTATGCAAGGGCCGGGTCGTGTCGGTGCCCCAAATTTTGTGGAGCAAAACCACTTCTGCCGCCATCGTGACGTTCGACTCTAGCTCGGCCCACCAGTAACCATCGGACTTTTGCAGGGATAGTAAGTACTCCTGGCTACGGGCGATCGCGGCATTCAATTGCGCTGCCGAAATCCGCTGTTGAGCCGTTGTCGATTTGTCTTGTGTTTGCATAAGTTCACACTCCTCCCATAAGTGATGTATTGTGCCTCCTATTGGTCATGAATGGCAATCGTTATGGTGGGTGAATTTGGTTTGGGCGTGGCAATTCTATCTGTTGCAATTTGGGTGGGGTTACTAACGGTTTGGGGCAATTTTTGGCGTTGCGATCAACGACTGACCGAGACCGTTCCCCAGTTCCCCCCAGACAGTCCCTTGCCAAAAGTGTGGGCGGTGATTCCAGCACGGAATGAAGCAGATATATTACCCACAACGGTGCGATCGCTGTTGCAACAAGACTATCCAGGGCCATTTCAGATTGTGGTGGTAGACGATCACAGTACAGATGGCACTGGAGCGGTGGCACGACAAGCAGCAACCAGCCTGGGCCGAGCCGAGCAGCTCACCGTCCTTGCGGCGGAACCGTTACCTGCGGGCTGGACGGGCAAACTGTGGGCAATGGAGCAGGGAGTGCGCTATCTCCAAACCCAAACTCCGCAACCCGATTACGTTTTGTTTACCGATGCTGACATTGCCCACGATTCCAGCAATCTCAGTCGGCTTGTGGCCAAAGCCCAGGAGGACGATCGCGATCTAGTGTCGTTGATGGTGTTGCTGCGGTGCGACAGCCTTTGGGAAAAACTGCTCATTCCAGCGTTTGTCTTCTTCTTCCAAAAGCTCTATCCCTTTCCCTGGGTAAATCAGAGCGATCGCAAAACGGCGGCGGCAGCGGGCGGGTGCATTTTACTGCGGCGATCGCGCCTGGAACACATCGGCGGCTTACAGATTTTGCGGCAAGCCTTAATTGACGATTGTTCCCTGGCCCAAGCCGTGAAACAAACGGGCAGTGGCCGTATTTGGCTGGGCCTCACCCAAACCACTCACAGTCTGCGACCCTACGACTCCCTCCAAACCATTTGGGATATGGTCGCCCGCACCGCCTACACCCAACTCAACTATTCACCGCTGCTGTTGGGGGGCACAGTCATCGGCATGGCACTCGTGTATTTGGTTGCCCCGATCGCCCTCATCACCGGACTCGTGACCGCCCAACTGCCCCTCGCGATCGCCGGGGGATTGGGCTGGGCGCTGATGACCCTCGCCTACTGGCCCACGATCCAGCTTTATGGCCTATCACCACTGTGGGCCGTTTGTCTCCCGGCGATCGCCCTCCTCTATAACCTCATGACCCTGGACTCGGCCCTGCGGCACTGGCGCGGCCAAGGCGGAGCCTGGAAAGGCCGAGTGTACGCCCAGAAATAATACTTGTTGCAGGAATAATATTTAGAACTGGCATCACAACTTAAACAAAGAAGGAGAGTATTTAAGGAAAATTACAAAAGTAATGTTTATAGAAAAAATCCAGGGCACTATTGAGTTAGTTTTAACTGCTGGAGAATTCCGAATGGCTTTTTCAGATGACATCGCTAAGGTTTCAGAGCAAGTCCGTAAACGAGCCGATGTTGTTACAGGTGAGGAATCTACAAAGATGGGACTGATCATCCCTTTCTTCAGTGCGCTAGGCTACGATGTTTTTGATCCAGCAGAAGTAATTCCAGAGTTTATTGCTGATTTTGCTGTCAAAAAATCAGGACAGTTCGAAAAAGTCGATTATGCTATCGCAATTAATGGCGTTATTGTCATGATTGTAGAGGCTAAAGCTCGTAATAAGAAACCAGAAGCTCATGACGGCCAGTTAAAAAGATATTTTAATGGCTTACTTGCAACAAAATTAGCGGTTGTTACAAACGGAGTGGAATACCGCTTTTTCACTGATTTACGTCATGAAAACGTAATGGATGATGAAGCTTTTTTTAGTTTCAACATCTTAGAGTATGACCAAAATCAGCTTGATGACTTAAAGATTTTTCACAGAGATAATTTTGATACTTCATTTATCAAACATCGTGCAGAGGAGATGATTTATCTCACAGGCATGACGCAGTTAGTAGACAATATCTTACGTTCGCCATCTGATGAATTTATCCGATTCTTAGTTGCCCAACTTAGTGCAATTGCACCTAGATACGCCATAGAAGGCAAAATCACAAGTAAGATTATTGCCAAGTTTCATCCGATTGTTAAAAAATCAATACAAAGTAGCTTGGTCAACTTGATGACACAGTCAATTAGCAGGGAAATAGGGCAATCAGGAAGTAGTTTAGAGGTTAAACCCGGTGAAACTGAGGATGTTCAAGATGACCTAGAGCAATATCCAGATGAAGTAAAAGTTGAGACAACAGCAGAGGAACTTGAAGTCTTTGAAAAAGTTAGGGCCATTGCAACAGGTTCTGCGGCGTATAATCTGGAAGTAAAATATAAAGATGTCATATCTTACTTTGGCATTAATGTTGGCAAAACAAATTGGTGGTTTTTACGGTTTTATCTAACGCCTAAAAAGAAAAGTTTTGTCACACGACTACCAATCAGTGAGGTGAAGTCTTTAGCACCAGGATTTGAAGTGCAGGAAATGTCAGCGTCATTAGGAGATGCTTCATCCAGAGTTATTATTTCATCAGTAAATGACTTGGATAATCTTTCCGCGTTAATTCTGAAGTGCTATGAAACCGAGGCATCAAGACACGTTAATAAGAAAGTCGCTTGAACTGACAGCCATCGATTGGTTGAGAATAGGCTTAGTTCTCTAAATCTATAAGAAATTTAAGCTCATTAAATTCTAATGATAGCTACCAGACTAAGCGACCACTAGGCTTGATACTGGCGTTGGAGGCCCACAAGTACGCCCTGAATGTGGACTTGATCGGCATTTTTCTCGATGACGGGGTGGGCCGGATTGGCCGGTTGCAGGCGGACGCGATCGCGTTCCAAAAACAAATGCTTGAGGGTTACCCCTTCGCCCTCAACCCAAGCCGCCACAATACTGCCCGGTCTCAACGCTTGCACATCCGTCACCGGATTCAGGATGACAATATCCCCCGGACAAATGTGCGCCCCAATCATACTATCGCCCATGACTTTCAAGCCATAACTCCCCGGTTGCACAGGCATTCCCGCGATCGCCAACGGCTTGGGATCAGGCTCCGGGAAAGACTCCACCACGCCTCCAGCGGCGATCGTCCCATGCAGGAGTACCCCGCGATCGCGATCGGGATAGCGCAAAATTTGCAGCGTCCCCGGTTTGCCCTTTACCCAATCGATATACCCCTTGGCTCGCAGGCTCTTCCGGATATTTTGAATCGCAGACGGCGTGTGATAGTTCATCAGGACGATGGTTTCCCGAATGGGGGGCGGATAGCCGTGCTTGGCGATGTAGGCAATGCACAACTCCCAATATTCCCGCTCACGAGGCTTCAAGGCATCCATCTGCGGCCCTCAAAAATGGATCATCCTTATTATAGTTCAGGTGTATCTATTCTTAAATAAATCAGTAGTCAGGGCTTGCAGAATCTTTAAGCTGGATAACGAACCGCGAATCAGGTGAAAAGCAGGCACAGGTTGGCGCAACAGGGCCATAGTCAGGGCCAGGGGCTGAAGTTCACCATCGGCAGTGAAGACATTAGTCAAATCTGGAATGTCGCGATCGCTGCCATCACTCACGACGCGCACCATTGCCACCCGAATCCCCAAAGCAGTTAAGGAGGCCAAGGCCACAGACCCTTCCATATCCACCACTTGGGCCGCAAACTGCTGAGCCAGGTCATGTTTCGCGGCCACAGTCGAGACCACACGATCGCACGTCACCGCCTCCACCAGAGCAAGGCCGAGCTGCTGTTGCATCGCTGTAGTCAGATCGCGATCGCAGAGCCACCGCCCTGTCACCTGCCCCCCCGCGATCGCCCGACAGTCGCGGTAAAGTACCCTGGCCCCCACCGCCAACTCCGGCACCAACGCCCCACACAACCCCAGCAACACCACCGATTGGCCAGACTGCAACACCCCAGTTTGGTGTAGTTGAGCCAGCGATCGCCCAATTGCCGGCCCTGCCGCGACAGGCCACACCGGGGGCGGGTTCGCCATGCCCCGCACACCCCGACAAACCGCCTCATACTCCACGCCCTGGGGGACTAACAGCAGATCAATCACCAAGTCATCCTAGGCTGCATCGGCAATGGGTTGGGCTTTTTTCTTCGGCAACAAACGCACCGTATTAAGGGCAACCCCGGCCATCGTCGGCAAAAATTCGGGCCGCAGCAACTCCGCCGGATACACGCTCATCCGTTTTTCGTTTTCGCTCAAACAGGTTTCCAAAAACAAATCCAGGGAAATATTGGCATTTACCGCCTTCGCGCCCGATGCCGTAAACCCTTTCTTACTGGCGTTTTTCTTGGTTTTGCTCTTGCCCATGCCGCGCAGGCTATCCAACCGCCGTTGCAAAGCCCCGGTATATTGCCAGAGGGAATTGAGCGGACGCAGGGCTCCCTTGCCTTCTGCAACCTGCTTGTACGCAATCCAATTCACAAAAAAGACCATGTGACGGGCTTCTTCGTCGATCAACGTATCAAAAATAGTAAACAAAGATTCTGGAATGTAATCGGTCTGCCGCGCGATGCCAAACAGACCAAAGGCAAAGAACGAGTCAAAACATTCGCCATAGCCAAATTTGACAAATCCGGCTTCCATGTCGGCAGGCATTTTGGGGGCGGGTCGTTCAGGGATTTCAAACCCATACCGCTGAATCATGTGGGCAATCACCCGACCGTGGCGAGCTTCTTCCCGCGCTTGGAGGGCGATCGCGGCCCGAATTGCGGGATCTTCCACCATGTCTGCGTAGGTTTGCAGCATCACGCCCGCTTTTTGCTCGGTGTAGAGGGCTTCGTCCCAAAATGGGATTTTGCGGAGACGGGCCACAGTGGCCTCATCTAAATCTGGCCAGGGCAGGGTTTCGGGTTCATAGGGTTTATGGCTGTCCATAAAGCTTTGGCAGAACAGCGTTTTATGGGCTTCCGAGCCAATTTTCATGTCTTCACTCCACGTCCATACAAAATCACCCTATTGCCTACTGTAAACTACGCTTTACAAAATCAGCCGATTTCGCGGGACAATTGGCCTCCCTGCTGCGGCCCCACGTTCGTTCCACTGCGCGATCGCACCCACAGATTCCACTACGCGATCGCGCCACGAAAATGGGCAACCAGGCCAAACCAAATCCGCCAAACTTCGCGACTAGAGGTATAAGTAGACATATCATTTCATTTTTCAACGAAAATTATTTAAGCCCTGCCTCAGTTGTCCTTGGATTGCGATTGGTTGAGTGGGATTCGACCCAAATTCAACTGGGCCAAGCCCGCCAAGCTCGCCCCCCAGCCCAAAGGCAGATGAAGGGTTCTCGATAAAACGCTAAACAGTTTTTGATAAAGTGCATTAGGGGCTTTCGTCCACGTCTCCTCATTGGCGAATGCCTTTGCCTGCTGGCGGCCCATCTACCCCATGTCCTTTTGAATTTGGGCTTTTCCTAGTTCCAACCAGATTGTCCTGATTGCGGTTTTTGCAATGGCTCAGCCTTCTCCCCGTCGTTCGGTTCGCGAACGCTTCAATATCTCGAAATGGGCAATTCTCAATCCCTGGCCCACGATCGCCCTGTGGCTGGTGGTCGTCGTGGCGGGTTGTTTTGCCTTTGGTTCTTTGCGCTATGCCCTGTTTCCCGATGTCACGTTTCCGGTGGTGGTGGTGAATGCGGCAGCCCCGATGACCTCCGCGACCAATACTGAATCGTCCCTCACAATCCCCATTGAAAACGAGTTGCGATCGCTGGAAGGGAAACCGGGCCTGACCAATCTCCGGTCAACCACCTATCCAGGGCGGGCGATCGTCAGCTTGTCGTTTGAAGTTGGCACCAAACTCGATGCCGCCAAAACGGCAGTCCAGACCACCCTGGACGAGCTGAAACCCCAGTTGCCCAAGGGGGCCACCTACGAAGTGCGGCCCATTAACCTGAATGAAGCTGCGGTGGTGAGCTATGCCATCCAAGAATCGGGAAAGTCCTTGGCTAGCCTGACCCAAACGGTACAAACCAAGGTGTTGCCCGCGATCGCGGAAGTACCCGGTGTTTTGAAAGTAACGTTAGCAGGGGTTCCGGCCCAGGCCAAAGTTCAACAGGCGCAAACACAGAACAATGTGGAATTGGCGGTGTTGTCCCCTGGTTCCTCGGCGGTGCGGTTTGATGGCAAAGACGTGTTGGCGGTGGAAGTCGTCAAGCGGAGTGATGCCAATACCTTGGAAGTGGTGCGGCAAGTGGAAAAAGCGATCGCGAAACTGCGAGAGGCCAATACCAACCTCAACATCACCTTAGCGGCGACCCAGGCCGACTACATCAACGAAGCCACCCATGCCACCATCGAAGCATTGATTTTGGCGGTCATTCTCTCCGTGGTGTGTATCTATCCCTTTTTGTGGGATTGGAAAGCAACCGTGATCTCGGCTTTGGCCATTCCAACTTCACTCTGTGGCACATTTATCGTCATGGCGATTTTTGGCTACAACCTGGAAACGATCACCCTGCTGGCGCTGGCGTTAGTCGTTGGGATCGTTGTTGATGACGCGATCGTCGATGTGGAAAACATTGCACGCCACCTGGAAATGGGCGAATCGCCCCGCGAAGCAGCCATCCACGCCACGGAAGAAATTGGGCTCACGGTAACTGCCGCCACCCTGACCATTGCCGCCGTTTTCATTCCAGTCGCGTTGATGGAAGGCGTCGTCGGTCAGTTTTTCCGGCCTTTTGGGTTAACCGTGTCTGCCGCCGTGATGATTTCCCTGTTGGTGGCCCGTACCCTATCGCCGACCCTGGCCGCCTATTGGTTGCGATCGCGATCGACATCCTCAACCGCAAACCCCGAAACAGCCCCCGCCCAAAACATGGTGGGGTGGTATCGCCAAGCGTTAGCCTGGTCACTCGACCACCGGGCGATCGTGGCCCTCCTGGCAACCCTCAGCTTCGTGGCCGGGTTAGCCTTGATCCCCTTCATGCCTACGGGGTTCATCCCCAAGTTAGACCGGGGTGAATTCAACGTTCGCTTCACGGCCCCCCTGCCCAAAGCCCCCGATGCCACCACCCTGGCCCGGTTAGCCCAGTCCGCCGCGCAGCGCCCCCCAACCGAGAATGCGCCCTCCGACGGGGAGCGGCCCTTCGTTGCATCGGGGCAAAATCTCCCGCAGTTGCCCCCCGGTGTCAGGCCCGAAGCTCTGGCCGCCAAGCAACTGCCAAACCTGAATCCTTTAACTGATGCCGTCAAAGTTGCCAAAGATCTAGAAAAATCCGTTTTGGGTTCTGCGGATGTGGCCAGCGTCTTTACGACTATTGGCACTCGCCAACAGCCCAACAAAGGCACGCTATATGTGAAGTTGAAGGGCGATCGCGCCCAAACCACCACCGAAGTTCAGGATGCCGTGCGGCAAGCCCTGCCCACCCCCAAAGGGGTCACCACCAGCGTCGAAGATATTCAATTTGTAGACACTGGCGGGGAAAAACCCTTGCAAGTTGAACTGTTGGGGAACGATCCGGTGGCCTTGACGGCTGTGGCCCAAGCGGTTAAACAACGGCTGGCCAAAGAACCGGGCTTTGTGGATGTTGGGATCAGCGGCGAAGCTAATACCCCCGATTTGATCGTTGAAATTAACCGGGAAAATGGCCTCCAAGTCGCCTATGTCAGCGCCAACTTGGCAGAAGGCGTGGCCCTCGGTAAAGCAACCCGTACCGTTGAGGCGATCGCCAAAAATGAAATCAACCAACAACAAGTCGGCGATCGCGTCACCCTCGATCGGGGCAGTGATTCCGCTCGGGTAGATGAAATTTTTGATAGTTTCAAAATCACCCTCGGCCTGTCCACCCTGTCCGTCTTCGTGGTCTTAGTGTTGCTGTTCAAAAACCTGGTCGATCCCTTTGTGGTAGCCCTGTCCTTACCCCTGGCGATCGTCGGGGCGCTGGTGGCCTCGTTATTGACCCGCAGCGAGTTCGGCATGATCTCCATCATCGGCATCATCTTTTTGCTCGGCCTCGACAATAAGAGCGCTATCCTCCTGGTGGACTACATCAACCAACTGCGGCGATCGGGCAAGAGCCGCACCGAAGCCATTTTGATTGCTGGCCCCGTCCGCCTGCGCCCCATCCTCATGACCACTGCCGCCACCATTTTGGGCATGTTACCCATTGCCCTGGGCCTGGGAGCCGGAGCCGAACTACGCGCCCCCATGGCCATCACTATCATCGGCGGGTTGTTCACCTCCACCGTTCTTAGCTTAATTGTCGTCCCCGTGGTGTATGCCCTGCTGGACGACCTCCGGGATTTTACCCAGCAAAAATTCAAGTTCAAACAATAAACACACAACCCCAGTCAGATTGCTAGAATTATGGCTCCAACAGCATTTGTTACCGGTGGGACAGGATTTGTCGGGGCAAACCTGGTTCGCCTTCTCCTTGACCAGGGCTACACTGTTCGGGCACTAATTCGTCCCAACAGCCGTCTTGACAACCTTCAAGGGTTACCAGTCGAACTCGTCGCTGGCGACTTGACTGATGCCAACCTGGCAACCCACATGCACGGGTGCAGCTACTTATTTCACGTCGCGGCTCACTATTCTTTATGGCGCAAAGATCGGGACGTACTCTACCAGTCCAACGTCGTCGGAACGCGGAATGTCTTAGCCGCAGCACGGGCCGCCGGTATTGAGCGCACCGTGTACACCAGCTCAGTGGCAGCGATTGGGGTCAAAGTTGGAGGGATTGCGGATGAAACCTACCAAAGCCCAGTGGCCCAACTCATTGGGGCCTACAAAAAGTCCAAATATTGGGCCGAACAGGAGGCCGTTCAGGCGATCGCCACCGGGCAAGATATCGTCATCGTGAACCCCAGCACCCCCATCGGCCCGTGGGATATCAAACCCACCCCCACCGGAGACATCGTTCTGCGTTTTCTGCGCCGCCAAATGCCGTTTTACTTAAATACTGGCCTCAATCTGGTTCACGTCCAGGATGTGGCTTGGGGCCATCTACTCGCGTTGCAAAAAGGCAAAACTGGCGATCGCTATATCCTGGGGCACCAAAATCTCACGCTCAAAACCATGCTAGATTTACTTGCCGATATCACCGGCCTGCCCGCCCCCCAGCGGTCGATCCCAGCCTGGATTCCCCTCCTCGTCGCCTGGTGCGATGAAACCCTGCTCACCCCCCTAGGCAAAACCCCCTCCGTCTCAGTAGACAGCGTACGGATGGCCACCCAACGAATGTATTACGACTCTACAAAAGCTGTGCGAGAATTAGGACTTCCTCAAACGCCTATTGTTACAGCCTTACAGGATGCCGTAGAGTATTTTGTACACCAAAACTACGCATAATTTTACAATTGACGGGTGATAAATCCCGCAACCTGTGCTTTAACCGTCATCACTGATGGTCATCGCCCTCATCCTGCTAATTCCATTCCCTTCTAACCCACGTGAGGAGCAACACGTCCCCATGGCAATTCATTTCCAACAAGCCCTTGAGATTGGCAAGTACATCGTGAGTCAGCGGCTCAAAGGGCGCAAGAAATACGCTTTGACCCTCATGCTGGAACCGCTATTTCGTTGCAATCTCGCGTGCTCCGGGTGTGGAAAAATTCAACACCCAGCTGAAATTCTTAAGCAGAATTTGACCCCCGAAGAATGTTTCACAGCGGTTGAAGAGTGCGGCGCACCTGTGGTCGCCATCCCCGGTGGCGAACCTTTGTTACACCCGCAAATCGACGAGATCGTGCAGGGCCTTGTGGCGCGTCGCAAATTTGTTTACCTCTGCACCAATGGGCTACTCCTGGAAAAGAGCCTGGACAAGTTCAAACCCTCCCCCTATTTCAGTTTTAGTGTGCATCTCGATGGCTTGCGGGAACAGCATGACAAATGTGTCGATCGCAAAGGGGTCTTTGACACTGCCGTTAAAGCCATCAAAGCAGCCAAGGCCCGTGGCTTCCGCGTGACGATCAACACCACCGTCTTTGAAGGGGCCGATCCCAAAGAAATGCAAGAATTTTTTGACTTTGTTGCAACCTTGGGCGTGGATGGAATGATGGTCTCTCCGGGCTACAGCTATGACTGGGCTCCCGACCAAGATCACTTCTTGAAACGGGAACAAACCCGTCGCCTTTTCCGCGAAATCCTGGCCCCGTACAAAGCCGGGAAAAAGAACTGGAACTTTAACCATAACCCCCTATTTCTCGATTTCTTAACTGGCGAAAAAGACTACGAATGCACCCCCTGGGGGATGCCCAGCTACAGCGTCTTGGGTTGGCAAAAACCCTGCTATTTGCTCAACGAAGGCCATTATCAAACCTACCAAGAGTTGTTAGCAAACACGGACTGGAGCCAGTATGGCCGGAGCAGTGGTAATCCCAAATGTGCCGATTGCATGGTGCATTGTGGCTACGAACCAACCGCAGCAGAAGATGCGATGAATCCCCAAAACATTACGCGATCGCTGGGCGCAGTGTTCAGCATGAGCCGTTAATTCGTAATCTGTGGAGGTGGGCGATCGCGCAGTTCAACGCAACGCTGGTGGTCAACCCAGTGCCGCGAAGCAGCACCGAAAGCCCGCTCTCTCTTCCCTCAACAAAGGGAGAAAGCCAGCCAAAATCATTCAAGCCAAGCCCGATCATTGACTCCCCTTAAGTGCACAAAAACAGATGTCCCTTGCTCAACCCAAAGGTCAACAAACTATCATTTCTATTTCTGAAAAACTGCTGCTTTGGGTGTAGTTAAAGGTTTCATTTTCACCGTATAATAGCTGACTCAATCGCATTCTATCGCCGTTAATTCGATTAGCCCTACACGCACAAAGAGGGGAAAAAGCAAAGCTTTAGCACAGTTTTGTTCAGGAACTTCAAGAGGGCAGGTTCGCAATATTCATAGGCAAACTGTTATTCATAGCAGTATTTTTTGGAATTGAGAAATCAACGGGTGAAGTTTTACCACAGAGCTTTGAGCGAAGATGTTCGTTTTTTCATCTCAAAGCAAACGTATTGATGTATATTTAGTGCCAACCTGGTGTAAAGACTCAGAGGAGTGAATCAATGCAGCTCTGCAAAAGCGCGTTAGAAGTATTGGAGGAAACAAGTCGGACATTTTTTATTCCGATTAGTCGCTTACCCTCCGGACTCCAAGAGGCCGTTGCTTCAGCCTATCTCTGTATGCGGGCGATCGATGAAATTGAAGACCATCCAAACCTGGATAACGCCCTGAAGGCAAAGCTGCTGCAAACCATCAGCCTCACACTGCAAGCTGCCACCCACGAGTTCAAAGCTTCTGACTTGACGATCGCGCTGAACGACTACAAAGACCTGATTCCTGAAGTGTCTTACCGGGTTGGAGAATGGGCCGTTTTAGCCCCCGAAACCATTGCGCCACGGGTTTGGGATGCCACCGCAGCTATGTCCGATCGCATGGCCCAGTGGGCATTGAATAACTGGAGCGTGCACACAGAAGCGGATCTAGATCGCTACACCTTTGGCGTGGCCGGGGCCGTCGGCTTGTTGTTGTCCGATTTATGGGCCTGGTATGACGGCACCCAAACCAACCGCTCCCAGGCCATTGGGTTTGGGCGCGGGTTGCAAGCCGTCAACATTCTGCGGAACCACGCTGAAGACTTGGCGCGGGGGGTTGAGTTTTTCCCCGATAATTGGACTAATGAGCAAATGCACGCCTACGCTCAAGCCAATCTGACGTTGGCCGATGCCTATACCACCGCTCTACCCTTGGGGCCAGCCCTCGACTTTTGCCGCATTCCGCTGGCGTTAGCCCATGCCACCCTTGATGCCCTCTCCCAAGGGGAAGCCAAATTGAGCCGAGCAATGGTTATGAACTTGGTGAATGAACTGACCAGCAGCGCCGTTTAAGTGGCCAATACCCTACAGGGAAGAAGCTAGCTCACAGTTGGTGGCAGACTGTGAGCCTAGAGAAATCCGGGTGGCCTCAGACCCGGTGCCAAAAGCCGCTTAGGGCGAATCTAATTTTGGGGTATGCATACCCGCGATCGCGCTTTTGCAGTGGCAGTGAAGGGCGATCGCGGGTTGTCTGTTGTTGCGAGTTGTCTATTATCAGATTTGTGCCAACGCTAGCTTCCAAGCCTTGAGGATCAGGGGCCTAAGCCCCTTTTCTCTGCGGGTGCCCACCTGAGCCCCCTAAGACGGCGCGATCGCGCTAGCCCAAACCGACCTTACTCACCCTCCACCTGCGCCTGGTACTCGCTCGCATTCAGGGTGTCATCCAAATCGCTGGCATCGTCAACACGCACCTTGATCAGCCAGCCATCCCCATAGGGATCATCCGCAATTTGCTCAGGCGCATCGATCAACGGCGTATTCACCTCAATCACCGTCCCTGTCACCGGAGAATTGAGATCTTCAACCGCTTTGACCGACTCAATCGTGCCAAACTTTTCACCCTTTTCAACCGCATCACTCAGATCTGGTAATTCGAGAAAAACGATATCACCTAACTGGTCTACGGCAAAGGCAGAGATCCCAATCGTGGCAATTTCCCCATCGAGTCGGGCGTACTCGTGCGATTCAAGGTATTTCAGATCATCTGGATATTCCAATTCCATAAGTCCTCAAAATTCGTTCAATGCGGGAAAGATGCAGAGAGTAGTAGGGCTATCAATCTCGCCCTTATAACACATACCGCAAAAACTCTATTTCTGACGACGATAGAAGGGTTTTTTGACAATTGTAGCCGGATAGGTCTTACCGCGAATTTCCACATCAACGGTTTGGCCCACCTTGGAATAGGCCACAGGCACGTAAGCTAGCGCGATCGCCACGCCCAGCGTGGGGGATAGCGTCCCACTTGTCACTTCACCAATGACCTGCCCCTCAGCCAACACCGGGTAGCCATGCCGTGCAATATTGCGCCCTTGCATTTGCAGCCCAACCAGCCGCCGCTCGACCCCAGTTGCTTTTTGCTCATCCAGGCGCGATCGCCCAATAAAATCACCCTTGTCGGCCAAATGCACCAGCCAGCCCAACCCCGCTTCCAACGGTGTCGTCGTCTCATCAATATCTTGCCCATACAACGCCATCGCTGCATCCAGCCGCAACGTATCGCGACAGCCCAGCCCACAGGGAGCAACCCCCAACTCCAACAGCGATCGCCACACCGCTATGGCCACCTCAGGCGCTAACATCACCTCAAACCCATCTTCCCCGGTATATCCCGTCCGGGCCAAAAATGCAGGTTGCCCCAATACTTGCCCCTGCAAATGCCCAAACACCGGAATTTCAGTTAAATCTTCTTGCACGAGCGTTTGCAGCTTTGCCACAGCCTGCGGCCCCTGCACCGCAATGAGCGCCGCCTCCGTCGAACAGTCCTGCAACGTAACATCAGCCGCCAAATGTTCCACCATCCAGGCTTTATCCTTCTGGGTTGTGGCCGCATTCACGATCGCCACCCACTGTTGCACCCCAGCCGAATCAACCCCCTGATAGTAAAAAATCAAATCATCAATAATTCCACCCGTCGGATTCAGCAGCACCGTATATTGGGCCTGCCCCGGTTGCAAACGGCTGAGATCCGACGGTACCAACCGTTGCAACGACTCCAACACCGCAGGGCCAGAAAGTCGAAACTTGCCCATGTGGGAAATATCAAACATCCCAGCCCCCGTTCGTACTGCATGATGTTCATGCGTAATACCAACAAATTGAACTGGCATTTCCCACCCAGAAAACTCAGTCATCCTGGCCTTGCTTTCCAAAGCCAACGGATACAGAGGCGTGCGGGCAAGTAACGTCGAATTTGCAGAATTGTGCTCAACCACAGGACATTCTCAAAAGCAGAACATCCTTCATCTTACCGGGCCATTTCCCCAGCCATCACCTTTCATTCATTTCCCAATGAATTACGCCTTACGCGAGTAAAACAATTAACAATAAAAACCCGAACATCGAGACACCAGAACCAATGAACAGACCAGCGATCGAGTTATCAGCCGTAGTTTCTGTAGCGTGTAGGTTAGGAGTTTGAACTTGCATAATATTGACCTCCGTCAACGATGGGATTGAATGGCGTTCTCTTCCTTGAGTTGATACCACTCAAGACATTCATTTCCTACTGTTATGTTTCCCATAAATTGACAAAATTTACATATCTCGACGGGTGATCTACTGGAACGATTTAGATTCCCCAGGGTATGAATTTTGTCGGCTCACGAATAGCTAACCCAGCGAATTATCATAGCATTTGTTTTGTTGATTACTGCCAACGAGTTTGACTTAACCACAAACCCGCCAGAAACCCCAAGCTCAACCCAGCCAGATGCCCTACCACACTAATTTGCGGCGTGAGCAAATCGGAGATGATTTGTAAAACAACAACAATGCCAATAATCCGCAAGCGATCGCGAGCGGTCTTCGCTTTGGTCTGTCGCCAGCCCCGGAGTTGAATCGCACCTTCGGCCCCAAGCAAACCCATGATGGCACCAGAAGCACCCACGGTAATTTGTTCAGCAGCAACGGCACAATGGGTCGCCCAGGGGAAAGCACTCCCGAGTGACAAAAGCTCGCCAACAAGAGGCCCCCAGCGGTGACACTGGACAGCGACAAGCGCCACGATGAGCATCGATCCAAGGCCACTGAAGGCATAACACAACAGAAACTTGCGATGACCTAGAGCACCTTCGACCAACCCACCGAATATATATAGCCCTAACATATTGGCGAGGAGATGGAGGATGCCATAATGCAGGAAGTTTGCCGTGATGATGCGCCACCATTCGCCCGCAAACACGAAAGCGGGGACGAGGCCACCGAGCGTTGCTAAGACGACTTCATTTTCACTGCCCCCGATCGCCGTTGCCAGCCCAAACATCGCCAGATTCGCCGCAATGAGAACGGAGGTGAAGAGGTGGGTAGTAACCCCAGAGAGCAACCCTTGGGGGGCGCGGAGGGTTTGGCGCAACGCCTGGTCACTGTGGGCCAGCACTTGCCGGGTGGCCGGGGTGAGACTGGCCTGGGCGGGGGGCAGGGGATGGTCAAGTCGCCACTGAATTCCATGCCGGAGGGGGCCACTGGTGCGATCGCGTAATTCCAGCAATTGGTGGTGTGCCCGAGCCTGGTGACCAGCGGCCATATCTGCCGTAGCCAGCCAAAATTGGCGCGTCTCGTCTGGTGTATACGCGAGTGGCCCTTCCAACACTTGCCGCACTTGCCAGGTGTAGCCACTGAAGGCAAAGGCATACAACCGGATGTGAGCCAGCAGGGGAGTAGCTCGCTGGTGGCTGAGTTGTTGTTCCAGTTGGGCCACAGTGGCCAATAGCTGATTGAGCTTGCCCAATTCCCCCAGCGATCGCACATAGGCCGTGAGAATTAACCAATCTTTGAACCGCAAACGCTCTGGCAAATGGGTTTCGCTCCACTGATACAGTTCTTGCCACCGTGCCCCCATGCCATACAACAGGACGATCGCCGTTCGCCCCAGGGCCGTTTGCGGGGTTTGATAGGGAGCCAACAGCGCCGCAGCCTGATCTAACTCGCCCTGTTGCCCCAAGGCCAGCCCCTTCAGCAAATCGGGGTATTCCCAAAAGCCATCCGCCGGATGGAACCAACGCAAGATCTGGGCGATCGCCTGAGCCAGCCCATAACGTTCCTGGGCGACCAGGTGAGTCAACTGCCACGAGCCCAGCAGGGGCAGCGCCACCAGGACAAACCAAACACCCCCACTGATGAAACCAGCCCCCTCCGGCACCCACAGAAAGCTCACACCCACCACCGCCACCAGCAGCAACGCCACCACCACCCAGCCGCGCGGAGTCCGGGGGGCCTGGAGCAACAGAAAAACCGCAGTACACAAAACAAGCTGAATCAGAAGAGGGTTGAGATTCATGAACGTGGGGAGAGAGAGAACAGGAGCAACGGCGATCGCCCCATCTGCGATCAAGCACCGCTGCTGCTATCCAGGCCAAGGAGCCTCCGGCCACGGTTAGGCTGGGATCAAGCCGCAATCGGGCCGCGCGGGGATGCGGGTAGACGATGGGAATGCAGAGGATTAATGTCTACGATTTTAGGCTGAGGATACCGCGATCGCCGTCCAGATGAGCCATCACCCCAACTGGCAAAGCCGCATTCGGGCCATCATGCCCAAAAGGCAACTCCGCCACAATGGGAATCGCCAAATCCCCCAGGCGATCGCGCAACACCTCCGTCACCGTCAAACTGGGAATACCCGGCGGGGGATCGCACTGACTAAAACGCCCAATGGCGATCCCCCGAACGGGTTGGAGCCAGCCCCCCAACCGCCATTGGGTCAACATCCGATCAATCCGATAGGGCGCTTCCCCCACATCCTCGATCGCCAAGATGACATTCGCCAACTCTGGTTGCACGGCTGATCCCAGCAAGTGAGTCGCCACCGTCAAATTCATCGGGAGCAACACCCCCGTCGCCTGCCCAGCGTGCCACGGTGTCCCCGTTAGCGGTGCGATCGCCCGCCCTTCCACCACATCAAACAACCGTTGTTGTGACCATTCCGGCTCTGCGGCCAGGGTCGTCAACAATGGCCCGTGGATTCCAGCCCACCCCTGCTGACTCAGACTCAGCAATAAGGCCGTAATATCCGAAAAACCAACCAACCATTTCGGCGGTGTCGGCGGCCAGTGCCACGCTTCAAGCAGCCGCGCCCCCCCATAGCCCCCCCGCGCACACAACACCCCCCGACAAGCCGGATCAGCCCAGGCCGCCGCCAATTGCGCTCGGCGCTGTTCATCCGTTCCCGCCAGATAGCCCCACCGCGCCTCAAGGTCATCCGGCAACGCTACGTCGTAGCCCCGCGATCGCCACACGGCAACCCCCGCCTGCAAGGCCGCCAACTCACGTAAGGTGCCACTCGGAGCCACCACCCGCAAGCGATCGCCCGGTTGAAGGGGCAAGGGCAATTCACAATTTTGCATAAACGCTTTGATTCACACACCCAAGGCAATATCCCCAGTGTACCGTCCCCACCAGGCTCCCCGGCGATCGCGACTACCGCTCCTTCAAAGCCAGTGCCCCTGGCCTAAACCGGGATAAATTTAAGCGCCACCCCATTCATGCAATACCGTTTTCCCGTTGGTTTTGGCCCATCATCAAACACATGGCCCAAATGCCCCCCACACCGCCGACAGTGAACCTCAATGCGAGGAATCAGCAGCGATCGATCAACCTGGGTTTCCACTGCATTTGCCAACGGCGCATAAAAACTAGGCCACCCGGTGCCGCTATTAAATTTTGTTTCTGAGGCAAACAGGGGCAAATCGCACCCCGCACACTCATAGGTGCCCGCCCGTTGCTCGTGATCGAGGGGACTGCTCCCGGCCCGCTCGGTGCCCTGTTGCCGCAAAACCCGAAAGGCTTCTGGCGAAAGGATTTGCCGCCATTCCGCCTCTGACTTGGCGATCGCAAATTGCGGCTGGGGCTCCGCCGGGTTTGGTTCCCTTTGCCCCCAAACGCCCAGCATCCACCGGGCCACCCCCGCGATCCCCAAAAGCCCCCCCGCCAATCCTAAAAATTCTCGTTTTTTCATCACCTGCGCTCCTGCAAAAAACCACTATTCGTGACTCTAGCGCGGGTTCCCGCCCCTTGACGACCCCCAGGGTTGAGCGGCCCCAACCGTCAGGCCATGCCAAAGCCCCAAGCAAAAACAAGTGATTTCTCCAAAAAGCCCAGACCAAAAAGCCCAGACATAACAATGGCGATCGCCGAGTAAAAGAAGCGATCGCCGTAAAATCCCAATCAACCTATTCCCAACTAACCGTATCGTTACTGTGGATGAACAGTCGCATCCACCAGTTCTCGTTGAGTAATCGATAGGGTCAACTTCCGGATTTGTTTTTGTTCCAAACCCATCGCCAAATCTGGCATTTCTTGCCAGCAACGAGTGCAAAACCAATAGACCGTACCGTGACGGGTATGACGTAAGAGAGTTTCTGAACAGCAAGGACACCGATTCATGATTTTTAATCCAATCTTTTAAGGATTCACAAATTAAAATTCAGCCCTCTAACACTGACACCGAGAGTGACTTGTCGAGCGCCGCTTATCTCACTTCTAAAGATAAAGAATTTTTTGAGAAATAACAGCAGTTCAGGTTTTTCAATCGAGCAGGAATACGCAATAAATGCATTGAACATCGTATTTTAGGGCACATCAGTTTGAGAAATTCGTCTTTATCAAGGGCACAACCCACGTAAATTGGTAATCTTCAAAGAATTATGATTCTATTTAAACTTTTATAATTTTTCATCAATTCGATACATTACGAAATCTTTTGTCATTAAAAGCCCAGGATTTTGCATAGGAATGTAAAGTTTCTCCCAGGTCTAAGCAGAACAAGGTGCATTTGCCATTCTGGGGTTGCGTAGAATAGAGAAAGATGTTGACTGTCATTGTTTTGGGTAGGTAAGTTCTTTGGCAGACGAAGCTCAGTTAGCATTGTTGTTGCAGGGCAGCGATCGCTGGAATCAATGGCGAATCGAGTGCAGCCACGCGGTTATTGATTTACGAGAAGCCGATTTAAGCCATGCCCACTTGAATGGGGTAAACCTAGCGCAGGCCAATTTAGAAAAGGCAGACCTGCGATACGCTGACTTGCGGAAAGCAAATTTGAGTCAGGCAAACCTGCACATCGCCAACTTGAGTCAGGCAAATTTGGCGCAAGTGAACCTCAGCCGCGCCAACTTACAAATTGCAAATTTGGATGAAAGCAATCTTCGGAACGCTCAATTATTAAAGGCTGATCTAAGCTGGGCAGGATTAATCAAAGCAAATTTATTAGAAGCAAATCTACAAGATGCAAATTTACATGGAGCAAATTTAACAGAAGCCAATTTATATCGAGCAATTTTAGTCAAAGCGATTTTAGAAGGTGCAGATTTACGGGGAGCAACCTTACCCGATGGTTCTGTTCACTATTAGTTTTAACCATTGGAATTGGATGACCTTTCATTCTTAAAAAAGCTCACCGGAACGCCCCTATTGCACGCTGATATGATGGTTCGACGAGTGACCGAGCCTAGAGATATAAATATATTTAGTCGATTGGATTATTTCTCTAAATTTAGGTGCTAGATATAGGTGTTAAATAGAGGTTGGCGCTGGTGTTGAACAAATGAGTAAAAAGCATTTGAATTGATGCTCTGAATCGATTGAGGCTAAATAATTTTGGTCTAGACCGATTGAGTATTGAGAACCCAGCGTCACCCGCTTGAGTAATTTGCGCCATATTATTCAATTTGCTGGAGCTTAATTTGGCGGGGTTGGGGTTAGTGGCGATCGCACAGTAGGGACAGAAATTTGGCAACACAGAAGTTGATTGGAACAGAAGCGTCGGATTGGCAACAGGGTGCTTTGGTCGAAGTGGAGATCACCGACTTAAGCGATAGTGGCGACGGCGTGGGCCGGGTGGGACAACGGGTGGTGTTTGTGCCCGATACCGTTACGGGCGATCGCGTTGTTGCGCGGTTACTGCGCGTCAAACCCCAGTATGCCCAGGGAAAGCTGCAAGAACTGGTGGAACCCTCGCCCCAGCGCATTCGACCTCGGTGCATTGTGGCAGACAAGTGCGGCGGGTGCCAGTGGCAACATGTCAGCGACACCCATCAGCAAAAGGTCAAGCACAATCTGGTGGTGCAGGCGCTGGAACGCATTGGGGGCTTTACTGCGGTGGTGGTCAACCCAGTGCTGGCGGGCAACACCCTGAACTATCGCAACAAGGCGACCTATCCCCTGCGGCGATCGCCCACGGGGCAAGTGCAGGCTGGCTATTACCAAAAAGGCAGTCATCAACTGATTAATTTGAACCAATGCCCGATTCAAGACGAGCGGCTGAATCCCCTGTTGGCAGAGGTCAAGCAAGATATTCAAACTCAGGGCTGGAGCATTTATGACGAGGCCCAACATCGGGGCAAAATCCGGCATCTCGCCTTGCGCATTGGCCGCCGCACCGGCGAAATGTTGCTCACATTAGTTGCGAATACAGGCAATTTAATCGGCCTCGAAGAGCAAGCCCAAACATGGTTAGAACGCTATCCCGGATTGGTGGGGGTGTTGCTGAATCTGAACAGCGATCGCACCAATGCCATCTTTGGACCAGAAACCCAATGCATTGCCGGACAACCCTACTTACAAGAAGAATTTGCCAATTTACACTTCAAAATTCGGCCTGAAACCTTTTTCCAAGTCAACACCGAAATGGCCGAGCGGCTACTCGCCTGGATTTCAAACGAACTCAATTTGCAGGGGCATGAAATTGTGTTGGATGCCTATTCCGGCATTGGCACCTTGAGCCTGCCCCTAGCCAAAGAAGCCAAACAAGTGATTGGCCTCGAACTCCAGCCTGAAGCCGTCCAACAAGCTGCCGAAAACGCCGCCCTGAACCAATTGAGTAACGTCACATTTCGGCAGGGCACCGTGGAATCGCTGTTACCCGAATTAGGTCTACACCCCGATGTAGTCGTGCTTGATCCGCCCCGCAAAGGCTGTGCCAGTGGGGCGATCGCGGCCTTACGCATCATCCAACCCCAACGCATTGTCTACATGAGTTGCAATCCAGCCACGTTGGCCCGCGATTTAAAACTTTTGTGTGCCGATGGGTTGTATACCCTGGGGCCAGTGCAACCCGCTGACCTTTTTCCGCAAACAGCCCACGTGGAGTGCGTTGCCAGCTTGACGCTCGCCGCCAGACAAACCACCGAGCCAGACTCCCCGGTGGCCCAAACAACCTAGAATTCCGCAGTCATAGCCAAGCAATTAGCAGTAGGATCAAAACGGCGTTTGCAGGGCAAAAAGTCGATGAAATTTAGCGCAGTCGTTCAACAACTGGGAGTGGCCATTCAAAATTCCAGCCTGGACACCAGACCAGATCTGGATCCGGAGCTGAGCGGTGTGCAAGCCGTTGATGCCGCCACACCAGGAACGATCAGCTACATCGATGGCGCGAAATTTGCCCCCCAAGTGCAAACCACGGGAGCCAGTGCCCTCATCCTGCCTAGAAATCCGGCGTTGCAAGCGGCAGCCCTCGATCGCGGCATTGCCTGGGTGGAAACGGCAGAACCCCGGTTGGGCTTTGCCCAGGCGATCGCCCTGTTTTACCAGCCCTTCCAGCCCACACCAGAAATTCATCCCACGGCGGTCATTCATCCCACGGCCCGCCTTGGTGACAACGTTTACATCGGCCCCCATGCTGTAATTCAAGCCAACGTCACCCTTGGTAACCAGGTCTGTATTCATCCCAATGTGGTCATTTACCCAGGGGTCACCGTAGGCGATCGCACAATATTGCACGCTAACTGCACCATCCACGAACGGACTCAAATTGGAGCCGATTGCGTGGTTCACTCTGGCACGGTCATCGGCGCAGAAGGGTTTGGGTTTGTGCCCACCCCCCAAGGCTGGTACAAAATGCAGCAGTCAGGCCATGTCGTTTTGGAAGCAGGGGTCGAAGTCGGGTGCAATGCCGCCATTGACCGCCCCGCCGTAGGGGAAACCCGGATTGGCACCCAAACTAAACTCGACAACATGGTGCACATTGGTCATGGGTGTCAAATTGGCTTTGGCTGCGCCTTTGCCGCCCAGGTGGGGTTAGCTGGTGGCGTCGAAGTGGGCGATCGCGTCATTCTGGCCGGACAAGTTGGGGTCGCTAACGAAGCAAAGATTGGCCCCGGCGCGATCGCCTCTTCCAAAACGGGGGTGCATGGCTCCGTCGCCCCCGGACAAGTCGTTTCCGGCTATCCCGGCGTTGACCACAAAATTTATCTCAAATCCTCTGCCATCTACAGTCGTTTACCAGAAATGCACCAAACCATTCGCCAACTCCAAAAACGGCTCGCCGAACTGGAACAACAGCAACAGCCATCTTGAGCTACCAGCCGCCACCCCCATCAGGGCACCCACAAGTGTTGCCCCTAAGATTTTTCAGGGTTTTGAACCGTTGGAGCAAGACTCACGAATAATACAGGTTGTGAACGCTTTACCGCATCCAATTTAAATCCATTGCAGCACCCACACCAGACTGGATGAGGATAACCCAACGCCTCAATAGCAGTAGCTATCAATCAACAGCAGAAAAACACAGAGAGGACTGCAACGTTGTGCATTTCTCCCTGTGTTAGGGTCTCTAGCCACCTAGCCGCTCAACGCGACAGTTCAACATCTAGACTGCATCGTCAGCGCACGGTTACTTAAAGGCCCGTTCTGCCCGGTGCCACGCCTTTTGAACAGCATGTTTTGCCTTTTCCCAACCCAAACCCGCTGAACCATGCTGAGTTTCATATTCTCGACGCAGGTCTAACTCAGCGTCATCATAGGTTTTGCCCGTGCCCATGTGGCGCACATAGCCTTCGTAGCCGAGCCGATAGGCAGGCTCATAGTCAGAGAACGATCGCCCCTGCTCGTAATAGGGTTCTGAGGTGTAGTTTTGGTTCCAGTAGTTACCTTCGTTTTGGTAAACACTCTGGTAGTGCCGTCGATTCCAGGCATCGCGAGCAGCTGGTTGAGCCTCGGCCCAGGGTAAGCGGCGCTGGTTGCCCGTTTCGTAATCCTGTTGCAGTTTGGGTTCAATAGCCTGATAGGTAGAATCTGTATCCCGGTAGCGATCGAACCCTTCATAGCCAGTTCTGTAAGCGGGTTGATAATCATCGTACGATCGCCCCGCCACATAGTAAGGCCGATTCGAGTAGTTCGATTGCCAGTAGGCTTCTTCAACAGTGGGGTCAAAAGCTTCGGCAGTGCTCTTGCCTAACAGGCCACCAATGACACCACCAATGACAGCCCCGATCGCCCCACCCACAGGCCCAGCGATCGCGCCAACGGCAGTGCCAATCGTACCAGCCGCCGCCGCGCCAACCCCCGTCCCAATTGGATGAGAACCTGTTTCACCCGTAATGGGATCCCGGTTAGGATTGGCTTCCGCCAATTGGTCTAAATCATCATCTATTTGACGGGCTTGCGTAGTGCGATCGTCCGGTCTTACATCACCCCGATTTATAGTCCGGCGAGTATCTTGATCGTAATCGCGATTGGATGAATTATGAGTCATATTTGCTATTCTCCTTTTCAATCGTTGTGCAAAATTTCGTGCAAGTTTAGAATCATGCAAGTTAGGATTGCCTTATTTCCCGATCCTAAGCGCAAGCAAAAGCAAACTTGTCTGTCTAAAGGGATGGAGCCGTAATGTCAAGAGAAATATTCCAGCATCCCTTGCCAAGAGTCAGCAACAAGGCCAATCCATTCCCGCGATCGCATCTCTTTCTGAGAGCAGATGAAAGCATTAGGATTGTCTGGCATGACTGAAAGAGTGATTTTGCGCAAAGGTTTTTCTTATGTTGTTAAAAGACAAACAAACTGGCACGTTGGTCAAAATTTTGGAACCCGATGTGCTCATTGACCCCTTGCAAGCCGAAGTTCTCGGTCAGCAGCAAGCAGGCGAAGAAGAACAAGACCCAACGCCATTTCCCAAAACGCAATTGGTCTTTCCGTCGAACGAGGCGCTGCCCCAGTGTTGGCTGGATGTGAACTATCGCCAATAAGCCCTACCCACAGGCGATCGCCCCTACCCACCAAGCCGTGATTGCATTTGCCATTCAAGGGAGATTTCCCTTGGTCGTTACAGTTTGTCGCCAGATATTGATAATCATCAAGGCACGACTGCAATGGTCATTCAATCTCCCAAAATAGAAAATAGTAATCACAGCCAAAGGGGCGCGATCGCAATGGGGATAGACACACAGCCTAGACAACGACACCACCGCAGACTCATAACCTTTTTGCTGCCGCTGGTGTTGACCGTGCTTGGCCTGGTGCTGACTCAGACCAGAGGATTCAGCGCACCACCCGGTGCCCCAGCCAACGCCAAAGCAACCCCAGCCACAACAGCCGTTTTACGCTATCTCACCGCCCTCTCCAGTGGGCAGTTGCCGGGGGTCATTTCTGGGCAAATGTCGGGGCATGGGGATGGCCTGGTCAAAGAATTTGCGATCGAAATTGAAACCCTGCATCAGCAAACTGGCAAATGGCCAGGAATTTTGGCGATCGACTACGAGTTTGATCAACGCTATTCGCGGGAACAGCTATCCGCCGCGAACCGCATTTTGATCGATTACTGGAAGCAGGGTGGACTGATTGCGCTGAACTGGGGGCCAGTGAATCCGTGGAATGACAAAGGAAATTGGCCCTTTGATTTTGACTTCAACGCGAGCCTTGATTTTGACGAGCTGATGACACCGGGGTCGCCAGTTTACGCCAAATGGCAAGCCAGCCTCGCCCGCGTTGCAGATGCCTTGACCGAGCTGCGCGATGCCGGGGTGGTGGTACTGTGGCGACCCTTTAACGAAATGAATGGCTTCTGGTTTTGGTGGGGCACCGCGTCCTATCCTAACGACCCAGAGCCGTTTAAACGCCTGTATCGCCAGCAGTTTGATTACTTCACCAAAGAACGCCATTTGAATAATCTGTTG
Organism: uncultured bacterium; assembly: GCA_964475335.1. Lineage (GTDB taxonomy): Bacteria > Cyanobacteriota > Cyanobacteriia > Leptolyngbyales > Leptolyngbyaceae > CAYYWG01. The sequence continues at coordinate 222,039 of CAYYWG010000005.1, forward strand.
TGGGTGTATTCAACCAATCACTACGCTACCTGTGAGGGGCGCGGCCAACTCCGGTGTCAGCCTGTCGCGTGGGCTTATCCGGGGGATGACGTGGTGGATGTGATTGGTGGCACGGCCTACGGTAACGATATGCGCGTCGCAGATTACGCCGACTATCTGAAATTCAAGAAACCACTGGCGCTGGCAGAGTTTTCGCCCCAACCCAAAACACCGAACTTCAACAACGCGGTTTACATCGATCGCTTGGCCAAAGACTATCCCAAGTTTGCATACTGGACAACCTGGGGCGGGCCGTGGGCACTCACGCAGTTTCCGGGGGCTAAGGAACTGTTAAACGATCCGCGTGTACTTAATCGGGGCGACTTACGCTGGCAACGGTTTCAGCCCAAATCTTGAAGTACAAGCAAGGGGGCGGGGCGATCGCGGATGTATCGGTTCGTATCGCTGACTCCTAATTTTTGCCCGTCCAACGCATCTAAATTTAAACAAAAATTGTGTTGTTTAAACAAACGCGCCGGATTTAGAAAAATGCTCTTATCGTGGCAAGTGTAACCAGGCAGCACCCACCTGGTTGCAAACCACCACCGTTATGTCATCAATACTTGACTGGAGGTTGCGTTATGAGTATTCGAGAAATGGGCGGGATGCGGTTTGGCCCTCTGAGCGATGCCGAACGGCGGCAGAACGAATACCTGGAATCCATTAATCATGCACCCTACTTCACAATTTTCATGGTTATGGGCGGGTTGTTCTGTTTGTTTACCCTAGTTTTGTTGTTATCCGCTTTTTGAGCATCGCACTTGCAACAGTCTCAAGCGATCATGAGGATGAGTGTTGGGCTTGTCCTCTTTTTTTGTTTGCCGGTTTGCGGTGGGGATCGGTCGGTTTTGGGATCAATTTGTGCATCAATAGGTAAACACAGTTACAGTAAACACTGTTGAACCAGTTGAGACAATTGAGCGAAGGCATGACAGGGCGATTGATAGTCTTTGAAGGGGTGGAAGGGGGCGGCAAAACAACCCAAATTGCGCGATCGCGGCAATGGTTGGAGGAGAGCGGCTGGCTCGAATTTCTGCAAACCAAAGGCTATATCCAGGGGGTAGCCCAAACCCGCGAACCCGGAGGCACCAGCCTGGGCCAAGCACTCCGCCAGGTTTTGCTCAACGATGACGGGGCCGAACCCCTGGCCGATCGCGCCGAACTCTTGCTGTATGCCGCCGATCGCGCCCAACATGTCGAAGGCTATCTGCGGCCCTTACTGGCGACAGGCACGCTGATCTTGTGCGATCGCTACACCGACTCCACCGTGGCCTACCAGGGCTATGGCCGCCAACTCGATCTCAGCTTGATTGACCAACTCAACCATATTGCCACCAACGGCTTGCACAGCGACCTTACCCTCTGGTTTGACTTGCCCGTGGAACTGGGGTTAGCGCGGACGCGGCAACGGGGGGCCAGCGATCGCATGGAGCAGGCCGATATCACCTTTCATCAGCGAGTGCAGCAGGGGTTCCAAGTTCTGGCCCACCAATTTCCCCAACGGATTGTTCGCATTGATGCCAGCCAGCCCGAAGCAATGGTCGCGGCCCAAGTCCAGGACATTTTGCACACCTATCTCAGTCAGTGGTACGCACCGTTGCCCTAAGGGAGCCATCCCGCCTGTTGCCCTGCAATCGCGCCCCTTCCCCCAACCCACGAACCTGCTTTGATCTCATCCCCAGCCTCGCCCACCATGAGCGCCGCCCCCCAACCCACCCGATCGCCCTTTGATCGCCTCCTGGGCCAACCCCAAGCGATCGCCCTCCTGACTCAAGCGATCACCAAAAATCGGATTGCCCCCGCCTATCTCTTTGTTGGGCCAGAGGGCGTTGGTCGGGGCTTAGCCGCTCGCTGTTTTGCCGAAGCCGTGTTTGGGGCAACCCTGGCCCCCAGTCAGCACGCCACCCTGCGATCGCGCATTGACCGGGGCAACCATCCCGACTTGTTTTGGGTCGAACCCACTTACCTGATCCAAAACAAACGAGTCACTGTCTCCGAAGCCGAAGCCCTGGGAGAAAAGCGCAAAACTCCTCCCGTCATCCGGCTAGAGCAAATTCGGGAGATTGGCCAGTTTTTAGCCCGTGCCGCCTTAGAAGGGCCGCGATCGCTGGTAGTGCTGGAACAGGCCAACTCAATGGCCGAAGCCGCCGCCAATGCCCTCTTAAAAACCCTGGAAGAACCCGGACAAGCCACCTTAATTTTGCTTGCACCGACCGTCGATTCCCTATTGCCCACCCTGGTTTCCCGGTGCCAGCGAATTCCCTTTCGGCGCTTGTCCCTCGAACAAATGCAACACGTCCTAAGCGGAACGGCACAGGCAGAGGTTTTGGCCCACCCCGACATTTTGGCCCTGGCTGAAGGGTCTCCCGGCACCGCGATCGCCCACTGGCACTATCAGCAACAAATTGGCCCCGAACTGCTCCAACAACTCCGCCAACGCCCCCAAAATCCGCGTCAAGCCCTGACCCTGGCCCAACAACTCAGCCGCGAGTTAGAACTCGAATCCCAACTCTGGCTCATTGGCTATTTGCAACAGCAGTATTGGCGAGGCCGCGATCGCCAGCCCACCAGCCCGGTCGATCTGTTGCCGCTGCACCTGCTGGAACAAGCTCGAAGCTATTTACTCCAAAACGTGGGGCCACGGCTAGTCTGGGAAGTCACCCTGATGAAAATGGTGCCCTAGCCATTCAGCAGGAACCAACTCGCTAAAATAACAGACATCCGGCGATCGCTGTCGCCCCAGGTTTGACCTGCGGTTTGACTCGCGCGATCGCCCCTCTGACCCCTTATTGACCGCACCACTGACCGATCATGACTGCCAATTCCGACCCATCGCCCACGGCCCCTGACTTAGGCCAGACCGACTATCGCGCTGGCCAACACGCCTTTGAACGGGGAGAATACCGGAAAGCCGTGGAACTCCTCGAAAAGGCCACTGCCGCCCTGAACCCCAACACCGCCCTTGGCGGCGAGGTGCAAACCTGGCTGGTGACGGCCTATGAAGCTGCGGGCGATCGCACTGCTGCCATTAGTTTATGTAAACAATTGACTCGCCACCCCCACCTCCAAACCCGCAAAGAAGGGCGACGGATTTTGTACATTCTGGAAGCGCCCAAGCTGAAATCGCGCCCGGAATGGTTAACCCAAATTCCCGATCTGGCGGCCTTAGACGATCGCACCAATCGCGATCGCTTCGGGGCAACGGGCACACCCAGCCCGCGCTCTACCGCCCCCCCAAAGCCCAAATTTCCCCCAGAGCCTGTCGATCTCAGCCAAGTCAACACCGAAGACAATCGCTTTGTTTGGGTTGCCCTCATCGCGGCCCTGGTCATTTTGGGCAGTTTGTTCTGGTTCAGTTAACCGCGACCCACCATAAACCATCGAAACCAGCGCGAAAATCGTGCTAAATTCGCTCCATCCAGTGTTCCGCTTCGATGAGTTTGCCCCCATGCAACACCGTTCCCTTTGGCCTGCTGGTTTCCGGGCCGCCCTGTTCAGGAGATTTGATCGCCAGCCATTTACCTTCAGGGCCGTTGCGTTTCAAACCTTAGCAACCACCGTGCAAACCACCCTGGCGGCGCTTTTGGGGGCAGTGCGCTGGGGAGCGTTGGGCCTGTTGATGGCGATCGCCCTGGGCCTGGGGGGATGCGTTGATACGGATTTGCAAATTCACTACACCAGCGCCAACCGGGGCGAAATTGTGCAGCAAATTCATCTAGGCGAAAAACTGAAACAACTCAACGCCACCGAAGTCTCCGCCTGGTTGAAGGCGATCGAACGCTGTGCCGTCAAATTAGGGGGCCACACCACACCCACCGCCGATACCCTGGCGATCGCCATCCCCTTTTATAACGGTACCGATTTAGCCACCAAATTTAACCAACTGCTGGATACCGTGCTCACCGCCGATGCCCCACCACCGCAGCCCAGCCTGCCCAAACTGCCCTCCCACCTCACCATTACCAGCAACAACTTTTTGGTGGTCGAGCGGCACCATCTGCACTACGAGATCGACTTGCGATCGCTGGGGGTAGCCTCCGCCACTGGCGATTTACTCGTCAGTCCCACAGGCTTGTTTGATTTGGCCTTCACCCTCAAAACTCCGTGGGGCGCACGCGAACAACCCATCGAAGCCCAATTTCAGCCCCCCACTGTGGGCGATCGCCATCAGCAAACCTGGCAACTCGTCCCTGGTGAACTCAACACCATCGACACGATCTTTTGGCTGCCCAATGGGCTGGGCATTGGCACAGTGCTGATTGGGCTCTTTGTGCTGGTCGGCATCGGAATCAAATCCTTGTCCCAATTGGCCCCCCGCCCTCAGCCCCATGCCTCTTTTGATTCAGAGTGAGCCGTCACCGCCCTCGGCTCCCGGCAATTTTCATCAGTTGATTGTCAGGGCTTGGTTAGTTAGATTGTGTTTGATAGTGGTATTCCTTTAGCGATCGCACAGCCGACATGTACCGTTTGAACAATCTGCAATTTCTCTTGTTCTGGGGCTTGGTCGGGCCGATCGTCGCCCTCAACATTTGGCTGGTGACTCAGGTCTTTCGCTACTTTGAAGGACTCATCACCATCCTGGTGACTGCCGCCATTCTGGCCTTTTTGCTGAACTATCCCGTGCGGCTGTTTCAACGGGTTCGCCTCGCGCGCAGTAGTGCCGTCATTGTTGTCCTGGCCATTACCGTCGCCATTTTAGGCGTGCTGATTGTGACCCTGGTACCCATCATTGCTGACCAAACCGCACAACTGTTCACCAAAATTCCGGGTTGGCTCGAAGCCAGTGCCCAAAACCTGCGGAGCCTGGACTCGTGGGCCAAACAACGGAATCTTCCGATTGACCTCCTGAGCTTTAGCGATCGCATCAACTATCAAATCGAGAGCCAGCTTGAAACCGTCGCCAAACAAGCCCTCGGCCTCGCCCTCATTACCGTGAACTGGGTCGTCACCAGCCTGCTCGTGTTGGTGTTGTCCTTTTACCTGCTCATGTATGGTGGCCGCCTGTGGAGTGGGCTGTTGAACCTCCTCCCAAGCCGCTATGGCCCTGCCTTTCGGGATGCCCTCGAACTCAACTTTCACAATTTCATCATCAGCCAGATTTTGCTTGCCGTGTTTATGGCTGTGACGCTGCTGCTGGTGTTCATTCTGCTCAAAGTGCCGTTTGCGTTGTTGTTTGCCGTGCTCATTGGTGTGGCCGAAGTTATTCCGCTAGTCGGGCCAACTTTGGGGATTGGGCTGGTGTGTTTGTTGCTCTTTTTGCAAAGTCCCTGGCTTGCGTTTCAGGTGGCGATCGCAGCCACCGTGCTCCAACAAATTCGGGATAATGTTTTGGCCCCTAAACTGATGGGCGACTTCACTGGCCTCAACCCCATTTGGATTTTCATTGCCCTCCTCGTTGGCCTGCAAATTGGTGGGTTTTTGGGCATTGTCGTGGCCGTTCCCATCGCAGGCACCATCAAAGGCTCCCTGGATATCGTCCGCCGCAACCCCGCTCCGCTCAGCGATCGCAATGCAGGCTAACCCCAGGGGCGATCGCCCCCCAATCGTGCCGCTGGGTCTGGGTGGCAAGGGGCAGCGAGACCGTTATAATCTGTTATTCGGAAGACTGTTGAGAGCGTTTGACCCCTATGAAACAGATTAATTTTGTCGTTATTTTTGTGATTTGTTTAGCCCTGGTTTTATTCGGCATCGAAAATACCGAATCCGCCACGATCCATATCGTGCAGGGAATTGATTTTCAAGCGCCGTTGTCCATTGAGCTGATTTTGGCAATGGGGATTGGGGCCGTGTTGGCCTGGGTCTTCAGCGTGTGGACACGGGTACAACGGCTGGTCGAAGTGGGCCGAGAACTCAAAAGTCGAGAAAATCGGATTCAAGAACTGCAAGAAGACGTTGAGCGCTACAAAGCTGAAATTGAACAACAACGCTTGTTGCCCGCCGCCCAAACACCCGTCGCCCAAGAACCGGCGACCGATGCGGAATTAGTCACCCAGTAAGCCCCAGGCCAAGTCACCCCCTGTCGCTGCACTGTGGGCTTGGCCAAGACAAAGCAACCACAAGCCACGCCACACCCCAAAAACAGCGGCGCGATCGCAAAAACATCGGCTAGGATGCAAGCATGTCAGCGGCTGATTTCATTACTCCCTTAAATCTTTGGAGCTTGTGGGTACCGTTTTCCCTGCTCGCACTCATTGTCATTGCCGCGATTTGGTTCGTCCGAGTGTCTCTCCGCTAAGGTGTTTGGCCCATGACCCTATCTCTGGCCGAGGATGCGATCGCCCTCTTGATTGAAATGGCAGAACAAGGCGAAATCGACCCTTGGGATGTCAAAGTCATTGAAGTGATTGATCGCTTTTTGAGCGATTTAACCCCCGTGACCACAGGGCAAGAGCTGTATGAAAAAAATCTGTCCTCTTCCGGGCAGGCTTTTTTATATGCCTCAATGTTGGTCTTGCTCAAGGCCGAAAGCCTGGTTCAGGCCGATGCCCCAGCCACCGACGCAGCCGAATTTCCCGAAGCCGAGTTTTTGTCGCCAGAAGACTTTGCCCTGGCTCCCCTGCCCCCCAACCTGGAAAAACGCATCCAGCGCCGTGCTGTTGCCCAACCCGGTCAACGCCGCAAAGTCACCCTGAAAGATTTGATTGACCAACTCCGGGCGATCGCCGTTGCCCTCGACTCGCCCACCCCCCGCAAACGGGTCACCCGCCCCCCCAGCCAATCCCGCTCCCAAACCGTGCGGGCGATCGCCCAACTGGCCCACCAAGAAAACTTATCTGAAATGGCCACCGCCCTCGAACAGTTTTTTGCCAGCTATTGGGCCGACGAAGCCACCACCCAGGGCTGGCTCGATTTTGAGTTATTACTCGAACTGTGGACTCAAGCCCAGGCCGACCACCCCACCGTTGCCCCCAGCCAGCACCACGCCCCCAACCATCGCGATCGCGTCGGCATTTTTTGGGCCTTGCTCCTGCTCTCCGCCCAATCCAAAGTCGAACTAGCCCAGGACGAATTTTATCAAGACCTGCGCGTGCGGCCCTTTTGTGCCGTCGAACTCGAAACCAGCGAAGGCTCTGCCTGAGGCGATCGCCCCAGCTCCTACCCCAGCCGCGCCCCCCTTGCAGCCACTTAGGCTCTACCGCCTGAACCAAGCCCACCGCCACACCAGCGCCGCCTGAGTCATTAACCTCCGGGGGCAGGGTCGCCTGTCTGGTATTTTTCGCTACCGCTCCCCCTACTTAGAGCACAATACCAATCGTCACTGGATATGAGACGTTTGGTAGAACAGACAGTTAAAATGGCCCTGAAGGATTGAGAGAAGAATAACAATATGAAAGCCATGATTCTGGCAGCCGGCAAAGGGACACGGGTTCGCCCCATTACCTACGAAATCCCCAAGCCGATGATTCCCATCTTGCAAAAACCAGTCATGGAATTTTTGCTCGAACTCCTCCGTCAGCATGGGTTTGACCAGATAATGGTAAACGTGAGCCATTTGGCGGAAGAAATTGAAAGTTATTTTCGCGATGGGCAACGGTTCGGCGTCCAAATCGCTTATTCCTTTGAGGGCTATATTGACCAAGATGGCAAGCTCCAGGGGAAAGCTCTCGGTTCCGCCGGAGGGATGCGCCGAATTCAGGATTTCTCTCCTTTTTTTGACGATACGTTTATCGTGTTGTGCGGCGATGCGCTGATTGACCTTGACCTGAGCGCAGCAGTGAAATGGCACAAGGAAAAGGGCGCGATCGCCACCATCATCATGAAAGAAGTCCCCAAAGAGGAAGTCTCTAGCTATGGGGTCGTTGTGACGGATGATGATGGCCGGATCCAAGCCTTCCAAGAAAAACCTTCCGTGGAAGAAGCCCTGAGCAATTGCATCAACACTGGGATTTACATTTTTGAGCCAGAAATCTTCAACCACATTCCGTCTGGGCAAGAATACGACATTGGTGGTGACTTGTTCCCGAAATTAGTAGAAGCTGGGGAACCCTTTTATGGCTTGCCGATGGAATTTGAGTGGGTTGATATTGGCAAAGTTCCCGATTATTGGCACGCGATCCGCGCGGTCTTGTCGGGCCAAGTCAAAAATGTGCAAATTCCCGGTCAGGAGGTTGCTCCCGGTGTTTACACAGGCTTGAACGTCGCCATGAACCTGGACAAAGTAGATATCGAAGGCCCGGTGTATATCGGTGGAATGACCCACATTGAAGACGGAGCCAAGATTAAGGGGCCAACAATGATTGGGCCAAACTGTTGGATCTGTAGCGGTGCAGTGGTTGATAACAGTGTGATTTTTGACTATTCACGCCTGGGGCCGGGGGTGCGCCTGGTAGATAAGTTGGTCTTTGGGCGCTATTGTGTGGATAAAACGGGTGCGACAATCGACCTGCAAGCGGCAGCACTCGATTGGTTAATTACCGATCGCCGCCAAGAATTACCCAATATTCCCCCCGCAGAAGGACAGGCGATCGCCGAACTCTTGAAACCCGACACCGTCGCGGCGACTGCCGATCCCAATGCATAAAGGCTGAGTTTCCAGTACTCTCCTTTCTATCCTTTACCTGGAGGCAGCCCTGTCATCACCCATGAAGGCAGGGCTGTTTTTTCAGCGCATGGCGTTTGGTGAATACCGACACTGAAGCTGAGCCTCTAGCGTCCCAAGAGTTTGTCGCGCAAATGTTTGATGCGATCGCGAAACTCCGCCGCTTTCTCAAACTCCAGTTGTTTTGCAGCCGTTTTCATCTCTGATTCCAGTTGTGTAATGAGTTCTGGAATGTTTTCCATTGGAATTTCATCTGCGTGCTGGTAGGCTTGCTCCAGTTCATCCGCTTTGAGGCGACGGGACACTTCCAGAAACGCCAAAATCGAGTTTTTGGGCTTTTTAATAATCGGTTGCGGGGTGATGCCGTGCTCTTCGTTATGTTTCATTTGAATGGCCCGTCGCCGCTCAGTTTCGGTGATGGCTTTCTCCATACTCGCTGTCATGTTGTCCGCATACAAAATGGCTTGCCCCCGCACATGGCGAGCCGCCCGCCCAATGGTCTGAATCAGCGATCGCTCAGCCCGCAAATATCCTTCTTTATCTGCATCCAAAATCGCCACCAGCGAAACTTCCGGCAGATCCAACCCTTCCCGCAACAGGTTTACCCCTACCAGCACATCAAAATCGCCCTGGCGCAAATCCTCCAAAATTTCAATTCGTTCAATGGAATTAATTTCGGAATGCAAGTAGCGCACGCGCACCCCGCGATCGCCAAAATATTCCGTCAAATCCTCCGCCATGCGTTTGGTCAATGTCGTCACCAATGTCCGCTCTCGCCGCTGCACCCGCTCCTGAATTTCACCATACAAATCATCGACTTGGCCCTGGGTCGGTCGCACAAAAATCTCTGGATCCAGCACCCCCGTCGGACGGATGACCTGCTCTACCACCTGCCCCGTCCCGTTGACATAGGTTCTGACTTCTTTTTTGCCCACCGTTTGGACATTAAACTCGCCACCCGAAACTTCCAACTCCCACAACCCCGGTGTCGCCGAAACAAACACACACTGGTTCACCTTGTCCCAAAACTCTTCCGCCTTCAACGGACGATTATCCGCCGCACTCGGCAAGCGAAACCCGTGATCAATCAACACCCGCTTCCGAGATTGATCACCGTGATACATCCCTTGAAGTTGCGGAATCGTCACATGAGACTCATCAATGACTAATAACCAGTCTTTCTGAGGGAAATAGTCAATCAAACATTCTGGCGGTGCCCCCGCCTCCCGTCCAGCTAAATGCCGCGAATAGTTTTCAACCCCATTACAAAACCCGACTTCTCGCAAAATTTCCAAATCATACCGTGTCCGCTGCTCCAGGCGTTGAGCTTCCAGTAACTTGCCCTCGCCTTCCAGCACGCCCAGTTGTTCTTTGAGTTCCAGTTCGATCGCGTCGCAGGCTGACTTTAACCGCTCTTCCGGGGTGACAAAGTGCCGCGCGGGATAAACGTTGATCGCCTCCAAACTCTGCAACGTACTTCCCGTCACCGGGTCAATATAGCGAATTGCGTCAATCTCATCCCCAAAAAATTCCACCCGAATAATACGGTCTTCATAGGCGGGGCCAATTTCTAGCACATCACCCTTCACCCGAAACCGCCCGCGCCCCAATTCCAAATCATTGCGGGTATATTGCACCGACACGAGATCGCGAATGATGCCCCGTAGATTCAGTTCTTCCCCCACCCGCAGCGGAATCGACGCTTTCAAATACTCTGACGGAATCCCCAACCCATAAATGCAACTAATCGAAGCCACCACAATCACATCCCGCCGCTCAAACAGCGATCGCGTGGCCGAGTGCCGCAACATATCAATTTCCTCATTAATTGAGGCCGTTTTTTGAATGTAAGTATCAGTAACGGGAATGTACGCTTCGGGCTGATAGTAATCGTAATAACTAATAAAATATTCCACCGCATTGTCAGGGAAAAATTCCCGCAACTCATTGCACAATTGCGCCGCCAAAGTTTTGTTGTGGGCTAATAGCAGTGTTGGTTGGCCAATCTTGTCAATCACCCGCGCCATCGTGTGGGTTTTCCCGGTTCCGGTCGCGCCTAACAAGGTTTGATAAGGATTTCCTTGTTGCAAATAGCGAGATAGCTGGGCGATCGCTTTAGGTTGATCGCCGGTCGGTTCAAAGGGCGCTTGAATGTGAAACTGCGGCATAGGACTTCTCAGGCGTGGGCAAGCAGAAAGCACAGGGCAATATCACAAACTATAACGTTTGCACCCCAGATTGGGCATGACTGGGGTTGCTGTTTCTGGCACAGCCCTTACCAATTCTTGGTTTCATCCCTCACCGCAAATGTAACGCTTTGCTAACATTAGTGTGTTTACCGGGGCGATCGCCCATCATGGGGGTTGCTTAATCCACCTGGCACGCTGGCCAAGCCACACCCTCAACCCACCGTCCCTTCAACCCGTCCCCCCTTGCATCGCTGTTACGTCACCGGGGAAACGCCTAAAATCCGTCACAGTTGCACACCGACAGGCTGAAGAATCAATCATTCATTGAATTGATCAGCTGAATTGATCAACCCTGCCCCCGTCAACTCTGGCCCCAGCTAGTCTTGCCAAATCTAGGCTATCGATCTCAGTCTATGCGCGTTAGCCAATCATTAAGCACTGTTGCGTCGATTGTTACACTCTATTTCAAAATTGCGATATCTGGCAACGCGATGGGCAAAGGGGGAAAACCTCCGTGTTACGATGCTTTCTCGTAGCTTCTAGAGATGGATTAGGAGAAACACCTTGGCACTACGGGTTGCTGTGGTAGGTGGAGGCCCCGCTGGCTCTTCTGCCGCTGAAGTTTTAGCAAAAGCAGGTATTGAAACCTATTTAATTGAACGCAAGTTAGACAACGTGAAGCCTTGCGGTGGTGCCATTCCGCTGTGCATGGTGAGCGAGTTTGATTTGCCCCCGGAAATCATCGATCGCCGCGTGCGGAAGATGAAGATGATTTCTCCCTCAAATATTGAAGTGAATATTGGCAGCACCCTCAAGGACGACGAATACATTGGGATGTGCCGCCGAGAAGTTTTGGATGGCTTTTTGCGGACACGCGCCGAAAAACTTGGGACAAAAGTCATCAACGGGACGTTGCATAAACTGGAAATTCCCAGTGGCGATGGCCCCTACACCCTGCACTATGCAGATCACTCCAATGGCACGCTGGAAGGAGAAAACAAAACCCTGAAAGTAGACCTCGTGATCGGGGCCGATGGGGCCAACTCACGGGTTGCCAAAGCCATTGATGCGGGTGACTACAACTACGCGATCGCCTTCCAAGAGCGCATCCGCATCCCCGACGACAAAATGGCCTACTACGAAGATTTGGCCGAAATGTACGTTGGTGACGATGTTTCTCCCGATTTTTATGCCTGGGTTTTCCCCAAATACGACCACGTTGCCGTTGGCACCGGGACAATGAAACCCAACCAGGCGCGAATTAAAGAACTCCAGCGGGGCATCCGGGAGCGGGCCGCCGAAAAATTGCGCGGTGGCAAAATCATCCGCGTTGAAGCCCATCCCATCCCCGAACATCCCAGACCACGGCGCGTTGTAGGCCGAGTTGCCCTTGTCGGTGATGCGGCTGGTACCGTCACCAAGTCTTCTGGAGAAGGCATTTACTTTGCCGCCAAGTCTGCTCGGATGTGTGCAGAGACGATTGTCGAGTTCTCAAACAATGGCGATCGCATCCCCACCGAACAAGACCTGAAAACCTACATCAAACGGTGGGACAGAAAGTACGGTGCAACCTACCTCGTCCTCGATTTGTTACAGCGAGTCTTCTATCGCTCCGACGCAACTCGCGAAGCCTTCGTTGAAATGTGCGCTGACATTGATGTGCAAAAGCTCACCTTCGACAGCTACCTATACAAAACCGTTGTTCCGGCCAACCCCTTGACCCAGCTCAAGATCACAGCCAAAACCATTGGTAGCCTGCTTCGTGGCAATGCCCTAGCCCCCTAGGGGTTTAGCGGTTTTCCACTCCTCACCTGAGTTATTCCTACTCGCCAGCATTAGATTTCTAGTGCTGGTTTTTTGCGTGGCTTGGGAGTATTCAGAACCAACACTTGAATGCAATTGCACTCAGGTCAAGTCCCAAGCTCATACCCAAATTCATGGGGCGATTCAGGCCAATCGGCATTTCCCCTCGGCTAAACCAGCAGACCTCACGCCGCCAATCAGCCGCCCACAAAAAAGGCGTACTCAATTTGTACGCCCCTGACACTTGAACGAGTTATACCAACAGCCACAAGTTGAGAACTCCCCAAACAAGCAATAAGCCTAGGGTTGGGCAGCTTACATCGCTCCCGACTGCTTGTTGAAGATCACCCAAATCGTTTTAAAAATCAGTTTAAAGTCATACATCAGACTCCAATTTTCCTGATATTTCAAATCGAGTTTGACGATATCCTCAAAGCTTTTTACTGACGATCGCCCATTGACTTGCCATTCACCGGTCATGCCGGGTTTGATATCTAACCGTTGCCATTGCAAAATTTCGTATTTTTCCACCTCATCGGGAGTCGGCGGACGGGTGCCCACCAAGCTCATTTCACCTTTGAGGACATTCCAAAATTGGGGCAATTCATCCAGGCTCGTTTTCCGTAAAATCCGACCGACGCGCGTAATGCGGGGATCGTTGGAATTTTTGAAAATTGCTCCTTCGGCTTCGTTTTTGACGAGATGTTTTTTGGCTTCTGCATCCGTCACCATCGAGCGGAATTTCCACATTTTGAACCGCTTGCCCATCTGGGAACAGCGCACTTGACCAAAGAACAATGGCCCTGGACTGTCGAGTTTGATGGCGATCGCCAAGGGAATAAACAGCACCCCTGTAATCGCCAATCCAACCAGCGACCCCACGATATCAATGATGCGCTTGGGCACCGATCGCACCGAAGGATGGGTAACAAAAGGCTGATCTTCCGGCTTCACCATACTCATGAGCCGCTTGGGCACCAACTTAGGCGCACCTTGGCTCACCACCGGGGAGGCCGCGATCGCTGCGACTGGCGTGGAGTTTGCTGGTGCCGCCGCGATCGACGGGCTTTCAACCCCCTGCTCAATCACAAACAATTTATCCAAATCTGCTAACGATAATGCCGTCAAAACTTGATTGGGCACATTTTGCAAAACAAGCTCAAAGCCCTGACTTTTAGACATTTTGAGGCTCGTCACCAAAGCGCCCATCCCGCTACTATCCATAAACTTCGTGTCACTGAAGTCCAGGGCCACACGGGTCAGATTGGGATTATTCTGAAACGCTTCTTGAAAACTTTGTTTAAATTCCACCGCCTTTTTCACGGTAAACACCGGTGGAATCATAATGCGACAAGTTTGCTCCAGAATAGTGACTTGATAGTCGTTTCCGTTTGATTCAACCACGGCTTTTGCTTAACTCTGTAGAAGGAGAACAATCGGGTCTTTGGTAGACAGATCAGGATTTATCGCACTTTAAGCTGGCATGTACCCGGCATCCTGCCCTGATGTTACCTAGATCAAATAAGGTTGTCACGGTTTGTGTCAATCTCTTGAATAGGCTTTACAGAAGCTATTTACTACACTCAACAAAAATAAGAATTTATAATTTTTGAATCCATTGTCAGGTTGTATTGAACTTAGTCATGCGCCCTCCTGGCCCGAATGAGTTGGTCAATGCCATAAAATCGCTGCCAAAAGCGATCGACAACTCGCGTTGGCAATAGCTTGGTCAGACAAAAGACAAGAAACCCTCCCGCCGTTGCCGCCACATACCGTGGTCGGGGTTGGTTAGCTTGCATCGCTTTCATCACCACCGTCGCCACCTGTTCCGAAGTCCAGGCCGTAGCTTTGGTTTGGTGTTCGAGATCGGCAAACTTCGCAAAAGCAGCACGATAAGGCGTATTTTCGGGTTGTGGGATGATCGCGTTTAGCTCAGTTTTAATGACCTGAAGAAATTCGTTATCAACCGCGCCCGGTTCAATCACGCTGACCGCAATGTTAAAGGGTTCTAGCTCCATCCGCAGGGCATCACTCATGGCTTCGAGGGCAAATTTGGAACCGCTGTAGAGCCCCCCCATCGGAAAGGTGGTGCGACCACCAATTGAGCTGATGTTGATAATGCGGCCACCACCGCGATCGCGCATCCCAGGGATCAACGCCTGCGTCAAAGCCAACGGCCCAAAGAGATTTACCTCAAACTGGCGACGACACGCTGCCGGAGGCATCAATTCCAATGGCCCCATTTGGCCATAGCCCGCATTGTTGACCAGAATATCAACCTGGCCAAAGTGCGCCAGGGCAGTTTGGGCCAGGGCTTGGGCCTGATCGACCTCGGCCATATCCGTCGGCACAATCAACGGTTTGGCCCCCGCCGTTTGGCATTGCGCCGCGATCGCCTCTAACCGATCAAGCCGCCGCGCCGCCAGCACCAGCCGAATGCCTGGATATTGGGTAGCCAATTGCTGCGCCACTGCCGCACCGATGCCCGTCGAGGCACCCGTAATGAGGACAACAGCATCAGCCAACGGAAGCGAGCGAGTCATAAGCCGTTCAGGTTTGATCTTTCCCAGTGTTCCCTCTTTTGGCTCTAGATTAACTGATCTGCAACAAGTTGCCGCGAGTTTGCACCTCAGCCAAAATAACCAAAGCGATCGCCCACCCACCCAGGAAAAACAGCCGAACCGATCACAACAGGTACAATAAACGGGGTAGTTTCTCCGGGCCAGTCGCGTTGAGTGGGTTTTATGACTAAGTTTGTATTTGTGACCGGTGGAGTGGTTTCCAGCATTGGTAAAGGGATTGTAGCAGCCAGTTTGGGCCGTCTGTTGAAATCACGGAATTATTCTGTTTCCATTCTCAAGCTTGATCCTTACATTAATGTTGACCCCGGCACGATGAGTCCGTTTCAGCATGGGGAAGTCTTTGTCACCGAGGATGGGGCTGAGACTGATTTGGACTTGGGCCACTACGAGCGGTTCACGGATACATCCATGTCCCGGTTGAACAGCGTCACCACCGGTTCCATTTACCAAGCCGTCTTGAACAAAGAACGACGCGGCGACTATCACGGTGGCACGGTGCAAGTCATCCCCCACATCACTAACGAAATCAAAGAACGGATTTTGCGCGTCGCCAAAAATACCAGCCCTGATGTGGTGATTACAGAAATTGGTGGCACCGTCGGCGATATCGAGTCCTTACCGTTCTTGGAAGCGATTCGTCAATTTCGGAAAGATGTGGAACGGCAAAATGTCATCTACATGCACGTTACGCTGATTCCCTGGATTCCGGCGGCAGGAGAAATGAAGACCAAGCCGACCCAGCATTCCGTCAAAGAACTGCGCTCCATTGGGATTCAGCCCGATATCTTGGTCTGTCGCAGCGATCGCCCCATCCCCGCTGGCCTCAAAGAAAAAATTTCTGGTTTTTGCGATGTGCATTCCAACTGCGTCATTGCCTCGCCGGATGCCGGCAGCATTTACGAAGTGCCCCTGGTGCTAGAGCGGGAAGGACTGGCCACCCAAACCCTAGAACTGTTACATTTGGAACCCCGCAACCCCGACCTTACCCAATGGGCCACCCTGGTAGACCGGATGTATCGCCCCACCCGCCAAATTGAAGTGGCGATCGTGGGGAAATACGTCCAACTTGGCGATGCCTACCTCTCCGTCGTCGAAGCCCTCCGCCATGCCGCGATCGCCCTTGACAGTGAACTCAACCTTCGCTGGGTCAACTCCGAAGACATCGAAACCAACGGAACTGCCGCCCACCTCCAAGGAGTGGATGGCATCATCGTTCCCGGCGGCTTTGGCATCCGGGGCGTAGACGGAAAAATTGCCGCCATCTGCTACGCCAGAGAACAAAAAATTCCCTTCCTGGGGCTGTGTTTGGGGATGCAATGCTCCGTCATCGAATGGGCGCGAAATGTGGCCCACCTGGATGATGCCCACAGCGCTGAATTCAACCCCGAAGCCCAAAACCCCGTCATTAATCTCCTCCCCGAACAGCAAGACGTGGTGGACTTGGGCGGCACCATGCGCCTGGGCTTATACCCCTGTCGGCTGGCCAGCGATACCCTCGCCCTCAAGCTCTATCAAGAAGAAGTCGTCTACGAACGGCACCGCCACCGCTACGAATTCAACAACGCCTACCGCAATCTCTTTGTTGAATCGGGGTATCGGGTCAGTGGCACCTCACCCGATGGTCGCCTCGTCGAAATTATTGAACTGGCCGATCATCCCTTCTTCATTGCCACGCAGTTTCACCCTGAGTTTCAATCGCGGCCTAACCAACCCCATCCACTGTTTCACGGCTTAGTCGCAGCCGCCCTGGCCCAACAGGCGGGAACAGCCAGCCCCATAACCGCTGCAACCCCACCAATCGAGCCGGAAAATAACGCCATTGAGCTGAAAAACGCCCCTCCAGCGATCGTTTCTCCGGCTGAGGTGCCCTAGTGGTGAATGATGACTATACCCCTAGGGCGCGTCATCAATTAAGGCCAGGTGCCCGATGGGATAGGCGTTACCGCGTCCGCCCAAATACCCACGCTAGGGGCTGTCAACTGGACGGTAAAAGCGTTTGGCATCGCAATGATGACAGCCCCTAGAGCAATCAGGAAGCTGTGTCTGACGAGATGAGGAAATCTGGTGTCTTACTGGATGAAGCTAATTTACGATCGCAACACCTACATCATTGATTTGGAGCGAATCAGTGCCTTTTGCCATACGCCGAATGGCCGGATCTCTTTTTCTGTTTTAGATGGCAACACCACAATTGTGATCACCCAACAAAGTGATCCCAAAACCTATCAAACGATTTTGGACTACATCGAAACAACCACGGGCCTTTCCCTCTCCTGAGATTGGCCCTGATTCGGTCAAGCTCGTGACCTCAGCCTTCTTTTAGGCTCCAACGAGTTGCCAGGCCAGTTTGGCCGCCCCCACCATGCCTGCCTGGTTCCCCAATTCCGCTTTCAGCAGTTGCAACCCCGCCCGCGAACTGGGCAAAACCCGCTGTTCAATTTCGCTGAGCACCGTCGGAAAAAAGAAATCCGCACTGGCGCTAATGCCCCCCCCAATGACGATCGCCTCTGGGGTCAAAACATAGATCAAACTGGCAATCCCAGCCCCAAGATCCCGACCATACTGACGCCAAAAGGCGATCGCCTCAGCATTCCCTGCCACGGCCTGTTGCCCTAACTCTCCGGGTTCCAGCCCCGTCCGCCGTCGCACCGCCTGCACCGATACATACTGCTCTAAAGAACCGTTGTTTCCACTGTTGCAGGGTGGCCCCTCTGGATTTAGCGTGATCAGGCCCAGTTCTCCGGCAGTCCCGTGGTGCCCTGCAAACAACTTGCCATCTAAAATGATCGCGCCCCCGACTCCCGTCCCCAGAGTCAGCAAAATCAAATTCCGAAAATACCGCCCGGCCCCTAACCAGGCTTCCCCCAACCCCGCACAGTTCGCATCATTGGCCAGAATTGTAGAACGGCCCGTTTTGGCCTCTAGCCAGTCTGCCAGCGGCACATCATGCCAATTTGCCAGGTTAATGGCAACCCGAGCAATGCGCCCATTCCCATCGGCAGGGCCAGGAGTGCCCACCCCGATCGCCTGAGTTTGGTGGTGCGGATCCAGTTGGGCGATCGCCTCAACCATCGCCGCCAAAACCGCCTCCGGAGTAGCCGGCTGAGGCGTTGGCACCGTCAACGTAGCCACACACTCACCACTGGGTGTAAAACGGCCTAACTTGATGGCAGTACCACCCAGATCAATACCCAAAACCTGTGGCGACAGGCCAACCTGACGAACCTCCAATTCCATGAATTCTGCCAACGCTCACTTCAAATGCTAGTCAGCTATTGTAGAGGAATTTAAGAACTGTTTGAACTCTTGGGCTGCCGCCTGATAGGCCAACTGCTTTTGGGCCAATTGCGTCTGGTTAATGGCCCCCGCCGCATACCGTTGTTGGGCCAACTCTAGCTCTACCTTTTTCAACTGAAATTGTTGGTGCTTCAAGGTCGATTCCAGCGACCCATGCCAATTCTGAAACTCCAGGCTTTCCAGTTCCAGGGTCAAATCTTGGGCCAGGTTGGGGGCAACCGGAGGGACCCGCTCCAGCGGTATGTTTGAGGATGGCACAGACCGCTTGGCCACAACTCCCAATTGCATTCCAGGCAAATCCAACGAGGTGCGGCGGGTGAGGGTGTAATTCAATATTTCATCGGCTGGCCCAAAATTAACCACTGCCTGCGATCGCGACATTGGACTCATAGCCTGACTCCGAGCAAACAACAGCGGTTTGATCGGTTTATTTTTCAGTAGCGTTGCCGTCAGTTTAGCTGCCCGCGTCACTTTTGGGTTCCACAATTGAGCCGTCGCACTACCAATGGAACTCGCCGCTACCAAAGCCAACGATAAACTCACTGTCGTCAACCAAATCGTCTTGGAGTTCATTACAAATCTCTTAAAAGGAGCGCGGGAAGAAAGACACATCTTGCTAATCTAGGACTACAAACTGAGGCTAGGTTTTTCCGGGAGGTAAAACGTGCAGATCGTCTGTAAC
The DNA here is from genome assembly GCA_964475335.1 of uncultured bacterium. Lineage (GTDB taxonomy): Bacteria > Cyanobacteriota > Cyanobacteriia > Leptolyngbyales > Leptolyngbyaceae > CAYYWG01. The sequence continues at coordinate 241,170 of CAYYWG010000005.1, forward strand.
GGTTACTTCAATTCTCCCAAAGGGGCTAAAGAAGACTACGGCGATCGCCCGAGTTTTATGCAATCATTAGGCGAACTTCAGGCAAACTTCATAAAATTCAAACTGCACTGAGAAGCAGACTACAGCCGCGTCTTGGGCAACCGTTGCGACCGCCACCTTCTACAACCTGGGGCAACAAATATGCAGTTCAAAGCAACAAGAGTGATGTACTTCTAGAGTGCCCAACCCACACGACTAACGCTCATTGACCAATTTAAAATCTGTCCTCCAGGCAGGCGCAGAGGCAATTCAGCATCGACTACGGTACAAGGAACCCCGCCCATTTGGCAGCGATATAATCTAGCCGTTCCCTGATAGTTAAGCCTTTACTTGAATCCTTATAAATCACTCTGTCAATCAATTCCCCTCATTCAATCACCCAGTCCTACCCCTATCATCGGAGCCTCACCCCCAGCCTTGTAGACTGAGGCACTTGAGGGCCAAAAAATTTAAGAAACAATGGCCCAGTGCCCAACCGAAACAAATCGCAAGAGTCCCAAGCGATCCCGCTTGACAGCCGCTGGCGATCGCGCCTGACTATTGCACTAGCAGACCATAACAACCTTGGGATAGGGTGGAATCTTCCCTTGACTTCACCGCAAGGAGCCAGCACGATCAAGATCAGCTAAATTGGGCTGAGGATAAACCGGGGTGCACGTTGCTAAACAGCGAAGACTAGAGGTAGGCTGCCCGAGTATGGTGTAATGCGGCAGGACGAAAAGCCTCGGCAACAGGCAAGTGATGAGAGATTTAGGGCGCAGTCTGAGTTCGCAGTTGGGTGGTTGATCGGGTTCAGGGTAGGCATTTGGCAGTATTGGTTATCACGAGGATCAAAGGGCGTTATCGGTGAATAGCACGACTCCACTAACGGAACTACCGAAGCTGATTATTCAGCCTTCTGATCAGGAAGCTTATCAATGCCTTACCCAATCAGGTTTTCAACCGATTCCGTGTATTCATCAGTTGATTTACCGCATCGTCCCAACCGACCAGTTATCTGATATTTTTTTGCAGTTAAGTCAAGTTTTGTCAGAAACGGCTCAAGCCCACTCCCGGTATTGCATCACGCGATCGCAGCTTGACTCCCACTCCCTGTTGCTCGAATTTTTAGACGCCCGCCCGCTCAGCACTATTACCATTTCCGCCAAACATTCATGGTTTTTGCGCATCCTCGCTCAGCAACGCTTGTACTTTGATTACCAGCCTATTTTTGATCTCCAAACTGGGCAAATTATTGCCTATGAATGCCTTGCCCGTGCTATCAGTGAACAGGGCGATCGCCGCTTCACTGGCCAACAATTAATCGACGGGGCAATGTCGCTCAGCTTAACCCATGAATTTGATGATTTAGCATTAGAAACCTGCCTCCAAGCGATCGCCCAACTCAACACAACTAAAACGTTTTATATCAACCTATTGCCCAACGCAATCATTAGTAACCCCAATTTCTTAGAACAGATTCAATGCTATGTGAATGAATTGGGATTAAATCCCCGTCGCATTACATTTGAACTCACCGAAGTTCAAGCCTTAATTCACCATCAATCGCTCCATCAGTTAATTGATGAAATTCGTAGTTTAGGGTTTGGTGTTGCGATCGACGATCTCTATGGCAACGTTGCCGTTAATCACTACTTTATGGAATTTCGCCCTGACGTGATCAAAATTGATCGCTTGCTCATTGCCGGGTGTAGCCAACACCCCATGAAGCAAATCATGGTGACAAATTTGTTACGGTCAGCCCACGATTTGGGGATTCCAGTCTTAGCTGAAGGGCTGGAAAATCAGCTTGATATTCAGTTTTGTCGAGAAGCCGGAATCGACTATGGCCAAGGGTTTGGTTTGGCTCGACCCCAATCCTATTTGCAGCAAGTCCCCCTCGATTGGTGCGCAGTTTTGAGCCAATGCTAGGGTGCCACCGTGCCAGCCCGTCAAACAGATGCAACTTCAGCTCCATGCGTTCACGGGTAACACTTTCCAGGTATGGGTTTTAGCAACCTCGCGGCCCAAGCTTAAATTGCCATTGACCATCTGAGCGTTTGACGAGGGGTTAGGGCATCTTTAAACACAACCGCCCCTTCCTGGGTGGCCATTTTCACTGCCCAGACGTTGCATTGGCCTGCGCGATCGCCCCGTTAGGCAGATTTTAGTAGGAGATTAGGCAATGGCTTTGAATTATCGCATTGGTGGCTATCAAGCTGCCGCCCGCCCCGCCAACACCAAACTACACCGCACCGCTAACTTTGACCAACTCCCCCATCGGGTCGATCTCCGTAAATTTATGACCGATGTTGAAGAGCAAGTAGGCAACAGTTGCGTAGCCAATGCGTTTGTCGGCGCTTACGAATACCTGGCCAAGCGAGAACTGGGTGAAGCGGGAGACGTCAGCCGGCTTTTTGTGTACTACAACGCCCGCGCCCGTCACGACAGCCAACATGAAGATAACGGCACAGCGATGTATTGCGCGATCGAGAGCCTGATTGAATACGGAGCGTGCTGCGAAGAACTCTGGCTCAACGACGAGGCAAGGATTTGCGAAGAACCCGACCAAACCGCCTATGACAATGCCGCCAATTACACCATCACAGAAGCAGAATTTCTAGAGACTAATCTGGATTTATGGCGACAAACCCTTGCCGAAGGGTATCCGATCGCGTTTGCCCTCAATTTGTTTGAATCCTTTAATGACGCAACGACCAATCGCGGACGGATTTCCTTACCCAAAAAAACCGAAAACACCCGTGAGACCCATGCGTGGCACGCCATGCTATGCGTGGGCTATTCCGACAAAGATCAGATGTTTATTGTCCGCAATTCTTGGGGGCCAGAATGGGGCGATCGCGGCTATTGCTATGTGCCCTATGACTACATCATGCACCAAGACTATAACGGGCACGACTCTTGGATTATCAAATCAGTCAATGAGCTAGAGTTCAGCAGCGAATTTTGGGAAGAGGATGAATCTTCTTTTGCGGACGAAAACTCCCTCTTGCTCTACGATTTTTACATCATGACCGAAGACCCAGAAGGCTTTGCCACAGCCCTGGATGAACTGTGCCAAAACTACATTGAAAGTGACGAAGACTACTACTTTGATTACAACTACGAAGAAACCGACGGAGAAGCAACGCAATTAGATATTCTCAACTTTGACCTCACGATCGCCGACTCGACTGACTTCCTTGAAGAATTGGACGCACTCTGTGCAGAATACGCCGTCGATGAAGACTACGACTACACCATTGATGGCGCAGAAGATAGTGAAGAAGAAGATGAAACTGAAGATGGTGAAGAATACGACGAGGAAGAAACCGAAGATCTAGAGGAGCAAGAAGACAGCGAAGACGAGGAAGATAGTGAAGAATACGACGAGGAGGAAGAAGAAACCGAAGACGAGGAAGAATAATCATCTAGTACACTGAGGCGCAATGACAAATACCATTGCTGCTTGTCATTGGTCATTGGTCAATTGCAAAGGACGAATGACCAATGGATGAATAACTGGAGCATTAAAGGGTCGCTAAACTTGCGTCATAGTCTACTAGCAGTATTCTGCTGACTTGAATTAAGAGCGATCGCTAACTAACAATCGACACTTCCACCGGCACCACAGCTTCTGGGAGTGCGCCCTGCATTTTGCTGAGCCAATTAGTCAAGTTTTCAAGTTGTTGCTCAGCTTTGAGCACGCCCAATCCCCGCACAGTCACCTTCCCTGCGCTGTAAACAAACCGGGATTGCAAATGTTCCGGCAAATTTCCCTGCAACAGTTTCCAGGCGGGTTCTTCCATTGGTGTTTCCAACACAATATGTTGCGCCCCGTCTGGCTTGATGCGCGAGAAGCCCAGTTTCTTGGCAATCTGCTTCAGTTCCATCACGCGAATCAGTTGTTGGGCAGCGGTGGGTAAGGGGCCATAGCGATCGCTCCAGTCCGCCGCAATTTGGGTCAACTCCTGCCGGGAATTAGCCGTCGCCACCGCACGATACGCGGCCATCTTTTGATCCAAATCGGGAATATAGTCAGCAGGGATAAAGGCCGTCAGGTTGAGGTCAATCTGGGTATCATCCACCGTGGGAATTTCCTGTCCTCGGATTTCTTGAATCGCTTCTTGTAACATCTCCACATAGAGATCAAAGCCGATCGCGTCCATTTGCCCCGATTGTTCCGCACCGAGCAGATTGCCTACCCCCCGAATCTCCATATCCCGCATAGCGAGTTGATAGCCAGAACCGAGCTGCGTAAATTCTTGAATGGCCCGTAACCGTTGCCGTGCGGTGTCACTCAGGCGCGAACCTTGAGGATAAAACAACCAGGCGTGGGCTTGAATGCCCGCCCGCCCGACTCGCCCCCGCAATTGATAAAGTTGGGATAAACCAAACCGATTAGCATCTTCGATGAGGATCGTATTGACTCGCGGAATATCTAATCCTGACTCAATGATGGTGGTACACAACAGAATCTCCGCTTCTCCTTCGCTGAAGGTCAGCATCGTTGATTCCAGTTCGCCTTCTGGCATTTGTCCGTGGGCGATCGCAATCCGCGCACCGGGGATCATCTCCCGCAATCGGACGGAAATTTCCTCAATCCCTTCCACTCTGGGCACCACGTAAAACACTTGACCACCGCGATCGAGTTCCTGGCGAATGGCCGCCCGCACCACTTCTGGGTCATAGGGCGAGAGGTGTGTTTTGATCGGACGGCGAGAGGGGGGCGGCGTGGTAATCAAACTCATTTCCCGCACCCCCGACAAAGCCATGTAGAGCGTTCGGGGAATGGGAGTCGCACTAAGGGTGAGCACATCCACCTGGGTTCTGAGGGATTTAATTTTTTCCTTTTGGTTCACCCCAAACCGCTGTTCTTCATCCACCACCAACAACCCCAAATCCCGGAATTCCACGCCTTTGCCCAACAGTTGATGGGTGCCGACCACAATGTCCAACTCTCCCGTTTTCAACCGTTGTAAAATCTCTTTGCGTTCCTGAGCCGTGCGAAAGCGATTCAACAAACCGACCTGGATGGGATAAGGGGCAAACCGTTCCTTCAAGGTGTGGTAGTGCTGCTGGGTGAGGATCGTCGTCGGAGCCATCAGCGCCACCTGTTTACCCGCCGTCACCGCCTTAAACACCGCCCGAATGGCCACTTCAGTTTTGCCAAATCCCACATCGCCGCAGACCAACCGATCCATTGGGCGATCGCTCTCCATATCCTGTTTCACATCTTGGGCCGCCTTCAACTGGTCGGGCGTAGGCTGGTAAGGAAAAGAATCTTCCATTTCCTGTTGCCAGGGCATATCCATCGGATAGGCAAACCCCACCTGTTGCGCCCGCTGAGCATAGAGTTGCAGCAAATCCACCGCCACTTTTTTGATGGCTTTGCGAACCTTGCTCTTGGTCTTTTCCCAGGCTTTGCCCGACATTTTGTTGAGTTCTGGCGCACCGTCGCCCATACCCCGAAATCGCGAGAGGGCATTCAGTTGATCCGCCGCCACCCGCAGCAATCCGTCGGCATATTGAATGACGAGGTAATCCCGCGTTTCTCGGTTAATCGCCAGACTTTCTAGTTTGATGAATTTACCAATGCCGTGGTTGCGGTGAACCACGTAATCCCCCGGTTGCAGCTTGTTGGGGTCAATTTGTTTGGAGGCCGCCCGCCGCCGTTTGCGAATGTAGCTGGGAGTGGCCAGGGTGTGTTGACCAAAAAATTCGCGATCGGTGACGACCACCAGGCGAAAAGTCGGCAGAATGAAACCTTCTAACTCTGCCAGTCCAGAATATTTGACGGCAACGGGAATGTGTTGGGTCTGGAATTTGTCGATCGCCAGATAGTCACGGGGATTCGGCACAAATTGGGCCGGACAATCGTGCTCTTGCAACAATGCCACCGAGCGAGAGGGTTGAGCCGACACGAGCCAAATGGCAAAGTTGCGATCGCGCTCACCCCGCAGGGTTTCCGCTAGACGGGCAAATTGATGGGGAATGGCGGGCACAGGCCGACTGGCCAAATTAATCGTGGGCATGGTTTGCCGACTGGTGGGTTCTTCCGCCAATTCCGACAGGTGCAAACACTCAAACTGCTGGAGTTGCTCCAAGGCGATCGCAAACGCACGATGCAATTTGGGCAGTTGGGTGCCATCCTCGGCTGCTCCCACCTCTTGCCAGTGGTCTTCCGCGTGTTCCACCCAGCGATCGCAATGGGCCTCGCACAGTTCCGGCTCATCAAGGGCCACCAGGGTATGTTCTGGCAAATAGTCCAACAGGGAGGCAGGCTGCTCAAAGGCCAGCCCCAGAAAACGGCGTGCCCCTTCCAAAGTTTGGGCCTGTTCCGCCAGTTCTTGATCTTCCCCCGTAAGCCAGGGTGCAAGGGTTTCCAGGCGATCGCCCAAGGCTGCTTGAATAATCGGCGTGTAGCTGGTGGGAGTAATAGCGATCGCCTCAATCCGGTCGAGCGATCGCTGGGTTGCCGGGTCAAACTCCCGAATCTGATCCAACTCATCGCCAAACAAATCCAACCGCACGGGCAACTCCGAAGCCACCGGAAACACATCAATAATGTCGCCCCGCCGACTCCACTGGCCTTCCATCTCGACCAGCGGCACGCGATCGTACCCCAACCGCGCCAGGGTTTCGCTCAACTGGCCCAGGTTCACCTCCAGGCCCTTTTGCAGGGTCACGCAATAGGACTGCAATACCTCAACCGGGGGCAAATGGGGTTGCAACGCCCGTTCTGTGGCAATCACCGCGATCGCCCCATTCGACTTCGCCTTGCCATTTTCGGTGCGTTCCGCTGGCAGTTGTTGCCGCACCTGCAATAAATCCGCCAGGACTTGCAATTGCCCCCAGGTAATTTCCGCTTCGGGATCAAACGGTTCGTAGGGCGACGATTCCGACGTGGGGTAAAAACTCGCCGTTTGCCAACCCATTGCATCCAATTGCGCCGTCCACCGTCCGGCCTCTTCCAGGGTCGTCGTCACCACTAACAAGGGCCGCCCCTGGGCCTGGGCCAAGGCCGAACTCACCAACCCCTTGGGCAACCGGGCCACCCCCGATAGCCGCAAACAACAGGACTGGGCCAGCTTGTTCAGCAGTTCATTCGTCAGGGGCGATCGCCCCAGGGCACGGGTAATGGAGGAAAACGCCATAAAACGCGAGTGGAGTCAAACCAGAAGATTGCAATGTCTTTACATTGTAAGAGGAATCGCCTTTGGTTCATTGCTCCCTCCGTTAGATTGGCCTTGAAGGTTGGTTGCAGACACCCCATCGCCAGCGAATCCGAGTATGATGCTGGGAGAATTTTAGAAGCCTATGCCGACTAAAAACCTCATTTCCTTTGGGTTGTTGGTGTTCATTCCCATCGCGATCGCAGCAGACAAGCTGGAGTGGAATGCACTGACCGTATTTGGGTTATCCGCGATCGCGATCGTCCCCCTGGCGATGTGGCTCAGTACCGCAACCGAAGAAATTGCCCTCGTGTTGGGGCCATCCATTGGTGGCTTGCTCAATGCCGTATTTGGGAACGCCACCGAGTTGATTATTGCCCTGGTCGCGCTCAAAGAAGGGCTAGTAGACATTGTAAAAGCCAGCATTACCGGGTCGATTATCAGTAACTTGCTACTGGTAATGGGCCTGTCGATGTTGCTCGGCGGGTTTCGCTACAAAGAACAAGAATTTCAGCCGGTGGTTGCCCGCATGAATGGCTCCACCATGACTCTGGCCGTGATTGCGATCGTCATTCCCGCCACCGTCATCTCTACCTCTAACGTGGTCAAACCCAGTGCGGTGCAAAACCTCTCTGTGTTTGTGGCGATCGTGCTCATCGCGGTCTATATCCTGTCCCTCGTCTTCTCCCTCAAAACTCACAGCTACTTGTATGACGTGGGCGTGGTTGATCATGAGGGTATCGTCCCGGATGGAGAAGAGGGCCACGCCGAAAAGCCCAACTTGCGCCTGTGGATTGGCGTTTTGCTGGCGGCGACGGTGGGGGTTGCCATTGTATCCGAAATTTTTGTGGGTGCCGTCGATGAAGCCACCGCTGGCTTGGGCCTCACCCCCCTGTTTACCGGGGTAATTTTGTTGCCGCTGGTGGGGGGGGCCGCTGAATATGTAACCGCCGTGCGCGTAGCCATGAAAAACAACATGGATCTATCGGTATCTGTAGCGATGGGTTCTAGTTTGTTGGTGGCGTTGTTGGTTGGGCCGCTGTTGGTCATTGTCGGCATGGTGATTGGCCAACCGATGGATTTGAATTTCAATTTGTTTGAGGTAATCGCGGTCACGATCGCCGTCATCATTGCCAATGTCGTGAGTTTGGACGGGCGATCGAACTGGTTAGAGGGCTTGCTCCTGTTAGCTACCTACGCTATTTTGGGGGCTGCGTTTTATTTCCATCCGCCGACGGTGCTGTAGCGATGGCCATTGGGGGTGGTCAAAGGTGCCACCCGACTAGCCCCCAGGCCTTCGCCTGATCGGTTAATTAATCCGATTGATGGAAGTTAACTTGGGTGGCGCTTCAACACGTCAATGGTCAACGACGGTATTCATCACCACAATCTCCAATGCGGCGGAACAAATCATGAGCCTGGGCGGAAATCCCATCCACTTGAGCGCGATCGCCCGCGTCAAGCTGCAATCCAAACACCCGCGCATTATCCTCCAGGTGTTCCGCAATGCCCAGCCGCGCCCCAACAATGACACCACCCACAGCGGGCTGATCCAAAATCATCCGCACCGCCACATTTGCAATGCTGACCCCGTGTTTTTGAGCGATCGCCTTCAGGGTTTGCAGCAACTCTTGAAACAAGCCCCAACCGCCCCAAGCGTCGATCATTTGCTTGTACTTGCGCTGGGATACGGTTTCAATGCCGCTCCACCGACCGGGTTCCTTTGCCCCGACATACTTATCCGCCAAAAAGCCACCACAGAGCGTGCCATAGGTGAATAGCTTGATGTTGTGTTGGTCACAAAACTGCGCCATTGCCACCGCCGGACGGCGATCGACCAGGGAATATTGCACCTGATTTGAAACAATTTTGATGCCCTGCTCCACAATGATTTGCAAATGCTCGGTGTCAAAGTTGGTCAGCGCCAGGTGGCGAATTTTGCCCTCCTGCTGGAGTTCTGCCATGTATTTCAGCGCATCCAAATAGCCGCGATCGCCATAATCCCACCAGTGAAATTGCATCAAATCCAAGGTCGGCGTATCCATGCGGCGCAAGGAAATATTGATATTTTCCTCCACAATTTGGCGCGTCATTGGGGCGGGGCGGGGCACCCACTTGGTAAACGCTTGAATTTGGTTCGCCGCTGCGTCCCCACCTTGACTTTTTAGGTGTCGCCGAAACTCGCCAATAAAATCTTCCGCAGGGCCGTAGTGATCGGCCAAATCCCAGGTTGTGTAACCAGCTTGGAGATAATCGCCCATCATCGCGATCGCCCGGTTGGGGTCAATCCGTCCGTGGGCACCAGACACTTGCCACATCCCATTCAACAGGCGACAAATCTTCAAATCTGGCGTGAACTGAAAATAACTCGACTCAGGCAACATAACAACACAGCAATGACGGCAACCTTTGCATTTTACCGAAACCCGATCGCCAAGGCCGTTAGACCTTGAATTGGTCGAGCCAGACCAGCCAGAGCAACCCATGAGAGCAGCCCCATTACACCTCCGCTACCGACTCATCCTCCACCGGATTCAGCAACCCCTCAACAAATTCATACAACTCCGATTCCGGGCGATTTTCCAATTGCAGATCCTTGAGGTCAATTAAGCCCTTCGCCAGTTCCACCGCCCGCTTTTTGTAGGTATTGTGGGCAGCCAACAGATCAGTAAACACATCTTGTTCGATCGCCAAACGACTCGCATCATCGGCGATCGGCGACGCATATTCCACCGAATCCGCCTCAAATTTGAGTAAAAAGATCAGGGCTTGGCTCTGCTGCTGGAGGTGTTGCTGGAGTTGGCGGGTATCCAATTCCAGCCGATCAAATCCCACTTTGCCTTCGATCTTCAGTTCCACGATCGGTGCTTGCTCCGGCTGCAATTTTCCGGTTTGGATGGCCTGCTCAATACACGCGATCGCCCCAGTCTCAATATCCTCCACACTTTCCTGCCCTTTGGCCACCAGGCGCAACCGCACAATCGATCGCTGCTGATAGTCTTGTTTCAACTCAGCCCGAATCCCGTTAGCATCCATTTCAACCAAATACACGCCCCGCTTAAACGTAGACTCCTCCACACTGTTAGCTTCAACGGAACCCGGATTAAAGATCCACCCCTGTTCCTCGTAATTTTTGTGGATGTGTCCCAGCGCCAGATAATCCACCCCCGCTTGCTGCAAGGGCAACAGGTCAGCATAGCGCAAGGCCCCTTGATAGCGGGCAATTTGACCTTCGAGGCCGTGGTGAAACAACAGCACCGTCTGGGCTGGGCCGGGGGGAAGATTTTGGATCGCCGTTGCCAGTTGGGCGATCGCGCGGGGAGCCGAAGCCCCATACCACTGGGAACCCAACACCCGCACCCCACAGGGCAAATCGATGTAGCCGCCACACTTGGCCTCCTGATCCCACGGGAGCAAGACCATTTCCCCGGCTTCATTGGCTTCTGGTTCTAACAAAATCAAATGATCCCAATCCGCCAAGTACTTGAGCCAACTGGTTTTCACACCGTAGGGACGATTGTCGTGGTTGCCCTCGATCGCAATCACCGGAATTCCAGCCTCCGCCAACTCTTGCAAACACACCTTGGCATGGTTCAACACGTTGGGCTGAATGCTGCGATGTTCAAACAAATCTCCGGCAATGATCACAAAGTCAACTTGCGATGCGATCGCATACTTCTGCAATGCATCCCGAAACGCCTGAAAGAAGTCCAGGGTTCGTTCTTTGTTGTCATACCGATCAAATCCAAGATGCACATCAGATAAATGCAAAAACCGGGCCATTGCAACTCCTGGCAGTCATTTCTGGGAATGATTGAACAGTTTGTTAACCAAGTCGTTGGTGTATTACGCAGGGGGTTGATCGCGGTGTTCCAACATAGCTAACAAACGAGATAAATTTTCAGTTTGTAATTGTAACAAAGCCGCTTGCTGTTTGGCCGTTTCCGTTTGTTGGGCGATCGCCGTTGCCGTTGAATTCGCGGTTTCAGCGCGATCGCTCTGGTTTACCCCGGCTTTAGGCTCTGCTGCTGCCAACGATTGGCCACCCACCTGAGTCGATAGGTGTTGCAACAGCGTGGTGTGTTGTTCCAACAATTTGCCGTGTTTTTCCGTCAACACCCGCATTTGGGCTAACCCCGCCGCAAGCCCCGCCGATTGTTGCGATAGCAAATTCAGTTGTTTTTTGATCCGCTTGAGTTTGTGTTTTACACCCATCGTTACTCACTCGCGATAAACAGTGTCGTGATCAACAGGAGTCAGAGCCGCGATCGCGCAGGCGGCCCTAGGCAAAGCATTGAGGCGAAGCATTGAGGCCACCCAGTTGCGGTCAGTTGATCTCACAATCTGCATCTCTTGATACAATTCGCGTATACCAAACCGAGGGCACCCCATGACCAACCCCAACTCCCAAACCACCCTGGGCGCTGATGCTGTGGATACCGCGATCGCGCAAGGCATTGACTTCGATGGTACACCCATTCCTCAAGCAAAACTGGATTTGTATAATAGCGTGATGTCGCTGGAAGCGGGTCGGCAACGCAGCGGAGTCAGCAACACGATGCGATCGCGCATCGTCCGGATTGGAGCCAAGCACATTTCCCAAGACGAACTCAACCAAATGTTAATGGATGCAGGGTTTGTGCCTCTCAAAGAAAAAGAAGTTGCCTTTTACTACGGCAAATAACTCCGCCCAACGCCTGAATCCATTTCAACTCAAACTGAGGCTAAGCCGCTGCAATGAGTGGCGGCCCAAGCCAACGCGATCGCCCTGGCGCTTGTCGATCATTCCCAGCGCCCAGGGTTTTATTTATGGGCTTTTATGCACGAGACTGCCCAATATCTTCTTCCGGTTGACAAGCCTACAGTGAGCCTGGGAGCCCTTGGCGATCGCCCAAACCCAGATTTTATCCCAGGCCAGAGAAAAGTATCAAATATAACAATTTTCGACCGTCAATCTACGGATTAACTATTGGCCGATTCCCAACAACAAGTTAAATAGACGTTAAATACCAGATTGGCGACTAGACTTTTAAAATCAATACTAAACTAAAGATAAAAATGAAGCAGAATCAGCCATAACGAATTGGGACTTACTTATTAATATTTTTGTTTTTGATACATTAAACTTTAAGCCAACAGACAATTTGTGATGAGTGATGCGGCAAACTCTAATCCTAGTATAGGAGAGCTGTTAGAACGGATTGCAGCGCTAGAACAAGAATTAGCTCAAAGTCAAGCCAACTTACAGGCCCTACAAGCCCAAACCAATCCCCAGACTTTAGCAACCGAGGCCACCCCCCAGCGCGATCGCCAGCCCCAAGGCCCCGCTACCGACTGGCCAATCAGCATCACCAAAACGACACTTGCCCTGGTTTTCATCACGCGGTTAGAGGATGGAATGCTGCTAGAGGCCAGTCACAGTTTTTACCAACTCACTGGCTACACTCCCGCAGAAATCTACCCTCAAACCACCCGGAGTTTGAATTTCTGGGTTGAGGCAGCCGCCTATGCCCAATTCGTGCAACGCCTCCAGGCCAAGGAGCAAGTCGAAAACTACGAAATCCAATTTCAGTTGCAATCGGGAGAAGTGCGGGTGGGCCTGCTTTCGGGCCGGGTGTTCCACCAGGAACAAACCCCTTGCATCGTCAATGTGCTGCGGGATGTAACCACCCTAAAACAAGCGATCGCCACCCTAGATGCCAGCCAAGGCGATTTTCAATCCCTGGCTAATCCTGTCGATCAACTCGTGTTAGTGCGATCGGGGGCAACGGGTTCATTCCTATACGTGAGTTCCACCTACGAAGCGATCTGGGGCCAATCCTGCACTAGCCTATACCAAAATTCAGAGGCATGGCTGGCCGCCATTCATCCTAGCGATCTGCCAATCGTCACCCGTTCCCTCGATGAGCAAGCCACCCACCAACCCACCAGCCGCGAATACCGGATTATCCACCCCGACGGCAGCATTCGTTGGATTGCCGTGCAAATTCAGCCAATGGGCACGCCAACAGAACAACCCAGCTACATTATCGGTTATGCCACCGATATCACGCGCCAAAAGCACCAAGCCCAGTACTTGCGGCAGCATGAGCAGATCATGTCAGCGACGACAGATGCCCTCGCGGTGATTGACATCAACTATGTCTATCGACTGGTCAACCAGGCTTACTTAGATCTGCACCAAAAACGCCGAGAAGAGGTGATTGATCAACCCGTTGCGACTCTGTTTGAACCAGCATTTTTCCAAACTGTCATCCAGCCGCTATTGGCGCGTTGCTTTGCGGGGTCGGTCGTGCGCTATCAACACTGGGTGCCATTACCAGACGGGGGGCACTGCTTCGCCGAAATTACCTACACGCCCTATCGCGAGGCCGGGGCGATCGCCGGGAGCCTCGTCACCGTGCGAGATTTGACCACTTTCCACCAAACCGAAGAGATCCTGGCACAGCGCCAACGGGATTTATCCCTGGTTTTGCAGGCCGTGGCCATTGGGTTGTGGCAACTCGATTTGGCAACGGGGGATTTGATCACCTCAGAACAATGCAAAGTCCATTTTGGATTAAGCCCGGAAGCTGAATTATCCTTTCAAACCGTTTTTGAAATTATTCATCCCGACGATCGCGCGCGGGTGCAACGGGCCGTCAACGACGCGATCGCCCATCGGCAAGCCTACGAAATCGAGTATCAGGTCATCTGGCCCAACAGCGAGGTGCATTGGCTGTTTGCAACGGGCCATGTGGTTTATGACGAAGCCGGAAATTCCATCGCGATGGATGGGATCACCCTCGACATCAGCGATCGCAAACGCATTGAAACCACCATTCAGCAGCAAGCCCAACAAGAACAAGCCCTGAACCGCGTTGTCCAGGTGATTCGGCAATCCCTAGATTTGGCTACGATCTTTACCACGGCAGCCCGCGAAGTCGCTGAGCTGCTGCACCTGGGCGAAGTCGCGATCGTGCAATATTACCCCGACGAAGCCTGTTGGCGACACGTCGCCGCCTATCGCCGTGACTTTCGCTTGCCCAATCGCACCCATGAGGAAATTCCCGATCGCGATAATCCCCTTGCAGAACGGCTCAAACAACGGGAATTTGTTCTGATTGAAAATGCCGCAAGCTTGACCGATCCCACCAACGAAGCCCTGGCCCAGGACTCGCCCGGTTCCTGGTTGTTAATGCCCCTTGTTGTTAACAACACCGTTTGGGGTAGCCTCAGTTCCATCAAATTTCCAGAACCCGTGTCTTACACGGGCACCGAAATTGAGCTGATCCAACGCATTGCCGACCAAGTGGCGATCGCCATTCACCAGGCCCAGTTATATACCCAACTCCAGGCCAGCGAAATCCGCTTTCAGCACCTAGTGGCCAACCTGCCGGGCACCATTTTTCGCTACGTCATCCGCCCCGATGGCACCAGCTACGTCGCCTACATCAGCCCCAACGCCCACCAAATTTGGGGCGTAGACAAAGCCCGCATCGAACAAGATATCAGTGTCTTGTGGCAGCAGATCATCCCTGAAGATGCCGCTCGCCTGCGCCAAATTTTGCACCAAGCCGAACAAACCAAAACCCCCTGGCAAGCGGAATGCCGCGTGCTCAATCCCGACGGCCAATACCGCTGGCTTCAGGGCATCGCCCAACCCACCGAACTGGAGAATGGCGAATTGGCCTGGGATGGCGTCACCCTGGATATTAGCGATCGCAAAACCACCGAACTCGCCCTCCAAGCCTCCGAACAACAAGTCTGCCGCATTCTAGACAGCATTAGCGATGGCTTCCTCACCCTTGATCAGGATTGGCGCTTCGTTTATCTCAACGACAAAGCTGAACTGTTGCTGCGTCGCCGCCGCGAAGACTTATTAGGCCAAAGAGCCTGGGATGAATTTCCCGAAGCGATCGACAGCCGAATGTACTACCAATATCACTGGGCGGTTGCCCACCAACAAAGCGTCGCTTTTGAAGTGTACTACCCCGCCTTAGCCACCTGGTTCGAGATTTTTGCCTACCCCTTTGCCGAAGGGCTGTCAGTCAGTTTTCGTGACATTACCCAAATCAAACTGGCCGAACAAGAACTCAACCGCCTCAACAACGCCCTCAGCCATGCCGTTGAAGGTATTTCCCAACTGAACCAGCAAGGCTACTACCAAATGGTGAACCAAGCCTATGCCCACCTCACGGGCTACACCCCCGACGAGCTAATTGGCCTGCCGTGGCAAGCGACTGTTCATCCTGACGACCATGACCGCCTCGCGATCGCCTTCCAAACCATGCTTCAACAGGGTTCAGTGGAAGTGGAAGCCAAAGGCATCCGCAAAGATGGCACTGTTTTTTACAAACAAGTCATGATGATCGCGGAATACAAAACCACCGAAGACACTGGCCAACACGAATTCATCGGCCACTTTTGTTTTATGAAAGATATCAGCGATCGCAAAGCCGCTGAACTTGCCCTCCAGCAACAGCGCGATCGCGAACGCCTCCTATCCACCATCACCCGCCGCATCCGCCAATCCCTCAACCTCAACTATATTCTCAACACCACCGTTCACGAAGTCCGCCGCTTCCTCCAAACCGATCGCGTCGTGCTCTACCAAATGTCCGATTCTGAGAGTTACCGCATCATCGAAGAATCCGTGGCCCCCGGTTGTCAGGCCCTCATCGGTCAGGAAATCAACGACCCTTGCTTCGCCGCCACTTACATCGAGCAATACTTTCAAGGCCGCGTGCGCTGCATTTCCGACATCGACACCGAAGACATTAACCCCTGCCACGCCGATTTTTTGCGTCAATTTGGCGTCCGGGCCAACCTCGTCGTCCCCATTCGGCAACACCGCAACCTGTGGGGCTTACTGATTGCCCACCACTGCCAAGGCCCACGGCAATGGTCAACCGCCGACATCGACTTACTCAAGCAACTCTCAGAACAAGTCAGCATTGCCCTCCAGCAAGCCAACCTCTACCAACAAGCCAAACTCGAACTCAAAATTCGGAAGCAAGCCGAAGCCGACCTGCAACAACTCAACCAACATCTAGAACAGCGGGTGCAAGAACGCACCGGCCAGCTTATTGCCCGGACAACCGAACTAGAAGCCCTGTTTCAGGCAATTCCTGACCTGGTTTTTACCCTCACCACCGCTGGCATTTTTCTCGATTGCAAAACCCCCAACTATCCCTATTTGTATCGGCCCTTGCCCGCTGTGATCGGGCGCAGCATTGACGACGTTTTGCCCACCGCTGTCGCGAGCATTATCACCACCGCGATCGCCACCACCATCACCACCCAAAGCCTCACCCGCGTTGAATATCCCCTGCGGATCGACGGCACCGAGCGCTTTTTTGAAGCCCGCCTCATGCCCCTGTCCACCGAACAAGTCATGGTCATCATCCGGGATGTGACCGAACAGAAACGGGCCGAAACCGCCATGCGCAAACAGGCCAGCCGAGAAACCTTGCTCCGGGCCATCACCCAACGCATTCGGCAATCCCTCAACCTCGATGAAGTGCTGGCCACCGCCGTCACAGAAGTGCGGGAAATCTTGCAGTGCGATCGCGCCTTAATTCTCTACTTCATCTCCGAATCCAGCGCCACCATCCTCCAAGAATCCGTCGCCCCCGGCTTTCCCTCCCTCACCCTCTACTATCGCCACGACGACTGCTTCCCCAAAACGTGCCAACAAACCTATCAAGCGGGCCAAATTCGCTCCCTCACCCAACCCGCCCTCATGGAAGAAAATCCCTGCCTGGTCGAGTTTTTGCAAGAGATGCAAATTCAATCCAAACTGTCTGCGCCCATTCTCCTACAAGAAGCCACCCGCCCCACCCCAGAATCCCCACCCCAGCGCCTTTGGGGCCTCTTGAGCATTCATAGCTGCACCACCGTCCGCCAATGGACTGCCGACGAACAAGAACTGGTGCAACAAATTGCCGCCCAGTTGGCGATCGCCATTCAACAATCCGAACTCTACACCCAACTTCAACAAGAACTCCAAGAACGCGCGATCGTCGAAGCCCAACTCCGCACCTCCCTTGAGGAAAAAGATGTCCTCCTCAAAGAGGTGCATCACCGCGTCAAAAACAACATGCAAATGGTTTCCAGCCTCCTCAGCTTACAAGCCGGGGCGATCGACGATCCCGCCATCCTCAAACTCTTCAACGACAGCCGTAGCCGCGTCAGAACAATGGCCCTCATCCACGAGCGCCTCTACCAATCCAACAACCTCGCCCAAATCAACACCGCCGCCTACTTCCGCGACCTGGGCGAAGATGTCTTACAATCCCACCTCGCCAGCACCCAACAAATTCAACTCCGCCTCAACGTCTCCGAACTCGAAGTCACCCTCGAAGTGGCCCTACCCTGCGGCCTCATCGCCAACGAGTTAATCCTCAACGCCATCAAATACGCCTTTCCCGATCAGCGCCCCGGCGAAATTATTCTGCACTTTGGCCTCAGCGCCGACCATTATTACTACTTAGTGATTGAAGATAATGGCATTGGCATCCCCCCAACAGAGCAAGAAACCATGACCAATTTTCAATCCAACCCTTCCCTTGGGTTACAACTTGTTCACGGTTTAACGCAGCAACTGGGAGGAACTTTAAGATTAGGATATCAAAATGTGGCAACGCAAAGCGGCACCCGCTTTACAATTACGTTCAAGCAAACCACATAACCTCCATTTATCTCTCCAGTAGCTCCTTTCACCGAAGAACTTAATTATGAATTCTGGCATTAGCAAGCTTCAGGCTACATCCAAAATTCTCATCGTTGAAGATGAATGGATTATTGCACTCGATATTCAGCAAAACCTCAAAAAACTAGGTTACATCGTCGTTGGTATTGCAAATACACCCACCCAAGCTTTTGAGTTAGTGCAAACAACCCAACCCAACTTAGTGTTGATGGATATTTATTTGCAAGGTGGACAAAGTGGAATTCAGGCCGCCACCCATATCCGCAATCAGTTCAATCTACCGATTATCTTTTTAACCGCCCACGCCGATGATCCCACTGTCCAAGAAGCCCTATCCGCCGCACCCTACGGGTATGTTGTCAAACCATTTGATGTGCAAACCCTGAATACCAGTATCAAAATTGCGCTAGCTAACCATCAAACTGACCTGGCTGTTAAGCAAGCCCTGGAAAAAGAAAAACAAATTAATGCCCTTAAATCCCAGTTTGTCTCCTTTGTTTCCCACGAGTTTCGGAATCCCCTCAGCTCTATTTTGATTACCCTAGAACTACTGGAGCGGCAAGATTACAACATTCCAAGAGAAAAGCAAAAAAACTATATTCATCGGGCGAAAACAGCCGTACAAGAGATGACTCGGCTCATTCAAGATGTGCTGTTGATGAGTGAAATTGATCGCGAACAGTTTCAATGTCGGCCAGAGCCTATTGATATTTATCACTTTTGTCTGGCGATCGCAGAAGATTTTCAAATTCGCACACAAGAGCAATATACCATCCGTTTTATCTCAGCGGAATACTCCAAGATCCAACAGCCCTACTATGAGCTTGATCCCAAATTATTGCAACATATTCTGAGTAATTTATTGGGCAATGCGATTAAGTATTCCCCCGAACATAGCGAGATTAATTTTCTGTTAGAGTGCGATCGCGATCGGGTAATCTTCAAAATTCAAGACCAAGGAATTGGGATTTCTCCCAGCGACCAGGAGAATTTATTTACACCCTTTTATCGAGGTAGTAATGCCAATCATCATCCCGGTACAGGGCTTGGTTTATCCATTGTCAAACAATGTGTTGATGCCCACAGTGGGGTGATTTCTTTAGAAAGTCAGGTTGGACAAGGCTCAACGTTTATTGTGGAATTAACTGCCCCATCCCATACTGTTTATGGGTTGATCGAAGATTGCCAACCCAAGCGTTAATCCCAAACATTAATTCCAAGCATTGATCCTGAACTTTGAATTCATCGCAACAGGTCAACCTGCAAGCTGCCGCACCTTTCCCAAAACCTGGCCGCAACTAACCAGACGGGCGGATACAAGCTCCGCCCCGATGAATTCCCTGGTGGTCAATGATCCAGGCTAGATCAATCTGCCCCCTCTTCCGGTTGTGGCCACCCCCGATTGACCGCACTTAAAATCGCCAACAGTGACGCAGTGACAATATTGGTATGGATGCCAACACCGTGGATGGGGCACGGGCTCAAATCCCGAACCAGTTCAATGTAGGCCACAGCCTGGGCCTGACTGCCCTGCTCCAGCGATCGCTCTTCATAGTGGTGAATTCGCAAGTCCACATTCAACGTCAATCGCAACGCCTGGATAAACGCATCGATGGGGCCATTCCCCTCCCCCCGCAGGGTGATCGGCTGTCCCTGGTGCCACAGTTCAACGGCGATCGCCTCGCCATCGGGCAATTCCGTCAACTGGTGCTGACAATACTTCAATGGCGTTACAGCCTGCAAATATTCCTGCTCGAACAACTGCCACAAATCCTTGGCCGACAGTTCTGTGCCCCGCGCATCCATCACCCGCTGCACAACCTGGCTAAATTCAATTTGCAACCGCCGAGGCAACACCAGGCCAGTTTCTCGCTCCAGCAAGAACGCAATGCCCCCTTTCCCCGATTGGCTGTTCACCCGCACCACCGACTCATAGGTGCGGCCCACGTCTGCCGGGTCGAGGGGCAAGTAGGGCACCGCCCACAGCGCGTCTGGAGTTTGGGCCGCAAACCCTTTTTTGATGGCATCTTGGTGGGAACCAGAAAACGCCGTAAACACCAGATCGCCCACATAGGGGTGACGCGGATGGATCGGCAACTGGGTACAATCTTCCACCGTCCGGGCGACATCATTAATGCGGGAAAAATCCAACCCAGGATGAATCCCTTGGGTGTACAGATTAAGCGCCAAGGTGACCAAATCCACATTGCCTGTGCGCTCTCCATTCCCAAAGAGGCATCCCTCAACCCGGTCAGCCCCGGCCATTTGCGCTAGTTCCGCCGCCGCGATCGCACAGCCGCGATCGTTATGGGGATGCACACTGATAATCACGCAGTCGCGCTGAGCCAGATGACGATGCATCCATTCCACCTGATCGGCAAATACATTTGGCGTTGCCACTTCCACGGTTGCAGGCAAGTTAATGATGACTTTGTGCTGGGGCGTAGGTTGCCAAACTTCGACCACCGCGTCACAAATTTCCCTGGCAAAGTCTAGTTCTGTTGCAGTAAAGGTTTCTGGCGAGTATTGAAAATACCAATCTGTTTCAGGTTGGCTGGCTGCCAACTCCCGAATTAAGGTCGCTGCATCAACGGCCAGATCAATTGTACCCTGGCGATCGCGGCCAAACACCACTTGCCGAAACACCGGAGACGTAGCGTTATACACATGTACAATCGCCCGTTTGACTCCGTGCAATGCCGCAAAAGTCCGACGGATTAAATCTTCTCGCGCCTGAGTCAAGACTTGAATCGTGACATCATCAGGAATCAAATCCTGTTCAATTAAATGCCGGACAAAATCAAAGTCAGTTTGTGACGCGGAAGGAAACGCAACTTCAATTTCTTTGAACCCAATTTGAATGAGCATTTGAAACATCGTCAGTTTCCGCTCAATACTCATCGGCTCAATCAACGCTTGGTTGCCGTCACGTAAATCAGTACTCAGCCAAATCGGGGGCCGGATGATTGTTTGGTTTACCCAGGTGCGATCGGGCAAGGAAACAGGGGCAAAAGGTTGGTACTTCGTCGCAGGTTGATTCAACATGATTGTTTTCTACGTTTAGTGGGTTCAGCAATAAAATGAATGAAAAATAAGATGGCCAATGGAATTGCAATGGGGTTGTCAGCACGCCATCGAGCCTGAGCCTGACAACCCTGGCGAAGTCGTAGTCCTGTACCCAGTAGTGTGTGTCGTTGCATAAAAACCTCCTAATTAAGACTAAATAATGCAGTTCAAACCCGAGTCAAATTGCTGGCGATCGCCAGTTTTAAGCCACTCAAAATTAGAGGCGCGATCGCAACCGAACCAAGTCTCCGTCAAGGCGAAACGAGCACCATTTAAAAGTCAAACAAATTCACATAAACACCATTCAACGGTTGTTTAGTGCTAAGCAAATTAGCCCGCAGTCCAACCGACATTAGTGCATAACCATTATGGAATGGAGTCAAAATCTCGTTAGAGTCAGTAGCAAAATAGTGTGCGCCCAAGGCGCAGCAGCAGCCCCAGCCCAAGGCTAGACAGAAGTTGAAGAGTTGGCTGCTGAACAGACATAAAACACATTACTTTATAGCAAGACCATATTAACCTTGGGCTATTCAGAGGTCAAGCCACTTTTCATCGATCGCTAATGCCAATTTGGATTGAGCCGTGCCAGCCAATGGCGAAAACGAGGCGCATAATCCCGAACAAACACCTGCTTGTGGTTACTGCCCAACAATCCATAAATTCGGACAGGGCGATGTTGCGCAGCGATGCGGAGGGGAAAAGTCCAGCGGGTTGCACCCGTTTGGCGATCGAGGGTAACCAGTTGCAGCGCCGTCGGATCGGAGCTTGTTTGACCAACCACGGCAGTCACCCCGATCGCGCTGGGAACAGGTGTCACCGCCAGGTCAATACCACCAGGATGGGGAAATTGTTTTTGCCAACGGAGTTTCCCAGTTTTCGCGTCAAGGGCTTCCAAGGTTACGGTTCCAGGGGTCGCAAGGGAGGCCGATACTGGAAACTGATAACTCCGGGTATACACCGTTTCAGCCTCCAGCGCACCCATAAGAACATCCGTAATCGTTTGCTTCGAGACTGAATTTGGTCGTCGCCAAAGACTTTTCCCTGTGGTCAAGTCGTATGCCGCGATCGCCTCTGGCCCAAACTGATAAATAGCATTTTCATGCACAACCGTTCGACCTAAAAACTGACCTTCTAATTCAAATTGAATTTTGCCCGTAGTTGCCGCCAGCACCGTGAGCCGATTCGTAGGCGCAATGTGGATAACGTAGTCATTGTGACGCAGGAGATAGTTACGGGTTGCAGCATCGGGTGTAGTTTTGGACGTTGTGATGCGATCGCGCAAGGCAGTTGCCCATAAGCGTTGACCCGTTGTGGCAGACACCGCTTGTATCGTTGCAGCCTGATTCAGTTGCCCCGTCAGGATAGCAACGCGATCGCCCATTTGGACAATACTGGCCCCCAATAGCTCACTGCTCACCTTCCGTTGAGTGAGCCGAGGCACCCCATTCGTGGTGATCAGGGTTGAGTTCACAGGTAATGCCCCATAGAAATTATGGGGAGTCTGCCAAAGTATCTGACCATTCGTCGAATTGATCGCCAGTAGTTGGTCTTGGGTCGGTTTGGGCGAACCATGAAACATAATCAATGGCACCAATACGCGATCGCGATCGACCTGAAACCGCATACCATGAGTCAACCGCAAATCCAAGTCAGGATACTGTTCTGCACTGGGGCAAAAAGACCACTGCTCCTGTCCATTTTTTGCGTTATACGCAGTCAAACTCCAGCCCTGTTGCTGACAACGACGGCCAGGGGCGGGGGCACCGGGTTCCATATCCCACCCAGCGGCGTCGGACGGTGGGCCAGACTGACTCACAATGACAGAATCCGCAGTGGCTTGGGGTTGATGGTGGCCCCGCCGAAGTTGGGCCGCCGACCACTGCACCCGCCCAGTCTCACCATCCAGGGCAAACAGTCGTGCTTCTTCGCCCAGCCCATAGGCGATCGCCCCACCGCCCAGCGCTACCAGCCCCAGACCCACCCAAACCCACCGTTGCCACCGAGCCATACCCGCGATCGCCTTTTGCTTCTAGTATGACTAACCTCAGCGCGATCGCCCCACAGTCCGTAAACCCTTGAGGCCCAACGGCTCTTAAGGTGGTTACGCCCCAAGGCATAGCCCAAGCTCACCCCGCAACACCTTAAACAATCACCTGGCTGGAGGGTAATTCCCTCAAAAACCGTAGCTTATAATACAGACAGAGACTTTATTCTTTCAATTGTTTTTGTCCTATGAAACTGTTCAAACTGCGCAACCGCCCTCACCACCCCCAGGCTGACCAACCAGAAATGATCGGCCAACCCGAACCCCAGGGCCACCTGCACCCAAACTATCGCCATTGGAACTGGTTTCGCCCCGGCGATCGCCCAGGGGAATAAACCGAATGCAGCCACCAGGGGAGTTTACCGAGCCCAATAGATGACCTTTTTTTCAACAAACACAAAGAAGGCATACAACACTACCCCCATGACCGCCAGCAGCAGCAACGCCGCAAACGCCAACGGCACATTAAAGTCAGAGGTGGCTTGCACAATTAAATAGCCCAACCCCGCATTCGACGCCACCGATTCAGAAATCACGGCCCCGATAAAGGCAAAGGATGCGGCAATTTTTAATGAGGCAAAAATGTAGGGTAAGGTGTGGGGCCAGCCGACTTTTTGGAATGTCTCAACCTGGTTTGCGCCCAGCGATCGCAGCACATCTTTCATTTCCGGTTCAACCGTATCCAGACCCAAGGCCACATTGACCGCGATCGGGAAAAAGGCCAGCAGAAAAGCCGTCACCGTTGCGGGGATAGCATTAGCCCCAAACCAGATCGCCAACAGGGGGACGATCGCCGCTTTGGGAATCGTATTAAACGCAACCAATAGGGGATACAGCATCAAATACGCCACCCTGGAGTAGCCAATCATAAACCCTAAAACGACCCCCACGCCCACAGCCAACAAAAAGCCTAGCAGCGTTGTCCAGAGGGTGCGGAGGGAGTTGGCCAGCAGTTGGGGGGCAAAGTTGATCGTCGCCTGGGCAATACTTGATGGGGCGGGTAAATTAAACGGTGGAATCTTGAACAGAATCACCACAAATTCCCACACGGCAAACAGCACAACTGTGGCAATGAAGGGCAAGACAAATCCGGCAGATTTGGACTTTAGAAATCGGTCTAGTTTGGTAGCAGCCATTGTGCGATCGCTCAACAACAGAGAAAAACAACAGGTCAGAATTTGGCTCCATGCCCCCAACCCCACCCGGAAACCGAGCATCGCTGCGAGCACATTCCAGCCACTTTATTCGTGAGGGCGAATGGTTAGTTATGGTGAATGTGGCGACGAATATTCGAGAAATAGTGATTAAAGTCGTCCGACAATTCCATCTCCAACGTGCGGGGACGGGGCAAATCAATCACCGCGTCATAAATGATCCGACTGGGCCGTGGACTCATGACATACACGCGATCGGACAAAAATACGGCTTCCCGCAAATCATGGGTAATCAAAATCCCAACACACTTCACCCGCATCCACAAGGCTTGCAGCATCGACCACATTTCTTCGCGGGTAAACGCATCCAACGCCCCAAAGGGTTCATCCAGCAGCAAAATTTCGGGTTGGTGAATCAACGCCCGACAGAGCGAAGCCCGTTGGCGCATCCCCCCAGACAACTGCCAGGGATACTGTTTTTGGAAATCTTGTAGCCGCACCGTCGCCAGCAGATCTTGCGCCATACGGATGTGTTCGGCTCGTTTTTGCTTGTGTTCCCGCTTGTAGGGTTGCACAATTTCCAGCGGCAACAGGACGTTGTTTAGCGTATTGCGCCAGGGCAACATGACCGGGTTTTGGAAAGCAATCCCGATGTTATTCAACGGTTTGGTAATGGGCTGGCCACGATAGCGAATTTCCCCAATCGGAGCGGGATTCAGACCGGAGACCATGCGCAAGATCGACGTTTTGCCACACCCACTTGGCCCGACAAAGGAAACAAATTCGCCCGGTTTGATCGATAGGTTCACTTCGTCAATAATCCGGCGCATACTCCCTTCAAAGGGATATTCCAACCCAACGTGGTCAAACTCTAGCAGGGGGGCAGTCTCCGGCGATCGCGCTTCAGAAGACACCGAATCTAAACTTGGCTGTACCATAATGGCTTCACTCTCGGCAACGGAATAGGATGGCGCATTAAAGGCCCAGCCACCAACACGGAGTGCCGAGCCCGTCTGCAATGAGAACTTTAGGTTAAGGGTTTGCGATCGCTGGCAGGGGGCAACGTCCGAACCTCCTTCGGAGGCAAAAATTCGTCCGTATAAATATCCGCCAGAGTAGGTTTACTTTTCAGCTTGAACCCGACGATCGTCTGATCGATTGTCTTTTGCATCCGTTTTTCATCTAACCCACCCAAACCGTTTTTCTCCACTTCAGGGGTGACAAACAAATCCCGCATTGCAATTTCCAAGCGCACCTTTTCCGCCTGCCGATCCATCAACTTGCTGTCATCCGACGCGATCACTGCATCCAACCCAGCCACCGGATCTTTTAAGACATCTTGCATCCCCCGGAAGTAGGCTTTGACAAACGCTTTGACCACTTCAGGATTCTGTTTAGCAAACGCTTCTTTCACCAAAATTGCATTGCCATAGAAATCCAAACCATTCTCGGTGTAGTAGAACAAGCTAATGTCATCCATCGACTTGCCCCCTTTCAGCAAACTCGGCAAGGCAGAAGTCGAAAAACCACTAATTGCATCCACTTTGCCTTGGAGCAAAAAGGTTTCCCGCAGTTTGGGTTCCATCGTCGTCCAATCCACCGAATCAGGATTGACCCCCACTTGCTCGGCAAATAACGGAAACAGTTTGCGCGGACCATCACCCGCAGGTGCACCCATTTTCTTGCCTTCCAAATCTTTGGGGCTGTTAATGCCGTTTTGCTTGAAACTCAACACAGCAAAGGGCGCTTTATTTTGCGTGATCGCCACGGCAATGATTTTGTCGT
This sequence comes from uncultured bacterium, assembly GCA_964475335.1. Lineage (GTDB taxonomy): Bacteria > Cyanobacteriota > Cyanobacteriia > Leptolyngbyales > Leptolyngbyaceae > CAYYWG01. The sequence goes on from CAYYWG010000005.1 coordinate 267,105, forward strand.
TTGGATTTTTGTCGTTAAAATCCATCGCGTTGTACATATCACTGAAGGCAAGGTCAAATTTGCCCGTCCCCAATTTGCTGATCGTATCGGCGTTGCCAAAGCCCCGCTCGTAGGTGACATTGAGCCCTTCTTCGGCAAAGTAACCCTTGTTCATAGCGATGATGAGGGGTGCGTCTAAACTCTGTTTGAGGAACGAGAGTTGGACACGCACGGTTTTCAAATCTTGCTTGGTGGCGCTGGTAGCAGTGGTTGTGGTTGTAGAGGAACTGCTAGTTGTGGGGGTGGAAGCACATCCGGTTGCAAATAGTAGCGTCATCGCGATCGCAACTAACCTAGACACCCGCTGAGACTGACTGTTGTTCACCATTTACGTTCTTACTCAATCATCACGTTTAACTGAATTTTGAGTTTTCTTGAATACGAAAATCACACCAAGAAAGACTCATTAATACAACAAACAAAAGGGCTACCCACACAGAGGTAGCACTCACGCCAGTTATGTATGCTGTATACAAAATGTCTAGACTATTTAAATTCAGGCTTAGATTCTCTGCTGTGCTTTGAGATACTTTTTTGTGGTGAAGTGATATTTTGGCAGGGCGGCCCCAACGGGCGGCCAACCAGAGCGATCGCAACAGTCAGGATGCCGTCTGAACTGGGGTTTAACGGGCACGACTCACCCAGAACACTGCCCCCGCGATCGCGGCGATCGCCAGCCCAAACGTGCAAACCCCAGCCCAACCCGCCAGTTTCCAGGCATAGGCGCATAGCCAGGAGCCCAGGGAACCGCCCAAAAAGTAGGACACCATGTATACCGTTGTGATGCGGTTGTGGGCAGTCACAGGCAAGGTGTAGATGCGGGTTTGGTTCGAAATTTGGCCCGTTTGCACGGCTAAATCCAGCAAGATCGCCCCGGCCCAAATGCCCAAGAGCCAGTGCTGAGCGCCCCACAACACCACCAACGCCACCAGGAGAAACCCGATCGCGGCCCAAACCGTCACCCGTGGACTGCGGCGATCGGCAATGCGGCCCACCACTGGCGCAGCAATGACCCCCACAATCCCCACCAGGCCAAAGGCTCCGGCCACTTGACTGCCCAGGGCAAAGGGGGGTTGGGCCAGGAGAAACGGCAAAGTTGCCCAAAAGCCACAATACACCGAAAAAAACAGGCCACCCATAAGGGCGGTTTCGCGTAAGAGGGGATAGGTTGTGAGCAAGGTGGGGAGCGATCGCATCAGAGCGCCATAGGCCAACTGCACAGACGGGGCGATCGACGGTAAGGTTTTGTAAAGCAACCCGGCCAAGAGCACCATCCCCAAGGCCGCCACCGCAAAAATCGCCCGCCACCCCCAAATTGAGCCGACAATTCCACCCGCCAACCGACCCACAACAATGCCAGCCAACAGCCCGCCCATCACCGTTCCGACGACCCGCCCTCGCTGCGCGGGGTGAGCCAACTGAGCCGCAAAGGGCACCAACAATTGCGGCACGATCGCCGTCATCCCATTCACAAAACTCAAGCTGACTAACCAGGTAAAGGATGGAGAGTAGGCAATGAGTAGCAGCGCGATCGCATTCAACCCACTCAGCCCAACGATCAACTTGCGCCGATTCACCCGATCGCCCAGGGGAATAAACAACAGCATCCCCAGGGCATAGCCCATTTGGGTCAAGGTGGGCACAGCACTGACCTGCACCACCGAAACCTGGTAAGTCTGGCTCATCAACACCAACAAAGGTTGATTGTAGTAAAGGCTGCCAATGGACAAAAGACATGCGATCGTCATCAGCCAGGTCGTCCGGCGATCAATCGCCGCAGCAAGAGGAATAGTCATCAGTTCAGGTAAGGAAAACAAACAATAAATGAATCCGCACGGTTGCCACAACACAGACCTGGCAACACTAGCAACGCAAGAATTGCAACAACGCAAGAATTGCAACAACCGTGGGCTGGTAACAACTCTGGGCTGGTAACAACACTTAACCTTAACCTGTTCTCAGGCAATTCGCGATCTGGGCCAATTTGCCCCTTAGGCCCAGCCCCACCCACCTCACGCGCTCTCCACCGCCAAGCCCTTGCTAAAATGGAACCACCCTTGAGCCTGGCCCCGTTATCCCATTGATTCGACGGATTAAGCGCGACTGATTTGGCCCACTGCACCGGGCCGCGATCGCCCGTCGCCTCTGGCGGAAAATAAAAATCACAACGAGTAGTTAATCACGGAACCCAACTAACGGATCAAACGGTGATTGCACTGGGGTTTTACCGTGCTGCCCTCCTGCTGATCCAGGCCCAGACCACACCAAGGACATTTATGGAAAACAAGTACGTTGTTCTGCGGAGCAATCGCTCCGCCACCCGCGATATCTTCTTTGGCCCCTCCGCCCTGCCCGATTTGCTGGAAACAACCTACCCCGAACTCCAGGCAGAAGTAAATACGCTGGAACGGCGGCAGGTCGTGGAGTTGAGTCACGATCGCGATGTCGTGGCGATCGCCCCCGCCATGCCCATGAAACTGATTGCCCCCGTCGGCACCGCCAAACCCCTGGCACCAGGGACAGACACCATGACCTGGGGCGTGAAAGCCGTCAAAGCCGATACCTCGCCCTATACCGGGGCCGGAATTATCGTCGCCGTGCTGGATACAGGCATTGATGCCAAACACCCAGCCTTCAAAGGGGTCAAACTCGTGCAAAAAGACTTTACCAAGGAAGGGAATGGCGATCGGGAAGGCCACGGCACCCACTGTGCAGGCACCATCTTTGGGCGGGAAGTCAATGGCCTACGCATTGGGGTTGCCCCCGGCATCGAAAAAGCCCTGATTGGCAAAGTCCTGGGGAGAGAAGGGGGTTCTAGCGAGCAGATCGCCAACGCTATTTTGTGGGCAGTCGATAATGGCGCAAATATCATCTCCATGTCCCTCGGCATCGATTTTCCGGGCTATGTCGCCTGGTTAGTTGCGGAACAAGGAATGCCTGCCGAACTGGCTACCACCGTCGCGCTGGAAGGCTATCGGGCGAATGTGCAATTATTCCAAACCCTGGCCGCTTATACCGAAGCGCGATCGACCCTGGCCCAAGCAACTGTGATTGTCGCGGCGGCGGGCAACGAAAGTCAGCGCGATGTGAGACCAGACTGGGAAATTGCCGTTGCCCCCCCCGCCGTTTCCAAAGGCATCGTTTCCGTTGCGGCTTTGGGCGAAAGTCCAGAGGGCTTGACTATTGCCTCCTTCTCCAACACCGGAGCCAACATTTCCGGGCCAGGAGTGAATGTGTTGTCCGCAGCGATCGGGGGGGGCTTAGTGGCATATAGCGGAACCAGCATGGCGACCCCCCACGTTGCAGGAGTTGCGGCACTCTGGGCGGAAAAGCTCAAGCAAACGGGGCGGCTGAACTCCCTTGCTTTGACCTCGCGGGTCATCGCCTCGGCCACCGACGAGACATTGAAACCAGATTTTGATCCAGTGGACGTGGGCACGGGACTCGTTCAGGCACCACAGAAATAATGCAATAACCATCGCGATCAACCAAAATACTTAAAATCTGATCTCGATCGCGCCTCCTTTTACACCTGAAAAAACACAAAAATATTTATAAAAAATAATTTTAATACAAAATCGAACTTGATAATGATTCGATTTTATATACGCTTAAGCATTCAAAAAATATCACGCCATAAAAGTTTGATAGAAGTTTAAACCTCAATATTGAGCGAATTGGGATTTACTACAATTTAATTGTGTTTGCTCCCGCGCGATCGCGATTTTCCCCGCACCTTTATCCCAACCTATCTTTATCCCAACGCGCTGTTCCAACGACAGTCCGGTACACAACCAAAACCCGCACCGACACCCACAATTAACCGAGTGCAGCATTTTGGCCTTGGGATCTTCGGTTAAATCCTACCGTGTTCAACGCCAAATCGTATCTCCAGCGACATTCAAAGCCCTAAAATTTTGTATATCAGTAACGAAATACTCAGAACAAAATCACTTTAAAGATAAAAGTAAGTGAAAACTTCACCAGTTTTGGGTACAGAGTTGCAATAATTGGGCAACAAGGCAGGGGCCAGCGGTTAGCACCCATCCGAGACAACGGGCTAACGCGATCGCGCTCAAGGCTGGGCTAGAAGCCAGGAAGAAACGCCGCATTGAATTGAAGAAGGGTTAGATTGTGACATTGGAACTCGCTCCCCAACTTACGTTTACAGTGAATGGTCGGTCAGTTTGCGTCAACGATACGGCCCCGACCGTGACGCTGCTGGAGTACTTGCGGTTGCATGGCTACATCGGAACAAAAGAAGGCTGCGGCGATGGGGACTGTGGCGCTTGCACCGTCGCGGTGATTGGCCAAGGAGCCGATGGTACCCCCCAGTATCAAGCCGTCAACAGTTGTCTGATCCCGCTGGGGGCTGTGGGCGATCGCGAAGTCATTACCGTGGAAGGGGTGGCAAACGGTAACTTGCATCCCGTGCAGCAAGCCATGATCGAGTTGGGAGGCTCCCAATGTGGCTATTGCACGCCTGGCTTCATCATGAGCATGTTTGCCGCCTACTATGATGGGTGCTTAGACGATGTGGCCGTAGAAGGCAACCTGTGTCGATGTACGGGATATTTACCAATTCGGCGAGCTGCCCAACAGGCGGCAACTGTTCCCATTGCCGATGCCCATGCCGACAAACTAGCCCAGGCTTGCATGGCCTTGCCCAGCCTTGCCTATGGCCTCGGCGACTCTCAGTTTTATCGCCCCACCCAACTCCACGATGTCTTGGCCCTGCTCCAACACTATCCCAACGCGACCTTAGTGGCCGGGGCCACCGACTTAGGGTTAGAAATGAGCTGGCATCGGCAGCACTACCCGGTGATGATTTCCCTGGAAGGGGTGGCGGAACTGAAGGGGATTGAGCAAACCCCGGATTATGTTGAGATTGGGGCGGCGGTGCCCCTGAGCCACATTGAAACGCAGTTGCACGGAGTTTTTCCTTGCCTGGATGAAATGTTGCACTGGTTTGCGGCGCGGCAAGTGCGGAACCGGGCCACCTTAGGCGGCAACATTGGCACCGCTTCCCCCATTGGCGATTTGCCCCCGGTCTTGCTGGCGTTAAATGCGACGGTGCGATTGGTCAGTGCCACGGGCGATCGCGAATTACCCCTCAGCGAATTTTTCAAGGGGTATCGCGTTACCGACTTGCAACCGGGGGAAGTGATTGTCTCAGTCAAGCTGCCCAAAACCCTGCCCAATGGCGCAACACAGCGTATCAGCCAGTCCTACAAGATTGGCAAACGGGGTACGGACGATATCAGTATTGTGGCTGCGGCCTTTGTCATTGATGTGGATGCCGCCAACCAAATTGTGCACGCACGCTTGGCCTATGGGGGCGTAGCGGCGACTCCGGCTCGGGCGATCGCCGTTGAAGAGCTGCTCGTGGGGCGATCGTGGGATTGGGCCACCGTGCAAGCGGTGAAACCAGCTTTGCGAGACGCTTTTACGCCCCTGACGGATTTACGCGGCAGCGCCGATTATCGGCAGCGGTTGGTGGTGAACTTATTTGAAAAGTTTTTTGTAGAAATGAGTGGCATTTACGGAACGGGGGTTCAAGCATGACCATTGCAGGCCAGCAGAAAAATCATGAAAGCGCGGCTGGGCACGTCAGCGGCAAAGCCGTGTATACCGATGACCAACGGCAGTTTGCGGGTATGGTCTCGCTGTATCCCGTGCTGTCGCCCCACGCCAAAGCTCGCATTCTCCGGGTCGATCTTGCTGCTGCTGAACAGGTGCCCGGTGTTGTCACCATCCTCACCCCGGCGGATATTCCCGGTGCCAATGAAACGGGGGTGATTCTCCATGATGAACCCCTGCTGCCGACGGATGAAGTCAGCTATTGGGGGCAAGTGGTGGTTTGGGTGGTAGGCGAAACAGAGGAAGCCGCTCGCCAGGGAGCCGAAAAAGTCTTTGTAGAGTACGAACCCTTACCCCCGGTGTTGACCATTCAGCAGGCGATCGCGGCAGGGAGCTTTCATCCCACCCTGGGCAACCGGGCCCATCTCCGGGGGGAACCCGCCACCAGCACCACCGCCACCACAGGCCCAGACTTTGAAGCCACCCTGGCCCAAGTTTGTCGGCGGGGCGATCCAGAAGCGGCCTTTGCCACCGCTGACCAGGTGCTGACAGGCGAACTAGAGATGAACGGCCAGGATCACTTCTACCTGGAAACCCAGACCAGTTGGGCCATTCCTGATGCAGAAGGAAACTATCAGGTCTATGCTTCGACCCAGCACCCGACGGAAACCCAAATCATTGTGGCGCGGGTGTTGGGCATCCCCAGCAACCAGGTTGTCGTCACCTGTTTACGCATGGGAGGAGCCTTTGGGGGCAAAGAATCCCAGGCCAACCCAATGGCAGCAGCAGCGGCACTGGCCGCCCACAAAACAGGTCGTCCGGCACGGGTGCGCTTGCGGCGGCACCACGACATGATGATCACGGGCAAACGGCACGGCTTTTTGGGGCAGTACAAAGTCGGCTTTACCAACGAGGGGCAACTCCTGGCCCTGGATATGACCTTGTATTGCGATGGTGGTTGGAGTATGGATTTGTCGCCTCCGGTGCTACTGCGGGCCATGCTCCATGCTGATAACGCCTACTATGTGCCCCACATGGAAGTGCGCGGCCTGATTGTCAAAACCAATCGAGTGTCTAACACGGCCTATCGTGGCTTTGGTGGCCCCCAGGGAATGCTGGTGATGGAAGATGTCATCGATCGCGTGGCTCGCTATTTGGGCTTGCCACCGGATGGGGTTCGAGAACGAAATTTTTACCACGGTACCGGGGAAACGAACACCACCCATTACGGCGAAGACTTGGTAGACAACCGTGTGCATCGCGTTTGGCAGGAGGTCAAAGCCAGTTCCAACTTCATCGAACGGCAAGCCGCGATCGCCGATTTTAACCAGGCCAATCCATACACAAAACGGGGGTTGGCCATTACACCCGTCAAATTTGGCATTTCCTTTAATAAAAAAACCTACAACCAGGCGGGTGCCCTCGTGCTGATCTATACCGATGGCAGCATCCAGGTCAACCACGGCGGCACCGAGATGGGTCAGGGCTTGCACACCAAAATGCTGCAAGTTGCGGCACGCGAACTGGGCGTTCATTTATCCCGGTTTCGCATCATGCCCACCAGCACAGATAAAGTCCCAAATACCTCTGCCACAGCAGCTTCTAGTGGCGCAGATTTGAATGGCCAAGCCGTCAAAGATGCGTGCCAAACCCTCAAAGCCCGTTTAGCCCCCATCGCCGCCCAGATGCTCGGTCTAGATGGCCCAGAAGAGTTGGTGTTTGAAGCCGACTGGATCTACTGCCACTCTTATCCCACCGCTCGGATCGCCTTTGATGCGGTGATCCAACAAGCCTATAGCGATCGCGTCCAACTCTCGGCCACCGGGTTCTATCGCACCCCCAATATTCACTGGAATCCTGAAACCTACCAGGGCCGCCCCTTCTACTACTTTGCCTATGGGGCCGCCGTCAGCGAAGTCGAAGTTGACGGGTTCACAGGCACCTTCAAACTGCGCCAGGTAGACATTGTGCACGATGTGGGCCAGTCCCTCAATCCGCTCGTGGATCGGGGTCAGGTCGAAGGGGGCTTCGTCCAGGGCATGGGCTGGCTGACGATGGAAGAACTCGTGTGGGATGACCAGGGACGGCTCCGCACCCACGCCCCCAGCACTTACAAAATTCCGACCATCAGCGAAATTCCCGAAGCCTTTCACCTGACCTTGCTGGAACGGGCAGCCCAAGACGGCACCATCTATGGCAGTAAAGCCGTGGGGGAACCCCCGTTTATGTTGGCCTTTTCCGTCCGAGAGGCCATCCGCGCGGCGGTTGCCGCCTTTGGCAACTACCCTAGCTCTGTGCCCCTGGCCGCCCCTGCCACCCCAGAAGCAACGCTCCTGGCGATCGAGTCCGTCCGGGAAACCGCGCCCCAGCCAGAAGCCGTCTCTTCGGCAGTCTCATAGCAGGCCAGACCGTTGACGGCGATCGCACTCTACGCCCAAATGGCTGCGGCACTGGCAACAGGCCCGCTCACTCTGGCCACCGTTGTGGAGATTCGGGGGTCGGTACCCCGTGAAGTCGGTGCGAAAATGCTAATTTTGCCCAATGGCCACACCGTGGAAACTATTGGGGGCGGGGCCGGAGAAGCCAAAGTCATCCAGCAAGCCCTGACGGTTTTGACCACGGGGGAAAAGCAGTTTATCGAAATTGATCTGACCGGGACTATGCAAACGGCGATCGACGGCATTTGTGGGGGCCAAATGCGGGTCTGGCTGGAACGGTGGCAGGGGGAAGCCGCGATCGCCCTTGTTCAGCAACTCCTCCACACCTTGCAATCCGGCCAGTCCGTTACCCTGGTCACACCCTTTGCCCAAACGCGATCGCCCTACCTCACCCACGAGGTTGCCCCCGAACCCGCGATCGGCTGTACTGCCACCGACCTGCGAGAACACCTGGCTCCCCCCCCAGCTTTGCTCATTGTGGGGGCTGGCCATTGCGGTATTCAACTGGCCAAAGTCGCGGATTTAATTGGTTTCCAGGTCTTCGTGCAAGACGATCGCCCCGAATGGGCGAACACGACCCACTATCCCCAGGTCAGTCGCATCTTCACCGATCCGATCGCCCCCGTCGTTGCCCAGTTCCAGCACCATCCCCACCTCTATGCCGCCCTGGTTACCCGTGGCTATCAGTACGATCTAGAGGCACTCCAGGCGCTGCTAACGCGGCCCCACCCCTGCACCTACCTCGGCATGATTGGCAGCGAGAAACGAGTCCGCCAAGTCTTCAACGCGATCGCCCAAAAGGGCATTTCCCCCGCCCGCCTGCAATCCATTCATGCGCCCATCGGTCTGGATATCGGCGCTTTAACACCGGAAGAAATCGCCGTTAGCATCAGCGCCGAACTCATCCTGGTGCGCCGGGGCGGCACCGGACAGCCCCTTTCCCAAACCCTGCGCCAGAGGCAACGCCAATGACGAGCGATCGCCAATTTGCTAACCTGGATGGGCCTACTATTGAGAGTGAAATTTGCCCATGCGTAGACAGGGTTGGTGCGATGGAGCCACAATGCTTGCAGTTTGGCCACTGCTGACCTCGGCCTGGGTCGCCACCGCTGCCCCTCAACCCCGCGATCGCTACATTGTGCCGATTAAACAAGTCTCCGTCGATCTCCAACAAGATCAGATGACTGTGTGGGTTGAGGGCGATCGCCTGCGCCCGTGCAATCTCGGCCTCACCGCAATCCAACAGGCCAAGGCCGTGCTACGAAGCGCCACCGAAATTCGGATTCAACTGTTCCACCAACTGCCTGCGGGTAAGCCATGCGCTAGCGAAGTCATCCCCTTTACCCTGCCCCTCAAGGTTGAAACCCCAATCCGCCCCGGTCAAGAGTATCGGGTGTGGGTCAACGACTATTCCTTCACCGTTGAACGGCGAACGGGCGATCGCCAGGGTGACTAAACCCCCTATTTCGTCGATACCACACTGGCCGTCGGAGCCAACACCGGAGCCGTTTCAGGCTGGATCACCTGGTTCCGTTGCGCCCCACGCGGCGTGACCACCCACTGGTTGTGTCCGTGGAGATGGTCATACAACGCCACCGTCGAAATCATATTTTTCAACGTGGTATAGGCAAAAATAATGACCGCATATTGCAGGAAATACACGCCGGGATAGCGATTGGCCGCCACCTTCATCGTGACCGCAGTTTGATAAAACCCACTGAAAAACGTGATCACCGTACACACCCAAAGATAGGCATTTTCGGACGGCGGAAACGACCCGTGATACAGAAACAGACTTAGCAACAAGGGCAAAATCTGCAACGCAAACAACGAGTAAATCACGCAGTAGTACAGCAAGTACGTCCAATACAATTTCTGCGGGAAGTTAAAATGCTGCGATTTCCAGACCCGTCGCTGATACTTAAAACTAACTTCAAGCCAGCCCTGAGCCCAGCGTTTGCGTTGAAACCAGAAGGAGTTAAAATCCAGCGGGGCCAGTTCCGTCGCGATGATGCTGCGATCGTGGATAATCCGATACCCACTCAACAACGTCCGCATGGTGGCATCAATGTCTTCGGTCAACATCATGGGGTTAAACCGAATGCGCTTTAAGACAGCGGTACGCCAGTAACCATTTGACCCACCAAAAATCGTTGAGTCAGTCAAAAAAGATTTGGCGGGATGGCTCACCCCATAAAGCGACTCGAACTCGATCGCAATATTTTGCGTCATCAAATTATAGGTGTGGTTGCGAATCACATTACGGCCTTGCACCACATCATAGCCCTGCTCCAGCCAATGCCAAGCCCGCACAAAACAATCGGGCGAGGGATGGTGATCCGCATCCAAAATACAGGTTATTTCGCCTGTGAGCAGATCCAGCGCCGCGTTGATATTCTCGGCTTTGGAATGGCTCCCCTCCACCCGTAAAGGCTTGAACTCAGGATAAAGCTGGGCGAGCCGTTGCAGATCGGTTTCAATCGGCAAATCGACCGGGGTGTTATAGGCCAAAATCACTTCCAAGCCTGCCGCCGAGCGGTAGACCGTATTCAAAATCTTCCGCAAGGTTTCCAGAATAATGTCTTGCTCGTTGGGCAAATAGGCCACAAGCAACACCGAACAACGGGGCAAGGGGCGGGGCAATTTACGTTGGCGCTGCCGCCGCAGACCAAAAGCCTGCTTGAACGATCGCCACCACCGCTCAACCGGGTCAAGGTCTGCGGCTTGAGTGGGGGCAGCAAAACGCCGGAAAAGGGCCTGGGTCGCTTCGACAATAATCATGATCGAACTCACCAAAAAAAAGGTGGCGATCGCAATATGTACGTTAATCAGCGTAAAACCGCCCTGGCGCAAGCAATAGTAAAAAATGGTAGGCAACCCAATCATCACAATGTGGGTGTAGATCAGCTTTTGCAGATCAACTGACCATCGCTTCACGTTGCCATTCCTCCATGTGTCCAGGTGCATTTTTCATTCTGGGAGCCAACCACGAGGCCCCCAAACCAAACCCAATCGAGCATTTTAATCATTTTCCCCGTGGTTTGAGTTCCTCTTCCTTGGCCCAGAGCGATCGCTGACCATCGCTCACCTGGCACAGAATAAACTCTTGCTCGTCCCATAACTTCTCGACTTTTAACACCGTCCAACCTTCCTCACCCCGGTAAAACACCTGATCACCCACATGTAACTTCCACACCCGCTGTTGGAGTTTCGGGGTTGCGGATAAAACATAATCCAAATCCTGCAACAGGCCCATTACAACTCGTCGCAACAACGGCGCGACATAATCCGTCACCATCGCCAAAATCAACGTCCCAACCACCATCACCGGCAAGGCCATGATGTATTGAGCCGGTTCACCTTGAACGATGAATTGCAAAATCCGATCCGTCACCAGCCCATACAGCAAAAAGTAGGGATAGGCATAATGCCCCAGGGTCATCATCCCCGCGGCCAGCCATTCCACCTGGGCCAACCCCCGCATCACCCCCATGCAACCCAGGGCCAACCCCGCTGACAACAGCAAATCTGACCCGATCCACCCCCAATAGTAAAACTGGCTCACAAAGCCAAGGCTGTAGATCCCCAGGCCGAGCGCGATCGCCCCCAGCGGCGGCCAACAGGCAGGCCCACGGCGATGTCCATAGGCACTCCCGGCAACCATCCCCACCACAAAAATGCTCAGCTTCGCGAGAAACAAAGCAAAGGGCTGGGAACTGGCCGGACTATCCCACAACACATAGGTTGGATGCCCCTGCAACACATACACTGCCAAGGCCCGATAGCCCACTGTGACCAGCACGCTCACCACCAGCAAATTCCGGCGACCCCAGCGGTGCAACAGCCGCCACAGAAAGGGAAAGATCACCACAAAACTGAGGAGCAACGACAGCAACCACCAATTTGCACTGGTACTCAGCAGCAAATCGCTATTGTAGGTATAGACCACGGGAAAGGTCAGCCCCGCAAACAGATACCACGCCGGGGGGAAATAGGTTTTGGTGGCGATCGCGATCGCCCAGAGAATGGGATAGGCCAGCCACACCACCGTCCAAAACGGCCATAACACCTGACCCAGCGATCGCCCCAAAAATCGACGCGGCAAAAACCGCTGCGGCTCAAGCTTCACCACCAAGCTGAAGCCCCCAACCAGCACCAAAACATCGATCCATTGAAACCCAAACCAACTGATAAACCCCAGCCCCTGGGTTAGCCAACCCAGATCCGGCAGGCGATAGGTTGCCACCATGACCTGCTGCAAATTATTTGCTAATCCGGTCGGTTGGGGCGTGTAAGCATACCCTGTAAACCGTAGCTGGACGTGATACAGCAGCAGCATCACGACCGAACAGACCAGCATTCCGTCGATCCAGGCTAGATGCGGCGATCGCTCGCCCCGTTGATTCATCATTGATGTGCTATCTCTTGTGGTTGCGAAAGGAAAAGGCCCACAGCAAAAAAATAAAGTTTGTTTTAGTTAAATTTCAACAGCATAACGTGTTCGCCCCAGCCAGAGAACAATCTCCCGACTGAATACCGCCGCCCCAACAGACAGCGCGATCGCCCGCTGCAAACATCCACCCAGGTCTACCCCCAGGGAATAGGATGCTGCCCCTCCCGGCTTGGCCCCACGCACCAATTAACGTGTGTTTACCCCTGTAATTTCACCCCTGTTCCCTGTAATTTCGTTCCACCCCATATTGTGACCAATTGGTCGGGGGCTAGCGGGTGGTCAATGTGCCTCTTTCCTGCGATTGACAGTCAAGCTAACCAGCAATCCAGTTCGCGCCGCCCGCATTGCTGACATATTTCTTTATAATCCATTACGGTCGTTCAGATAGATTGATGACAACTTTACAATATTCCTGCGAGAAGCGTATCCCAGGCAGGCCCGAATCCGCTTCGTGGGTTCAGGGTGGGGACTGCCACGCCAGAATGCACTTTTGGTTCGTTGCTTTAGTTGGCTGACCTGTTGCGATCGCACCAATGCCCAGTCAGCCCGAATCCACAGTCAGCGCCAATTTCCTCTCAGCCCTCATTCCCAGACAGCCACACTTCACAGGCGATCCAGAGCACTGAGCCCCTGGTGTTTTTTGGCCTGGTAACGAGTCGGCAGAGAGGAACCAAAGGGCTAGACTAGATAGAGAGAATTTAAACAGTTGCATTGACTATCCTGATGTGAAATGGCATTCTGATTAACTCTTTCTGGACGATTTGAACTGATATGTCCCGAATTTCTGGCCCAGAAGCAGAGCTTTACTTCCAACAAGGGTTGCAACTCAGCCGTGCTGGGGCCTATGAAGATGCCGTTACCAGTTTTGATCAGGCGTTGCAACTCCATCCTGGGCTGGCCAAACTGTGGTTTTTTCGCGGCATGGCGTTGTGCGATTTGGGTCGTTACACCGAAGCCGTCGCTAGTTTTCATCAGGCGATCGATTTTCAGGCAAACTATCCCGAAGCGTTGAACAACTGTGGCATTGCGTTATTCAATCTAGGCAGTTACGAAGCGGCGATCGCGGCCTATGACCAGGCCCTCAAGCAACAGCCAAACTACTACCAAGCGTGGTTCAATCGGGGCAATGCGTTTGACAAATTGGAATGTTACCAGGCCGCCCTCGAAAGTTATCAACGGGCATTGGCCATTGAACCCGACTATGCCAAAGCCTGGTTCAATCAGGGCATTACGCAAGGCAAGTTAGGCCAGTACGAGGCGGCGATCGCCAGCTACGACCAAGCGATCGCCTTTCGGCCTCACTATTCCAATGCTTGGTACAACCGGGCCAACGTGCTCTATCGTTTGGGGCTCCATCAAGCCGCCCTCGAAAGTTATCAACGGGTGATCGACATCAAACCGGATTGGTATGGCGCGTGGTGCAACCTTGGCAATTTGCTCCACAAGCTGGGCCGCAACCCCGAAGCGATCGCCGCCTATGATCGCGCCTTGGCCCTCCAGCCTGATCTCTATCAAGCCTGGCACACGCGGGGGCTAGCCCTGGATGCCATCGGGCACTACCCAGAGGCGATCGCCAGCTATCGCCAGGCCTTGACCCTCAAACCCGACCTCACCACCGTTTGGTATCACTGTGGCAGCGCCCTGCACAAAGCGGGGGAATACGAAACCGCGATCGCCCATTACGAAGCGGCCATCAAACTCGAACCCAGATTTGCCCGCGCCTGGGCCAACCGGGGCACCACCTTTCGGAAACTGGCTCAATATGCCGAAGCCCTGCTCAACTACGACAAAGCCGTGCAAGCCCAACCCAACTTATACGAAGCCTGGTACGGGCGGGGCATTGCCCTCAATCATTTAGGCCGCAACGAGGCCGCCATCGAAAGCTACGATCGCGCCCTGGCCATCAACGCCGAATTTTATCCCGCCTGGTATAGCCGGGGGGTGGCCTTCGATCATTTAGGGAACGCGACCGCCGCGATCGCCAGCTATGACGAAGCCCTGCGCCTCCAGCCCAACTTCCCAGAAGCCGTTAGCCGCCGCAACTTGGCCCTGAAGCAGCCCAACCGCGTTGAACTCGATCGCGATCGCGACAAAGACTTTGGCCTGCCCACAGGCAGCAACATCTCCCTGGTAGATCCCTGCTAGGGCCTCTCATCCTGAATAACCCCGCCAAATTCTGACTGAGCCATCACAATCGTCTATTTTTTTTTACCAAAACTTTAGATAATTCCACCGGACAACTGGTCATCCTAAGACAAATAGACCAGCAGGGTTGGGTGCAGTATGGTGCAAGGCGTGGATTCTGAAGATTGGGCCGGCTACGGTCAGTCGTTGGGAGGCACGACGGCTTATGAACAAGCGATCGCCCGCTACGACAAACTCCTGGCCAGCCAACCCGATCTCTACGAAATTTGGGCCTATCGTGGCCTCGCCCTGGAACACCTTGGCCACCTCCGCGAAGCCTGTGCCAACTTCGAGCAAGCCCTGAAAGTTAATCCTGAATTTGCCCTCGCTTGGCATGGTCAGGGGGTGGCCCTGGCCCGCCTCCATGACTACGCAGCCGCGCTCCAGTGCTTTCAGCAAGCCACTAAACTTGCACCCACTGATGCCAACGCCTGGTACAACCGGGGCAACGCTCAAATCCATTTACGCCAGTTCGAGGCAGCCTTATCCAGCTTTGGCCGGGTGGTGGAGCTTGTCCCCCACGATTACAAAGCCTGGTATCACCGGGGCAAAGTGTTGTTCCTGCTCGGCCATCCCTACGCGGCGTTGGCCAGCTTAGACAAAACGGTAGCCATCAAACCCTCGTGTTTTTATGCCTGGAATCTCCGCGGCACAATTCTCAAAAAACTCGATCGCTTGGAGGAGGCGATCGCCAGTTTTGACTGTTCGTTACAAATGAACCCCAACAACCCCGATGCCTGGTACCACAAAGCCCGCTGCTACAGCCTCCAGGCCAAAACCACAGAAGCTCTGGAATATCTTTATCGTGCTGTCAAATTAAAACCACTGTTTTATGCCGCGATCGCCAAAGTCGATCCCGACCTGCGTGCCCTGGATCCCGACCAAGCCTTTCAAACCCTCATTGCAGCCGCCACAGCCACCCATCTTGCCCCACCCTCTCCCGCAACACACGTACGTACGCTGAAAAGCAGCGGGTTTCTTTCTGAGAAATCACTGTTTGCCACATTCAACGAGTAGGGCACTTTAGATACAGAGCACACACCAATCCCTAAGGCCACCTACACCAAGCCAGAGACAACTTATGGAGAACTTTCGCAGTATTGAAGTCACGTTGCGATTTCAAAAGGGGTTGTATCTTAACCGCCAGCACAACTATCTCGCAGCGATCGCCAGCTACGATGCCGTCTTAGAACAAGAACCCAACTACCCCGATGCGTGGTACAACCGGGGCAATGCCCTCTATCGGCTGGGGCGCTACGAAGCCGCGATCGCCAGCTACGACAACGCAATCGAGTATGAACCGGGCTTTGCCGAAGCCTGGAACAACCGGGGCAGCGCCCTGGATGATTTGCACCGCTATGCCGAAGCGATCGCCAGTTACGACAAAGCCATCAAATTCAAACCCAACTATTGCTGGGCCTGGTACAATCGCGGCATTGCCCTGCGCAACCTGGAACGCTACGAAGAAGCGATTGATAGCTACGATCGCGCCATTGAATTCAAACCCGATTACTATTGGGCCTGGTACAATCGCGCCCTCGCCCTCAAACAACTGGGCAAACTCACCAACGTCGTCGCCAGTTACGACAAAGCCATTGAATTTAAGCCTGATTTTGAAGAAGCCTGGACCAATCGTGGCAACGCCCTGTATCACCTGGGGCAACTCGAAAGCGCGATCGCTAGCTATGATAAAGCTTTAGAATTAAGACCAGATAACCCCAACACCTTATACAACAAAGCCTGCTGCCACGCCCTCCAGGGCAACTACGACATCGCGTTTGAAAACCTCCAACGCGCCGTAGAACTCAGCCCCCACGAATACCGAGAAATCGCCAAGACCAACTCTGATTTCGACGGCTTACGGGGAGACATCCGCTTTACTGCCCTCATTCACGGACGCATTTAGCGGCACACCCCAGGGGCAGAGTCTGGTTCTTCTTTCTGGTGCTGCACCCCCTAAGATTCTATGAATCACAGCGAAGACTCGCAAATCTTGTATAGTCACGGGCATGTATTGCGCGAACTGGGCCATTACGAACGCTCCGTCGCCAAATACGATGCACTCTTGACCGAACGCCCCAATGACTATCGGGCCTGGAGTTGTCGAGGCTACGCCCTCGAAGGTTCTGGGCATTATGAAGAAGCCGTCCAAAGCTTCGACCGGGCGATCGCCCTCCAACCCAAATTTGCCCCCGCCTGGCAAGGCAAAGGCATCGCCTTAGCCAAACTGACTCGCTACGAAGAAGCCCTCACCAACTTTGAGCGAGCCTTAAAACTACAGCCAGAAGATTATCGCGCCTGGCAAAATTTCGGTAAAGCCTTAATGGGTTTATGCCGATATAAAGAAGCCGTTGAAAGCTTCGACAAAGTGCTAGCCCTCAAATCTGACAGCTACAAAGCCTGGTACAACAAAGCTGTGGCCCTCAGTTGCCTCAACCGCTATCCAGAAGCGCTCAACGGGTTAAACAACGCCCTCATCATCAAACCCAGTTGTTACTATGCCTGGAACTACCGGGGCATGGTGTTAGCCAAGTTGGGGCAATTTGCGGAATCCCTCGCCAGCTTTGAAAAGTCGCTTCAGCTCAAGCCCAACAACGCCAACGCCTGGTATGGCAAGGCCAGTTGTTATGCCCTGCAAAATTTGCCCGATCGCGCGATCGAAAACTTGCAGCAAGCCATCAGCTACAGCCCCTATCTTTGCCAGCTCATGGCCAAAACCGACCCCAGTTTTAACCGCATTCGCAAAGATCAGCGGTTTATCGCTCTCCTGCAAAAAAACTGAATGGCAAAAAACTGAATCCCCTCCCCAGCGCGGTCAGGCTGCGATCGCCCACCGCTATTCGGGCGGTCGTTCTGCTTCGGGGTGGGCTGCCGATTCGCCCATCGCCCCCAGCGATCGCGGCACCGGAATCACAATTTGCTCCGTTGGGGTCGCAGGCGTTTTGAGCGAAGAGGCGATCGGAGCCAGAATTTGGGCCGTTTGCGTCTGCTGGTGCAACTGCTGTGTAGACGACACCAGCCCACTCAACCCATTCACCAAATTCCGCAAATTATTCCGAAACGCTGGATCCCCCGTCAACTCATCCAAATCCGCCGTAATTTTCTGAGCATTTTGAAACGTGGCCCTGGCAGAATCCAACGTTTGCTGCAACAACAATAAATTTTCAGGCCGACTCAACGCATCCGAAGCCGCCTTCAAATTGGCCGACGTTTGGGCTGCGTTTGCTGTCAACGCCTCCAAATTGCGAACAAACTTCCCTTGATCGACCTGCTCCAGGGTTGTCCCCAGGCTTTGGGTTGTCCGTCGCAGTTGGGCACTGGTTTGGCCCAGATTATCCAACGTAGCCACCAGCGTCGCCCGATTACTCGCCAGTAACCCATTCACCTGTTCCGCCGTTACCCCCAACTTGTCCGCCGTCCGGCTCACTGCCGCCGCCGAAGTCGAAAACGTTCTGAGTTCTTGCCGCGCATCCTTGGTCAACAGCGTGAACTCTTTGCTCAATTTGGTAATTTCTGCCGCCGCCTCCGATGTATTTTCGACAACGGAATTCACATTGGCAAAAAACTTGGGATCAGTGTAAACGTTGGCAAACCGCACTGAGGCTTGAATCAGCTCATCAATGCTGACCCCCGCCTCTCCAGGGAGCCGCGCGTTATTACACAAAATGACATCGCCGTTGCAATCGCTATCCAACGGTTTGCTCGTGGTTGAACCGGCAAACTGGCTCAGGGGTTTGAGTTCGATCGCTGTTTGACTGATTAAGCCCGATTGGTTCACCTGGGCCACCACATCCGCCGGAACAATAATGTCTGCCGGATTAATTTGCGCTTCGACTTCGACTTTATTAGGCAACGGATTAATCGCGCTAATTTTGCCGATGTTCACCCCCCGATACCGGACAGGGGCCCCCACCTGCAAGCCCACAATGTTGCCAAACTCAATATAAATCCGAAAGCTCCGATTCCCAGGGCTTAACCCTTTGAGCCATAGCGCAATGCCGGTAAACAGCCCAATGCCGGCCAAAATCAGCAACCCAACCGATCCTTCTCGAATGGCACGCGATCGCATACACCTTTCCCCCTAGCACCAATGGCTCAACATATCTCAGTTCAAACATTCACTCAAGCGGCTTGCCAGCCAGTTTTCCCCATCGCCCATCCTAGCCCACCACTTGGATCGGCCCATCGACCCGGCCACTAAAAAATTGCCGCACCAAGGGATTATCCGTCGTATCAATATCTGGCACTCTACCTTCCCACTGCACTTTCCCCTGGTAGAGCAAAATAATGCGATCGGCGGTGCGCCGAATGGTACTGTCCTGATGGGTGACAATGACATAGGTACTACACCCGGAATCTGCCGCCTGCAACTGGCGGACTAAATCCTCAATGACGGTAGACGCGATCGGGTCTAACCCCGCCGTGGGTTCATCATAAAGCAACACTTCCGGAATTGCCTTTGGGTCGTCCGGATTAGCCATAATCGCCCGCGCAAAACTGACCCGTTTCCGCATCCCTCCCGATAACTGGGCCGGGTAGCGATCGCTAATACCCGACAAGCCCACCATTTCCAACCGCTTTTCGACCAGGGCACGAATCTTGGTTCGGGGCAGCCGGGAATGCTCATACAAGAGAAACCCCACATTCTCATCCACCGTCAACGAATCAAACAACGCTGACTGTTGAAACACCATCCCAATCCCAATCGGATCCGGACTATCTTCAATCAACCCGCGTCGGCGTTGGCCCTGGATGAAAATTTCACCTTGATCCGGTGCCAATAATCCCGCGATAATCCGCAAAATCGTTGACTTGCCCGTCCCCGATGGCCCAATGATGGCAACCGCCTCACCGGGGTAAATCGTCAAATCCACAGAGTCTAGAACAGCGCGATCGCCAAACGCTTTCGAGATCCCTTTCAGTTCAATCAAGGGTTCAACCATCAGGATGCAAACGTGAAGTAAGCGAATAAAGAAGACAAAACGCAGTTTAGCCCACGAACAACACCCCTGCGAACAGGTCTGTTCTACTCTACGACCACCCCAACCTCACCCCAACCAGGGCACGACCTCACTCCCACAGACGGTAGACAATGGGCTTGACTAAGATAACAGTCTAGATGCCCCCCAGGATGGTTTTAAATTCATAACACTTTACAAAAGCTAAACTTAAGTAATATTTTTTACGAGGTGCGATGCAGACTAAAAATCTAAACCATTTAACAATGTAATCACCCAACTTCGAGTATAGTGGTGCCCAAAAACCAGGAATGATCCAACTCGAGCGTGTTGCCCCCACTGAGCGCGTTGTCCATCGCGCGGTAATTCCTCACCCGTACTAAAATCCAGTCGGCCTTGCCAGCATCTACTGTTCCGCTCAGCGCACTGTTGCACCCTCCCCTATTTTTAACGTCCGCTCTTTTTTAACGGTTGATGTGTGATGCTTGGTTCGTGGTTTGCAGCAATCAGTCCTTTGCTTCCACCCAGCATACTCACTTTCTGCTCAAACGCTTGTTGAAGTTTATGCCTTGCCTATCCCTTGATCGTCGTTGGCTCATCTGTTTGGCCCACCTGGGCGATCGCCAGCCAACCAGCTCTTCCACCTGGCGTTTAGGGCAGTCCCAGCAGAACCGCTATGTCACATTTGTATTAACAGCGTCACCGAGTTGCGTCCGGCACCTGTGTTAGGTTGACCGTGACAGCCACCCACCCCCAGCCCGCGAGCCCCCCTTCAGCCCAGTTTCATCGCGCTCAGCCAGTTCCCCCCTTCACTCCCCGCTGACAGGCTCTAGCCACCCCGATCGCCCTCGCCCAACGCCTGATTTTCCCGTTCTTTTATCCCCACCATTGCAATGACCATTGGCCTTTTGAAACAAGCAATTCACGCCCTTAAACACGAATCTGTGAGTCGCACCCCCTATCGCGTCAATCGGGCGTTCAAGTGGCTCGCGCCGGGGCTTTCCGTCAAACGATGGTTGCTGATTAGCGCCACCGGCGTTTTACTTGCCACCGTGGGCTTTGCGATTTGGATGAAGCTGACCCCGGTTTTCTACACCACTCAGTTTGTCGGCTTTGTGTTGCAACGGATCGCCGATATTATCCCGAACTACATCAGTGGGCCGTTGGTGTTGGGGTCAGGGTTATTGCTCGTATGGTGGGGGCAAAGTCGCACCCTCAACTCCATTACCGAAGTGCTGATGCCCGATGGGGATGAGGAATTAATTGATATGCTGCTGACCCATCGGCGGTTGAACCGGGGGCCACGCATTGTGGTGATTGGTGGGGGCACGGGCCTGTCTAATTTACTACGCGGGTTGAAAAGTTTTAGTGCCAATATTACAGCGATCGTCACGGTGGCGGATGATGGCGGCTCCTCAGGGCGGTTGCGGCGCGAGATTGGGGTGCTGCCACCAGGGGATATTCGCAACTGTTTGACGGCTTTAGCCGACGAAGAAAAACTGTTGACGGAACTATTTCGCTATCGCTTTCAGGCTGGGGATGGGTTAGTGGGCCATAGTTTTGGCAATTTATTTTTGACGGCCATGAATGAAATTACTGGGGATGTCGAGCAGGCGATCGCCGCCAGTTCCAAGGTGTTGGCCGTGCGGGGGCAAGTTTTACCCGCCACCCTCAGCGACATGACCCTGTGGGCCGAGTTAACCGATGGTCGCCGCATCGAAGGGGAATCGAGCATTGCTGAAGCAGGAGGCTCAATCCGCCGTTTGGGGTGTATTCCCTCCCATCCGCCCGCCCTGCCCAAAGCCCTGAAAGCCATTCGGGAAGCCGACTTCATCATCATTGGCCCCGGCAGCCTCTATACCAGCATCATTCCCAATTTATTGGTGCCAGAAATTGCCGATGCGATCGCTCAATCCAAAGCGCCCCGCATTTATGTGTGCAACATCATGACCCAAGGAGGGGAAACCATCGGGTATAGCGTGGGGGATCACATTCAAGCGATCGATCGCGCCTGTGGCAAACGATTGTTTGAGGCCGTCCTTGTGCAAAAGCATCCCCCCTCGGCCAAAGCCTTGATGCGTTACGCCCAGGAAAAATCGAATCCCGTGCCCCTCGACCGCGACGTGGTGGGGCGGTTGGGCCGGCGAATTATCCTGGCCAACGTGATGGATGAAGATTTAGAAACGGGGCTAGTTCGCCACAATTCGGCGGCCTTAGCGCGGGTGTTGGTGCGGTGGTTCAGTCGGGTGCAATAGACTAGGCGATCGCCCAACTGGCCCAACTTCAGGCAGCCTAACTCCAATCATCCCGTTGGCGGCCCAACCCACTGTAGACCGAGGTGCCACCATGAATTTGGCGGGTCTTCTCAAACAGTTCGGCTTCCGTCAAGCCCCAGCCCTGCATCACCTTGTCCAAATCTGTTTGGATATCCCGCGCCCCCGGAAACCCTTGATACCGAATTTTTAACCGGGCCAACTCCGCCAATTTAAACGGCTCTGGCTCTGCCGCCAAAAGTTGGTCAACGATCTGGCGATCGTCCCGCCATTGGGGATGCTGTTGATCCTTCAGTGCGCTATCAGCCATCAGCAAGTCCTAAGAATATAAAGATTTATTGTGAATCGTAGGCTAGGCGTCGGAAGATTAGCCATCAATCCGCTATAGTGTTGCACCAAGTTCGCCGCCTGCTCGGCCTTTGAGCCTTCAGTTTAGCAGCCGCCCCCGGCGCTGACGACCTTGAGTCCAGTCGTTCGGTCTTGGGGCATCCTAAAAGTAAGCAGGCCCAGTTCACTGTTCACCCTTGGCTTGGGCAATTCTTGATTTTTCTTGTAAAAGCGATCGCGATTTCCCGTGCCAAACTAAATTGTTACAGTAGACTATCTAGTGGCAAAACTACCAGAATCTTGACTCGTAGCACTAGCACCATAGACCGCAGCCAAGATGTAGTAAACCCTGTTCCACCCAGCGCACCCCCAAGGTGAGCCCCCCCAGACCCACCAGCGATCGCCCTTGCCTTGTTATTGATGAGGAGTACAACAGCGGATGGCCACAGCCCTTAAGCAACCTCGACCCACCCCCCCACCCGCCAAATCACGGGCCAAAGCGCGGCGGCAAGCCCATCAGAGCAAGCTAGCAGCAACCCAAGCCCAGCAGCCTTTAGCCCAGCCCTCCCGGCAGCCCCCGCTTGCCGTGGTTAGTGCTCCGGGCATGGCTCCGGGCAACACTGCCGTCAGTCGGCTCCCCCGCAAACCAAGCTATCCCTTTTGGCTCACCCTACTCTTGCAGTGTCAACGGGGGTCTTGGCTCTTAACCCTGGTGCTCGTCACCGCAGCTTTGGTGGTCTACAGCAGCACCATCTACATGCAACAGTATTGGAGCAAAGGCTATCGCAATCTAAAATCCATGCAGCAAAGCGAACGGCAGATGACAGTCATGGGCGAAGCCTTGAAGAATCAAATTATGCAACAGGCCGAAAAACCTGGAGCCGGCCTCGTGCCCCGAGCTCCCACCCACACCATTCAAATGGAACCGGCCTCTCCCCGGCCTCCGGCGGCCACTGCGCCTCTGGTCATTCGCTCCGCCTCTTCCACTGATGCCGAGCCCGTAAGTTACTAAAGCGGCTTGGCGCTGGTTCAAACGTCTAGAGGTCGTAGCAACTGCCCTATGGTTCTGACCTTGCCTGTGTGTCATGGCCTGTGTGATAGGCAGTGTGGTGTCACCGCCCTCAACCAGGGCGATCGCCCCTCTCTTCCCCCTTAGCCCCGCCCTTCGACTTTTTGATTTTGGACTGTTTTAGACCTTACTGCTAGCTTCCGATGGCGAATCCCCCTTCCCGCATTCGAGCGTCCCGGCCTCGGCCCACCAGACAACTTCAGTTCCAGATTCCACCGTGGGCCAATACCCCCAAATTTCGGATAGGACTGGTTTGGGCCATTCTGGCAGTCAGCACCGGGTTATTGGGCATCAACTTGTTTTACGTCCAAATCGTCAAGGGGCCGCTCCTGCACAGCATTGCCGAAAGTCAGCATTTGCTCTACTTGCGGCCTTTTGTCCCCCGCCGGGAAATCGTCGATCGCCGGGGCAATGTATTAGCGATCGATCGCCCGGTTTACACCCTCTATGCCCACCCCAAGCTATTCAAGCTCTCTAAAGACGAAGTTGCCACACAGATCGCGCCCATCCTTGACAAACCCAGCAGTGACATCCTCACCAAGCTGAACGAGGGGCCATCGGGCATTCGGATTGAATATTCCGTCAATGAAGATGCCCACAAGCGCATCGTTGAACTGGGCATTGATGGCCTAGAACTGATCCAACATCAGCAGCGGCTCTATCCCTATAACGAAGTGGCCGCAGAAATCGTTGGGTTTGTAGACGCCGAACACAATGGGCAAGCCGGGTTGGAACTCAGTCAACAAAATGTGCTGGCGCGGAAGATCGAACCCGTGCAACTACGGCAAATGGGCGATGGCTCTGTCATGCCTGACGGTGTGCCCTCCGGCTTTTTGAATCTAGACGACTTGCAATTACGCCTGACTCTGGATACGCGGCTCCAGCGGTTAATCCAACCCATTGTCAAAAAACAAGTGGCCGCCGTCGGCGCGAAGCGGGGGCTAATCATTGTCATGGATCCCCACACGGGCGAGTTAATCTCCCTGGTCTCAGAGCCTTCCTACAACCCCAATGAATATTACAAATCCAAGCCGGAACGGTTCAAAACCTGGGCCATCACAGACTTGTATGAACCGGGGTCAACCTTTAAGCCAATCAATGTGGCGATCGCCCTCGAAACCAAATCCGTCAATGTCGATACCCCCATTTCTAATCCAGGCCAAATTTATGTAGACGGGTGGCCTATTCAGGGTGGTGGTGGCGGCAGTTCCATCAGCGATATTGTGATTCACTCCAGCAACCCCGGCATGGTGCACATCGTCGATGCCATCAAACCCGAAGTCTACTACCAATGGCTGCGGACTCTGGGCTTGGGTGGCCTGACGGGGATTGATTTGCCCTCAGAAGTGGCTGGCCAGTTTCGTGAACGGTCAACTTTCATCAAATCGCGCTTGGAACGGGCCGTCTCATCGTTTGGCCAGGGGTTTTCGATCACGCCGATCCACCTGGCCCAACTCCACGCCACGATCGCCAATGGCGGCAAACTCGTGACTCCACACGTTGTCCGGGGGTTATACACCAGCAAAGGTAAACTCTACTGGCGGCCCAATCTTCCCCCCGCTCGTCAAGTCTTCTCCCGGCCTACCACAGATGCCGTTATGGCCATGATGGAAGGAGCCGTCACCGAAGGGACAGGGAAAGCCGCCCAGATTCCGGGCTATCGGGTAGCAGGGAAAACGGGTACCTCCCAGAAGGCCAATGGCTTCGGCGGATATTCCGAAAGCGCCTATGTCACCAGCTTTGCAAGTATCTTTCCGGCAGACAAACCGCGTTATGTCGTGTTGGCCGTGTTTGATGAACCCGCTGGCGGTGGTTACGGGGGAACGATCGCCGCCCCCATTGTGAAAGAAGTTTTGCAAGTCATCGCTAATTTGGAAAACATTGCCCCCTCATCGGGACAAACAGCAAGCGCTGCCGAAGAATAACCCCACCAGCCCCACGGCCCAAACTGCCTAACGTGGGGCCAAAGCATCCCCTGCACGAGCCAAAAGCAATCCAGATTTGCCCCAGGTGCTTGCAGCGATCGCCCGCTTAACCTCAGAATCAACCTAAGGAGGCCGCAGGCATGGATTTGTCACCAACACTACGGGCACAGGCCGCCGACCCAAAAGTTCGGGCGGTTGGCATCAATCCCAATCACTGGTACGCCGTAGGCTGGGCCCAGGACTGGCAACCAGGCCAGGTGAAACCGATTCAGATTTGGAAACAGGCGATCGCGATTTATCGAGCTACTAACGGCACCTTCTACGCCCTGGCCGATGCCTGCCCCCATCGGGGAGTTGCCCTGCACCTCGGCCAAGTCGAAGGCGATCGCCTCATCTGTCAATATCATGGCTGGGCCTTTGCACCAACTGGCTCCTGCGTTCACATCCCCTACTTTCCCCCCGACCAAAAACTGCCCCCCGTCTGCGCCCGCGCCTACCCCGTGCAAGAACGTTATGGCCTGGTATGGCTCTTTCCTGGCACGGCCACCCTCGCCCCTGCCACCCCCCTCATCGATATCCCAGAGTACGCCTCATCCCACTGGCTCAAAGTTCCCATCAGCGTCCAATTCCAGGCCCATTTTTCCATTTGCAATGAAAACGCAATGGATGTGTTTCATGGCTACTTGCACCAGAACTTGCAAGGTTGGTTTGACCCCGTGTTAGAACAGCTAGAAGCAGATGGCTCTTTGGTTCGGGCTCGCTATCGTGTCTCCTACCGTGGCCAGTTGGCCCGGTGGTTGGGTCTTGCGCCACGGGCGAACACCACCACCACGCAAACCATCACATTGGAATATCGCTATCCCCATTTCCAGACGGTGATGCCGAATCTCTCGGCCCTGTATCTGATGCGGTTGCCCATCGCCCCCACAGTCAGCCGTTCCTTTGCGCTGTTCTTTTTCAAGCTGCCCTTTGCCCAGTACTGGCCCCCAGGCTTAAAAGTCGCCTTAGGCTGGCTCATCCAGCGCTTCATCCTCCAACGGTTCATTGCCCAAGATCGCGTTATGGTCGAAAGCGAGCAGCAAACTTACCTGGCCCACCCCGACCAAACCTGGACGGAGGTCAATCCGGCCATTATTGCCCTTCAACGGCTCACCCGGCGGCAATACGTGGAATATCAACAAAATACCCGCGATCGCCAACCACGGCCAACCAGCGGGCACAAAGCGCCCCAGTCGAGCGTCTCCCGTTCTAGGTTCAACCAATCTGACTAACCATTGCCCCAGAGCCCCAATGTGTGCGACGGCAACCACAGCCTCTGAGCAACAACCAACCCGGTGCCGCCCCCATATCCGAAGTTGACCACCCACCGTTATAGTTAAATTTGTTCCCGATGGGGCCTGGTGTCTTGAGCATAGAGAAGCAAGGGCATCGCCTCAGTCGCTGACAAACGTTGGTGCCCCAAGGTAATTTCTCGCGATCGCTCTGGTGGATTTTTGCCCCGACATGAGACAGTTGGATTAGACATTTTTATATGACGTTTTGTTAGCCCCGAACAGATTTAGCTTGTTAAGTAACGTTGCCTAGAAGTTATTGACAGAGCCACCTATACTGAGCTACAGGCGATAGGCTACCGAAAAGGTGAGAGGAGTAAATTGTGCAAGTTGTAAAGGAATATGTCCAACGTTGGTACGAAAGTGGGCTTGACCCCGATGAGTACATCTGCCACCGCAAAAATGGCAATATTGTGGAAATCGAAGAAGCCGCAACGGGCAAACACCGGGTTGTACTCACGTTTTGCACGAATGATGTCTTAGGGCTGACTCATGATGAATCGGTGAAACAAGCCGCGATCGACGCAATTTTGCAATATGGCACCTCAAATAGTTCGACCTCGGTTTTAAGTGGCCGGATCGACCTCCACCGTCAGCTTGAAGAAGAAGTCTCCCAGTTCAAACATTTGCCCCATACCCAGCTCTTTTTGAATGCCTGGATGGCAATGCAAGCCCTGATGGATGCATTCTGTCACCTGGCAATTCCCGTTCCTGGCTTTCAAAATACCCGCGAAACCCTGATTTTGACCGATGTGTTAAACCATGGGTGTATTGTGTCAGCTTTGGCCAATGCGGGCACCCGGTCGGGGAAGCTGTTTGGCCATAGTCCACGGGTACGGGTGAAGGCGTATCGCCATTGCAACATGGAAGACTTTGCCCGCAAGTTAAAGCGCCATGCCAAACCGGACGATCGCATTCTGGTCGTTTCGGATGCGGTGTTCTCGATGGACGGAGATCTGGCCCCACTGCCAGAAATGATCGATATCCTGTCCAACTACCCCGGCAGTGTATTGCTTATGGATGAAGCTCACGCATCGGGGGCAATTGGCGCAACAGGTCGGGGGATTTATGAGTACTATAACCTGACGCCCGCAGACGCGATCGCCAAAGGTGTTGTACCGCTGATTATGACAACGTTCTCCAAATTTGGAGCATCCGTAGGGGCAGCCATCAGCACCCACGCCGCTGAGCTAAAACCGCTGCTAAATGTGTCGCCCACATCCATTGGCACTTGCTCGTTGGCTCCTCCGTTGACGGCGGCGGCTTTGCAAAGCCTGCGGCTAGTTCAACAAAAGCCAGAATTAGTCACTCGTCTGCAAGATAACACTCGCTATCTCCGCTCGGCCTTAGCAGCCAATGACTTTGCGGCGATCGGCGAAACCAATGTCATTCCCGTCATTTTGCCCACCGAAATGAATCCTAAACTCTTTGCGCGGGAATTGTTGGAGTGTGGCATCTGGGTGTCGCCCATTTGGTTTATTGCCAAGCCTCGCATTCGGATCACAGCAAATGCCTTGCATACTCATGAGGAAATTGATCGCCTTGTGGAAGCAATGGTTACAGTGCGCGATCGCCTCTATAAGCCTGCATCCATTAGCGCCAGCGCCTAGCGATCGCCCATTCCAAGGGCAACTTAAGCAAAATCCCCAAAGCAGTCACCTCTCTGGGGATTTTTTGTTGAGACAAACGACAACCAGTGTCCGTCCTAAATTGCCAGCTTAAATTGATCGCCCGGTTGACTAGGCGATCAATAGCGCTTTACCGACTTGCCTTGATTGCCAATCGCACCCCCATTCTGCTCTGGACAGCCTAGCGGCGCGATCGTCCCAAGTTAACGAGTTACTAACGAGTTGCCGTCGGCATCCCCAAAACATCCTCAATCTTCGGCATTTCATCCAGCGGAATCACCCGCCCCTCATCCTCAAAACCAGCAATCTGGTCAAAGTTGAGGTACTGATAAAGATCCGCCGCAAACGGATCAATCTTCTTCGTCACAATCTCCATGTACTCTTCCACCGTTGGGATTTTGCCCAACAGCGCACAGACTGCCGCCAACTCCGCCGACCCCAGATAGACCTGAGCCCCTTTCCCCATCCGGTTATTGAAGTTGCGCGTCGAAGTCGAGAAAACTGTTACGCCATCCGCTACACGAGCCTGGTTCCCCATACACAGCGAACATCCCGGCATTTCCGTTCTGGCTCCTGCTGCCGCAAAAATACCGTAATACCCCTCTTCCCGCAACTGCTTCTCATCCATCCGCGTCGGCGGACAAATCCAGAGCCGTCCTTTCACCGGGCCAGCCCCCTCCAGCACTTTTGCCGCCGCTCGGTAGTGACCAATATTGGTCATGCAAGATCCAATAAACACCTCATGCACCGGATCACCTGCACATTCCGACATCAGCTTAATGTTATCCGGATCATTCGGTGCCGCGACCAACGGTTCCGTAATTTGATCCAAATCCACCTCAATGATGTCCGCATACTCCGCATTCTCATCGGCTTCTAGCAAGCTCGGTGCCGCCAACCACGCTTCCATCTCGGCGACCCGCCGCAAAATCGTCCGAGCATCACCGTAGCCCCGCGCCACCATATTCTTGAGCAGGGCCACATTAGAGCGCAAATACTCAGCCACAGTTTCCGGGCTGAGCTTAATTGTGCAACCCGCCGCCGATCGCTCCGCCGTTGCATCCGTCAGCTCAAATGCTTGCTCTAACTTCAGATTGGGCAACCCCTCCATTTCAATAATCTTGCCCGAATACACATTCTGCTTATTCTCTTTTGCAACCGTCAGTTTCCCGTGTTGAATGGCCACATAGGGAATCGCATTCACCACATCCCGCAGCGTCACACCGGGCTGAAGCGTCCCCTTAAACTTCACCAAAATTGATTCCGGCATATCCAACGGCATCACACCCAGCGCCGCCGCAAACGCCACCAGGCCAGACCCCGCCGGGAAGGAAATCCCCAATGGAAACCGCGTATGAGAGTCACCCCCCGTCCCAACAGTATCCGGCAATAGCATCCGGTTCAGCCAAGAGTGGATAATGCCATCCCCAGGTCGCAACGACACCCCACCCCGCGAATTGATAAAATCTGGCAGATCACGATGGGTGACGACATCCACAGGTTTAGGATAGGCAGCCGTATGGCAAAAGCTTTGCATCACCAGATCTGCCCCAAAACCAAGACAGGCTAACTCTTTCAACTCATCACGAGTCATCGGGCCTGTGGTGTCTTGGGAACCGACCGTCGTCATCATAGGTTCGCAATACGTCCCCGGACGCACACCGGGCAAGCCGCACGCTTTGCCCACCATCTTTTGCGCTAACGTAAAGCCCTTACCCGAATCCGCAGGAACTTGAGGCCGCGTGAAGACGGGACTGGGTTCCAGGCCCATAGCTGCCCGTACTTTGTCGGTCAGTGTCCGGCCAATCAAAAGAGGAATTCGACCACCGGCCCGCACTTCATTCAGAATCGTGTCAGGCTTGAGCGTAAAGGTCGAAATCACTTCGCCAGCGTCGTTGGTAATCTCACCTTTATAGGGATAGATCGTAATCACATCCCCCGTTTCCATCCGCGTCACATCGCATTCAATGGGCAATGCTCCCGAGTCTTCCATCGTATTAAAGAAAATGGGTGCAATTTTTCCTCCCAGACAGAAGCCTCCAGTACGCTTGTTTGGCACAAAAGGAATGTCTTCACCGATATGCCACAGCACAGAATTG
This sequence comes from uncultured bacterium, assembly GCA_964475335.1. Classification (GTDB taxonomy): domain Bacteria; phylum Cyanobacteriota; class Cyanobacteriia; order Leptolyngbyales; family Leptolyngbyaceae; genus CAYYWG01. Next base: position 297,409 of record CAYYWG010000005.1, read on the forward strand.
GTCGCAGATTTACGGGAAGAGCCTGTGCCAACCACGTCACCAACGTAGGCAACGGGATGCCCCTTCTGTTTTAATTCCACAATCGTTTCGAGACTGCCCGGTTGCCGACTTTCCAACATGACCGTAGCGTGCAGGGGAATATCGGGACGAGTGGTTGCGTGCGGCGCAGGAGAAAGGTCATCAGTATTGGTTTCACCCGGCACTTTGAAGACAGTAACGGTAATCGCTTCGGGTAGCTGGGGGCGACTGGTGAACCATTCCGCATTGGCCCAAGATTCTAGGACTTGTTGAGCGTAACAATTACCCTGATCAGCAAGTTCTTTGATATCGTGAAAAGCGTCATAAACCAGTAGGGTTTTGCCCAAAGCCGTGGTTGCAGTCGTAGCAAGGTCGGCTTTGGGGGATTGAAGCATTTCAATCAGGGCATGGACGTTGTAACCACCCATCATGGTGCCCAGCAGTTCAACAGCCATTTGGGGGCTGACAAGGGGACTGGTAATTTCACTTTTGGCGATCGCCGTGAGAAAGCCCGCTTTAACATAAGCTGCTTCATCCACGCCGGGAGGCACGCGATCGCGCAATAGGTGCAACAAAAACGCTTCTTCTCCGGCAGGCGGATTCTTTAGTAACTCACCTAACTCTGACATTTGTTGAGCCGTCAGAGGCAAAGCCGGGATACCCAAAGCAGCGCGTTCAGCAACGTGTTGGCGGTAGGATTCAAGCATAGTTCAAGTGATTAGAGAGCAGGAGAAACAATCAATTTCAGTAAAGTCAACAAGACAGATTAAACCGAGCCAATCACCTTTGCAGTTGGGATTGATACGTAAGCTCTTATTGTCCTGCCTACGAATGGAGAATGGATCGCTTTAATGAAGGCAATACATTTCTGAGCATTATCGACAAATCGTTTCACGCTACCAATGTTTCGCGTTGATTAACTCAGCCTTAAGAATACGGCATTTATTGCGATCGCCATAGCATCCGCAGAGAATCTTCCACCCAAAAATCATAAGTTCCTCCCCCAATCCTGTCCGGATACAGACAACTCCCCAGGCCCAGAATGGGGGCGAGGG
>CAYYWG010000006.1:0-269875 GCA_964475335.1 uncultured bacterium
TTTGCAACAAGCCGCGATCGCCCTTGGTGTTGTGAGCGCCCTTGTCTTTACCGCTCTGTCTCTGGGCTAATTGCAGCCTTTTGGGCCAAAACCAACATCACCGCTTCTGTGGGCGACCGGAAGAGCACGCTGGATGGGTCAACAATCCTTCATACACCGTGGCAGCAGTCGCACCAAGATGGCTGATGTAAAGACTTAGAAATAAAGTTTTGCAACAGAGCGCCGGAGTCGCGTTACCGATCGCAAAGGCAGACCAGAATACCTGCTCAGGTGGGCTGGGTTTAGCCTCGGAGTGCTGGCCAAAGCGACAAAACGGAGTTTCTGCTCCCTGCAAAAGCGCTACTCTCAATTTTTCGTAGGAGTTTGAACCATGTTTGCACCCATCGTTGTGGTCGTTCGTCGGTTTGTTGGTGATGCTCGGTTTGTGAAGCTACGAGGACAGGCGATCGCCCTCCATTCCAAAGCCATCACCCAATTCTGTGAGCGCGTTGGCATTGATCGCACCCAGCGCCAAAACATGATCCGCCAAGCTCGCGACAACGGCAAAAAGCTTGGTCTCCTGGCTTAGGCGATCGCAACCAATCCTCCGGTCTAGCTCATCAGAACAGCTCAGTTGCAGAACAACGCTCAAACCTCAGGGAAATTGGCGGGTTCACCACCCACCGTTCCCTTTTTTATTGCTTTTTTTGCATGGCGCACGTCTAGACAAGGCCCGCCCGTAAGGCGACAACCGCTGCCTGGACGCGATCGTCTACAGACAGTTTGTTCATAATGCCCCGAACATGAGTTTTGACCGTGTTGGGGCTCAGGTAAAGACACTCCCCAATTTCTGTGTTGTTTTTCCCTTCCACCAAAAGCTTCAACACGTCCATTTCCCGAGTGGTCAGATTTCCCACCACCATCTCAGGGGTGGCGGGTTTTAAATTATCCAGCACCAAATTGGCCACTTGCGGATCGAGATAGGCTGCACCGGCCTCTGCCGCTGTGATCGCCGCTAACATTTGGTCAATACTGGCTCCTTTCACACAATACGCATCCGCCCCACTGGCCATTGCCGCTAACACTTCTGTCTTGTTGGTGTGGGAGGTCAACATCACCACGCGCACATTGGGCAGTTCTTTCTTAATGGCTTCTGTGGCGGCAATGCCATCCTGCCGGGGCAGGCCAATATCCATAATGATGAGGTCGGGTTGGTGCTTCAGCGCCGCCCGCACGCCTAAGTATCCATCATCAACAATTTCCAGAATTTGAAACCGAGGATAGCCAGAGAGAATCCGCTCCAGCCCTAACTGAATCATCGGATCATCTTCAACAATCAGGATTCTGAGCGGAGTTTCGGCAGAATGAGCTGATTCGGGTGCAGCAGACACGGGGCAAGCCTCCAATCGACAAATGTTAAGTCGTGAACCAAACGGCTATGAAGCCGGAAGAATGACCACGGTCACCGCCAAGGCGATCGCACAGTGTGGACAAAATGCCCTGGCATCATTCTAGAAGTTGAGTCGCAAAATGAAGCGCGATCGCCCTGTATTGCGCGTGATTATACTGCGGATTCCACTTGCATCTCCAGCACGGGCAGTGTAAACCAAAACGTCGTGCCGTGGCCAACCGTGCTTTCCACCCCAATCTGCCCACCGTGGGCTGTGATAATTTGGCGACACAGATATAAGCCCAAGCCCAAGCCCACATGGCGGCGGGCCTGCTCACCCCGTTTGTAAAGATCAAACATCGTTGCACACTGTTCCGGTGAAATGCCATTGCCATCATCTTGGACGGTGCAGCGCACACACTGCGATGGGGTGTCTAAGGTGGCCGTCAGGGTGATCGTGAGGCCGGGGGGATTATGTTTCAGGGCGTTGGCGAGCAAGTTTTCATACACTCGATATAGTTGGTTGGGGTCAACGTGCAGATGGGGCAACCTGGCTGGAATGTGCGTGTGGAGTGTGGCCTCGTTGTGGCGCAACATGGGTTCCCAATTGGCTTCCAGTTCCGCCAAAAATTCCCCAAACTGACAGGGTTGGGGCTGGAGGTTGACGCCCCCCACTTCATTGGCATGGGTTTCCAAGAGGGAGTTGATCAGGGCCAGTTGGCGATCGTGACTTTGAATCATGCGGTCTAACACCGATTTACCCACCAAAGCCGCCCCATCATGGGCTTCAGCCTCATCCCGCAGACTTTTCAACACCATCAAACCGCCCGTCACCGGGTTACGCAGATCATGGGAGACAGCGTGCAAAAATACTTGCACTGATTCTTGGGCTTTCTGCCGTTCACGAATTTCGGCCTGGAGTTGATGGTTCTGGGCCAGGAGTTGATTTTGCAGGTTTTGAATGGCAAGGTGGGTGCGAATCCGAACTAAGACTTCATCAATTTCAAAGGGCTTGGTAATGTAGTCCACGCCGCCCGCCTGGAAGCCTTGCACTTTATCAAACACCTCGGACAGGGCAGTCATAAAAATCACGGGAATTGTTTGGGTGGTGGGCTCCAACTTTAGGCGGCGGCAGGTTTCAAACCCATCAATTCCCGGCATGGTGACATCGAGCAGAATCAGGTCGGGTTTGGCGTAGGGAATCTGGGCGATCGCGCTTTCACCATCCTGGGCGACCCGCACTTTGTACCCAGCAGCACTCAGGGATTGCACCAAAATGCCTAGATTGGTTGGCACATCGTCAACGAGGAGAATAGTGTTGGGTTCGCTGGAAGATGCATCGCAGTTTGTTTCGCCCACCGTTTGACTCATGGTTACTGTGCCAACTGTTGCTCACCGGACTGTATTGAAATTTTAATCATTGTGATTCATGGCGGGGCGATCGCGAGCGAGATTTCTGGTTTTAATCACAATTTTTGAAGCCCAGTTTCCAGATCGGTTAGGACGAATAGGGGCGCGATCGCTGGGTGCGGCGTTCCCACAACACCGACCCTAAAAAGTAACTAAACGGGAGAATGGCGATCGCCCAACCCAGGCCCAACGCCCACCCCGGATATCCTTCGTAGGGTTGGCGCAAATCCACCGAGAACTGAGCCGCCAAAATCATCACCAACGCAGCCGGCACCACATACTTAATCGCCAAATTCCAGCCCTTCCCCAGCGACCAATCACTCGTTTCATTTACATAGCGGCGCAACTTTTCGGCCCCATAAACCCAACCCACTAGCAGCGCTTCCGCAATCCCCACCAACATTGAGTTGTAACTGGTCACAAAGTGATCTGCAATATCCAAGAAATATAAGCCCGCACGAGTGGTATAAATTACCCCGGCCAATAACCCCACAAAGCAAACCCCAAATGCCACCTTTGCAATTTGATGTTGCCCACTTTGTCGATCTAAAAGCACTGCATTAATCGTTTCAACTAATGAGAAAGCACTGTCAATCCCCAGCGATAACAACATCACAAAAAATAAGCCACTAAACAACCACGGTAAGGGCATTAAACTCAGGGCTTCTGGAAACACGACAAAGGCTAATCCTGGCCCAGATGCGGCCAATTCTGTTATGGGAGTTTGGGTTTGGGTAGCCATATAACCCAGCACCGCAAAAACGACAAATCCAGCAAATAAACTAATCGCCACATCTAAACCAGCAGTAATCCAGGCACTTTTGGTCACATCATCCTGTTCGTTTTTATAACTGCCATAGGCAATCATGGTGCCAAAGGCCAGGGAAAAGGAATAGAAAATTTGAGAAAAGGCTGCATTCCACACTGTGGGATCTTGCAATGCACCCCACACTGGATTGAGATACAGTTTCCAGCCTTCTAGAAAACCCGATAAGGTAACAGCTCGCAGCAGCAAAATTGCCAACAAAATTACTGGAATTGGCACACTTAAAAGTAAAACCTTTTCTACACTTTGAGTCCCTTGCCAAATGCAAAAGTAAATGGCAATCCAAATGACAATCAAGGCTCCTAAGATCGGCCAATTGATGCCGCCCAAATCACTAATGCGATCGCTGACCTGCAAGACATCTTCAAAAAAATATGTTTTCGCACCAGTTGCCCACGGCACCTGCACCGAATTTACAAAATAGATTAAGCACCAAGCCATCACGACGGCATAGTAAGATACCACCACCAACGCCGAGATAGAAGAAAAGACCCCCAGCCCAGCAAAACTAGGATGTAACCGCCGATAGGCTCCGATCGCTCCTTGCTGCATCTGTTGGCCCACCGCAATTTCTAAAATGAGTAACGGCGCACCGACCAAAAAAAGCGCCAACACATAAGGCACAAGAAAAGCCCCACCACCATATTTCCCAGCTAAATAGGGGAACCGCCAAACATTCCCCAAACCGACAGCAGAGCCCACCGCAGCCATCACAAATGTTGCCTTAGAAGCCCATCGTTGTCGGGTCATTGTGTTTTGCTCAACCATGATTGATCAACATCGATTGGTCGTTTTATAGGACAGCATAGGGGGGCGTGTCACTTTTGTCGCCCTCACCCTAAATCCCTCTCCCTGGGGTAGAGGGACTGTCGATCCGGCTTCCCTGCTCCCTGGGGAAAAGGGGCGGGAGGATAAGGGAATTTGCCAAGGTGACAGCATCCCAAGTGTAGTGCAGCCAATCCCCTACAAGTTAGAGTATTGCTCAAGCCACATTTGTAATTCTGCGATCGAAGCAAGATGCACAGTCTGACCGTGATCGGGATGATCAATATGCCACCAAATTTCACCATATTGATTTTGTGATGACCAAATTCGAGGTTGCAACTGCTTACCAGTTAATTTAGCCAGTATTAAGCAGACTAGCAATTTAAATCCACAACGCGATCGCGTTGTTTCTATCATCACAAATGTTTTTGAATCTAAAAATCGCTGATCCACGAAGCCACCTCCAACAAACCCATCAAAAGTATTGGACTTCATTCGACTACAAAATTTCGCTTAAAGAAACTCATTTACCAATACAGCTCCTCAGCAGAATCAATGCCAAAATAGGCTTCTAAATAAGCCACAACCTCGTATTCCGATTCAAATTGTCTTAAACAATTAGACTGAGGATTATAGACATACCAGATGGGAGGTTGATCCGGTTCCTCACTTTTCCAAATTTGCAAGTTGTGATCGGTCAGCAAAGCATCAACTAACCATACCCAGGCCGCACGAATTTTGCCCCATAAATTAGGGGATTGAGCCTGTCTTTCAACAATATCTTTGGGTAGTAATTCTAGATCGCGATAGTGATCTTTTTGGGATTGGGTGGTTTGCATACCGGACTCCTAACAAAACTCACAATGCCCTGCATCGGCTCTGTTGCCCGCCAAAGGCGGCTAGCTATTGCGATACAGTTCCCATCTATAACGGCGGAATTTGAGGGTTTATGCACTGGAATGCGGGGTCGCAAGCGCGGGCGGTTCCCCACCAGGCAGTTGCTCCGTTGGGTCAAGGCTTGGCAACAACTCCACGCTTGCTTGAGCAAGACGGTGATCCGGGGGAACGGGTAAGCCAAGAGCCGCGCGATCGCGCGGAGATAGCGGTAAGCGAAGTTTTTGGTTGGGTTCAAGCCTGGGCGATCGCGCCCCCTGAATCACCGTCGTCAACTGCTTCGTGGTCGGCAAAATCCCTTGCTGGCGAACCATCAGCCGACAAATCTGGCACATTAGTCCCTCCGCACAAGATAGAAATTATTTTGCAAGTCGTGAGCAAGGCGCTTAATTTCAACACTGGTAAAGCCAGCCGCTCCCAGCAGTTCCAGGGCTTTGGCTTCGCCCCACATCGTCCCCAAGCCCATGCCCCCAACAGCCAGAGACACCGTCATGCAATGCAAACAGGAAACCGTATACAGAAATGGGGCGATCGGATGGTCTAGGTTTTCGGCGACATCACTGGCAGCCCGAATGTCCTGCATCAAGTAGGTGCCCGTGGGCCGAAGCGCCCGCGCAATATTCGCCAAAACCAGATCCGGTCGGGCCTGATCGTGAATGGCATCAAAGGTGGTAATCAAGTCGTACTGGTTTACGGCATTCAGCGTAGCCGCATCCTGCACTGCAAAGTGAATATTCGCCAAGCCCTGCTGCTGCACTTGGGCCTGGGCAAAGGCGATCGCCTCTGTGGAAAAATCTAACCCGGTAAAGCGGGTGTGGGGAAATAAGCTCGCCAGTTTCAAGAGGGCTAAACCCCGGCCACACCCCAGATCCAACACATCGATTCCCCGTTCGAGGTCGGCCACCAGCCCAGGCACCAGGGGCAAAATGTGATCTTCCAACGCAGCCACCACGGTCAGGCCGCTATCTTCCGCCATGATCTCGTGGAACCGGGCAAACTGGGCATAGGGCACCCCACCGCCCTGCTGGAAGCACGCGACAATTTGATCTTCGACACTCGCCAGTTGGGGCAGGTATTGGGCAAAGGTGGCAATATTATCAGAGCCAGCAGCACGGGTGAGAAAGGCTCCATGTTCCGCAGGCAGGGCATAGGTTTGCGTCGCTGGGTCGTAGGTCAGCAATTGCCCGGTGACCATTGCTGCCAGCCATTCGCGGACATAGCGTTCGTCCAAATTGGCAGCAGTCGCAATGGCCTGACTCGTCGCGGGTGGCAACGTGGCCAACGTATCAAATAAACCAGTCCGGTGACCAATAGAAATCATGATGGCGATCGCGCCACTGTTCAAAATGCCAAGGAGGCGATCGGCAAAGGCTTCCGCTTTAGCGGGGTCGAAGGTTTGAGTAGCCATAGAACAAACTCCTGAAAGGATAATGGAGCGAACAGACAAGTAGGAAAAGCAACGACAGCAGCACACCCAGCCCTGTAATTTTTCAGTGTAAGAAACAGCAACTTCATCTGGCAGGCGCTTTTCTGACAACCGGGTTTCCAGTTTTGGCACGAGCCGCGTGGAGCCGCACCACCCACATCCGGCAGCGTGGCCCCCGGCTCCCTTGCTGGAGATAGGGGTTAACAATCTGGCTAAGAATATTGACTGGGTGTGGGATATTCGTGATTGAGCAGCCAGTTGCCGATTTCTCGCAGTTTGTAATCCAGCGGATCGTGCAAGGTAAATGTCCGCAGATCTCGCCAATAGCGATCAAACCCATACCGCGCCGCCGTGGAACGGGCACCCATCACTTCAAAAATCTGGTTGGTAATGTCTAACCCAGTACGGGCGACAAAGGCTTTGGTGGAGGCAATGGCGATCGCCACCTCGCCCCGTTCAGCCTGGGTCAGGGCATTCCCTTTGCTCCACGCCTGTTGCACTTTTTGCGCCGTTTGGTCGGCCAGGGCTTGAGCCGCCTGAAGTTGCATCCAAAATTCACCGTAATGCTGCAAGATGTAGGGATCTTGAGTGGCACGGTCTACGCCAGCCGTCATCCAGGGGCGGGTCGCCACCGTGGTGTATTCCCTTGCCGCTTCCAAGGCCCCCGTGGCAATCCCCAAATATACATAGGCTTTCGTCAGTTGCACTACCACATTGATAAACCCAGCAAACGCGCCCTCCGGCTGGGTCGGCGGCCCCAAAATTTCATCCTGATAAACAACCACATTCTCAAAGGTGAAGCTGCCACTAGCTGTACGGCGTTGACCCATGTTTTCCCAGTCGTTGTTGTAGGTGATGCCAGCGCGATCGCGGGGCAATACAAAAAACATAGGCATGGCCGCCCCCTCTGGCATGGCCGAAAACAGGCGCAGATCAGCCGCCGCTACCCCAGTGCCAAAACTTTTAACCCCATTCACCCGAAAGCGATCGCCCTCTGCGGTGATCTGGAGCCGGATATCGCGCGTGTTGACCGCATTGCCCCAAAACAACCCATGCTGCGCCGTGAGAGTGCAATAGTAAGAGGCTTGGGTTGGCGTGCCCACTGCCTGCACTGCCGCTGGCAAAATCAAGTGGTTCGCAAACAGTTGCCCCAGGGAACCGTCGGCTTTAGCCAACGTTTGCAACACCTGGAAAGCTTCCGGCCAGGTAGCCCCTTGACCACCGTATTGTTTCGGAATGACGAGGGACAGTAACCCCGCTTCTCGTAGTCGGCGCACTTCTTCTTGAGGAATGCCTGCCTGACGATCGCGATCGACGGCGGTTATAGCCAATTCTTTCGACAGTTGAGTGGCCAGCTCAAGGGGCAGTTTCGCAGTTGTGTGGTCTCGCAACAGTGTCATGAGGTTGAATCTCCAACGCATTAAGTAGGCAATGCAGGCGCAGTGTGAAGAGCGCTGCATCTAACTCAATTCACTGTGGAAACCCAGAAACTATGCGGGGTATAGGGTCATGCGATCGGGGGAACCAAGTGGGTGATCTCTCGCCTCAATGACTAAACGTTGTAACCACAAAGTTGTAACCACAAAAAAGCTGGATTGGAAAAACCAACCCAGCTTGAGAGTCTAGAATCAACGTGAAAGGTTCACTAGGAGAGTCAACAAAAAACTTACTGATGTCTCATACAAATCCCCAGTGAGCAAAAATCGAGCCTGTCTAGAAGCGCAGTTCTAGCCGTTCAATGCTCAGAACTTAAGGATCAGTTTGTAAAACTTGGGGTTGAAGGCACGCAACCATTTGCTGAATCCCCCGGTGCAAACGGCGGGTGACGGTCATCGGGCTGACGCCAATCCGCTCAGCGACTTCTTTCCGCGATAGGTCTTTGATGAAGACATATTCGATCGCTTGGCGAGTCTTTTCTTCCAACTGGGAAAGGGCGCGTTGCAGTTGTTGCCGATCTTCTTCCAGGTTTTGCAGCGTTTGGTAATGCGAGTCGGGCAAGGTATCACCCAAGGTCATGGGTGAATCAATCTGCTGGCTAACGGTGGCATCCAAACTGAGCGGCATCCGATTTTTCGAAGCGATTTTGCTTTCGCGCCATTCTTGCACCGTTACGCCTAACTGAGTGGCAACTTCTTCGTCTGTCGGTTGGCGGCCAAAGGCTTCTGCAAGTTCTTCACGAACTTTTTGGCCAGCTTTGTTGAGTTGTTGCCAACGACGGGGAATCTTAACAGTAGAGCTGCGATCGCGGAGAAAATGCAACATCTCACCCCGAATATAAGGCACCGCAAAGGAACTAAAGGCGCAACCTTGGTTGGGGTTGAAGCGCTCAATCGCCCGGATCAAACCGAGATAACCAATTTGTTCTAAATCTTCGTAGGGTTCAGCACACTGATGACTAACACGATGGGCAATTTTGCGAACCAACCCGGCATTCATCTGGACAAGCTGGTTGCGAAGGCGGACAGAAGGATTCTGATGATAAGCCAATAACAGTTCCATGCCGCGAGAACGAACGTTGGTTTGAGTAGCCATCATTTGCAGTCACCTTTCACATCAGAGTTAAGCCTATTTTCATCAGAGAGAGAAGTCGAAACCATCGTCGATCCACGGTACTTCTCAGCTACGCCTTTAGATAGATCGGCAAAATCACGTAAGGCAAAATTCAGCAAAATGGCTGTAATTCAGTCTGGGGAAAGGTTTTTGGCAATTGTAGACTTACTTGGCTCCTCCGCAAGTTGACCATATCTTTAAAAACTGAAAAACTAAGCCCGAACAATTGAGTCCAAGCTAGCTTATTGATAGAGTGCCCACTTCCGGCCCTCAACAAGCAGCCCGACCGAAACAGACCGCCAGCCATAAGCCAGATCCATGCCCCGCAAGCGTCGGTAATACGGGCGATCGCCCAGAGAGTGCACCCGCGCTTTGGCAACCCTCCACTATTTGCGCCACAATGAAGACAGAACGAGTTTGTGGATCAAACGGGAGGGATTTCCCTTGAGTAATACCAGTAATTTTCGGCAAGCAGTTCAAGACGCCCAAGGTAAAGCCTTAATCGGGCCAAATGTCATCGCCAAGGCACTGCCCTTTGTCGGTGGCGGGCTGATCCTCACGGCGCTGGGGGTCTATGGCGGGATCGGCGTTCTCAATGCTTACCCCAACCTGTTTATGCCAACCTTTTGGGGCGCGATCGTAGCCTCCTTGGTGTTGTTTTTTGTCTCCCAAGGGGTAGCCACCAAAGGTAACAACGCGATCGCATTACCGTTGCTCACCCTGTACAGCCTCGTCACAGGCTACACCTTAACTGGGCTTATCACCATTGCCCTCAGCACAACTGGGGTAGGTCTGCCGGGGTTGGGCTTTGCCGCCTTGGGTTGCGGTGTTGCTTTCATTGCAGGCCGACAAATTGGGTCAAACCTGTCTGAAACTGATGGGATGGCCCTCGCCAAAACAGTACAAATGGGCATCATTGCCCTTGTCGTTGTCCTGTTGGGCCAGCTTGGGTTAACCCTGTTTGGCATCTACACCCCCTCATTTTTAGAAATTGCAATTTCTGGCATTGGGGTTGTGTTGTTTACCGGGGCCGCAGTGGTTGATTTCTTCCTCTTGCCGCGCACCTATCGGGATGACCAGTATTTAGCAGCATCCTTGTCGATGTATTTGACCTATGTCAATTTGTTTGTGTTCATCCTGCGCTTGCTGATTTCAATTAACAGCCGCGACTAAGGGGAGGCAACGGCATTGGCCCACGGCGATCGCCTGTCATTTTCAGGCAACATGAGCCAATGCCAGCTTCAAACGATTGCTAACCTAAACTTATTCTGAATCGTCATTTAACTGAATTAGCAAGATACCGACTGCAACAACTCCGATATCTTGCTAATTTTTTTGACTTTTTTCAGGAAAAGCTTACCCAGTTTTTGTATTCGCTCATCGCTATCCACCAGGGCGATCGCGGCTGTTTTCAGTCAATCCGACGCCTGTGTTTATTCTCCAGCCTTCGTTCACTCCAAGCGTTAAGGAGCAACCATGTTAACTGCGGCCCAAGCTCGACCCACCGAACGGGCAAAATTTATTCAAAAAACCTACCTGCACCTCGCCGGAGCCGTAGGCGCTTTTATCCTCGTTGAACTGTTCCTGTTTCAAACCGGAATCGCCGTTGGCCTCACCAATTTTGTGATGGCCAGTCGCTTTAGTTGGTTACTCATTTTGGGTGGCTTTATGGTGTTGGGTTGGCTCGCCCGGAGCCTCGCAGCCCAGGCCGACTCGGTTAACACCCAATATGCAGGCTTGGGCTTATATGTGGTGCTGGAAGCTCTGATTTTTGCACCGCTACTCTATATTGCAACGGTCTTTTCTGATGCCAACGTATTGCCCACAGCGGCAATTTTAACCACATTAATGTTTGCTGGATTGACGGCTGTTGTTTTTATTAGCCGGAAAGATTTCTCATTTCTAGGCAGCATTTTGTGTGTCGGTGGCTTCATCGCTTTGGGGATCATTCTTTGCGGTGCCTTGTTTGGTTTTACATTGGGCTTATTTTTCTCGATCGCGATGGTGATTTTCGCGTCAGCCGCGATTTTGTACGATACTTCTAACGTGCTCCATCATTACTCTACGGATCAGTATGTGGCAGCCTCCTTAGAATTATTTGCCTCAGTTGCACTCTTGTTCTGGTACGTGATCCAAGTGGTGATGTCCTTATCACGTCGCTAAATTGAAAGCCCGATCAAAGCTCGATGGCAATTGATATTGACGCTCAATTGTGTAGCACTTCACTTATATTTGCATTCAAAAATCACAGGCTAGCGATCGCGATCGCTGGCCTTTTTTTGATAAGTTTATCGCTCTTATTCAGCCATTTTGTCTGATTTTGTTTGATTAATCCTGGATAACATCTATTGCCACTATTGCCGCCGCTGGTTTGAAGCCACAGTGCCATTTGACGGGTTACCCCCACCAACCTGACTGAAGGAATCCTCCTCTGCCACATCACAAAATTGCGATCGCACTGTGCTAATTAACCGTCAGGGCAAGTCAGCCTTGGGCCAATCGGGCCAGGTTTCCGCATCGCGAATCGCTGCACAGATGCCAAAAATCGCTATAAGCTGGATCTATCCCCGTTGTGATTGACACTCAACATAATTCAGTTAGGAACGAATGGACGTATTTGAGATTAAACGCGAAATTGAAGGGTTAAGCGATCGCCTGGGCAAAGCTCAGGACTATCTTTGACGTACCAGCTCTCACCGCAAAAATTCACGATCTAGAGCAAGTGGCCGCCCAGCCCAGCTTTTGGGATGATCAGGCAACAGCCCAACAAACCCTGCAAGAACTCAATGATTTGAAGGCAAACCTTGAGCAGCTCACCCAGTGGAACGCCAGTTTGGACGATGTGAAGGCGATCGTGGAACTACTGGAACTGGAAACGGACGACAGCCTGTTGCAAGAAGCTGAAACGAACGTCACCCAACTGACTCGCGATTTGGATCAATGGGAGTTACAGCAAATGCTTGCTGGCCCCTATGATGTCAACGGAGCCGTGCTGACGGTCAATGCGGGGGCCGGGGGCACCGATGCCCAAGACTGGGCCGAAATGCTGTTGCGGATGTATACCCGGTGGGCCGAAGCCCATCGTTATAAAGTCCATTTGATGGAACTGTCCGAAGGGGACGAAGCCGGACTCAAGTCAGCGACTCTGGAAATTGAAGGGCGATATGCCTATGGCTATCTGAAAGCGGAGAAAGGCACCCATCGATTAGTTCGCATTTCCCCGTTTAACGCAAATGGCAAACGGCAAACCAGTTTCGCCGGGGTCGAGGTGATGCCCATTTTGGATCACAGCGTGCAACTGGACATTCCCGACAAGGATCTGGAAATTACGACCTCGCGGGCCGGGGGCAAGGGCGGCCAAAACGTCAACAAAGTGGAAACGGCGGTGCGGATTTTGCATGTTCCGACGGGGTTGGCGGTGCGGTGTACGGAGGAGCGATCGCAACTCCAAAACAAGGAAAAAGCGTTGGCATTGCTCAAAGCGAAGTTACTCGTCATCGCCCAAGAGCAAAAGGCAAAGGAAATTGCCGACATTCGGGGCGACATGGTAGAAGCATCCTGGGGCAACCAGATTCGGAACTATGTCTTTCATCCCTACCAAATGGTGAAGGATTTACGCACCAGCACCGAAACCACCGCCATTACGGATGTGATGAATGGGGAACTGGATCCGTTTATCGAAGCCTATTTGCGGCAAGAAACCCAGCTTATTGAAGCCTAAGTTGTTACATTCGGTTTACATTAAGGAAAGCAGGGCGCGATCGCAGTTGTGGGTTGTGCCCTTGCCTTAGCCCCTGGAAGCCCACTCAACGCAGCATTTCCTTTTACTACCCAATTTGGCATTATGGAAAATCCCAATCTAGCGACTGACACGGCGATCGCCCCCGAAGCAACCACCCCCGAAGCAAAACCCAGCTACGTCAAACTCGCCATGCGCAATATGGTACGCAAGCGGGGCAAGTCTTTGCAGCATTTCGCCCTCACCACCATCGCTCTCTTGAGCCTGCTGATTGGCCTGTCTTACCTCACGCGCTAAGCGTAGAACCACATACCACCCTGGGGAAAGCTGGATGACCATCCAAGTCGAAGTCTGTGTGCAAGATTTGTGGGCTGAAACCGAAGCCCCCCATACAACCACGGGTGACCTTGCACCAACCACCTGGGAACACTGGATCAGCCAATGGCTAGAACACATGGCTCCGAGTTTTTCCCCCATTCAAGCGTATGAGTTAAGTTTGCGCTTCACCAGCGATCGCGATATCCAAACCCTCAACCACACCTATCGCCACATCGATAAACCTACCGATGTTCTGGCCTTTGCCGCCCTGGAAAGTGAATTCCCCCCCGACGAAGAATTACAACAATTTCCCCTCTACCTGGGTGACATCATCATTTCCGTCGAAACGGCAACCCGGCAAGCCCAAACCCAGGGCCATAGCCTTAACATCGAACTGGCGTGGCTGGCTGCCCACGGCCTGCTGCACCTGTTGGGGTGGGATCATCCCGATGAACCGAGCCTGGTCGCCATGCTTGACCAACAACACGCGCTCCTGTGTACGGTTGGTCTTTCGGTAGGAGCCAGTTAGAATTTTCCCTAGTCCTTGGGCACTCTAAGCAGGAGTCAACTCTTGCCAGTCTGGGCCAGAGTTTGCTCGCCTGACCCTGGCCTGCACAGGTTTTTTCGCCGGGATACAACAGTTAGTACGGTTCCGCCCTATGCCTCCTGAACTTGAAAGCACGAATTCTGACAGCCTCAACGGTAAGGTAACACCGGGCATGAAAGTGAATCGGGAGTTGGCGTGGCGCGTGGCCCCCAGCTTGCTCATTAGCTTCAAATATGCCTGGGCTGGGGTGAGTTATGCCTTTCGGAGCCAACGCAACTTTCGGATTCATGTCTTTGTTGGGAGCTTTGCGATCGCCCTTGGCCTTACCCTCCAACTCACCTCTGTGGAAATGGCCATCATCGGGCTGACGGTCGGGGTTGTCCTCACGATGGAATTGCTCAACACTGCGCTGGAATCCGTGGTCGATCTCACCGTCAAACAGACCTACCACGAACTCGCCAAAGTCGCGAAAGATTGTGCCGCCGCCGCCGTGCTCATTTCCGCCTTAGCGTCCTTGGGGGTGGCTAGTTCCCTCATCATTCCCAAGCTCTGGGCCAAACTCTTGCTGCTGTTTTAAGAAGCTTCAATGTAAGCTATAGGCAGTCTCGGCGCGATCGCCCACCGGGTCTGGCCCCGTTTCAGGTCATCGCGTCCCCCAAACTCTGCAACGAAAAACACTGCAACAAAAAGAGAGTAGGTGCCTTGATCCTTGTCATCGACAACTACGACAGTTTTACATACAACCTGGTGCAATATCTGGGTGAACTGAGCGAAGAATTTCCCATTGCCTGCGATCTGCGCGTTTATCGCAACGACCAAATTTCCCTAGATGAGATTCGCCAACTGCAACCCGCTGGCATTGTGATTTCCCCCGGCCCTGGCCGCCCAGAGGATGCCGGGATCTCCCTGCAATTAATTGCCACCTTGGGCGCAGAAATGCCGATCCTGGGCGTGTGCCTGGGGCATCAAAGCATTGGCCAAGTGTTTGGTGGCAAGATTGTCTCCGCGCCGATCTTGATGCATGGCAAAACCTCCCAAGTTCACCACACGGGCGTTGGGATTTTTGCAGGGCTTGAAAATCCGTTGACCGCCACCCGGTATCATAGTTTGGTGATTGAGCGGCAAGCCTTACCGGATGTGCTAGAGGTGACAGCCTGGGTTGATGATGGCACGATTATGGGAGTACGGCATCGCGACTATCCCCATGTGCAAGGGGTGCAGTTCCATCCTGAAAGCGTCCTCACCCAATCAGGGAAACAGCTTTTACGGAACTTTCTGCGCTCGATTACCGACCAAGGCACACACTAAACACGCGCTAGGTGGCCCAAGCAGCTCAGCCTCAGCGATCGCCCAAGGTGCGGTGCGAGGCCCAGCCTCAGGTTCAGTCATCCTTTGTTAACTGGTGGTTAGGGGAGAAGATTATGAAACGGCGGCAGTTTATCCGCTATGCAGGCGCAGGCGTACTTTCAACCGTGGGGCTGCAAGCCCTCTCGCAGGCCCAACCGGGATGGGCACAAGCCCAGGGCGGCGTCGGCATCCAATATCTCGGTCATACCTGCTTTCTCTTTACCGGGGGCGGCACCCGGATTTTGGTCAATCCTTTTCGTTCCCTTGGGTGCACGGCTGGCTATCGCCCGCCCAAAGTCAACACTGATTTGGTTTTGATCAGTAGCCAATTGTTAGACGAGGGGGCGATCGAAATCCTCCCTGGCAACCCCAAACTCCTGTATGAATCGGGGTCTTACCAACTTGGGGGGCGGCAGATCGAAGGCATCCGTACCGATCATGATCTGCTCAATGGCAACCGTTTCGGCACGAATATTGTCTGGAAGTGGCAGCAAGGCGGGGTCAACATTTTGCATTTGGGTGGAGCAGCCGCCCCCATCACCCCTGAACAAAAGATTTTGATGGGACGGCCTGACGTGGTGATGATCCCTGTGGGGAACGGGCCAAAAGCCTACAGTCCCGCCGCCGCCAAAGACGCGATCGCGGTGTTGAATCCCAAAATCATTGTGCCCACCCACTACCGCACAGCGGCGGCCCAAGCCCCTTGTGAACTTGTCCCACTGGATGATTTCTTGAAACTCATGACGGGTACTCCGGTACGTCAAATGGGCAGCTCCACCACCATTACCGCGAGCAGCCTCCCCAAGAGTGGCAGCGTCATTCACGTCATGCGTTACGCCTAAGGCGATCGCGGCCTACCTCGTCGCCAATCCGTCTTGCACCTGGGCACGCTAGTAAAGCTAATAAGCTGGCGTGCCTTTTGGCATAGCGCTGCGCCCCTTCAAAAGCCAACCCAACAGGCTATGCCCAGCGTAAGTCTCAGGTTTGCCGCTGGAAGCGCGATCGCGGAAGCCCCAACCCACCCTCTCCGTATATACCGTTCTGCCCGCTCAGTATAGAACGCTACAAAACTTTTTTGAGTTCAGTGCACTCTTCTGCTTCAAGAAAATACCGCTGCACAACTGGTCAATTTACGCCGCTTTCTGGGCTTTGGTGATACTTGAAACACCCAAAAATTCAGGGACAGTTCCCAAACTGGACACGTTAAGATTCTCTCCGTTGAACAACTGTCAGTAAACTTACTGAAGCAGCCAAAACTCCTGCCTTCAAAGGATTTCGTCCCTTAGACCAACCCTCTCAAGAAAAGTCATTTTCTGTAGAGAAAAGAAGTATTCAATGGAGTACTTCACCTGATCGGGTGATCTTGCTGACCGAGAATCCGAAAGATGGCGGAGTGGAGGCTTTTAACTCAGATGAAATACTGAGGATAACGAAAGTTAAAGTTCAGGGTGTATCGAATGATTGCTGTAGTCTTTTTATCTGTAATGACCGGGTTTATTACTTATTTGCTCTGGCGACCTAAAAGTCGATTATGGTTACGCTAACTCACTATTGAGAATTCAGTAAAAAATCACACTTACAATTGCGGCATCCCCTCAATCCTTCAGCGATCGCAGGGGATGCGCTTTTTCTACACGCCTTGATATGGCACTTGGATCACCCGGCCCCACCCCTAAGCCAACCGTTCAATCAGGCGATCGCCCACCCGCAGCGCATTGGCAATAATCGTCAACGCCGGACTCACCGCCGCATTCGACGGGAAAAAACTCCCATCCACCACATACAAATTATCCAGGTCATGCGCCCGACAATTTAGATCCAGCACCGATGTCGCCGGATCCAGCCCAAACCGACACGTCCCACACTGATTCGCCACCACCGGCAACGGCACATTGCCCCGTGGATGGCCCCCAGCCTTTTGGAACACCGATTGAGCCAGCGTTTTTTCCACCGATTTCAGCACTTCCGTCCAGCGATATACCAACCGCTCGTGGGCCTCTGTGTTGTTCGGGACGTATTCCACACACAGTTTTTCGCCCTGGAGCCGCACCCGATTGTTGCCATTCGGCAAATCTTCAGATTGCACCCACCAGCCCAGGGAATGGGTCGCTAACTGGCGGAGACTAAAACCGGGCATCACTTTCGAAAATAGCGACAGCATCGGCGGCGACTCCGCAAAAATAATATCTTGCAGCAACCCCCCCGTATTTTGGATATGCCCCATTGGATAGTCAAACCCAGCCTCGCCCCAATAAAAATCGTTGACGTAGACACTGCGCAAAAACTGGCCAGAATTTTCGCCACTCAACTGCACCACCGCCGACATTTGATGTTTCATCAGGTTACGGCCCACCAAGTCGGAATTGTTGGCCAAACCGTTGGGGTGTTTCTCGTTTGTCGATCGCAACAAAATTGCCGCCGAGTTAATCGCCCCGCAGGCCAAAACCACAATATCGCCAAAAAACAACCACGGTTTCCCCGCAATCTCGGCTTGCACGGCCCGCACCGCTGTTCCCGCAGGGTTGGTGTGTAAATAGGTCACTTTAACCCCGGTTTTGAGGGTGACGTTGGGATGCTGGAGGGCAGGCTGAATACCACTCACTTCCGCATCGTTGGTGGGGTCATCCTCCTGGCGGGTCAACGCGAGGGGAATGGAGGCTGGATGGAGTCCTTGCTGGGCGATCGCGGCCACCACTGGCTGCACCTGGGGATCGTGGCCCACTGCGGCATAGGGATAAGCAGTACTGTGGGGTGGTTCGGTAGGGTCATCCGTCGCTTGCCCGTGCACCTTATACAGTTGCTCCGCCTCCGTGTAGTAGGGTTCAAAATCCTGATATTTCAACCCCCATTCCGGCGACACGCCCCCCTCGTGAAGCACCGTCTCAAAATCTCGTTCGCGCATCCGCAACAGAGCCGCCCCATAAATCTTGGTGTTGCCCCCGATCGCATAGTTGGTTTGGGGGCTAAAGGGTTCACCGGCATTGTCGTACCACTGTTCTGGCGCGTGGTAACGCCCGCGTTTGAACACATCCACATTCGAGCGATTTTGCTCTTCTAGGGGCATAAAGTCTCCCCGTTCTAGGATCAAAATCTTTTTGCCCGTCGGTGCGAGTTTATAGGCCAGAGTCCCGCCTCCAGCACCCGTCCCAATGATGACTACATCGTAGTGTTGGTCGTCAACAATCATCCTACGGTCCTCCCATGCATGAAGAATGTCCTCTGGTTGCGGCAACAGGTGCGGCAGGCCAGGGCTAACCGCCACAGGGCAATAGACTACGAGGCGTTGCGCCCAGCATTCCCTTCAGCAAGCAGCGATTACACTATCGCAAATCCCGCCGAAATCTGGCATTAAAGTTAGCTTGAATTTCTTACCCTTTTTGGCTTTGGTAGAGGGCTTTGAACTGGCGTTGGCGTTGGTTGTGGTCAACGATAGGTTGGGGATAACCACAGCGATCGCGATCGAAGGCATCAATTTTGCCTGTAACCAGCGCCTCAACACCAACCCGCCGGAGTTCTGGTAGCCATTCGCGGATGTAGTCCCCATCGGGGTCAAACTTTTGGGCCTGACTCGCCGGATTAAAAATCCGTAACGGTTTCGGATCCATCCCGCTAGACGCACTCCACTGCCAGCCCCCGTTATTTGCAGACAAATCCCCATCAATCAGGTGTTGCATGAAATACCGTTCGCCCCAGCGCCAGTCGATGATCAAATCCTTGGTGAGGAAGCTCGCCACAATCATCCGACAGCGGTTATGCATCCAGCCCGTTTCGTTCAGTTGGCGCATGGCTGCATCCACAATGGGGTAGCCCGTTTGCCCCGCACACCAGGCCGCAAAATGCTCGTCGTTGTTTTCCCAGGGAAAGGCTTTGAACGGATCGCGATAGGGGCCTGCTGCCAGACCGGGGAAATGAAACATCGCGTGTTGATAAAATTCCCGCCAGGCCAATTCTTGCTGCCAGGTTTGAATGTTTTTGTTGGTTTCGTCGCTGCGGGCTTGCTCCTTAGCAGCCACAGTCGCAGCCCACACCGTGCGGATGCCGATCGCCCCAAATTTCAGGGCGGCACTGAGTTGCGAGGTCCCCGGTTGGGCCGGGAAGTTGCGTTGTTCGTCGTAGTCGGCGATCGCGCCATCACAAAATTCGGTGAGCTTGGCCTGGGCCACGGCCTCTCCCGGCTCCAAAAACAAAGGATTTAGCCACTCATACCCCAAGTCCTTGGCTGTGGGGAGGGCGATCGCGCCACTTTTCGTCGCCTGTTGCTGCTCTGTGGCGGTTAACCCCGTCAGCGACTTGAGGGGGGCCAGAGGCTCTGGTTTCCCCTGAGCGTTCCAGTTGCGCCAAAAGGGGGTGTAGACCGAGTAGGGCTCGCCAGCTTTGGTGAGGATGGTTTGGGGCGGGTGGAGCAGTTGATCCCAAAAGGCACACACCTCAATCTGTTCGGCCCGGAGGGCGGCGGCCACAGCCCGATCGCGATCGCGGGAGTAGGGTTCTACATCTTTATTCCAAAACACCGCCTCCGCCCGGAGCGCTTTCGCTAAATTGACCAGGCCAGTTTTGGGATCGGCCTGCACAATCACCAATTGACTGCCAGCCTGTTCATACTGGTGCTGCAAGTGCTGTAAGCAGCCAATCATGTATGTCACCCGCGCCGGGGCCACATCATCCTGCTGGAGAATGCCCGGATCCAGGCAAAACACCCCGACCACTTTTTCACTGCGATCGCGGGCGGCAGCCACCCCCACGTTATCCGCCAGTCGTAGATCGCGACGGTGCCAGAACAAAATCAATTGCGCCATAAACCCTCAACCCTTTGCTGGCTTGGACTAGAACACCAGCACTCAAAAATGACAACGCTGTGACTTCGCGTATTTTGACACATCCCCTCTGCTCGGCGACACGATCGCGCCCAACCCCCTCCAGGTCGCTGGCCCAAAATCCGCTAAGTAGCGCACAGTTTATGGTGAAAAATACTATAATCTAGATCCAGTTTTGCTGATTAGGTGCAATCCGTCGTGTTTACAGCTACCCTCCCGTCCGTTCCGACTGTGGGGCATCCCCCCGCCGATTTGTTCGCTGCGATCGCCACCCTCAAGCGAGAATTAAACGCCGTCATCCTCGCCCATTACTACCAGGATCCCGATATCCAGGACATCGCCGACTACCTCGGTGACTCGCTGGGGTTAGCCCGCCAAGCCGCCCAGACCAATGCCGATGTGATCGTCTTCGCGGGAGTTCATTTCATGGCCGAAACCGCGAAAATCCTCAATCCTAACAAGCTCGTTTTGCTGCCAGACCTCGCGGCTGGGTGCTCGCTGGCCGACAGTTGCCCCCCCGCCGAGTTTGCCAAATTCAAAGCGGCCCATCCGGGACATTTGGTAATTTCTTACATAAATTGCACCGCAGAGATTAAAGCCATGAGCGATATCATCTGCACCAGTTCCAATGCGGTGCGCCTGGTTCAGCAAATTCCGCCAGATCAACCCATCATCTTTGCCCCCGATCGCAACTTGGGCCGCTACGTCATGGAACAAACCGGGCGCGACATGGTGTTGTGGCAAGGCAGTTGCATGGTGCACGAAACCTTCTCTGAGAAGAAAATTGTGCAACTCAAAATTCAACACCCCCAGGCCGAGGCGATCGCCCATCCGGAATGCGAACCCGCCATTCTCCGCCACGCCAGCTACATCGGTTCCACCACGGCCCTCCTCCAGCACGTCCAGCAAAGTCCCGTCCAGGAATTTATTGTGGCCACGGAACCCGGCATCATCCACCAAATGCAAAAAGCCGAACCCACCAAGCGCTTTATCCCCGCGCCTCCGCTCAACAATTGTGCTTGCAACGAGTGCCCCCACATGCGCCTCAATACGCTGGAAAAAGTGTACTGGTGTATGCGCGATCGCACCCCCGAAATCACCTTGCCCCCAGACATCCAAACCGCCGCCCTTCGGCCCATTGAACGGATGTTAGAACTGAGCCAATAGCACAACTCCGGCGATCGCGCGATCGCCGGAGTGACTACAACCAAAGTCTTGCGGCGATTCCTGACTAACGGCAACCCAACGATTCGCGAGTCTCAGCCCCCGTTACCGGATTGGTGCCGCTGGCAGTTTTGCACAGTTCCAGCACCTGCGCCCGGTCAAGCGCCGCATCCGTAAAATCGGCTCCCGTCACAGCCGCATTCTTAAAATTCGACTTTAGCAACATTGCAGAGGTCAGCACCGCATCAGTCAGATCGGCCCCTGCAAAATCGGTGATATAGGCAATGCCATCACTGAAATCAACCCCGTGGAGATTGGCCTGACTCAGCCTTGCGCCGTTAAAAACGGCTCCGCGCAAATCCGCTTGGCTAAAGTTTGCCCCCGTCAGGTTGGCATCCCCAAATTCCGAGGCCACCAAGCTTTGCCCAGAATAGTCTTTCGCCGCTGCTTCCACATCATCAAACGCGCGGATCGCCGCCGAGCTAGCTGCGTAGGACGCTGAAACCCCCACGCAAAAAACGGCGACAACGACCAAACACAGTCCCATCAAAGTTCGGAATAAACGCATAGGATTCTTTCAAGCCGCGATCGCGTTCCTGCAACAACATTACTTCATCAAAAGTAACATTTGGCGCTCCCCTATGGAGGGGGCAGTGCCACTCCTTTATGACGGCAGCAAATCAAGCCACAACGACTCACCCGCGATCGCCGCTGCGGCTTAGCCTGGATCCTTCACCCAATTGGATTCAGTAGGGGTAGGTCTTGTGCCTACCCTCCTTGCCAGTTTTAAGGGGGTTGTCTCATCGTCATGAATGATGCGGCTTAATCCGCCAATTGTCAGCCTCGAAAGAGTGCGCTATACCGTAGCTGGGTACAGCCCCATCCCCAGGCCCAAGCCTTCTATATAAAACATTAATGAATCCCAGGTTCTCTCAAGATATGGGGTAAAGGTTGATAAACAACCCAGGGCGATCGCCTGCGGCTGTGCCCCCAGCCTCCTGAAAACCGACGACCATCGGCCCATCGCGTCACTCCAGCACCAAGTTACTTTGCTTTGACCTTCGATCGCACCCATCCGACAGAACCATGCTTGATTATCTGCCACCGCTGAATGACCATAACCTGCCCTATCCCGACACCATCCATCCCATCGTGGTGCATTTTGTGATTGCGATGGTGTTGTTTGCCTTTCTCTGCGACTTCATTGGCGTGTTGAGCAAAAACACCCGCCTGTACGAAGTCAGTTGGTGGAACCTGTTTTTTGCCACCATTGCCATCTTTATTGCCGTTATGTTTGGCCAAGTGGAAGCTGGCTTAGCCGAACCCTATGCCGCCGTGCAAGCCACCCTCAATTTGCACACGGTTCTGGGCTGGTCGCTCTCTGCCATCTTGGCGGGGATGACGGCATGGCGCTTTGTGTTGCGGGCGCAAAATCCCCAAGCGCTACCTGTGAGCTATCTCAGCGTAAGTTTGGTGTTAGTCGGCATCGTGTGTTTGCAAACCTATTTGGGGGATGAATTGGTGTGGATGTATGGTTTACATACCGTCCCCGTTGTTGAGGCTGTGCGGGAGGGCACCCTGTAATGGATTCAGAACTGCTGCAACAACTGGGCGATAGCCTGGGCGCAAATGGTTTGCCCTATGCCTTACCTGTCCATCCCAACCTGGTACACATCACGCTGGGGCTATTCATTATCGGCATTGCCTTTGATATTGCCGGGGTCTTCTTCCCCCTAGAAAAATCGCTCCTCAAGTTTCTGTCCCTCACTGCTGTGCGGAGTAACTTTTTTGATGTGGGCTGGTACAACGTGCTGGCTTCGGCGATCGTCACGTTTGCAACGGTGGCTTTTGGCTTTTACGAGATGCTGCTGGCGACGCCCGATCCCAAGGTCACGAGTGCCTGGGGGCTAACGGCAATGGAAACCATGCTGTGGCACGGGGTTGGGGGAGTTGTATTACTGGCGTTGATGGTGGGCATGGCCGTTTGGCGGGGCTTCCAGCGGTTTGCATGGCGCAAGGATATGATCCGGCAGGTGCAATGGAGTTACATCGTGGCAGGCTTGGTGATTTTCTTCCTGATGTATGTACATGGCACGCTGGGGGCGCAGTTGGCCGCTGAGTTTGGGGTTCACAATACTGCCGATCGCCTGCTGCGGATGGGCGAAAACCCCAATCTGTACTTTCAGCAGTAATCACCCGCAGTCTTAAAGGGATGTTATGAAACTTTCGACGATTTTGACCCTCTTGGCGATCGCGATCGGGCTAGGGTTCATCAGCTTTTGGCTAGCCCAACAGTCCTATGCCTGGTTTCCACCTGCCGCCTCCCAAGAAGCCCGCCTCATCGACAACTTGTTTGCTTTCACGGTGTTTCTGGGCACCTTTATCTTTCTGGGTGTGACGGGCACCATCACCTACTCAGTCTTGACCCAACGGGTGAGCCGCTTTGACCTGACCGACGGCCCCCCCATCGAAGGCAGTCTCACTCTCGAAATTGTGTGGACAGCCATTCCCCTGCTCCTAGTCTTCATCATCGCCGGGTATAGCTATTGGACTTATGAGCACATGGCCGTGCGCGGGCCAATGGATCTCGTCCATCTCCATGTACCGGGGTTAGAGTCAGCCTATGCTGCCCCCATGACCGAAGCGGCGATCGAAGAGATCGAAGTCACCGCCAAACAATGGGCCTGGGCCTTCCGCTATCCCACCGCCAACGTCACCAGCGCCGAACTCCACGTTCCCGTCAACCACCGCGTTCGCCTCATCATGCGCACCGAAGATGTGATTCATGGGTTGTATGTTCCGGCCTTCCGCCTCAAGCAAGACATCGTGCCCCAGCACACCGTCGAGTTCGAGTTCACCCCCATCCGCGAGGGCATCTATCGGCTCAGCGATTCCCAATTTAGCGGCACCTATTTTGCCCTCATGCAAACTTACGTTGTCGTCGAGTCGGATAACGAATACCGCCAGTGGTTAGCCACCACCGCCACCCGGCCCCTCGCCCCGGCCAGCAACCTGCCCTACGAAGAATACACCGGGCAGAAGAAACCGGGGTTCAAAGCGGGCTGGCCCACGGTTAAACCCGCCCCGCCCCCCCTGGTCAATGGCTAACTCTGGCCTAGCGCTCTGGTGAGTTGGGGCGCACCCAGCACCAAATTCTCTGGTTCCGACTTTCCCCTTCCCCCACTGTTCACATCACGGTTTTCGACCTATGACTAACGCACCAGCGGCAGACTTCCGCCCGGAAGACACTCCCAAGCACGAGCCACCCACGGGCTGGGGCCGCTATCTCACCTTTAGCACCGACCATAAAGTAATTGGGATTCAATATCTCGTCACGGCGTTTCTGTTCTTTCTCATCGGTGGTCTGTTGGCGATGGTGGTTCGGGCCGAGTTGATTACGCCAGAGTCCGATCTGGTCAGCCGTTCGGTCTATAACAGCATGTTCACCATGCACGGGACGGTGATGATCTTCCTGTGGGTGTTCCCTTCGCTGGTGGGGCTGGCAAATTACCTGGTGCCGCTGATGATTGGCGCACGGGATATGGCTTTTCCCCGGTTGAACGCGATCGCCTTTTGGTTAGTGCCCGTCTTCGGTATTTTGCTGATGGCGAGCTTTTTCCTACCCGATGGCACCGCCCAAGCCGGGTGGTGGGTCTATCCGCCTGTCAGTATCCAAAATCCCTCCGGCAATCTAATCAACGGTCAATTCGTCTGGATTGTTGCGGTCGCCATTTCCGGGGTGTCTTCCATCATGGGTGCTGTCAATTTTGTGGCCACCATTTTCAAGATGCGGGCACCGGGGATGACCTTTTTCCGAATGCCAGCCTATGTGTGGGCCGTGCTGAGTGCACAGTTAATCCAGCTTTCGGCCTTGCCCGTGTTGACGGCGGGGGCGGTGATGCTGTTGTTTGATTTGGCCGTGGGCACCCACTTCTTCGATGCGAATGAAGGCGGCAACCCTGTGCTGTTTCAACACTTTTTCTGGTTCTATTCCCATCCAGCGGTGTATGTGATGGTGTTGCCGGTTTTCGGCGTGTTCTCCGAGATTTTGCCTGTTTATTCCCGCAAACCCCTGTTTGGCTACAAAGTCGTAGCGGTGTCTTCTTTGCTGATTTGTTTTGTCAGCATTTTGGTCTGGGTTCACCATATGTACACCAGCTACACCCCCGGTTGGATGCGGATGTTTTTCATGGTGACGACGATGTTGGTTGCCGTGCCGACTGGGGTGAAGGTGTTTGCCTGGACGGCGACTCTGTGGAAAGGAAAGATTCGTATGGATACCCCAATGTTGTTTGCGCTGGGGGCGATCGTCATGTTTGTCTTTGCGGGGATTACCGGGGTCATGCTAGCCTCGACCCCGATTGATATTCACGTCAACAACACCTACTTCGTCGTCGGCCATTTTCACTACGTGGTGTACGGCACCATCACGATGGGGATGTTTGCGGCGATTTACCATTGGTTCCCCAAGATGACCGGGCGAATGTACTACGAAGGCTTGGGCAAAGTCCATTTTTGGTTAGCGTTTATTGGTACCAACCTGAACTTTTTGCCCATGCACCCGGCAGGCTTGCAGGGGATGGTACGGCGGGTCTCGTCCTATGACCCAGAGTATGCCTTTTGGAATGTGCTTGCGAGTTTAGGAGCCTTTCTGTTGGGGATGTCTACGTTGCCGTTTATTTTGAATATTGTGAGTTCTTGGGTGCAGGGGCCAAAAGCACCAGCCAATCCCTGGCGGGCGATCGGGCTAGAGTGGATGGTCTCCTCGCCACCCCCGGTGGAAAATTTTGAAGCGTTGCCGATTGTGGTGGCCGAACCCTATGGCTATGGCAAGTCGGAACCGTTGGTGGAAAATGCAGAGGCGATCGCCCCCTCGAATTAGCGCCCCCCTCGAATTAGCGACCCCCTCGAACTAGCCGCCCCCAGCCAACCTGCCACAGGCGACCAAACCGCGTCTTACCCGTTATCGCCCTTCCTCAGGAAACCCTCAATTCAGGACATCATCATGGAGAGTTCGGTCTCATCCCAGCCCAGCCAGCCAGCCGTTGCCCACGCTCACGCCCACGCCCACAGTCATGATGTGGCGGGAACAAGCCTCTTCGGGTTTATTGTCTTCCTGCTGTCAGAAAGTGTCATCTTCCTCAGCTTTTTCGCGGGCTACATCATCATTAAAACCACCACCACCACCTGGTTGCCCCCCGGCGTGGAAGGACTGGAAACCCAGGCCCCGTTGATCAACACGGTCGTTCTGGTATCCAGTAGTTTTGTGATTTGGGGGGCCGAAGAAGCCCTGAAAAAACACAAAATGGCCCTTTTTCGAGGGCTGTGGTTGTTGACTTCGGCAATGGGGATTTACTTTTTGGTGGGGCAGGCCCTGGAGTGGATGAGTCTCCCCTTTGGTTTTACGACGGGTGTGTTTGGTGGGCTGTTTTATCTGCTCACGGGGTTCCACGGGTTGCACGTTCTTACGGGAATTTTGCTGCAATTCCTGATGCTGGGGCGATCGCTCATTCCGGGGAACTATGACAACGGCCACGTCGGGGTCACGGAAGTTTCCCTGTTTTGGCACTTTGTGGATGTGATTTGGATTGTGTTGTTTTGCCTGATTTACCTGTGGCAATGAGGCTAAATAGCCCTGGAGCCAGCCGCCCACCCGCGATCGCCCATCACAACAACTTGGCCGTTTCATACAGTTGCCGGAGCACCGCCAACACGCGATCGCTGTAGTGAGGGGTAGCCGACCAGCGTCCATCCAACTGTTCCAGGGTGGGCGCGATCCCCCGTGCCACCAAATGGAACCGGGGATCAACCCCTTCTTCCCGCAATGGTTCCGTATTGGCGTAGGCTTTCAGGTGTTGGATGTGGGCGCGGACTCCGATGCGCGTACTGCTGAAGGTCGCACCTTCCGGGGCACCGTTGACCGCCCCCAAGCCCCCGAAGTTATGCTGATTGGCCCGCCGAATCCCCCCAAACCGAAGAAAGTCCGTTTCCACACACATTTGGGCAAAGGCAATGTCGTAGTTGATGCGCTCGTTCACCCCTTCATCGCGATAGAGCCGCGCAATCTCCGGGAACTGCGCCAACCCATCTTCATTCTGGCTTTTCAAGAACATCAGCAATTGCACTTCCGAAGTGTGGCCCAAGCCCGATAGAGGATGAACGGTTTGCCCCAACGCCAGCGCTGTCTGAAGTTGTATGGTTTGGGTCACACTCTCCCAGGTAACGGCAATATCGTACTCGCGCAGGTCGATCGCCTTCATATACACCACATGGCCATAGGTCTTGCGACTGTGCTGGGCTGCTGGGCGCAGGGTAATGCCCAACCGTTCCACCAAATCAATGGGGACACAGGCATTCCCGTTGATAAAAATCCCCTGTTCCCCATAGGTGCGCCCGTTGAGCTGAATGGCGATCGGGGTGGCAATCTCGCCCATCGTCGCCGCGAGTAAGCTAGCATCCAGGCGTTTGGTCATCGCTGCTTCCGCAACCGTCCGGCTCCAGGTGGCCAGCCCATCGGCCAAGCCCACGACAATTTCCCGTTGGCGATTTTGTAGCAGGTCGCGATCGCCCGCACTGGTGATGAATCCCAATTCCACATACAGCGACGCCGATCGCAGGTGCCGACAGTAAGGCAGAGTGCCCAGTACCGATTGGGTGTCGGGCAAGGCCCCCCGGATAGCGAGGTCGGGTAAGCGCCGCGTTAACGCCAGCAGTAAGAGTTCGGCATGGTGTTTTCGTTCGGTGTTGTTGGCGATGTAGTAGACGCTGGTCCCCCGAAAAGTTGGGTTAGCATGGGTTGCAATCTGGAGGTTTAAGGCTACATCCCCGCTGCGATCGCGCCGATTGATCCACTGCAACATCTGGGGCATCGACAATTCATCCGGTACCGTCACCACAGCAAACCCCCGCGATCGCAACTCGGCGACCAACAAGTCCCGCACGGTCATCAACTCTGGCAGGCCACTGCCATCGGCCAGCGCCATCCCGGCCCCCAGATGTGTCCCTGCGAACTCTTCATTGCCGGCTGAAACAAAAATCCGTCCCATGCCCTATCGCTCCTGGCCCAAACCCGTGCATCCGCTGAGCTAGTTGTATCTCAAGAACCGCAGAATGGGCGCAAAAAGTTTGAGAAACACCCGATGGAAGCCAGGACACACCAATAGCATTCACCTATTCACCCATGCATCGCCCAGGCAGCAAAATTGAGTTATAGAATCACGAAGAGCAGGGTAAGCAGCATCGAAATTGGCCTGATCATAAGGCTATAATCACCAGGTTTGGTTCGTCAGGTGCGATCGCGCCGCCAGCACCCCCTTCCCCCTTCCCCAACTGGTATGGAAATTCCCCGCTTACACCCAGAGACCATTGAGCAAGTCAAGCAACGGGTTGACATTGTAGATGTCGTCTCGGAGCACGTTGTGCTGCGAAAGCAGGGTAAAGATTTCACTGGCCTATGTCCCTTCCACGACGACAAATCCCCCAGTTTCACCGTCAGTCCCAGCAAGCAGTTTTACTACTGTTTTAGCTGTGGAGCCGGGGGCAATGCGTTCAAATTCCTGATGGAGTTAGGCAAGCGATCGTTCAGTGATGTGGTGTTGGATTTAGCCCGCCGCTACCAGGTGACGGTGGAAACCCTGAAACCCGAAGAGCGCCAAGCCTTTCAACGGCAGCTCACCCAACGGGAACAACTGTATGAAGTGTTGGCCCTGACGACCCGGTTTTATGCCCATGCCCTGAACCAACCCACCGGCCAAGCCGCACTGACCTATGTAACCACCCAACGCGGCCTCTCCACCGCCACTATCCAACAATTTCAGTTGGGGTATGCCCCCAGTGGCTGGGAAACGCTCTATGGCTATCTGGTCGAACAGAAGCATTTCCCAGTGGCGCTGGTCGAGCAGGCGGGGTTAATTGTTCCCCGCAAAAATGGCGGTGGTTATTACGATCGCTTCCGCGATCGCTTGATGATTCCCATTCACGATTTGCAAGGGCGGGTGATTGGCTTTGGGGGGCGATCGCTGGGGGATGAAAAACCGAAATATCTGAACTCCCCCGATACGGAACTGTTTGACAAAGGCAAAATTTTGTTTGGGCTGGATAAAGCCAGGGCGGCGATCGCCAAGCAAGACCAGGCCGTCGTCGTCGAAGGGTATTTTGACGTGATTGCGCTGCACAATGCTGGCATTACCCAGGCCGTCGCCGCAATGGGAACAGCGCTGAATGGAGGCCAGGTCAAGCAACTCCTGCGCTACACCGAATCCAACCAAATCATCTTGAACTTTGACGCGGATCGGGCTGGCCAGCAAGCAACAGAGCGGGCCGTGGGAGAAGTCGAGGCGATGGCCTACCGAGGCGATGTGCAATTGCGAGTGGTCACCATTCCCGCGGGGAAAGACCCAGACGAGTTTTTGCAAACGCAGACCCCAGCGGCCTACCAAGCGTTATTAGACCAGGCTCCGTTATGGCTGGATTGGCAAATTGAACAAGCGATCGCCGATCGAGACCCCCGCCAAGCCGACGACTTCCAGACCATCACCCAGGCCATCGTCAAACTTTTAGGCAATTTGCCCAATGCCACCCTCCGCACCCACTATCTACACCGCTGCGCCGAACGCTTGAGCCAGGGAGATAGTCGCCTGATGGTGCAACTAGAAACGGATCTGCGGCAACAGGTGCGCGGGGAGCGCTGGCACGGGCGATCGCAAAAATGGCAAACCCTCCGCGATCGCACCCTGCTGGAACAAGCAGAAGCCCAACTGATTCGCCTCTACATCCACAAAGCCCACCATCGCCTGGAAATTGAAACCGCGCTGGAAGACCGGGACTTAGAATTCAGCCTGTCCCACCACCGCATCCTCTGGCGGCAAATCATGGAACTCAAAGAGCACAGCGGGATCGACCTGTCTGATGCGTCGATTGACTTACTCCGATTGCTGGAAGAAACCGCAACCACCGACACCATCTTGAGCCACGTCTACGGCTTGTTCCAACTGGATGAAATCAATCAGCTAGATACCTGTCGCGGGAGCTTGGTGATTCAAGCCGCGATCGCGGCGATGGAAAAAATCATGTGTGAAAAACGCCGTCGCCACTTCCTCGACTTACTCAAATCCACCGATTGGGCCACCGCTCCTGACCTGGGGCGGCTCTACCAGCAGAAATTACAAGTCGAAGATGAGCGCATACGCCAGCTCGAAGCCGAGCGCCAAGTCGATTTTGCCGATCTCGTCAACACGCCCTTTTTTGCCCCTTGAGGAACGTTAGGTGCAATTCCTAGGTGCAATTCAAGGTCTCGCGGGTGTTACGGCCCGTTGTGGGGTTGGTGCCCGTCGCCTGGTCGCACAACATATCCTGCACGTCCGGTCGCATGTCTACATTGGTGAAGTCGGCCCCGTCGATCAACGCCCCGTCAAACTTCGCATTGAAGGCAAAAGCCCCTTCCAGATTGGCATTGCGCAGATCGGCCCGCGCAAACCGCACTGAGTCCAGGGTAGCGTTGCGGAGATCGGCCCCCGATAAATCCGCCCCTTCCAGATTGGCCCCAAAAAAACTGACGCCTTTCAAATCGGCACCGCTGAAATTGCTTTCGCGCAAATTGGCTTTGGTAAAACTGGAATCGGTTAGATCGCGGCCCGAAAAATCTTGACCCACGAGAAATTCACGGTTGTAGTCTGCCGCCAAGACGGGCAAGCCACCGCCGATACCCGCGATCGCCCCAACCATCAACAGGAGGCTGCACCCCACCAGGAGCGATCGCCCCCAAGCCTCTAGCTCGCCGCCAAACAACCGCTTCAAGCCCTCGCGAAACCGTGTCTTTAACTGCTGTTTCTCCATTACTGCGCCTAACGTGCTGGATATGAATTGTACGTTGTCTCAAGATTTGGTTTTCCTGATCCTCAATCCTAGCGGAATCCTTCCCACCCCGGTTAGCGCACCAGCAAACTGCAACAGACCGATAATTTCGGTAATGTCTGCTAACATTTCGGTCGTCGCGCCCAGTCATCGCCGCCATGCCAACCCAGCCACCCCCCGACTCTGAATCATCACCCCCGCGCCAACCCCCACCCCCAAACCATTTAGGGCAACAAGGCGAGGCGATCGTGGCCCAATGGTTACAAGCTCAAGGCTGGCTCATCTTGCACGAACGCTGGCGCTGTCGCTGGGGCGAGTTAGATCTGATTGCGGGCCAACCCAATAGTGCGGGCCAGATCACGGCGATCGCCTTTGTCGAAGTCAAAACCCGCCAACCCGGCAATTGGGATCTCCACGGCAAACTCGCCATCACCCCGCAAAAACAAGCCAAACTCTGGAAAACGGCCCAACTGTTTCTCGCCGAACATCCCGACTGGGCCGATTTACCCTGCCAGTTCGATGTGGCCCTCGTTGGCTGCGATCGGCCCCCATCCCGCCAAACCAGCTCTGCATCAGCGATCGCACCCCGCCCCCGCCTCCAGCTTTTGGAATACATTCCCGCCGCTTTTTCTCAATAATGCCCCCCGCGATCGGCGATCGGCCCAGCAGCGCCCAAAACCGATCCCCCGCCGCACTTCGGCCACAATCTGAGGAGAAATATTACAAACTATTACGTTCAACCGAGGTGTGTGAACACAATGCCGCACAATAATTTCGGAAGGCAACGAACAAAGCGGTGCGCTGACATCAAGTAACCAGTCCAATTGCGAAACCAATTGCTCACGCTTACAAGGTGTCTAGCTAATTTGCATAGCCCTGTGCAGTTGCCGCCCCAAGCAGCCTACTCAGGCACTTAGGAAACCGTTTGGGAATTACCCATTTAAACACAATCGGTTACATTCTTCTGGAGGAATCCATCAATGAGTATTGTCACGAAGTCAATCGTGAATGCAGATGCTGAGGCTCGTTACCTGAGCCCCGGTGAACTGGATCGGATCAAGAGCTTTGTTACCTCTGGTGAAAAGCGTCTGCGCATCGCTCAAACCCTGAGTGAGTCTCGCGAGCGCATCGTTAAGCAAGCTGGCGACCAATTGTTCCAAAAGCGTCCTGACGTTGTTTCTCCTGGTGGCAACGCTTACGGCGAAGAAATGACCGCTACCTGCCTGCGTGACATGGACTACTACCTGCGCCTCGTCACCTACGGTGTAGTTGCTGGTGACGTTACCCCCATCGAAGAAATCGGGATCGTCGGCGTTCGCGAAATGTACAAGTCCTTGGGCACCCCCATTGAGGCTGTTGCAGAAGGCATCCGTGCCATGAAGAGTGTTGCTAGCTCCTTGCTCTCCGCTGAAGATGCAGCAGAAGCCGCTGGCTACTTTGACTACGTGATTGGCGCAATGGGCTAATTCTGGTCATGGCAATTGAGGTGAGGGCGCTGACCAGAACCGACTTGCCAAACTGAATTATCGAAGACATTTGCAAACCATTTCGTAAGATTACGCGATTTAAGGATTTCATCATGCAAGACGCTATTACCGCTGTCATTAACTCTTCTGACGTTCAAGGGAAGTACCTGGATTCTTCCGCTCTCGACAAGCTCAAGGGCTACTTTGCAACCGGTGAACTGCGCGTACGTGCAGCCACCACCATCAGCGCCAACGCTGCTGCGATCGTCAAAGAAGCTGTTGCTAAGTCCTTGTTGTACTCGGATGTAACCCGTCCCGGTGGCAACATGTACACCACTCGTCGTTATGCCGCTTGTATCCGCGACTTGGATTACTACCTCCGGTATTCCACCTATGCCATGTTGGCTGGCGATCCTTCCATCCTGGATGAGCGCGTCCTCAACGGTTTGAAAGAAACCTACAACTCCTTGGGTGTACCTGTTTCTTCCACCGTTCAAGCCATCCAAGCGATGAAAGAAGTTACCGCTGGTCTAGTCGGTGCTGATGCTGGTAAAGAAATGGGCGTTTACTTCGACTACATCTGCTCTGGCTTGAGCTAACTACTGGCGATCGCGGTGCGCTGTCTCCGGAACGTGGTTCACGAGTGCAGCTAACTCAAGATCGAGCTGTGAGGTTGGGAGACTGAAGTGTTTGCTAGCTTATTAAAGACTTATTTGACTATGGTTATGTAGGTTTTGGTGATCTAGGATTAACGCTCAGCTTCCAACCTTGCTTTCGCTAAAGAAGAATTGATTGAAGCGTGCCTGCTTAAGATTTCTACTTCAATCTACCGTCGCTAATTATTGCCGCCAAATTATTAAGGCTTATACACATCCAACCATTTCCAGCCCATTCAGGAGAAAATTTCCCATGCGCATGTTTAAGATTACTGCTTGTGTGCCTAGCCAAACCCGGATTCGGACACAGCGGGAACTACAAAACACGTTCTTCACTAAGTTAGTTCCTTATGAGAACTGGTTCCGTGAGCAACAACGGATTCAAAAAATGGGCGGCAAGATTGTGAAGGTTGAACTAGCAACCGGTAAAGCTGGCGCGAACACAGGGTTGGCCTAACGCGGGTTTGCAGTCAGTCATTCTTATGGATTCGATTCCGGAGGTCAGTTTGGCCTCTTTTTTATGCCTGATTTATGTCTGATTTCGAGTTGGGGCACGGTGCTCACTGGGTTACACCCACGATACTCGCCTCCGGCAGTTTCAACGCAGGCCACTTGGTGGAATTTCGCGGTTGGCGCGATCGCCCTGGGGAAAGGGCTTGGAGCCAAGCAACCTGGCTCTGTTGACTTCACCCGCCTGCGCTTACACGGCTTCTCAGCCTTGAGGCTCCTCCAGCACTCTATTTGAACCTGAGGCATTGGCGATCGCAGCATGGAAACCGCCCCCGTTCTCCCCTGGCAACTTGCGCCACACCCTGTGCCCTCGCCCACAACCGACATTCACGTGTGGCGGGCTAACTTGCACCAACCCGACGCTGTGCGATCGCACCTATGGGAAACCCTGACCGAAGCGGAGCGATCGCGGGCCTTGCGCTACCGTCAAGAGTCCGTGCAACAGAAGTGGATTGTGGGGCGGGGAGTGTTGCGATCGCTCCTCAGTCAATACCTAGGCACCGCTCCAGCGGCGATCCAGTTTGAGTATGCCCCCCGAGGCAAACCCAGACTGGCCGACCCAACCCAGCCCAACCTGGTCTTTAACGTTACCCACTCCCACGAGTTGTGGCTGTGTGCGATCGCCTGGGACTGCGAGCTTGGCATCGATATCGAACATCAACGGGCGATCGACCAACGCCAGGATATTATCCAGCGCTATTTTGCCCCCCTCGAACAAGCCCCCATCCTGGCGGCCCCCGCCCCCCAGCAAACTGCCGAGTTTTTCCGCATTTGGACTCTCAAGGAAGCCATTTGTAAAGCCACGGGAGAGGGCATTCAAGCCTTTGGGCAAACCACGCTCAACTGCCAAACCCACCCCATCCAAGTCCTCCACATCAACGGCCACCCCCCCAACCAATCCTGGTCATTGCATTCCTTTCACCCCGCCCCCGCCTACAGTGGTGCGATCGCCTACAATAGACCACCTCGCCCCCTTCGCTATTGGCTCTGGCCACCGCAGTGGGCAACCCCCGACTAGCCAGCCACACCCACCCAGCCCCGATCAACCCAACCGTTAACGACTCAAGACCGTTAGCAACTCAAGGTTGAATTCACCCTGCCCCACCCAGAATTTGCCCGTTTGAATTTGACAGTTTTCTGCATCATGGGAAACTATTAAGAAAGGTAGAAGCAACAGATCCTGCTGCGATCGCCGATAGCTGAAGATGGCTAGCATCAACGATTGCTGGTGAAGCAGAGCGGCATTCAGTTCAACCCCCCACCCCAAAGTGGGCAGAATGGCCGCTAGGATAGTTGCAAGATGGGTGCTGATCGATAGTCACTTCACAGCAACACCGCACCAGTGCAAACTCGCTGATGATGAGCCAACTGCGCAAAATTGCAGTTTAATAACAACAGTTGTCGCGTGTAAGCAGTCTTGATAGTTCCTGAGTCTCTCTATCACTGCTTGTAACACCGCACAAGTCCCCCAAAGCCTTCCAGCCAAACGGTCTGGTACGTTCAGACAGGCTTTTGAACTTGCCTGCGATCGTTGCAACATCACTCGATTGTCTACAATGCTAGCGCTCCCCAAGAGTAGGCATTGCGCGCAAGAGACAATCACAAAACGCTGGTTACGCAGTCCTAGTCCTACATAAGATAAGGTTAGTCGCTTCATGGAATTTTCGATCGCCGCCTTGTTGGCCAACTTCACCGATGACAAACTGGTTGCCCCTAAAGCCTTAGAAAAAAAACTAGACTGCGTTGATGAAACAAGCACTCGCAAACTCCAAATTGCGTTAGATGCATTAGAAAAAATTGGGATTCTGGCCAAAGACCGAGGCCGCTATCGGCGGGTCACCGAAGAAGGCGTAATTGAAGGCAAACTCCGCTGCTCCAGCAAAGGATTTTGTTTTGCCATCCAAGACATTGAAGGCGCAGATGATATTTACATTCGCGAAAGTCAATTGAACAATGCCTGGAACGGCGATCGCGTCTTAGTCCGTGTCACCAAAGAAGGGAGCCGTCGCCGCAGCCCCGAAGGCGAAGTTAAACTCATCCTCGAACGTTCCAACCCTTCTGTGTTGGCCCGCGTGAAACAAGCGGAGGAGGAATTCCGGGCTGTACCCCTGGATGATCGGCTGTTGTTTGAACTAGAACTGCAACAAAACGGGCTTGATCTGGAAGCAGCGATCGACCAACTGGTGCACGTCCAAATTGTGCGCTATCCCTTGGGCAACACCCCACCCAAAGGCAAAATTGCCCGGATTCTGGGGGGCGATCACAACGCCTCGGATGTGGACATCGTATGTTGCAAGCATGACCTGCCCGCCGATTTCCCCGAAGCCGTCCACAAAGCCGCCAAAGCCTTACCCGCCAAACTGGGCAAAACCGAGCTTAAAAAGCGCCTCGATCTGCGCCATTTGACCACCCTGACCCTGAAAGCAGACAGCCAAGAAGCCTTGGGTGGCCTGGACGATGCCCTCACCCTCGCACAAACAGACGCAGGGCTTTGGCAACTGGGTATTCATATTGCCGATGTTTCCCACTATGTTGAGGTGGATTCGCCCATCGATCGCGAGGCATACAAGCGGGGCATTTCCGTTTATCTGAGCGATCGCGTCGTGCCCATGTTGCCGCCCCAACTCACGACCAACCTCTGTGCCTTCCTGGTGGGCAAAGAGCGGCTGGCCATCTCCGTCATCGTCACCCTGGATGGCGAAGGCCAAGTCGTAGAATACGAAATTCAACCCACGGTCATCGAAGTCGATTACCAGTTGGACTACCACCATGCTCAAGCCATCCTGGAACGGGCCAACCACGATACCCCTGACTCCGAAATTCAGTCCTTTGCGCCGATTTTTGAGGTGCTGGATAATCTGGCCACAGTGAGTCATTTGCTCAAAGAACAACGGCGATCGCGGGGTGCCTTTGAACTGAACCTGCCAGAAAAACCCCTGCCCAGCGAAGAAAGCGATCCCCAAACGCGGCTCCTGTTCACCCCCAAGTTTCACTACGACGACGAAGGAGCGTTGGGAGCGATGGTTGTGTCGCCCTCTGTGCCCACCCACGCCATGATTGCGGAATTCATGCTGTTGGCCAATCAACTGGTGGCTGACCACCTCCAAGCCTTGGAAGTGCCAGGCATTTACCGCGTCCACCCCACCCCCGACCCCGACGACGTACAAGAGCTGATGAAACTGGCCAGCAGCATGGGAATTGACTTGAATCTCGAAAATGAAGAAGAGGTGCATTCCCAGGATTACCAACAATTCACCCAAAAGTTTGCTGAATCCGACACAGAGCGTGTGCTGACCTATCTTTTGTTGGAAACCCTCAAACCAGCGTTTTACAGCACCATTCCCAAATCCCACTTTGGCCTTGCCTTAGCCAATGGTTATACCCACTTCACCGCCCCCGTGCGACGCTATCCAGATTTACTCGTGCATCGAGTCTTGCACGCGATTTTTGAGCAGGGGCGCGATCGCAAATCCAGCCGCACCAAAGAGGGAGTCAATTTGCGCCATAGCTCCTGTCATGGAGAAATTAGCTGGAATGTGTTGCCCCCAGAGGTGCAACAAGAGTTGGATACCCACTTCCATGCCGTCGTCGTACATCTAACCGAGCGAGAACGGGTCGCCCAAGAAGCCGAGCAAGACCTGGAAGGGCTAAAAAAAGCCGAATTAATGCGGGAGCGCACGGGCGAAATTTTCCACGGCTTGATCACCGGGGTACAGTCCTACGGGTTATTTGTGGAAATTGAAGAACTGCTAGTGGAAGGGTTAGTCCACGTCAGTTCGCTGAAAGATGACTGGTATGAGTATCGATCGCGCCAGCAAACCCTTGTGGGGCGCAAAAACCGCAAGCAATATCGGCTGGGCGATCGCATTGAAGTGCAAGTCAAGAGCGTCGATTACTATCGTCAGCAAATCGATCTGTTGGCGGTGGGCGGCGGCAGCGACCTGGAGATCGACGAGGAAGAAGAAATCGAGGAGCAACCAGACGAGCATGGTGATGAATAAAATTGGCCTCCTCGCCATTGAGTCGCCATTATGACCCAACTGCCTTTGATCCTGGGCGTCACTGGCGCATCAGGACTCATTTATGCGGTGCGATCGCTGCACCACCTGCTGACGGCTGGCTATGCGATCGAACTGGTCGCGTCCAAAGCGGTTTATACCGTTTGGCAAGCCGAACAAGGCATCAAAATGCCCACCGATCCTACCCAGCAGGCGGAATTTTGGCGGCATCAAGCGGGCGATGTCACCACGGGCACCCTCGTTTGCCATCCCTGGAGTGATGTGGGGGCCACGATCGCCAGTGGCTCCTTTCGAACCAGGGGAATGGTAGTTCTGCCCTGTAGTATGAGTACGGTTGGGAAACTGGCTGCGGGCCTCAGTTCTGACCTGTTGGAGCGGGCCGCCGACGTGCAACTGAAGGAAGGCCGCAAGTTAGTTCTGGTGCCCCGAGAAACGCCCTTTAGTCTCATTCATCTACGCAATCTCACGGCCCTGGCCGAAGCCGGAGTGCGCATTGTGCCCGCCATTCCCGCCTGGTATCACCAACCCCAAACCGTGGAAGATCTGGTCGATTTTGTTGTCGCTCGGGTGCTCGATCAATTCGAGTTGGATTGTGTGCCATTGCGGCGCTGGCAGGGGGGCAAAAACCAGGAATAGGCCATCTACGGGGGCAACCAGGGTTGAATTCAGAGAAACGGCGATCGCCATCCAGGGGAATTCAGCCGCCTCCCGTCGATGTGAGATAAGCTGGACACTGACGGCTGATTCGGTTGGTACCATGCTGTTTCGTCTGATCACTGTTTTTGCCCTGGTGGCAGGGTTGGGATTGTTCACGGTTCAAAATTTAACTCCGGCCCTGGCACTTGTGTTTCTTGGCTTCCAGACACCGACTCTCCCCTTATCCGTATGGGGGCTGGGGGCGATCGTCGCCGGAGCTGGCACCAGCCTGATCATGCGCCTCCTGTTTGGGTTGGCCAGCCTTAGCTCTGGTTCAGCCACCACCCCGCGATCGCCCCGCGAGACACCCTTTCAGTGGGCTAGCACAGGCTCAGCCAAGCGCTCCAGTGCCGACTCCAACCGCTACGAGTCCGCCGCCCAAGCTGCTGCCCGTACCAGTGCAGCCAAAAGCGACGACACCGCTTGGCAAGATTGGCGCGGCTACGAAACCCCCACCGCAGCACCCCGCCCCACCGGAACGACTGCTGCTGCCCCCAACCGCACCACCGACGATTGGGAACAAGAATTTAGCGAAGACTGGGACACCAGCGAAACCCGCGATCGCCCTCCCAGCCCAAACAATGAGTCGCGATCGTCCCGCAGCAGTAGTTTTGAGGCCAACCAAGTCCCCCAACAAACAGCCCAATCCGGCTCCACCTACTCCTATGGGTATCAAAATCCCCAGAATTCGGGGGTTGGTAAAAGCGAAAAAGTCGTCGATGCGGAATATCGGGTGTTAATTCCTCCCTATTTTCCCCTCGACCCAGATGCGACAATTCCGCCCGATCGCTCACCACCACCACCGCCGGCCCCATCGGCAACGAAGGAAGACAATGCGGATGACTGGTTTGAAGACAGCCCAGACGACTTTGAAGATCCCCCCCAGCGGTCTTGAGTCTTTCCCCACGCGGCACATTCTTGAGTTTCAAGGCTTGAGTCTACAGGCTTGGGGCTGCTGATAATCTGGCGCGATCGCTTAAGCTCGACACGCAGCCACCCCTTTCCCCTTCGCCGATGAGCGCATCCCCAATAACACCGCTTTCACCCGTTGCGTGGGAGTGCCGTGGTGGTGGGCACTGCCCCAGGAATAATCGCCAATCCGGTAGGCAAACGACGCAATTTCCTGCACGTCTTTTTGATCCAGCGTCAGGTTAGGAATGCCCCCCAGATACACCCCAGCCAAACAATCCGCTTGCAGCTCCGAGAGTTTGGTGGTGCGGGGCATAAAACCGTGAGCCACTTGCATCGCGTGGGCATATTCATGGGCCACAATGTAGGCCAGCGCCGCATCACCATGTTGATAAGCGAATTTCACATCTTGCTGAGTGATGTAAACCGTGTGATTGAGCGTACAATAATGCGTGCCCCGAATTGGCCCACAAGCACCCCGATCGCCCACACGCAAATTCCAAATTAAGCGAGGAGTTGCCCGGTAGCCGTGAATCTGTTGAATCCCTTCATACACACTATTCACCACCGCTCCGGGAGCCCATTCTGCCCGAGCAGGGGCCGCCGTTGCCCACACAAAACCCAAGCCCAACGCTGCCGTTGCCCACGCTTTGAAGTTCTTCATGTTAGTTGATGTACTTAAGAGTGCCAAACCAGCCCAACGCAATGGGGCGATCGCGAACTCCATCTTCCCAACGCCCACCCCAATGACTACCACCGAGCGCAACCACATCACGCTGGAGGGAGAGAGAGAGATTTGGGGACAGCAGGAGCTAGATGCCCCAGGCAGAGAGTGATGATAGCTTTCTACCGTCGGGCGATCGCCATGCTGCTGACCGCCGACCTTCCCTTAGTGTTGACCGAATTCCACGCCGATTTGCTCCTGATCCGCCAGAAAAAACCAAACTTTACAAAAGTTATTTCCAGCTCGCGATCGCGTCATGAAACTTGGTCATTGGTTAAATTTGTTCATCGCTTAAATTTATTCATGGCGTGGTGACGAGTGAGATCCGCTTTTGCCCGTAATTCATCTTTGATGCGGCTCAAAATCGAAGCTTCATCTAAGGAGGCTAAAATCCGACTCACCACGGCTTTGGGGCCATCCGTTCCCCAGGAAGCACCATTCGCCAAATAGGTTTTTGTCACTTGCCCGATCGCATAGCTGGAAAAACCCGCCACCCCCGCCTGAGTCGCCGCCACGGAGGCATAGGCAGCTAGAGATGCCCCACCCGTTGCCGGAGCCGCCAAGCCCAACATCCCTTTAACCGAACTCAAGCCCAGATTCGCCAACAGTTCACTGACCCCAATGCCACCCATCGCCAGGGCAATATTTTTCAGTAGGGCCAGGGCTCCGGTCTGGGTCATGGGGATGCCATAGAGCTTGGACAAGGACAAAATCATCGCCACATCAATGACTGCACTACTGATAATATCCACCACGGTTACAGGGTTCAGGGCCGTCGCGATCGCCTTGGTCATCACCCCGTTCCAAATGATTTGGCTGGCGCTGCGATCGCGAATGGCCATCTTGCGTTCAACCAACCGCTCGTTCACATCATCGGCAAACAGCATCGAGTTGATCGCCACCAGGGATTTCCCCTCCCGATCCAACACTTCCAAAATTTTGAGCTTGAGTTGCTCAACCTGGGGTTGACCAGCGCTGAGTTTGGCGGCCACGCGCCCATCTGCACGCTTCACGGCCTGGGCCACCAACGGAGAAGCCGCCGCCATGACAATCTCGCTGGGCGATAACAGTTCTTTGACCCGCTCGTCCCGAATTTTGTGATAAATCGCTTGGCGATCGGCATCGGGATATTGATCGATTTTGTTGAACACGAGCAAGATCGGTTTACTGGCTTGGCGCAAGTCGGACAAGGCCCGGTGTTCCACCTTGGTCATGTCTCCCGCGATGATGAACAAAATCAAATCGGCTTGCTGGGCAACCTGACGGGCCAGGGCTTCGCGGGCTTCGCCATAGACCTCATCAATGCCGGGAGTGTCAATCAGCTCGATGTGGGATTGGCCTAAGCTCGGTAATGTCACCCGCGTCAGGGGGCGATCGCTCCCGGCAATTGCTTCCTGCGTCATGCGCCAGGCGGCGGTTTGTTGAGCCTGGGTTACACCATGAATCGGCCCCGTTTGAAATACATTCTCTCCCAGCAGCGCATTCAGCAAAGACGACTTCCCTCGACCAACCATGCCAAATGCCGCGATATGCACCACCTCCCGATCCAGCTTGTCGAGCATGGATTCTAGGCCATTGATTTCGGTTTCCAGTCCTTGCCGTTCCCGTGCGGTCAAGTCCAGCCCATCGACCAGATCTCGCAGGGCGTTCTGCGCTTGCCGATAGTTGAGTTCCGACTGGATCGCATCAAAGGTATACAGGGTTTCTGCCAATTTTGCAGTTTCGGCCAAATCTGCCGGGTCGGCCTGAGCAAAACTGTGGAGCACACGCTCAATGGCCAGGTTCTCAGCCTCAAAGTCGGGCGTTGTGGGAGGTTGGGAATGGGGCGATCGCTCAGCCATAGGTTGCAAAAGGGGTACAGCCCAATCAATACAAAGCACCAGTCCAGCTTTGACGTTCAATTCGTCCCGCCCTGCACCACAGCCAGGGTTAGATCGTCGAAGCTGGGCGTTTGTATCAGTTTACTGTTTGATCCTAGTCATTTTCTGGGGGAATGGGGGCAGCAACAGCAGCAAAGGCGGCTTCTCCTGGCAGCACTCTCAAGGTTGACTCCAGGGTTTGTACAATCGTCAGGCCCGATCCAGGCGTGCCTCCGTGCAATCGGGCGATCGCCCCAGACAACACCAACGTCCCCACGCCTCCCCCCAGTTCTCCGCCTTCACAACTTGGAGCAATTTGTAGATTCCACCGTTGGTGCCCGTAGAATGGGATACTAGCCCTAGTGTTTCAAGCAGCAGGATACCCCATATCCCCTATGGAGATTTGCGCCGAAATTAGCCAGCAGCGGATCAAACACATCATCAGCAGTTATCGCCTGGATGAGGACTCCGGCGATCGCCTCGGCTTATTTATGGAATACCTGAATGGGCTGCTGGCGTTGTATCCGGCTCCGCTAGTGGAGTTAGCCTTGGTGGAAACCCTGATCCAAACCTGGAGTGCCCTCCCCCTGCAACGGGGCTGTTCGTTTTTGGTTTATGCCCACCAGTTAGTGCGCACCTGGGCAACAACCGCGATCGCCCCCACAATGACCCCAGCCCAGTTTCAGCATATTACCGCCCTCGACCCAACGCCTATCTTTACCTATTGCGCCCAGCGATCGCCCCAACCCCCAGCCTCCCAGGAAACTATTCACCTCCT
This sequence comes from uncultured bacterium, assembly GCA_964475335.1. Taxonomy (GTDB): domain Bacteria; phylum Cyanobacteriota; class Cyanobacteriia; order Leptolyngbyales; family Leptolyngbyaceae; genus CAYYWG01. The sequence goes on from CAYYWG010000006.1 coordinate 42,639, forward strand.
GTAGAGCAAGCGTGCCCCGTTAGCCCACCTTCATCCCAGAGTCAAAGCGATCGCTTAACAGCGCAAATCCTTGTCATATCGGTGACAACATTACATCAGTGACAAAGTTGCATTAGTGGCAACGTTACATTAGCGGCAACGTTACATCGGTGACAGGGCTGCGTCCGTTTGACTTGCCGTAGCCCCGGAATACACCACGCCCCGCTGCATATCCAACGTGACAATTTCGCCATCTCGGATAGCCGCCGTCGCATTTTTCACGCCCACGATCACTGGCACCCCCAGACGCAACCCAATCACCGCTGCATGGCTGGTTAAACTGGCATCTTCGGTAATAATACCGGCAGCCTTCCGAATGGCATCCACCCACTCAACAGTCGTACCCGTTGTAACCAAGATCTCACCCGTGTTGAAGTTGCTCGGCTCAAAATCAGGGCTCACAACCCGCGCCCGACCACTCACCGTGGAGCCTTGGCCAATGCCAACCCCCCGGCCTCGCACTGCTGTCACCACTTCCACCTTAATCAAATCCGTAGAACCCGCAACCCCTTGCAGTGTTCCTGCCGTCATCACAATCAAGTCGCCTTCCTTCAACAAGCCGTTTTCTTGGGCCACGTTCATCGCCGCTTGGAAGGTTTGTCCCGTGGAAGGCAAATCCAACACCAGCAACGGCTTCACCCCCCACACCAGTTGGAGTTGGCGGGCCACATCAACGTGGGGAGTAACGGCCAAAATGGGTTTTTGAGGCCGAAACTTGGAGACATTCCGAGCCGTTGCCCCGGTCTTGGTCAAAGTCATGATGGCAGAAGCGCCCAGTTGCTCTGCAATATTCCCCACCGCTTGGCTGATGGCATTGGGGATCGATCGCCCCCGGTCTTCCGTTTTCCGAATGGGGGGTTCTTGTTCAATCCGGAGGGCGATTTGGGCCATTGTTTGCACCGCTTCAATGGGGAACTTGCCCACCGCCGTCTCATTCGACAACATGACCGCATCCGTCCCATCCAAAATGGCATTAGCCACGTCCGAAACCTCTGCTCGGGTTGGGCGGGGGCTATGCACCATGCTGTCCAACATTTGGGTGGCTGTAATGACTGGAATGCCCATGCGATTGGCGGTATGAATCAACCGCTTTTGCAAAATGGGGACATCTTCCGCTGGCAATTCCACACCAAGATCCCCCCGAGCGACCATGACCCCATCGCTAATCGAGAGGATGGACTCCATTTCCTCGATCGCCTCGTGTTTTTCGATCTTGACGACAACGGGGACTTGTTTCCCTGCGGCGGAAATCAGTTCTTTGATTTCCAACACATCCGTTGGGTTACGCACAAAGCTCAGAGCCACCCAATCGACCCCTTGATCCAACCCAAAGGTGAGGTCTTTACGGTCTTTGTCGGTCAAGGCCCGAATTGACAGGTACACCCCAGGAAAGTTAACGCCTTTGTTGTTGGAGAGCACGCCACCGACCACGACCTCGCAAACCAATTCGCGATCCACCTTGCTGATGGACTCGACCCGCATTTCTACCCGCCCATCATCCAGCAGGATGGTGGCCCCCACTGGCACTTCATCGGCCAGGGGTTCGTAGGTGACCCAACTTTTTTCTTGGGTGCCGGTCATGGGTTGGCTGGTCAGGGTGAAGCGATCGCCCTTTTTGACCACGATCGACCCATTTTCAAAGCGACCTAGCCGAATTTTTGGCCCCTGGAGGTCTTGCAAGATGCCCACAGGTTGGTTGAGTTCAAAGGAGGTTTGACGAATCAGGCGAATGCTCCGCTGGTGATCCTCGTGAGTACCGTGAGAAAAATTTAACCGTAGCGTTGTGGCTCCGGCCTCGATCAAGGCCCGTAATACTTCTGGGCTGCTGGTCGCAGGGCCAATCGTAGCAACAATTTTAGTTCGACGTTGGGATGCTGGCAGTTGCATGGAGACTCAAAAAAAGCGCAAAGGACGTAAATAGAGGCTGTAAAGAGGCTGAAAACAACGCTTTAAGAGCGGCTTGTTATGAATTGAACGGTTCAAAATAATATCAATGGCAGATTAATCGAAAGACGGGAGAAACTAAAGCTTGGATTTTCGCCCTAGTATGTCCTTCGCATGACTCTCTCATGCAAACGGAAATCTAGGGAATTCTTTAGCAGAACTTTAGCGTTTCTGATGGTCGGTGCTGGCGATCGCAACGGGGCCCATTCAATTAATCGAAAAAAACTAGCACAGGGATAGTAGCACGTTCTTAGGGTCTGTTCTCAGGAGGATTCTCCTGAACCAGCGGCGAGGAGAGGCGCAAGACTGGCCTGGGCAACGGCAGACAGGGGATGAAGGGCCAGCCAAGCCTGGAATGGGGGCCGCACAATTTCTGGCGCAAACTGCTTGAGGGCGGCGATCGCGTGGAGGCTGACGGTGGGATCCGCATCCCCCAACAAGTCCAGCAGCAGCGGGATACTATCAGGCTGCTGAAGTTGGCCCAGGGCACTGGCGATCGCGCGGCGCGTGGCGGGGTCTGCCTGGATTGTGGGGATCGCGATCGCGGCGGCCAACCCGTGCACAGCACTGGCCTTGGAGGCTGGATTTTCCCAGCGGCCCAAAGCCGTGATCAGCGCGACTTGCAGATCAACCGGGGTGGCCGGGGCTACCAATGCCTGTTGTAAGGCCCTTAGGGCCGCTTCCGATGGCAACCAACTGAGGGCGCGGATGGCCTCTTGTTGGAGGGGGAGGGGAGTCTGGGGGTGGTGCAAAAGGGCCTGGAGAGGGGCGATCGCCCGTTCATCGCCCAACCGCCCCAGGGCAACCGCCGCCCGCCGACCAACGGCCAAATCTTCATCCCCCAAACAGGCTACCAAGGGCGACACTAAATCCAGCTCAGCCGCCAAATCTGACCGGACGGCCAAACCTGCGATCGCCGCCTGTCGCACAGCACTCGCGGGATCGTGCAACGCCTGGAGCAATACGGGGGGAATCTGCGGGTCGTGGAAGCTGCTCAGCGCCTCGATCACCAGGGTACGAAGGGTTGGGTCTGGATCCTGCACCAGGGGTAACAAGGGGGCGATCGTGGCGGAATGGCGAATTTGGGCCAGGGCTTTCACTGCATAAGCTTTGAGGGCAGGGTCGGCCAACAGAGGCACAAAGACCGTCACTGCTGCTGTCCCCAAATCGGCCAGGGCTTCTGCTGCCGCTGCCGTCAAATCATCGTCCCCATCCTGTTGGAGCAGTTCAATCAGGGTGGCGATCGCCTGGGGATCCTGGGTTGCCCCCAGCACCCGAATGGCAAACCACCGGGCCTCTAATTCTGCCGTGTCATCGCGAACGAGGGTAATCAAAGGCGCGATCGCCGCTGGGCCAAACTTGGGCAACAGCTTGGCAATTTCCCACTGTTCCTGAAAATCACCTTCAGCCAGGGCTTCTAGGGCTAACCCCAACAGCAGAGCACGATCAGCCTCGGTAAGGGTGAGGTGGCGATCGGTTAAACAAAGCTGCTGTATCCCCTGCACAACGTCAGGCCAATCACCCTGATGGGCGGCGCGCTGGACTTGGGCAACCAGGTCAGCCATCGCTAAAGCGGCTCAAGATGATCAAGGGTCTCCAGGGCACCGTGTTGCAACATGCCATTCGGCAAGGAGCCATTTTGGCCGTTCTGGTGGGGTTCGGCAACGTGCTGGAGTGAGCCATTTGGCGTGCCCACGTTATTGGCAACAAAACTGAAGGCCCGAAATTTACTGGCCTGCTGCTCAATCCGATGGGCGAGGCGATCGCACACCAAATTACACAGCTCAAAAATTAGCTCGTCTTCCACCTTGTAGTAAGCCTGGGTGCCTTCGCTCCGCCGACTCAAAATACCAGCTTGCACCATCACTTTGAGATGCTTCGAGACATTGGCCTGACTGGTTGCTGTGGCTTCAACCAAATCCTGCACACACTTTTCCTCCTCGCGCAACAAATTTAACAACCGTAGGCGCATCGGTTCACCCAAGATGCTGAAGTATTCAGCGAGGTGCTGAACCACTTCGTGAGGGACCTGCTCAGGATGATTCATGGGGAGGGACGTTGAGTGAGGAGAAAGAGGAGAACTGATCCCCAGATTTTAGCCACTCGCTTTGCCTCCTGCAAGGGTGGGGGGAGTAAAATCAGCAATTTTTGTTTAGCGATTTACACTCGCCTAACTCGGGACAACCCGCATCAACGGCTGATTGTATTCCACGGGTTCGCCATTTTGCACGAGAATTTCGACAATTTCGCCAGCGGCTTCCGCTTCAATTTCATTCATCAATTTCATGGCTTCGATGATGCAGACCGTTTGGCCGACCCGGACGCGATCGCCCACATCGACGAAGGGCGGTTCATCCGGAGCCGGAGCCCGGTAAAACGTCCCAACCATGGGCGACAAAATTTCGACCCAGCGACGCTCGTTGGATGGTGGCCCCGTGGGGGGAGCAGGGGGAGCGGCCTCAGCCCCTTTGGGTTTGGCTTCTGAGGTGGGCGCGATCGGCATGGGCACAGCAGCCAAGGCTTCTGGGGTGGGGATACTCCGACTGGCCAGCAGCAATTGTTCGTCCAGCGTCATTCCCCGCCGCACGGTGAGTTCCAAGTCAGCACTTTTTAGCGTCAACTCTGTGATGTCCATTTGGTTAATGGAGGCCAACAACTCACGGAGTTCATTCAAATCTAACGACACAATTCTCGCAAACCTCTTAACGAAGGGGCTAAGGCTCTTCACCGTAGGCAGCAGAGGCAACCGCAGTTAATCACCCTGTGAGCCGCGATCGCTAGACGCATGTCGCCCGTACCAACACCACGCCTGAGCCTGGAACCATCAACTGACCCGATCCTATTCGCGACCGAGATAGGAATCAGAACGGGTATCAATCTTAATTTTTTCGCCAACTGAAATAAACAAAGGCACCATGACCTGCGCCCCGGTTTCCAAAATGGCAGGTTTCGTGCCGCCGGTCGCGGTATCCCCTTTGACCCCCGGATCGGTTTCCGTGACTTCTAAGACAACGGAGTTTGGCAGTTCCACTTCCAGCACTTGCTCGTTCCAGCGCAACACGTTCGCTTCCATACCTTCTTTCAAGTATTTAACGCGATCGCCAATTTGCGCGGCACTCAAGGCCGTTTCCTCGTAAGTTTCCATATCCATAAAGACGAAGTTCTCTCCGTCTTTGTAGGTATGTTGCATGGTGCTTTTTTCGATATTTGCTTGAGGAACAGTTTCCCCGGCCCGAAATGTCCGTTCCACAACGTTCCCGGATTGGACATTTTTCAACTTTGTCCGGACGAAAGCGGCCCCTTTCCCTGGCTTCACGTGCAGAAATTCCACAACGCGCCACACGCCGCCATCAAGTTCAATACTAACGCCCGGTCGAAAATCGTTACTGGAGATCATTGGCTTGAATTGCAAAATTGACTGGCACCCCATTTTACCGCCCAGGTGGACGATTCGTACGAGCGGGGATGAAGGCAAGGGGAATTGCGATCGCCCTGGCCCCAGGCTCACCCCATCCCCCACGCCCAAAGCCCATCATCCTTCGCGTCACCAGCGCCACCAGCCCCCTGACATTCTGCCGAAATCCCCCTGGAAAGAGACTGTGGGCGGTACCGCACTATGGCAAGATAAGAGGTTGAAGCGACTGTTCCAGGCGTGTCCCTGGGCAGAGGTCACTGGGCGATCGCGTCCACCGGAATGTTTCCCAGCTTACTGGCCCACCATGCCATCTTGCTCACCCGTTTAGATTGTGCCCACGGTCTAGACTGTGCCCATTCTCACCAAAGCCGTAACCATGCAATTTCGAGATTTCAACCTGACCCACTGGCTGAAAACTGGCCTCAGCCTCATGCTTATGATGACGTTGGCGATCGGCTTGGGAGCAGCAAAACCCGTTCTCATCAGTGCCTTACCCGCTGGCAACGCGATTACAGACGGTAAAGCCCTACTCCGGTATGCCTTGCCCATCGACAATGCCCCTGTGCGCGACTTGCAAAAAACCCTGGAAGACATTTCCGAGCAACTCCGAGCTAAACGCCGTTGGGGGGCCATCACTGGTGACCTCAGCCGGGCTAGCCGCATCCTGACCACTAAAAAAGATGCCCTGCTTGCCTCAGTCTCCCCCGATCAACTGAGCGCTGCCGAAGCTTTGATTGACCAAATTCAGGCCGCCATTCCCACCATTCAAACCGCCAACGAGGCCCAAGATCGCCAAGAAGTCCTAGCCGGACGCGATCGCATCCTCGAGCTTGTCGGTCAACTCGAAGAAACGATGGTGCAAGGCTTCCCCTTTGAAGTGCCAGCAACCTACCAGAACCTGCCCCAACTCAAAGGCCGCGCCACCATTGAATTTGCGACCAGCAAAGGCAACATCACCGCCGTCGTGGATGGCTACAGCGCCCCCCTCACTGCCGGGAACTTTGTTGATCTCGTTCAGCGTGGCTTTTATGACGGCTTACCCTTCACCCGCGCCGAAGATTCCTACGTGCTGCAAGTGGGCGACCCACCCGGCCCCGAAGTCGGCTTCATTGACCCCAAAACGAAACAGTATCGAGCCGTTCCCCTCGAAATTTTAGTCAAAGGCGACGACGCACCGACCTACGAAATCACCCTGGAAGATGCGGGTCGCTTTTTGGAACAGCCCGTCCTCCCCTTCTCAGCCTACGGGGCAATGGCCCTGGCCCGTCCGGGTGATGATCCCAACGGGGGTTCTTCGCAATTTTTCTTCTTCTTGTTTGAACCAGAACTGACCCCAGCCGGGGCGAATTTGCTTGATGGTCGCTACGCCATTTTTGGGTTTGTGACTGATGGCAAGCCCGTGCTGGATAAGTTGCGCCCCGGTGACACCATCGAATCGGCGCGGGTGATCAAAGGGTTGGAAAACTTGCAACAGCCCCAAGCCGCCTAAGGTGAGCGATCGCGACCGGAATTCAACCGTTCAAACCATTGGTGAACAAGGCATCCTGAGAATTCTTCAGGAATTTTGTGCCCCAGAGGTAATCGGTGACGACGGGGCCGTATTGACGCCCCCGGCCAACCAGCAGTTGGTCGTCACCACAGATGTGTTGATCGATGGGGTGCATTTTAGCGATCGCACCACACCAGCAGTTGCCGTGGGCTGGCGAGCGGCGGCGGCCAACCTGTCAGATCTGGCGGCAATGGGGGCAACTCCATTGGGAATTACCGTCGGCCTGGGCCTTCCAGGCGATCGCGCGATCGCCTGGATCGAAGCCCTGTATGAGGGATTAACCGCCTGTCTCTCGGCCTATGGCACAGGCATTGTTGGGGGAGATGTGGTGCGATCGCCCATTACCACCGTCGCCATTACCGCCTTTGGCACCGTCGCTCCCCATCGCATCATTCGGCGCACCACGGCCCAACCGGGGCAGGCGATCGTCGCCACCGGTCTTCATGGAGCGTCACGGGCAGGACTAGAGCTATTGCTGCATCCAGACTGCGCCGCCCCTCTGACTGCTCGCGATCGCCAAGCCCTGATCCAGGCCCACCAACGCCCCCGCCCCCGGCTTGATGTTTTGCCCATCCTGCAAGGCGAGTTGGGCGATACCCCCACGCACCCCTGGGCGATCGCCGGGATGGACAGTAGCGATGGGCTGGCCGATGCCATCATCCAAATTTGTCGTGCCAGCGGAGTCGGGGCGCAGATTGCCTATCCCGCCTTGCCCATCCCCCCCGCCTTGCGATCGTGGCAAACCCCGCAGGTAGCCCTGGAATGGGCACTTTATGGCGGCGAAGATTTTGAACTGGTTCTCTGTTTATGGCCGGATGTGGCCAGCAAACTCGTTCACAAACTCGGCCAGGACGCCGCAATTATTGGTACAACAACAGTAGATCCAGCGATTCGCCTGGTCGAACTGGCCCCCTTGGACTCGACCTCACTGGACTCTGGCCCCCACAATGAGGCAGCGTTGACCCTTGAGCAAGGATTCCAGCATTTTTCTCCGCCCTCGTCTACCGTTCAAGCTTAAGCGATCGCCCCTGGCCATCACGGGATACATCATCTTGGCCCTGGGCATGGTGCTTAGCGTTTGGACATTATTCGGGCTTTTTGCCCGTGTTATCGTCGAAAGTTTGTGGTTTGCCCACCTCGGCTATCTCTCGGTGTTATGGACACGGCTGGGCACCAAAACCGCCGCCTGGAGCAGCGTTGCGGGCCTCAGTCTGGGGTTTCTCTTCTACAATCTGCGCCAAGCGCAACGGTTCAAACATCCCAAAGCGGTGCCGAGCCAACTGGCCCCACCAGACCGCAACCGCCCCCGTGGCCATCAGCGATCGCCCCTTCCTGCCCTAATCAACTCGCCCAGTGCCTTCACCCAGTTGAGCGCGATCGCCCCGACCACCGCCCCGGCCCTTTCCCTCCGCTGGTTGCTCCCGTTGACTCTAGCCCTGAGTCTTTTTCTCCTCTTGCTCATCGGGCACTATGCCAAAGTCACACTGGCCTTTTGGCAATTCTCCGCCAACCAAGCGGGGAACGTCCCAGTCATTCCCAGTCGTTTCCGGTTAAACACCCTCCTTGAACTGGTGCAGGCAGTCCTCCCCAACCCCGAGACCAGTTGGGGCTATCTCAGTCTTCTGGGCCTCTTGGCTAGCGCGATCGCCCTTTTGGTTTACCCCAAACCGCTCCTGTGGGGCCTTGCGATCAGCCTCAGTATTGCCTTTGGCAGCGTGGGGGCAGGCAACTGGAGCCAAATTCTGCTCTTTTTCCATAGCCACCCCTTCAATCGGGCAGAGCCCCTGCTCGGTCGGGATATTAGCTTCTACATCTTCACCTTACCGATCTGGCAATTACTTGAATTTTGGCTGGTGGGTCTTTTCCTCTATACCCTGCTGGCCTGCCTGTTGATTTACCTCCTCTCCGGCCAAAGCCTCAGCCAGGGCAGCTTTCCCGGCTTTTCTAGGGCTCAACAACAACACCTGTGTCGGCTGAGTGGCTGCGTCATGCTCAGTTTCTGGCTCAGTTACTGGCTCAGTCGCTACGAGCTGGCCTACTCCACGTATGGCGTTGTGTTTGGGGCTGGCTACACCGAAGCCCAGTTCCAGCTTCCTGCCAATACCCTATTGTCGGTTTTCGCCGCCGCGATCGCCCTCTACCTTTTCTGGCAAAGCACTCCCGCTCAGCGATCGCCCCAATTTCACCGTCTGCCCTTGCCACTGCCCAGCCCCCTCCTGGCCCTTGGCACCTTTCTGCTCCTGGCGATCGCCAGCAATACCCTCTTACCTGTCACCATCCAACGCCTGGTTGTCCAACCCAATGAATTAGTGAGGGAAGTCCCCTATCTGCGCCGCGCCATTTCCCTCACCCGCGAAGCCTTCAACCTGGAAGCCATCCAAGTCGAAGACTTCAACCCCAGCGGCAACCTGACTTACCCCACCCTTCTGGAAAATAACCAAACCATCCGCAACATCCGCCTGTGGGACACGCGCCCCCTCCTGGAAACCAACCGCCAACTCCAACAAATTCGGCCTTATTACCGCTTTTTTGATGCCGATATCGATCGCTATACCCTCGTTCCCGAAAGCACAGCCAACAGCCCCATCCCCCGCCCTATCCCCACCGAACCAACCAAACAACAAGTCCTCATCGCAGCCCGCGAGCTAGACTACACCTCTGTGCCCCCAGAAGCCCAAACCTGGGTGAACGAACACCTGGTCTATACCCACGGCTACGGCTTCACGCTGTCGCCTGTCAACGAAGTCGCCGATGGTGGCCTGCCCTATTACTACGTCAAAGACATTGGCAGCAGCGATGCTGGTCAGCTCAGTACCTCCAGTGAGGCCATCCGGGCCAGCATCCCCATTGGGGAACCCCGGATTTACTACGGGGAACTGACCAACACCTATGTCATGACCAAAACGCGCACCCAAGAGCTGGACTACCCCACCGCCAACGACAATGCCTACAACACCTACGACGGGGCCGGAGGGCTAGCGATGGGCACCTGGTGGCGACGACTCCTCTTTGCCCGCTATTTGCAAGATTGGCAAATGGTGTTGACGAATTACTTCACGCCCGACACTAAGGTCTTGTTCCGCCGAAATATTAACGATCGCGTCCGGGCGATCGCCCCATTCCTGCGGTTTGATCGGGATCCGTACCTCGTCACCGCCGATTTGGGCTGTGTCGGCCTGGGGATTGGTTGTGCCCCATCAGGTACTTCCCCCCAGCCCACCCCCAACTATTTGTACTGGATCATTGATGCCTACACCGTCAGCAACCACTACCCCTACTCCGACCCCAGCCCCATTCAAGGCGTTGACCAGCCTGCCGCACCGGGCGATCGCTTCAACTACATTCGGAACTCCGTCAAAGTCGTCATTGATGCCTATAACGGCACAACCGCTTTCTACGTCGCCGATCCCAACGATCCTATGCTCCAATCCTGGCAACGGGTCTTTCCCCGCTTCTTCCAACCCCTAGAAGCCATGCCAGCCAGCCTCCAAAGCCATATCCGCTACCCGGCAGATTTATTCAGCATCCAGGCCGAACGGCTCCGCGCCTACCACATGACCGATCCCCAGGTTTTTTATAACCGGGAAGACCAATGGCAAATCCCCACAGAAATTTATGGCAAAGATCCCCAACTGGTTGAACCCTACTTTTTGATTACCCAACTGCCCACGGCGATCGGTGCAGAAGAATTTATTTTGCTACTGCCCTACAAGCCAAGCGAACGCACCAATTTGATTGCTTGGTTAGCGGCCCGTTCCGATGGTGACAACTACGGCAAAGCCCTGTTGTATGTCTTTCCCAAGCAACAACTTGTGTATGGCATCGAGCAAATCGAAGCGCGAATCAACCAGGATCCGGTGATTTCCCAAAAAATTTCCCTGTGGAACCGCCAAGGCTCCAAGACCTTGCAGGGTAATCTCCTGGTCATTCCCATTGAGCAGTCCTTGCTGTATGTCGAACCGATCTACCTCGTAGCGGAGCAAAACAGCATTCCCACGCTGGTCAGCGTCGTTGTCGCCTACGAAAATCGGATCGCCATGGCCGAAACCCTAGAAAAATCGCTGCTGGCCGTGTTCCAGGGAGAAGCCACCGTCGCGCCGCCGATTGTCCGCCCTGTTGAATAGAAGGCGCGATCGCAGCGGCTGCCCCCAAAATTCACAAAAGATTTACGCAGCGTTAACCACAAGAATCCTTAAATCCCTTAAAATAAATGTATCAAAAGATACAAATATCAACGTAGATCTCAAAACCGATTACCAAAAGCAGCCTTCGGAGGATCTTTGACTAATCGGTTGAACCGAGATCTATCTTTGGGGGGAAGTCAAGCACAATATGACTTCAATGCATGGAAGCCTTGAGTTTTACGCATTTCCTTGCCTTGCGCGGGTAGCCAAAACCATCGTTTTCATGGTTCAACCATAGTAGGGCTTTGATTGATTGAAGGACGACTATTATGAAATCATCTGTTGACAATAACCAACTTGAAACCACCACTAAGCAGGGGACTGGGCACGCGGAGTTTAATTTCGATTTGTGGGCTAAGCAAGTGCGGCCTCAGTTGCTTGCGTCTGTCCAAAAGCGCGGGATGCGCTAGGCGATCGCGTTCAGGCTTGGCACTATACCAGCGGGCAACAGTCACCATCGCGATTCAAGTAATTCCCGACTGGCGAGTTCATTCATCAAACTTGAAACAAACAGGGTTTGGCGTGTCGTTACTGGGAACGACACCATCGTCACTACAAAAGCACCGATTCATCCTCCCCACAGTGATGCGATCGGTGCTTTTTTTCAGCTTGTTCAAGGCGCATTGCCCAAGTTGATGGGGGCGATCGCGCGGTCTAAGTCGCCACCGGGCTAAGCAGGATCAGGGCCGTCGCCTTTAGGAACGCGGCTGTGTTAAGCGAGCTTTGGGCCGATCGCAGTGTAGGGCGGCGATCTCAAGCCCAGGCCCTAACGACCGTTATGCTTCATCATCATCGGCCACCTCATCCCGTGTGGGGGGCACCGTGAGATGAAACGCAGCCACAGAATTCGTGGGCACACTCGCCTGCATGGTGATCGCAGTTTTGCTAGGATTCAACGCACTCGCGACTTGCATAGCATCAGCCACCGGATGCACTAAAACTGTGAGCAAACAGGAGCACCCCGCTAAAAGCAACAAATCCAACTCGCGGCTAGTGGGTTTGCGGAAGTGAGCACGGGCAGGACGAACAGACTGGATTGCTGAAACTCGGTGATTACGATGCATGATATCTCCTTGATGATCAACCCTTGAAGCGACGGCTTGGCCGATAGCCGCTTTTCCCCATGCGGTTGAAACGGTCTTTAGTATATCTCCACTCCGGATCTAGACTGCCCAGAAACATTTCAGTTCCAATCAGAAAACAAAATAATGCCTCAGCTGAACAATTCGCTGGTCTGCGAGAATTGAAGAGAATATGGAGAAGACGAAAACGACTATGACTGAGAACTGGAGAAGCAAAGCAATTACAGGAGGGGTGCAGCGATCGCCCAACCGGGCAATGTTACGGGCGGTTGGCTTTCAGGACGAAGATTTCAACAAACCCATCGTTGGGGTCGCCAGCGCATATAGCACCATCACCCCCTGCAATATGGGGATTAACGCCTTAGCCGATCGCGCGCAGGCCGGTGTACGTCATGGCGGCGGGATGCCCCAACTCTTTGGCACGATTACCGTCAGCGACGGGATTTCGATGGGCACAGAAGGGATGAAGTATTCCCTCGTGTCGCGAGATGTGATTGCCGACTCGATCGAAACGGCGTGCAATGCCCAAAGCATGGATGGAGTCTTGGCGATCGGCGGTTGTGACAAAAATATGCCCGGTGCCATGATCGCGATGGCCCGCATGAATATTCCGGCCATCTTCGTCTACGGCGGCACCATTAAACCCGGTCATTTAGACGGCACCGACCTCACCGTGGTTAGCGCCTTTGAGGCGGTGGGTCAACACAGTGCCGGTCGCATTGACACCGAGCAACTGCTGGCCGTCGAGCGAAATGCCTGCCCCGGTGCCGGTTCTTGCGGGGGAATGTTCACCGCTAATACCATGTCTTCTGCCTTTGAGGCTATGGGCATGAGTTTGATGTATTCCTCAACGATGGCTGCCGAAGATGAGGAGAAAGCCGCCACCACAGAACTCGCAGGGAAAGTTTTGGTCGAAGCCATTCGCAATAACTTGCGCCCTCGGGATATCATCACGCGCCAATCCATCGAAAATGCCATTTCGGTCATCATGGCGATCGGTGGCTCCACCAATGCAGTGTTGCACTTCCTGGCGATCGCCCATTCCGCTGGCGTGCCTCTCACCCTGGATGACTTTGAAACGATTCGGGGCCGAGTGCCCGTGTTGTGCGACCTCAAACCTTCCGGTCGGTATGTCGCCACAGACTTACACAAAGCTGGCGGCATTCCCCAAGTGATGAAAATGTTGCTCAATCGTGGGTTATTGCATGGCGACTGCATCACTATCACGGGCGACACCATTGCCGATCGCCTCAAAGACGTTCCCGATGAACCCCGCGCCGACCAGGATGTGATTCGTCCGTGGGAAAACCCCATGTACGCCAGCGGACACTTGGCCATTTTGAAAGGCAACCTCGCCACCGAAGGGGCTGTCGCCAAAATCACAGGCGTAAAAAAACCACAAATCACTGGCCCAGCCCGAGTGTTTGAATCCGAAGAAGAGTGTTTAGATGCCATTCTGGCTGGCAAAATTCAGGCTGGGGATGTGGTCGTTGTCCGCTATGAAGGGCCAAAAGGCGGGCCAGGAATGCGAGAAATGTTGGCACCAACTTCCGCCATTATCGGCGCAGGCTTAGGCGATTCCGTGGGCCTCATCACCGATGGACGCTTCTCTGGCGGCACCTATGGCCTGGTAGTCGGTCACGTAGCCCCCGAAGCCTATGTGGGTGGCACGATCGCCCTGGTCAAAGAAGGGGACATCATCACGATCGATGCCCGTGAGCGCTTGCTCCAACTCGATGTATCCGAGGAGGAACTGGCCGCACGCCGTGCCCAATGGCAACGCCCCAGCCCGCGCTATACCTCTGGCGTGTTGGCGAAGTACGCCAGCCTGGTCTCTTCTAGCAGTCTCGGTGCCGTCACCGATCGCAATTTGTCGTTGTAAGGGCTGAGCCTATAGAGGCTAAACCAAAACCGCGATCGCGCCTGGATGAATACTGGGGGCAATCGCGGTTTGATTCATTACAAAAATATTCTTTACCCAAATTCACGTGACTCAAACGTGTGGATAGATTGAACGAATCGAGCACAGAAGAAGCGTGATCGGGCCATCCCAACCCTCAGTGCAGAAGCAATTTCAGCCGCGATCGCCCTCACCTCAAATCCGTAAATCACGCACTGTTTTCAGATTAAAGAAGCCATAGCCCGCTACAACCAAAAAACACAAAGCAGGCGTCAGATAAGAAATCGCCGCGCCAAACGCATCCACCATAGCCCCTTGCACTAAAGGCATAATCGCCCCACCCAAAATCGCCATCACCAACCCTGCGGCCCCAAACTTGGTATCTTCCCCCAAGCCATAGAGCGCGACGCCATAAATCGTCGGAAACATCAACGACAAGCACCCAGAAACAAGCACCAGCGACCAAACCCCAGCCAAAGTCGGACTAAACACCGCATACACGCATAACAAATTACCCAGCAAGGCCAACCCAGTCAGCAAAGCCGTTGGCCGCACAAACCCCATTACCCAGGTCAATACAAACCGCGAGACTAAAAACACCAACAGACTGTATTGCAAATAATAACCAGCACTCGCTTCATTGCCGCCGATCGCCTCTTGCACATACTGAATCGTAAACGTCCATGTACAGGTCTGAGCCGCCACATTAAAAAACTGTGCAATCACCCCATACCGATAATGGGTATTAGCAAACAAACGGTTTATCGTCGCCCTAAAACTGCCCCGTCGCACCGCCCTCGTGCTGGGCTCATGGGTCTTTGGCACCCGGCCCAAGGCAATCAAAATCCAAAGTAACAACAACACAAACGCCATTCCCACATACGGCGTCATCACCGCATTCAGTTCAGCCGCTTGCACTGCACGCAAAGCCTCCGGAGTCATTGCCGCCCGTTGCGCGGCAGTTGCCGAATTCAGCTTTGGGAGAATCAGCGTTGCCGCCAGCAACACCCCCAGGTTTGTCCCCAAAGGATTAAAGGCTTGAGCAAGATTCAACCGTCGCGTGGCACTTTTCTCCGGCCCCATCGACATCACAAACGGGTTAGCCGAGGTTTCCAAAATTGAGAGCCCACCTGCCAGAATAAACAAAGCTGCCAGGAAAAAACCATAGGTCATGGTGAGGCTCGCTGGATAAAAAGCAAAAGCTCCCAACGTGGCCAACCCCAACCCCACTAACACCCCAACCTTATAGGAATACCGCTGATTGATAAAAGCGGCGGGTAGCGCTAAACAAAAATATGCCCCGTAATACGCAAATTGAACTAACGCTGCCTGCAACGTGCTCATGGTAAAGATCTTGCTGAAAACCTTCACCAGTGGATCGGTCATATTCGCGGCTACGCCCCACGCCGCAAAACAAGTAATCAGCAAGATAAAGGGGAGTCGCATATTTGGATAAACAAATGGTGTTTTCGGCCCCTTTCCCTGTTCCGCTCTTTGGTGCCCCATCACGTTCTCTTCACGATTGCCTTTAGAAAATTGTATTGTAGGGGTCAGAGACTGAGCCCTTACTAAAAAATGTAGTTTTCTATACTATTCAGTCCTCTCAGTTCGCAGGCATCAGTCCTTAGACGGGGGTTGTTACAACCGTGGAAGCAAGACCCAGCGTGGCTCTGTTGATCACGAGCTTGAATGTGCGACAAAATCGCTGTTTGCCGCAGTGCCTTACCCACCATCAGCCAGGTTTGGCATGGGTTAGCAAACTACACCATTATTTAAGCTAAGCTTTCTGCCCACTGGGAATTGCCCATACCCAGCTTGACTACAAAACTTAGCTGAATTAAGCGTGATTAAGCCAATCGGGATGACAGGATTTGAACCTGCGGCATCCTGCTCCCAAAGCAGGCGCGCTACCAAGCTGCGCTACATCCCGTAACGAACCAAATTCAGTATATCGTTTTTGGTGCCCCAGTGGCTAGAAAGACTCGCTATGATCAATCAGTCCCATTTGGTTGGTAGGCGATCGCGCCATGAGCAAAGCCCCACAGGCCCGCACCAAAACCCCAAAACCCCGCCACAGGCCCAAAACTTCGGCAGCAACCGCGCCCCGCACCTCCACCGTGCGATCGCAAAATTGGGCTATTCAAGCTTTACCCGGCCTCAATACCGACAATCAAGCCAAACTCTTGGCCCAGGGAATTGCCACCACTCTCCAGTTGTGCCGCCACACAGCCACCCCCGAACAACGGGCAACTCTCGCCAGCCAGCTTCAGATCCATCCCCAATACGTGAACAAATGGGCCGCCCTGGCCGATCTCTCCCGGTTGCCCAGCGTCGGGTGCGAATATTGTGGGCTGCTGCTCCATGCGGGAATTGCCTCCCCCGGCCAGTTAGCCCAAATGCCCTTTCACAAAGTACACCAGCAGGTGATGAAGCTCCATGTCACACTGTTGAACCAAACGGCGTTGTGTCCTTCGTTGGGGCAGGTCAAACAGTGGGTACAGGAAGCGCTCTTGCTCCACCGATCGCGGCCATAACGGTTGCGAGGGAACTCCTGCCCTATCGTTCGCCTTGCAAACCCAGCAAGGGAAACGCTGGATCCATACCTTTTTGTTGGATCAATACTCCAAAGTTACCCAACCCCATTGGATTGATTAGCCCCTGGAGCGCATCCCGCCGTTGCAACACGGTTTGAATGGTGGCACTATCTGTGGCGTTAGATTGGCTGAGCCGCACCAGGCGATCGCCCAACCCCAGGGCCATCAGAAATAAGCCTTGCTTCGTCAAGCCCACAGTCTGCAACCCGGCTTTGGTGCCATAGTGGGCCAGCGCCGTGAAATTCACATGACTGGTGATGTCCTGCTCTCCTATATATAAGTAGGGATTGGAGTGATGACGATGGCGGTAGTAACACTGCAAGGTGCCCTCTGTCCGCAAGGGATGGTAATAGCGATCGCTGGGATAGCCATAATCAATCGTGATGATGTACCCCCGCTCGATCTGTTGTGCAACCGTCGCAATCCAGTCCACCGCCGCCAGATTGACCTCCGTCCGATAGCCCTCTGGGTAGCGATCGCTGAGCAGGTCAACGCCCAACTGAGCCAGATAATCGGCTAAGCGCGGCGTAGATAAATCCCCCACCGTTTCTACAAACTCTGGCGACTCTGAAGTCGCATTGGCAGCCAGCGTCACGTAAATTTCCTGAAGTTGCTCTCCCTGCCGAATCACCTGATGCACCGGAAAGGCATCCACCAGTTCATTGGAAAACACACAGCCCACGATCGCCGAGGGCAAATCTTCTAACCCACACCAGCGCACCGTCACCCCAGCTTGCATCAACCCCTGTAACTGCTGCTGCTGCTCTTGAATCAGCGCTGCCGCCCGTTCCACAATCCAATACTCCGACCGGGCCAACAAACCAGGCGCGCGATCGCCCAAATAGGTCAAAATATCTTTTGCTAGCAACCCCTGCCCTGCCCCCATTTCCACTAGGGTTAGCGGTTGCACCGGATCAAAGCCCTGGCTCATCTGGATTAACTGCTCTGCCAGCAACTCCCCAAAATCGGCCCCCAGGTGCGGGGAAGTCGCAAAATCGCCCTTTGCCCCAATCTTGGTCGGTGCCGCTGCATAGTAGCCCCACTGGGGATGATACAGCGCCCATTCCATAAACTGGGCAAACGTGATGCGATGACAAGAACTCTCGGTAATTTGCTGAGCAATAAACTTACCGAGAGTCCGAGGGTTGCTGTTTTGATCCAGTTGCACTGATTTAACCACCACCTATCGCGGTTTTTCCTGTCGCGGTTTTTATTGTGGCACAGCTCAGTCTGCTGGCAGAGCAGCTTATTTAGAATGTAAAGATCTGTAAGCGACAAGCTCCATTTGCCGCGATCGCTATTAAATTGTTGCAACACCACACTCCGAACCACACACCATCTCTTGACAACTAGCTGCCAATGCTGGCATATTCGCCATTGCCCATGTCAAACGCAAGTGCAAAGTTCCCGTGGGGTTGCATTTGCTTGAGGGCCTTGAGATAAGCCTCAGCCTCATTTCGCCGCCGAAACCGCATCACATCCAATTGCTTCAAGTTAGGCAGCGCCTTATGGATCACCCAAGGACTGAGCTTCTGTTGATAAGTCATAGTAAGACTCTCTTATGTTTGGCTAATGGTGAATAAACTTGGCCCCACAGGAGCATCGATGGAAACGAGCAGAGATCGATGAACGCTGTATCTGGGGTGTTTTTGGAACCGACACTACTATAGATAGTGGTTAAGTCTAAAAACCGCAAGCCTTTTTACAATTTGACATACTTCCAAAGGGTCGATTCTCAGGAGTTGTGCTAGCTACGCTACATAACGCGCCATTAACGGTGCCCTGCCACGTGTGGCCCCAGCCGCAGCTCACCAAGCAGATTTCTGCTACAAGCTTGGTCTATTCTGGGTTTGGAGCCTGCAAAGTACTCCGCTGTTTGGGCTGTTTCTCCTGCCGCGCGGCCATGAAATATTGCGTCATCTTGGGCTGTCAGCACCCTCATAATCCTGATACCTCGCAACATTGTCACTATTGCGGGGCCAAGCTTCTCCTGCGGGAACGCTATCGCCCCATCCAACCCATCAGTCGTGGGGGGTTTGGCCGCACCTTTTTGGCGATCGATGAAGATCTTCCCTCTAAGCCTCGGTGCGTGGTGAAGCAGTTGTGTTTGGATCAGCCCTCGGCCCAGAACTATACCAAAGCCGTTGAACTCTTCCACAAAGAGGCAGAACGGTTGGATGAGTTGGGGCAACATCACCAAATTCCCAGTTTGTTTGCCCATTTCCAGCAGAATCGCCTGTTTTATCTGGTGCAGGAATTTGTAGATGGCCCCACGCTGGAACAGGAACTGGTGCAACGGGGCAGCTATTCGGGGGCAGAGGTCAAAGCGTTATTGCTGGATTTGTTATCGACCCTGGCCTTTGTCCACCAACGCAATATCATTCACCGGGATCTGAAGCCGAGTAATATCATTCGGCGGACGAGCGATCGCAAGCTGGTGATTATTGATTTTGGGATTGCCAAAGTCTTGAATCAAACGACAGCGCTACGGACGGGCACGATTATTGGCACGGCGGAATACATGGCTCCGGAACAAAATCGGGGGCGGGTGTTTCCGGCAAGTGATCTCTACAGTTTAGGCTCGATTTGTGTACGGCTGTTGACGGGAGAATCACCGTTTAACTTGTTTGATGTGGAAAGCCATCGGTGGGTCTGGCGCGATCGCCTCCCCCCTGGCAGCAGCGTTGATCCACAGTTTGGGGCGATCCTCGACAAGCTGTTGCAAGAGGCCGTCAACCAACGGTATCAAACCGTGGAGGAAGTCATGCAAGCCCTCGCAACAGTTTCCCCCAAGGCAGCGATCGCGTCGCCATCCCGTCCGCGCCACCCGGCCCCACCAAGCGAACCCACCCGCCCTGAGCCACTCCCCGCGACCACCCGCTTGGATTATCGCCTTCTCCGGCAGTATTTAGCAGCGCGGCAATGGGCCCAAGCCGATACTGCTACGTGGAACGCCATTCGCACCTTGTTGAACAAACCTGCGGGGGGCTATGTGTTTAGCGGCGACTTGCGGCGCATCCCGTGTCCAGATTTGCAAACCATCGATCGCCTCTGGACGCAATACAGCCTGGGGCGGTTTGGCTTCACAGCCCAAAGTCGAATTTATCAAGCGGTTGGGGGCGACTATCGCCAATTTTGCGAACAAGTGGGTTGGCAATTGCATAATCGCAACGATCGCCCCGCTCACTGGCATTTCAATGCCCTGGCCCCCACTGGCCATCTTCCGTCTCGCCTTGCGATCGGGGGGCAACAGTGGTGGCAACACACCCAAATCATGACCGAAAAATTGACGGAATGCCACGATTAAGGTAAGAATTTGTGGAGGTTTTTGGCACGAATTGCGATCGCACAAACCCCGATTCAATCCGTAATCTCCAGCCAAATTCCATACCACATTTTGTCCCCTTCTGAGCCTCTAACCTCGCTCAAAATCGCAATTCGTCGTGTTATCCTTGCCCCTAATTTGCCTGAATTCCCCCCAAAGAGAAGGTAAAATTCTTGCAACAAATCTGAATAATTTGACCTTTTGCTGAGGTAAATTGGTGCAGTTTTGTGCATTATAGGCATAGATTAAGTTTCGTTTCATCAGGGCGATCGCCTGACGGGAAAAGAGTTTCAGCAAAAACCAGCAATTTTTTTAGGGGACAAAAGCTTTACGTTCCCCAATTTTAATACTTACTTTATAACCATTGTTTATTTAACTAAACAGAAGAACTAAAGTAAGGCTTATCTAAATCCTGATATATTCAATCTAGACACGTCCCAAGTAATAGGGTGAGATTGTAATTAAGGCTGTTAACTCCAGGCTTGCTGGGTTTATAGTGATTCCTCTCCCTAGCTGACGAGGGGAGAGCTGTCAAGTTTTCAGGCAATTTCAGGTAAGCGTATTTGAAATTGCGCTGAGACGGTTTCGATCGCGATTTTTTCTGAACGAATTCACAGGAAGGGAGATATGTCTTACGCTCAAACGAGAACCCAGTCCAAAGCTGGGTATGAGGCTGGGGTAAAAGATTACAAACTAACGTATTACACTCCAGACTACACTCCTAAAGATACTGATATTTTGGCGGCGTTCCGCGTTACGCCTCAGCCCGGTGTTCCTCCCGAAGAAGCTGGGGCCGCAGTCGCAGCCGAATCTTCGACCGGTACCTGGACGACCGTATGGACCGACCTCTTGACTGACCTCGATCGCTACAAAGGTCGTTGTTATGACATCGAGCCCGTTCCCGGTGAAGATAGTCAGTTCATCGCTTACATTGCATACCCTCTCGACCTGTTCGAGGAAGGCTCTGTCACCAACTTGCTGACCTCTTTGGTTGGTAACGTGTTCGGTTTCAAAGCCCTGAAAGCCCTCCGCTTGGAAGACTTGCGCATTCCCGTTGCTTACCTGAAGACCTTCCAAGGGCCTCCCCACGGGATCCAAGTTGAGCGCGACAAGATCAACAAGTACGGTCGTCCTCTGCTCGGTTGTACCATCAAACCCAAGCTCGGTTTGTCGGCAAAGAACTACGGTCGTGCCGTTTACGAATGTCTGCGCGGCGGTTTGGACTTCACCAAAGACGACGAAAACATCAACTCTCAGCCTTTCCAACGGTGGCGCGATCGCTTCCTGTTTGTTGCAGATGCAATTCACAAAGCGCAAGCTGAAACCGGCGAAATCAAAGGTCACTACCTGAACGTTACCGCCGCCACCTGCGAAGACATGCTGGAGCGGGCTCAGTTCGCCAAAGAACTGGAAATGCCCATCATCATGCACGACTTCTTGACCGCAGGCTTCACCGCCAACACCACTTTGGCGAAATGGTGCCGTGCCAACGGTCTGTTGTTGCACATCCACCGCGCAATGCACGCCGTTATCGACCGTCAGAAGAACCACGGGATCCACTTCCGCGTTCTGTCGAAGTGTTTGCGGATGTCCGGTGGTGACCACATCCACACCGGTACTGTTGTCGGTAAGTTGGAAGGTGACCAGGCCGTTACCCTCGGTTTCGTTGACCTGCTCCGCGAAAACTACATCGAGCAAGATCGCTCTCGTGGGATTTACTTCACCCAAGACTGGGCTTCTATGCCTGGTGTAATGGCCGTCGCTTCCGGTGGTATCCACGTATGGCACATGCCAGCGCTGGTTGAAATCTTCGGTGACGACTCCGTTCTACAGTTCGGTGGTGGTACCTTGGGTCACCCCTGGGGGAACGCACCGGGTGCAACCGCTAACCGGGTTGCTTTGGAAGCGTGTGTCCAAGCACGGAACGAAGGTCGCAACTTGATGCGTGAAGGTGGCGACATCATCCGCGAAGCTTGCCGCTGGAGCCCTGAGTTGGCAACCGCTTGCGAACTGTGGAAGGAAATCAAGTTCGAGTTTGAAGCTCAAGACACCATCTAATGGGAGGGTAGACGGTAAAAGGAGAGTGGAAATTCGTTTCAATCGCTTGCACCTTTTATCGTTCTACTTCTGTCTCATCTATGGATTTAAAAAAGATTGCGAATGATACGGCGAAAACCCTGATTAGTTATGTGACCTATCAGGCGCTGAGAACCGTGGTTGCTCAGCTTGATGAGACTGAACCCAAACGGGCTTACTGGTTACGCCAGTTTTCCTATCGGGTCAGCATTCAAGACAGTGAGGCGTTTTTGAAAGCGCTTTTTCAAGAAGAGCAACGGTTGGCTTTTCGGATTTTGACGGTGCGGGAACACATCGCCGAAGAGATTGCTGGCTATCTCCCTGAGCTATTGCAAACGGGAATTCAGGCTGCCAATTTGGCCCAACGGACTCAGCAGTTAGAACGCATGACGCAAGTTGATCCACAGACTGAGACGGACTTAGAAGCTGGGTCGATCGCCCCTGGTTGTGAAGCTGATGCCCCAGAGGCGATCGCTGAGCAACCGTACAACTCGACGACAGAGCGTTTACCCCCGGAATCCTTGTGGTAACTAGCGCGATCGCTCTGTCTACCGTTCAACCTTTTGATTGTCATTTGTCATTTAAGTCGAGGTATCCATGAAAACCCTGCCCAAAGAGCGTCGGTATGAAACGTTTTCTTACCTGCCTCCCCTCACCGATGCTCAAATTGCCCGTCAAATTGAGTACACCATCGAGCAAGGCTACCACCCCTGCGTAGAGTTCAACGAAAGCTCTGACGCTGAGATCTACTATTGGACCATGTGGAAGCTGCCTTTGTTCAACGTGAGCTCGCCTCAAGAAGTTTTAAACGAAGTGCAACAGTGCCGCTCTGAATACCCCAACTGCTACATCCGTGTTGTTGCATTCGACAACATCAAGCAGTGCCAGGTCATGAGCTTCATCGTGCACAAGCCTAACCAAAAGAACAGCGGCTACCGCTACTAAGTTCTGAACATCTAGAAATCTGAACATCTAGAAAACAGTTAAGTTGAGAGTAGGGTAGGCATTGCTTACCCTACTTTTTTTAGAAAGCATCGCGCCTAAGGCGATCAGCCCTCGTCCAATTTCTTTTCCCAAAAGTAGGCTTGGCCCATTTTCGGATCTAGCTCAAACCCGTTGAACCCAAAAGAACGGTAGGCCATTTGGGCAACATGATTCCCTTCCAAAACTTCTAAGGTCAATTTGCAGCACCCCAACCGAAGGGCAATTTCTTCCGCTTTTTGCAGCAATTGCTTCGATAAACCTTGACCACGGTAAGCCGGAGCTACAACAACATCATGAATATTGAGCACAGGCTTACACGCAAAGGTCGAAAATCCCTCAAAACAGACAATTAAGCCGACCGGATCGTCTGCTGCAAAGGCGAGGATGACATAGGCTGATTGTCTTTGAGCAAGTGCCTTGGGCAGATTGGCTTTGACATCATCGGGTAATTTCCGACCGCCTCCCATTGGATCCATTGCATAGATTTCCAGCAGGTTGATGAAGGCTTGGGCATGGCTATCTCGACTCAGATCGGCTTCAACAATTGCGATCATTGGTGGGTGTTTCCAGTTGGTTGACTAGCTACCATTCTAAGAAGACGATCGCAGTTCTAAACCCACAGCCTCAACTTGCTGCATCCAACCCTATGGCGTGCAGAATTAGGGCCGTTCGCACCTTGGAATTGTGCTGAGAGGCCCTGCATGTTGCCGCTACGGTGAAGGTGGTTTGGGCCGCATAGGATAGAGCAACTGGGCGATCGCCGTGCCGCCTTGCAGGTGTTGGGTCACAATCCGGGGCACAACATCCGGCTGAACCCGCCAGTACCACACATCTTCTGGCAAAATCCGCACCATTGGCCCATTGCCACATTGCCCCATACAGCCACTGCCATAGACCGACCAGCCATCGGGTTGGTGCTGTCGAAACGCCGCCAACACAGCCTGAGCGCCCTGCTTACGGCAGGTACGATGTTGACACACCACCACACAGGGAAACCGAAGGGGAGTTGCCATTGCCGTTTACGGTTGCGCCGACTCGGAGGAAGACCGGGTGGCAACGGGTAACTGAATGGTAAACGTTGTATACCCCGCTTCACTGGTTACGTGAATACTGCCACCCAAACATTGCACCAATTTTTGCACTAACGCTAACCCCAACCCTGTGCCACCTCGTTTCCAGCGATCGGCTTGGGGCACCCGGTAAAACTTTTCAAAAATTCGGGGTATCTCTGCTGGGGGAATTTCGGAACCCGAATTGCTCACACTGAGGTGGACATACTCGGAACTAGCATCGGCCAAGACCGTAATCGTACCGTCGGGGGGAGTGTATTTGCAGGCATTGTTCACCAATTCAACCAAGACCCGTTGCAAGCTAGCAGTATCGGCTGCGAGGATGGGCAGGGGTTCGCACAATTCAATTTTGATACTTTGTTGTTGGGATTCTGCCCGCTCATAAAACGGCTCGATCAGCGGTGGCAACCAGGTTTCCAGCTCGATCGCCTCCATGTGAAAGACGTGGGCATCGGCTTCCAAGCGCTGAAGATCTAACAGGTCGTTAATCAAGTCAATCTCGCGAGTACACTCAGCCTGCAAAATTTTGAGATAGTGGCGAGTGCTTTCAGGGGATTTTGTGACTTCAAGAAGTTTAATCGCCATTTGAATGTTTGCCATCGGCGATCGCAACTCGTGGGAGACCGTACTCAAAAAGTCGTCTTTGAGTTGGCTGAGGCGTTGCAACTCTTTGACCTGATCAGCCAGGGCTAATTCGGCCTGCTTTTGCAAAGTAATTTCTTCAATCACCAGCAACAGCCCATCAATCGCAGATTGGGCCGCCGCCTGAAGCGGCACCGAATACACCAGCGGCTCCAGGGTCAGGGTATACCAGCGATCGCCCTGTTGCAAACTGTGCTGGGCTGACTGGTGCTGAGCAACAACGGTCGCTACGGCGGCTTCCCAGTCTGCCGAATTCATCCACGTCGGGTGTAACGCCAAGGGCAGGCGATCGCCAGTCTGCAAGGCTAACCAGCTCTTCGCTACAGGATTGCAAAACCAGATATGGCCTTCTAAATCTGAAGCCACCAGACCAATAGCCAAACTTTGGGCGATCGCGGCCTGGGTAGCCTGGGAACGACCAAACACCGTCGCCAATTCCCGTAATTGGGTAATGCTATCGCCAGGGTGCGGCACTTCAGCCAACTGACTGTAGGCGGCCCCCTCCGCCACGGAAGGGGGATAGGGCTTTACCACCGTTCCCTGGTAGGCCCGCCACAACACCTCGACATGATGTTGCAACTGCCGGTCTAACCGCCATTGCTCTAGCCAACAGGTTGCGATCGCCGTGCTCGTCATCAAGCTCAGGATCAACGCAATCGGCAACCAATACCCCAGGGAGAACAGCCCCATCGTCATGGCCCCAGCCATCAGACAAGCACTCAGCCAGACAGCGCAGCGCCGAAGACCCCGCCAAAAGCTCAAGCCATAGCTCAAACCGGGGCCACACAGCCCAAAAAACAACCAGATCCACCCCGCCGAAGCTGGCACCAGGGGCCGTTGCTGGAGCAAATTGTTAATCAAAGTCGCCTGTAAATGCACCCCACTGGCAGGCAACGGGCGATCGTAGGGAGTCATCAACGCATCAACTCCCGTGGCTGTCACCCCCACCAGCACTAGCTTGTGGGTAAATCGTTCCGGCGGGATGCGGCGTTCCAGCACATCGACAAAGGAATATTGGGGAAGCGTGCGCGATCGCCCCGTCCAATTCAGCCAATAGGGACGATCCAGGGCCGGTAACTCAACCGTTTCCCTCACCACCGAATAAGCTTGCACCGCCGCCACGCCAAAACTCGGAGCGTCGTTCCACTGCAACTTCACTGACCGGGTAATGCCGTCGCTGTCAGGCTGGTGCAAGATGTGGCCCGTCGCGATCGCCGCCTCGCGTAACGGCGCAACGGGTAACAGGGGATTGCCAAAGGCATCCACCGCCTGAGCCAACACCACCTGGCCTGACCGAAGCAACGCTGTTGCCAGGGCAGCATCCGTCGTCGTCGCCTCCGAGAACAGCAGATCCATCGCTACCACACTGGGTTGCCCAGGCACCAAGCGATCGAGCAAATCTACGTAATATTGTCGGGGCCACGGAAACTGTTGTAACTGCTCAAGACTGCGATCATCAATGGCCACCAACACCAGGCGATCGTCCCATGTCCGCTCCCCTCGGCACCGAAACAAGACGTTATAAGCAACTAACTCAAACGGTTGCAAAATGCCCAAGCCAAGCAGCAGGGCACCCAAAACCATTGCCAACAGTCCCGGTAGAATTCGCTCACCCAACCCCTTGACTTGCCCCTGCATACCTTTCAGTTCAGCCCGTTTCAAACAGACGATGTTTAGTGACGAACCATCAACAGCAATGAATCACTTTGTTGCAAGGCGTGAGTTACAACAAGCCAATCGCTCAACGTGCAACGTATTAAAAGATACCAAGCAAGCCCTTAGGAAACGAGGTGTGCAACTAGTTAGTTTGTCCACTGTTTCCCCTGCCTCAGAACAGCACAACGGCTGCTTTCCGCCGCCTACCCCTAACATATCTCGGCCCCTTTGGCCCCGTAATCACTCGAATGTAGCAATACTTACACGATCGCGGCCCTTTTGTACGGCCTTATTGCCGTTACCCCCTACTACCTGTCTGAAGCTTCAGGTCTGCGGCTCCAGGTCTGCGGCTTTGGGTTTAAGGCCAATGGGGATAGGGAGTTTCCCTCGCGCTGCACTCCAGTTGATTGATTATGGTTAATCAATGGCCACAAAGCATGATTCATTTCTGTTTGTGCTTCCCCGACTGAATCCCCCCTAGGCTCTTGCCGCGAACGCCGCAAAGCACCTGGAGTTTAAGCCTTGCTTTGGCCCAGTGACCCACTTGGAAGCAGAATTTTCCTCCCACGGTCTAATACAAATTCTCTGCCATCACTATATCGGCGTTCATGCAAACTGTCATCGCACTGAACGATCGCCAGGAAAACCATTCCCCCCGTCCCAAGCGCAACCGTGTTCGGCTTAGCGCGTCAGCGGAACGATATGAATTTTTTCGAGGCCCAGGGGAGTTGTCACCACAACCCGCAGCGCCAAGGATGTTGGCAGCGATCGCGAAGTCGTCACAAAGCGACCTTGGGCATCCGTCACTTGGGGGGTGCCATCAACTGTCACCAAATTCACCGGGTCTACTTGCCCGATAAGGCGTACTTTGCGATCGCCCCCCTGGATCACCCGCTCCACCGACACTTGGAGCGATGTATCGTTCGTTAACGGGACAGGGCGAGACGGGGGTGCCCCTGGTTGCGTAAAGTTTTGATAACCGCGATTGACAGCCTGAGCCTGCCCCTGGGCCGCACTCTGCACATTGCCATCCAGCACCGCCAGCCCCGTTTTGCCATTGGGTTGCACGGTGAGGCCAAATTCTGTACCCCGCACCCCGCTGAGACTCGCAGGTGTCCGAATTTCGAGGCGAGATCCTTTGTGGGTAAATGGTCGTACTCGCAGCCGCGCCTGCCCAGCATTCACCTGGAGGCGAGTAATGCGCCCATTGTCTGGCGCAAAGGCCAATTCTTGCACTGAAAGTTGGGTTTTTTCGTCGACTTCAACCGTGCCAATGCCCGTATCAACCGTTAACCGGGCAGTCGAGTTCGGGCCAGTGGCCAACCCATCTCCGATCGCCTGTAACCGATCGCCCACTGCCGCCGCCCGAGGACGGCCCCCCTGCACATATTGCACTTGCCCATTCCGTTGACTCACTTGCAGCCAGCGTTGCACCCGCACTTGTAAGGATTGTTGGGCCAAACCCTGCGCCGTACCCAGTAGCAAAGCGACCCCGCAACCGGCGATCGCCACAGACCGAATCCGAGGAAATTGGAACTTCATCAAGCTTTTGTCCAAACTTCAGCCAATCGAGCCATCCCACTGGCAACACCCTACCATAGGCTATCCCAACATAGATCAGCCCCCAGTTCATGGCTGGCACCTTCATTTTTACCGAATGGTAAAAAATTATCCCAACTAGGAGATTTATCCTTGACGCAAGGGTAGACTGATCGACTATCACCAGGCTCCTCTGCGGGCAGGTCAGCCGTTGGCAGGAGAGCATCCTAATTCAGTCCGTCTCATTTTCTTCAAAGGCAAGTCTGTCCAAGATTTGAGCTGCTTTCGGCTTAAGGTTTACTTCTGATTTCGGAGTGTGCCAAACAAAATTGAGTATGATGGAATTACTCCTCCAGGCCAGGGAGTTTTACTGAATTGCTCATTTTCATTGCTTTATTTTGCGCATTATTTTTAGTCATAAATTCGCCTATTGCTAGCATAATTCCCACTGTCGATAGAGGCGTATTTATGGCATGGCGATCGCCTTTTATCCTGCTCTCAAGCATCCATTAATCTCAGCCCGCTCAGCGTCCCACTTAGCCCATTCCAGTGCAGCCGCAAATCACGCTCTACAGCCAGAGTTAGACCGTTGATTTGCACTCCACCGCCGCGATCGCAGCACCAGTCGCTCCTGATCGAATAGGGCACGCTGTTGTTGCTTGCACCTGGGGCACCGCCATCGTTGCGACGCTCTGGGGTTCGCATCGGCCTAGACTCAGCCACATCGCACCACGCTCCATTGTCTGACTGGTGCATACCAACGCTCCCAAGTTTTTGCCCCCGCCGCGATCGCGGCAACCCCTCGCTATCCTATTTTTTCTATCAACAACGCAACCCTGCAATTTCAAGTCTAATGACAAATCAACTGTGCTCAACTGGTGTCCGTGGTCTAGACGAAATCCTCAATGGGGGATTGCCGGTAGGGCAGGCTTATCTAGTCCGGGGTGGGCCGGGGTGCGGCAAAACCACCCTGGGTTGGCATTTTTTGACCACCGAAATCACTGCAACAAGCAACCGCCTGTTTATTTCCCTGGGCGAATCGGGGCCGCAACTGGCGCGGAATGGTCAGGCCCTGGGGTTTTCGACCGCCCACATCCACATCTTAGACTTAAGTCCGGGGACGGAGTTTTTTGTTAAGAATTTGGCTTACGACCTCTTCTCAGCGGCAGAAATCGAAGCCTCCCCCTTACATGAGCAAATTATTGACCAGGTTGAACGGCTGAAACCCGATCGCATCTTTGTCGATTCAATGACCCAATTTCGCTATTTAGCCAGCGATCCTTACCAATTTCGCAAACAAGCGATCGCCTTTCTCCGGTTTTTAACTGGCCACGGTGCAACCGTTCTCTTCACCTCCGAAGGCAGCCAAGAAGCCCCCGACGAAGATCTCCAATTTATTAGCGACGGCATTATTACCCTGCAACTGGTAGACAACGAACGGTCAATCCACGTCGCCAAATTGCGGGGCGGCACGTTTTGGCGCGGGCACCATGCCATGCGCATTGGCAGCAAAGGGCTAGAAATTTTTCCCAAACTTTTACCCGCCGAAACAGACTTCGTTTTGCCCAACAAAAAGCCCATTTCAGCCGGAATTCCAGAGATGGATGAACTGCTCAACGGCGGCTTGGAGCGGGGTACCGTCACTATCATCACTGGCCCCAGTGGCGTGGGCAAAACCACCCTGGGGTTGCAGTTCATCAAAGAGGCTGCTGGCCGGGGCGAGCGATCGGTCGTGTATGTCTTTGAAGAAGCCGTTGCCACCTTGTTGGATCGCTGTGAAGGAGTGAACATTCCCGTGCGGGCAATGGTCGATCGCGGCACCTTGTCGGTCATCAAAATTGAGGCTCTGGCCTATTCCCCCGATGAATTTGCCAACCTCGTGCGGCTTGAAGTCGAGCAATCAGGCAGCAAGATTGTCATGCTCGATAGCATTTCGGGTTATAAGCTCTCCTTTCGGGGAGACGAATTGACGCGAAACTTGCATGGGCTGTGTCAATACTTAAAATCGCGCGGCGTCACCATGCTACTGGTGAATGAAGTAGAAAGCATTACAGGCGACTTTCGCGTGACCGAGTTGGGCATTTCCTACCTGGCTGACAATATTGTATTTCTGCGGTATTTGGAAGTGCGGGGCCAGTTGCGGCGGGCGATCGGGGTCTTGAAAAAACGCCTGAGTGATTTTGAGAAAACCCTGCGCGAGGTCGAAATTACTCGCTATGGCATTAAAGTTGGCCAGCCTTTAACCCAATTACGGGGAATTCTGAGTGGAGTCCCTGAGTTCATCAAACCGTCAAACGATGCCTAATCCTGATATCGCGTCCCAGTCTGTTGTTGTGCATGGTACCCCCCAACTTGACCCCTTACCCCGCATTTTGTTGTGTTTGGAGCATCACTCCAATCGGCAAATCTTAGCGGATTTGCTCGCCAGCCACTATCAAGTGCAGGTCACAAATTTGCTGCCCAACCAGGAGTTGATGCCCTTTGACCTGTGTATTGTCGATGGGCCAGCGTTTGGGCGCTTGGCTGATTATATTGCCGGCCAGCGGGCGAGTGTAGAGCCGATTTTCCTACCGTTTTTGCTGTTGGTGAAGCGATCGCAACTGCCCCAGCTCACCCTAGAGCAACGCCGCCAAGTGGATGATGTGATTACGGTTCCGGTGGATCGGGTGGAGTTGCTCCTGCGGATTGAATCCCTGCTCCGGGCACGCCAATTATCCCTGCGGTTGAGCGCCCTATTAGCCCAAGAACAATTGTTAGAACAAAAACTGCAAGCCGACAATGAAACCTTGCATCAGTTGGCGACTCTGGACGGCTTAACCGGGTTAGCCAATCGGCGGACGTTCGACGAAAAGCTGGACTATGAGTGGAAAGTCTGCCGCCGGGAACAAGTACCCTTATTTTTGCTGCTGTGCGATATTGACCATTTCAAAGCCTATAACGATTATTATGGGCATCCGGCGGGCGATCGCTGCCTCCAGGCCGTCTCTACGACCCTCCCCCCCATAGCGCGCGACCAGCAGATTTGGCCGCGCGCTATGGGGGGGAGGAGTTTGCCCTCATTTTGCCCCGCACCGATTGGAAAGGAGCCTTGCACATGGCGGAGCTGGTTCGCCAGACCTTGCAAACCCAGGCTTTGCCCCATGCGGCATCGCCAACGGCAGCCCATATTACCCTCAGTTGTGGGTTGGCGGGCTGGGTTCCGTCGGACACTACAACCCCGGAGGATTTAGTCCAGGCTGCGGATGAAGCGTTGTATCAGGCCAAAGCCACAGGCCGCGATCGCCTCGTCTTACATCAGTCGAGTGTGGTCACCACCACCTGAAGGGCAGGCCAGCCAGGTCGGGCCTACAGCCAAGCTTGAACAGCTTGCAAAATTTCGGCATCACTGGCGGGGCCATTGTTGTTAATCGTCTGATCCCAGTCGTATTGCACCTGGGCTGCAATTTTGTTGTACATCCAGACGGCTTCCTCTGTGACCGGAATCTGTAAGGCTTGGTCGCGATCGCGCACACGGTCAGCACAGGTGATCAGATGAGTCTCGACTTTAATCAACTTCACTGCATACCGCTGTTGCAAGGTTTGGTAAAACTGGGCAAATTCTGCCCCGGCCCCCAAGGATTCAATCATGACGCGATCGTGGGTGGCAAAGGCTTGCTCAATCGTTGCAGCCACAACATCCCAGCCACTTTGCGCCGGGTCAGGCTGGGCTAAATACTCTAGCCAAATGGGTTCCACAGCCAAAAAATAAATTGGGGTGTGGGCGGCAATGCGTTGACCAATGTAAGTTTTTCCAGCGCCTTTGGGGCCAATGAGGATAAATAATGTTTTCATGAGGAGGGCGGGCAAACAAAGCAGCAATTCGCGATCGCGCCCGTGCCCCTGCTACCGAAGAAGCAAGCACCAGTGCCCGATCGGGATTGACCTGCTCCATCTTACTGAGAACTGAATTCATGACAAGCGAGATTCAATTAATCCGAGGGCGTTGGGTATTCACCGGAACGACGACTCTCCCCAACGGAGCGATCGCCTACCAAAATGACAGAATTGTCGCCGTAGATAGCTGGGCAAACCTCCGGGCCGCCTATCCCAACGCCCCAGTCCTGGGTTCGGAACAGTTTGTGGTGATGCCGGGACTGATTAATGCCCATCACCACAGCAATGGTGTGCCCCACTCCCTCCAGGGGATTGATGACACCTTTCTCGAATTGTGGTTATTTGCCAACCTGGGATTGCGATCGCAAGACCCCACCCTCAAAACCCTGCTCACGATCGCCCAACTCTTGCAAAGCGGCGTCACCACCGTCGTCGATGTCACAACCATATCTGGCCCCCCTGAAACCGCCCACGCCAGCCTCACTGCCCGCCTCAACGCCTACGAACAAGCCGGAATGCGCGTGGCCCTCACCCCCGGCGCAACCTACGACAGTTTTCTCGTTCACCACGAAGACGCCGCCTTTCTCGCCAGTTTGCCCGCCGCCCTGCAAGCACGGGTTCAAACGTTGCTCCCCCTGGAACAAACCCTGACCCCAGCCGACTACCTGGCCCTGATCAGTGAGTTCGTCACCACCTACAAACCCCACCCCCACATCGATATCTGGTTTGGGCCATCAGGCCCCCAATGGGTCAGCGAGGCCCTCATGGTAGACATTGCCGCCGCCGCCGCCCGGTTGGAAACCCAAATCCAAACCCATGCCGTCGAGTCGTTCCACGAAAAATTGATGGGGCCAAGGTTCTACGGCAAATCAGTGATTGCCCATTTGCAGGCGTTGGGGGTGCTCAGTCCACGGTTTTCGATCGCCCACGGCGTTTGGCTAAACGAGGCTGATCTCGCGATTTTGGCCACCACCGGCGCTGCCGTCAGCCATAATCCTGGTTCTAACTTGCGGTTGCGGGCAGGCATTGCCCCCCTGAATGCCATGTTGGCCGCCGGAGTCACCGTGGGCCTGGGGATGGATGGGTTTGCCCTGGGCGATGACGAGGATATGTTTGCAGAAATGCGCCTGGCGGCACGGCTCCACCGAACGCCCCAGTTCGACACTCCGGCCCCCAGCTACCAAGATATTTTTCACCTCGCGACAATGGGCAGCGCAAAACTGATGGGCAAAGGGGATCACATTGGCCAATTAGCACCGGGCTACAAAGCCGATGTGGTGTTGGTCAAGGGCGATCGCCTGACCTGGCCGTGGATTGCCCCAGAAGCCAACCCCTTCGATGTGGTGTTCCTGCGGGCGAAGGCGATGGATGTGGATACCGTCTTGGTTGATGGGCGGGTGGTCTTGCACAATGGGATGCCCACCGGATTTGATCTAGCAGCCATTGGGCAGGCGATCGCCGAGGAACTCAACCAGGGCAGCGATCGGGCGGAATATCGCGCCTTGGTCGCCGACATCTTGCCCCATCTCCATCAGTGGTATGCCCAGTGGCCCGTACCCCCGCTCCCGCCCTATGCCAGCTTTAACTCGTGCGTGTAATGGCTGGAAGTTGACAGCAGCCTTGCGCCGTCCCCCGTCACTGGATTTGGCCCGTTGTTTTGAGGCCAGCGATATTGGTGCCTTTGACCTGGAGCGGGGCAAGGCTAGTGTTGTGGAGATCGTATTGACCATTGCCACTAAAGGCGTTGCGCTCCAATACGGGCTGGGCGGTTTGCGTCACCACCACGCCATCCCGGCCATTAGCTTCAATCAGGTTCGCTTCCAGGGTGGGTTGGGCGGCCCCATTGATCACCAGCCCATCCTTGTTGCGGGAAATCTCGTTATTGAGCAGTTGGGGTTTGGCCCGATCGCCGATCGCCACCCCAAAGCCATTGTTGCGAATCAGGTTGCCCCTCACCATGCCCCCCGCATCCCGCGTGAAGGACAACCCATTGCCCCCGTTTTGCTCAAACACGTTGTCTTGAATGGTGGGGGCGGCTTCTCCTGCCACAAAGATTCCTTCGCGATCGCTGCCCACAAACCGATTTTTCACAATTGTTGGGGCACCTTTTTCAACCCAAATGGCCGTTCCACGAGTATTTGGGTTGGTTAAGCCCAAGCCTTCGATATGGGCATCGTCTGCCGCGACAATCGTGGTGCTCTGTCCAGCCCAGGTCAAACTGAGGTACTTACCGCCTCCCGTAATTTGCACGCTTTGGCTGCGGGGCAAGGCTGGATCGGCCTGGAGGGTAATATTCGAACCGACGAATAAGGGAAAGGTTTCGCCAGACTGGGCCGTGTAAACCCCAGCCCGCACGCGAATGATGGTACCCGGTTTTGCTTGCTTGAGAGCCTGGGTCATGGTTTTGAGGGGGGCCGTGGCCGTGCCTGCATAACTATCACGCCCGTTTGCACCGTCCACGTAAATGACCGGGCGATCGCGATCTTGAGTGGGCGCAGCTTCTATGTTGGGAAAGGGGGTAGCGGTTGGTTGGGCCATCCCGGTCTGGTCGCTGGCCGACGCTTCATTCAATACTTGCAGCACCCGGCTCAGGCTGTAACTGACCCGCACCAGTTCCCCCTGCCGCAAGAGAGTCGTGGCACGGCGATAGAATTCCCCATTGGTGGCCAGTTCCCCATCGGCACATTGCAAGGTGTGCTTCACAACCCGCCGAAACTCAGGTGGATCGACTCGTTCCCCAAATTGCCGATCGCGATCGAGTTGGCCTGCACTGGGGGGTTGCGATCGCGCGGGAAACCACACGCCATTTTCATCCGGGCCATTGGCCGCATTGGCCGGTTTTTCGCCGTTCACCGTCACCAGTTGGCTCCGGTTGTACTCCACCACCCGGCGGTTGTCGGGGTTGGCCCGGTTGCGATCGCTGTAAAACACCGCTTCCCACCCATCGGTGACTGTCGCGATCGCGGCATTGCACTCCGTCTCACTCACAATTTCCCCTTTAGGCGTACAGCCCCCAACCATGATCACCATCATGCTTGCTGCTGCTACAAACCGTCGCATTCTGTCATCCTCTACTGATCGCACCGTTTCATCCTAGGCAACCTCCACCCCATTCAACCATTCTGGCCCCATTCCGTTCTCAGTCAGGGTATTGGACTGGTGCTGGCCCGTAGGATTCCAGCACTTCACCAGAGCCCGATCGCACCTCATCCCCCACGGCCTCTAACTGCACTGTAAATTCCCACCAGTCCCCAAAATCAAACACATACTCCATCGTCGCGCCGATCGCCAGCGGCAAACTCCCAACTTTCACCACATCTGTAGACGGTTCCCCCTCGGCCTCAGGATGGACAATTTTTACC
The DNA here is from genome assembly GCA_964475335.1 of uncultured bacterium. Taxonomy (GTDB): domain Bacteria; phylum Cyanobacteriota; class Cyanobacteriia; order Leptolyngbyales; family Leptolyngbyaceae; genus CAYYWG01. The sequence continues at coordinate 77,873 of CAYYWG010000006.1, forward strand.
GTCCGGCCCGTCATGTCTTTGTAACTGTACTGGTCTAAATGATCAGAATCGAACTCCACTGACCGCAAAATTAGGGCACTCAAATCCGCCAAGGTGCAATCTCCCGCGATCGCCACCCGCCGCCAGATTTTGCCAAGCGACACTTTGAACTCATGCATTCCCGCCCGAAATGCCTGAGTTGGCAAGGTCAACACCGCTTCCCAGGCAGGAAAATAGGGCTGCAAGTCGGCCTGCAACTCGCCAAAGGGCACGGTCGGATCCGTCGCCGACTCAAACTTCAGGTCGTGGGCCAAAACCGCACGCACCAACACCGGCAACAGCGCAGTCCCAAAGGGCGATCGCTGCACCTTTGTCACCCGCCAGCCTTTCCCCGGTTCTGGTTGGGCGCGTTGCAGTTCCACAAGCCCAAACAACGCCAGCAAGGCCAAATTGTGATGTTCCGGCCAGTAATTCAGGCTTTGTTGTGCGCCATAGTCCTTGAAGGTCAGCCCAGACTCAGGCAACTTGGTCGTCAAAAACTGAATACACTTGGTTCCTTCATTCAACGGGCTCCGCTGCTCACCCAAGATTTCCTCGTCGGCCCGCACCATCCAGGCTTCCAGCAAGGTGAAATATTGCTCCGTTGGGTTCAAACTCTGCCACGCCTCCCGCACCTCTGGCTGAAGCCGTAATACCAACTTTTTACCCCGGCCCCCAATTTGCCCCAACCCCGTCGCCCGCAGCAACAGATAAAGACCGTTGATCGTGGGATAGGACTTTTGCACCGGACGCTTCAGATCAATTTGATCGGGATGGGTCAGCTTCGAGTTGAATTCGGCTAGCCATTTGGCCGCAAATAGGTGATGGGTCGGACTGACGTTCACGTCGCCCTCCCCAATGGTATCCAACAAGGTTTGAAAGTCTTGCAAAATGGAACCCGGTGCAGTGGCGGTGATGGGTTGTTGGGTCAACTGAGCGATCGCAGCCTCGGTCACTGCGGGCAAGACAGCAGCGGCATTCTCCCACATACTGCGGCGTAGTTCCTGCCGAAAATCGTCCGTCGGAGCCAGAAAATCGTCGCGATCGCCCCCTTCGTCGTCATCCGCCTCACCCACAATTTTTTCCAACGCCCCCAGCAATTGTTCCAGATCCGCCTCGGAGACATCCCCTTGCTCCAACAAACCCGGTGGCAGCAAATGACCCAGCATCGCTTGGAGTTCCGGTGGCATGGGGGGCAGGGTTTCGGGGGCTTGCAGTTTTTGATTATATTCCTGCTGAAAGGCTTCTAACCCCGCCTGGGTGGTCATGTCATAACCCGCCGCCTGCCCTGCCATGAAAAAGGCTTTCGCCACGCCAAAATTGCTGGGATCAGTCATCAGGTCTTTGAACTTGGGCTGAATTTTTTCCAGGGCTTTGATGATTTTGGCCGCCTGAGGATGCTGGTAAGCCCGTTTGAGAAATTGCCAAAACGCCACCAATTCAGGCATGGCCGTGTCGGCTTCGTCCGGTTCCAGCAAAGACAGCTTGCGAGGAAATAACTGGGTGACGATCGCCTCCACATCCCGTTTCGTCATCTGCGGGAGGGTTACCGTCTGGTAGCTGTAGCCAAAATACAACAGATTGTCGATCCAACTGCCGACATACTCGTCCATCTCTGGGTACGCGGCCAGGTAAGCCTTGCCTTCCGGCGATTCGACAAATTCTTCGATGAGTTCACCCACAAAGTCTTCCAAGGCATCAAGCGCTTCATCCATGTCCTGGATTGCGTCAATACGGTTCAGGTCAATGCTCATGGGGCGCGCGCCTCCTCGGACAGATACCTGTAATGGTAGGCAATTTCTGCCTGAAATCAAGTTTTTTCTAGGGGTGCGATCGCGGCGCTTCTGGTTCTAACTGCGCTTTGAGGGTAAACGCAAACCAGGCCGTGAATAGCGCCAATACCCCCGTAATCCAAAACGGGGCGCGATAGCCAAACCCAACAAGCAACCCGCCGATCGCGGGGCCAAAGGCATTGGAAATACTCAGGTAAGAGGCATTCAGCCCAAAGACTTCGCCCTGTTCGCGATCGCTGCTGTTGACTGATAGCAATGAATTGATCAACGGCAAGGGGTAGGCGTTGGCAAGGCCAAAGAAAATCGCAACGACGAGAAATGTACTCAACGACGTTGTGGCAGGAATCAGCAAAAAGAGGAGGCCCCGAATGAACAGGGCGATCGCCAAAATATTCACCAACCGAAAGCGACTGGTCAACGGTTGCAACCCAAAAATTTGGGCGACAAACCCCAAAATCCCAAAAATGGCAAAGACAATCGCCAGGGTTTTGGTGTTTTGCCCCAAGACGTTGAGGAAAAAGGGCTGAAACGCAAAGGTAAAAATGGTGAAGGTAAAGCCGCTGAAAAAGGTGAGCAGAAACAATTGCCCAATTTTGGGACGCGTGGTGGATTTGAGAATGCGGCCCAGCCCAAAATCCTGCCAGCTAAAGCGAAACGCTTGCTTATTGGCCAGGGTTTCCGGTAGCCAGATCACGGTCAAGATCACCGCCACCAGGGCCATCCCCGCCGAGACCAAAAACCCCATCCCCAACCGCGACACACCTGGAAAGGGGGGAATGGTTTGGGCGAGATAACTCAAGGAGGGGCCAGCCACAAACCCCAGACGGAACATGGCATCGAAAATGCCAAAGGCTTGGGGGCGGCGATCGCTGGGCACCATATCGCTAATCACCGCCCGCGCCACCGACACATTCCCCCCGGTGAGGCCATCTAACACCCGCGCCAGATACAACACCCAGGCCACAGGCGCAAAACTGGCCAACAAGCCCGCCGCCACAGTGCCCCCCAAACTCATCACCAGCAAAGGTTTACGACCAGCCACATCGGACAAACGGCCCAAAATCGGCGTGGCAAAAAATTGGGCGATCGCGTAGGCTGTCGTCAGCAAACTGGCCTGAAAATCCGATAGACCAAACTGTTTGGCGTAGGGATAGATCAGCGGGATGATACTGGTAAAGCTAATGGAGTTGATCAAGGCGATTAACGCCAAGATCCAAAATTGCAGCGACAGTTTTGAGTGTGATGATGCCACGAAATACTTTCAGGATGGGGATTACATCAGATCGGATTTGGCTGATCGCCCTCGCCCCGCCTACGGCACCCCTCTCCCTAGGGAGAGGGGACGGGGGTGAGGGTTGCACGCAACAAAGTTCTTAACTTTCCTTCCTATGCCTCTGGGTCGTCTCCATTATCCAGGGTGGTGGATTGCAATAGCAGTAGGGCTGATACCTTTTCGTCTTTGGCTAACTTGAGCCAGCGATCGCCCGTGCCGTCGCGGTTTTCCATCGGCACCTGGCTGAGAGTAGGACTGACCATGCGATCGCGATCGGTCAGCACCATCACCGCCGTTTGGGGATGCAACCCCACCAGACCCACCAGCGCATCAGCTTTTGTGGCGAAGCAAATGCCCTGAGCTCCCAAGTCCCCCGCATTCGATGCCCGCAGCGTTACCACCGGCATCCGTTTCGCGTAGCCCTTTTGGGTTAACAACAGCAACACCCCACCGAGGGAAGTCGTCGCGCAACCCACCAACCGTTCCTGTTTCCGCAGTCGCATGACCAGTTGGCCTTGGGCCGTGCGCCCCTGAATCGGCACTTGATCCGCGTTAATTTCGACCCGCAACATCCGCCCGCTGGAGGTCGCCACCACCAACTGATCGCCCTCGGTGACTAACCCGAAATAGATAATCTGATCGTCATCTTTGAGCTTCAGCGCCGTCAGCCCCCGCGCCGTAATGTCGGTAAACTCCTCCAGGGGCAGGCGTTTGGCGCGGCCCTGTTGAGTCACGATGAGCAAAAATTGGCCGTCTACATCATCCGGCAACAGCAAACTGTCTACAAGCGCGTCTGGATCGCCCTGGGCCGCCGGGGGCAACAACGTTACCAGGGGCGCACCTTTCGATCGCGCCGATCCCTTCGGTACATCTTTCACGCCGATGGTATAAGCTTTGCCCGCCCGCGTCATCGCTAGCAAGGTTTTGCCCGTCGTGGTCACATGGGTTTGCACCGAAAAATCATCCAACTCGGTCAAGGTTCCCGTGGCTTCACTGTCCTTTCGGGCCTGCCGCTCGTGGGCTTTGAGACTGAGCCGCCGAACATAGCCCCGCTGGGTCACTTCCAGCACAGTGTCCTCTTCCGGTTCTTCAAAGTCCTCGTCGCTTAAGGTGAGGGAGAGGGGCAACTCTCCGGCTTCGGCTTCTAGCAAGGCTTCGTCGGCTTCAACGGTGGGCACCGTCCCCACAATCCGCGTGCGGCGCTCATCGCCAAACCGTTTTTTCAGCGATCGCAGTTCTTTTTTCAACGCTTTGAGCAATTCCCGGCGATCGCCCAGCAACTTTTGCAACTCCGTCATTTGCTGGGTGAGGTCGTCAAATTCCGTTTGCAGGTTGTTCCGTTCGACCCCCGTGAGGCGGCGCATGGGCATGGCGAGGATGGCATCCGCTTGGCGATCGCTGAGGTCAAACTGCTCCAAAAACTGGATTTTGGCGGTGGAACCATCGGGCGCGTGGCGCAAAATATCGATGATTTCGTCCAGATGCTCCAGGGCAATGAGCAACCCCGCCACAATGTGACGGCGATTGTCGGCCTTGTCGAGGTCGTGTTGGTAACGGCGAGTCAGGGTTTCTTCCCGAAAGTCTAAAAACCGTTGCAACAGTTCCCGCAGGGGCATTTGGCGCGGTTGGCCATTATCCAACGCCAGCATAATCACCCCAAAGTTCGTCTGCAAAGCCGTTTGGCGATACAACGCACTGAGTAACTTCTGAGGATTGGCTTCCCGCTTCAGTTCGATCACCACCCGAATCCCGTCGCGATCGCTCTCATCCCGAATATCCGCAATCCCCTCCAAGCGCCCATGAGTCACCAAATCGGCCACTTTTTCGATCCAGCCTGCTTTGTTCACCTGGTAGGGCATTTCCGTAATGACGATCGCCGTGCGGCGGCGACGACCCCGGCCCGGTTCAATTTCCTCGATTTGGGCAATCCCCCGCACCGGAATGCTGCCTTTGCCCGTGGTGTAGGCATCCACAATGCCGCGGGTATCAATGATTTCGCCCCCCGTGGGAAAATCTGGCCCCGGAATCAGGTCAATCAGCTTTTCGTCGGGCAGCGTGGGGGAATCGATCAGCGCAATCAGCCCATCCACCAACTCATTCAAGTTGTGGGGTGGAATGTTGGTGGCCATCCCGACGGCAATCCCCGAACTCCCGTTAAGCAGCAAAATCGGCAGTTGCGCCGGGAGCACCGTGGGTTCTTGCTGGGAATTGTCAAAGTTGCCAATAAAATCGACGGTGGAATCCCCAATTTCCGTCAGCATGGCTTCGTTGGCGATCGCGGCTAACCGGGTTTCGGTGTACCGCATCGCGGCGGGCGGGTCATCATCCACCGAGCCAAAGTTACCGTGTCCAGCCAGGAGCGGGTAGCGCGTCGAAAACTCTTGCACCAACCGCACCAGTGCGTCGTACACCGCCTGATCCCCGTGGGGGTGATATTTCCCCAACACATCCCCGACGACACGGGCGCATTTCCGAAACGGGCGATCGGGGGTGAGACCCAACTCATGCATGGCATACAAAATGCGGCGATGCACTGGTTTGAGGCCATCGCGCACATCGGGCAACGCCCGCCCGACGATCACACTCATCGCATATTCCAGGTAAGACTGCTGCATTTCAGTGTGCAGAGCCGTCGCAACGACTTGTCCGCCAGAGAATACATTAAGCTGTCTTGCCATGAGTGCTGATTTCCTATCGCTGAGTGCTGAAACAGATTGCCGCTGTAAAGTCGCGAGTTAACCGAGGCCGGAACACCATTTAGCATAATGGTTAACTTGACAAATCCTGGTTAACCCAGAGATTCCGCCAAGTGCAGGAGTGTTTTCCGAGGAAAAGCGGATCATTTTATCCGGATAATGGGAGTCAGAGGTGCGTCCGAGCCATTCCATGCTTTGATTGTCGTTGGCATATTACAAGGAAATCCCGATGAAAACGGTACTTATTGTGGAGGATGACCTGATTAATGCGCGGGTATTTTCCAAAATTTTGAATAAACGGGGAGGGCTGGCCGTCAAGCACACGGAGAATGTGGATGAGGTGATGCAAATTGCCCAAGCCAAAGAAGCCGATATCATTTTAATGGACGTATCTTTGGCGCGCAGTGTCTATCAGGGTAAATCGGTGGATGGAATTAAGATCACGCAAATGCTGAAAGCCGATCCGAATACGGCTGATTTGCCGATCATCCTGGTTACGGCCCACGCGATGGAGGGCGATCGCGACAGTTTTTTGCGCCAAAGCGGAGCCGATGGCTACATTTCCAAACCCGTGGTGGATCATCAAGCCTTTGTTGATCAGGTGTTAGCGTTATTGCCACCGGAGTAGCGATCGCCCCAACACCGCAACCAACCCACTCTAACCCAATCCCCGAAACCGTCATTGCACTGCCAACCCAGGTTGCGCCTACAGGTCTATATTATCGTACAAACATACTAGGGGAAGGACAAGCTTAATTTTGCGCTGCTGTGCCCGTTGGAGCCCACAGCTTGGCCCAACTGAAGCGGTCAGAAACGGCCAATCTTGGAAACGGCCCACCGAACTTACCCCAACCACCAAACCCCGTTGAGCCAGTCGCGCAGGATCCTTGCAAGGCGGGACTGTCTAGTCCTGTTGGTTGGAAAACTGCCGTGCTCCCACCAGGGAAAGGCCGATCGCGATCGCGCCGAGAATGGGCAGCGCGTACCAGGGGAACTGGGCCAACGGTAAATAGGCCGCCGCCCGCAAGGCCAAACTAGTATAGGTCAGGGGCAGCAGATAGACCACCGCTTTGAGGGCAATGGGTAACGTGCTGGGATCAAAAAAGGTGGCCCCCAAAAACGACATCGGCACAATCACAAAGTTGTTGTAAATCCCCACACTTTCCAAGGATTTGACATTCAGCCCGACGATCACGCCCAACCCGGCAAACACCGCGCAGTTCAGCAACACAACCAGCAAAAACAGCGGATTCAAAAAGCTCCACACTTTGCCCGTCGCCAGAATCGCGACCAAAATCACCGACCCGGCAGTGAGCATTCCCCGCACAATCCCGGCCAGCATTTTACCCAGATGCAAGGACAACGGATGGATCGGCATTAACATCAACTCTTCGAAGGTTTTGGTAAAGAGGCGATCGCCACAAATCGAAAACGTCGTCCCCCCAAAGCTAATCACCATTGAGGAAAGCGCCACCATCCCCGGCAAAATAAATTGCAAGTAGGTGTCCCCGGCGGCGGGTTTCATGGCGGCATCCAGCGCACTCCCCAACCCCAGCCCAAACCCAATAATGTAAATCAGGGGCGAAATCAGCCCAGAGGCCGCAACCTGCACCAGGCGCACCCGCAGATCTAGCCAATCTCCCCAAAAAATCGTCAACGTATCACTCCACAACGTTCGCAGCAGTGAAGCCGATCGCGATTTGGCATGTTGGGCAAGCTGTACGTCCACAGGTGACTCCTAAAATTTGCAATATTTCTTTACCTCTTGTTTTGTATTGTGCCATTGGATGACCGCACTCCAGCGCCACTCAGCCCAAGCGCGATGCGCAAATTACAGCCGCCCAGCACTCAGTCGATCTATCAATCGCTGCAATTCCCCAAACTCGCTCGTAAAATTCCGTAAAATGTGGGTAGTAGTCTTTGCGATCGCTGCTCAGTCTACGCTTAAGTTCCAATCTCGAAAACAGTCATGGCAAAACGTCGTCCCCGATCGCCCTATGGTGGCTATGAACGAAACTATGAGCGGGAATTTGATGACTACGTTCCGCCGGAGTCCAGTTCTACCCCCAAGCCCAAAACGCCAATCAAATCCGTTGTGTTTAACGCCACCACAATGGCAATTTTGGCCGGGGTGTTTATCTTAGGCATCGGCATTGGGATGGGCTTTAGCTCAGTCACCAGTTCCAGCACCTACAGCGGCACCAAGATTGTGACCCAGAGCGACTTGGATACCAAAGCCCCCAACTCAGAACTGTGCGTGCAGTTTGGGGCCAGCGCGATCGTCACTGACATGCGCGTCTTCGTCACCTTAAACCCGTTAAATTTCTACGTTTCCCAACCCAGTTCCCGCCCAGGCTGCGTCCTGCGGAGCAACAACTGGTCAATCTTGGAGCAACGGGGCCTGGTCAAAGCCGATCAAGTCCGCGACTGTAAACAGCGGATGAACACCTTTGGCTTTACCGGTCAACTGGAAAATACACCAGAAATTGACTGTATTTACCAAAATGATGTAGCCAAGAATTTATTCCTTGAGCAAAATGGCCCCGGCGGTAAACCTGTTGCCGAGCCAGACAACGAGCGGTTCTAGGGGCAGCGCTCTTGCCGGAGGCTGAGCCCAAAATCGTTGATGTCGCCATCAAGCGTAATTCCTGGTTTCATTCTGGTCAAATTCACATGAGGGGCTTTATGCCCCTTTTTTTGGGCTGTGCCCCGATGCCCCGCCTAGCCGGGACTATTTACCACCCGCGAATTCCTAGGGGCAGACACGAGATCCGCCCACTCTTACCAGGGCACCCCCAAGGGATTGCCCCGACCACAAAAATACAGCCTGTTTTTCTGCATAATCCTGATATTGCTGATCTGGCAAGGGTTTTGAAGGGTTTGCCAAATCCTTATGAATTATCCAGGCTAGGGCAGGTTTTGCACCATTTGAATTGGAATGATTTGGCCAGGACTCACCGCCCCCGGTGGCAACACCACCGACTCCGCCGCAAAGGGAATCGCGCGATCGCCCACCGCAATGGTGCGAGTCATAAACCGATTGCCCACAAACTGGCCCGTGACGTAACTGCCTCGGGGAAACACCACTGTGCCCATGCCATCCCGCACTTCAGTCTGTAGCACCAAAACCTCTTGCCGGGGTTGCCCCACCGGGAGCGCCAAAGCCGTTGCCCCTGGATAGGCGAGGCGAATGGTTGCCCCAGCAGGCAAAATTACCCCCGGACGGGGCGATTGGTAATAGGTTTGCCCCCAGGAAGGAGAAGCGGCCACATTCGGGACGGCACGGGGCACCGTTTGGAGGGCGGCGGCTCCTGCTTTGGGCAGGGGTTGGCCAAATTCCACCGCTGGCGCAGCCGGGGGGGCCACAGGGGCGATCGCGCCCGTTCCTTTGGTCGTTGCGGTATTTCCCGACCCCGGAGCCTGACTAGCCGCCGGAATACCAGGCAGTTCCAGGGGGGGCACTGACACCACCGCTGGCTGTTCTGGGGCGATCGGGGGCAAGACTGCCGTGATGGGCGGCGCAAGGGAAACGCTTGGCCCTGGGAGCATGGCACTGCTCTGGCTCGGGGCGGGAAGTTGCAACCCGTTGGGCATGGGGGGGGCGATCGCGGTGGGTAAGGCTGGCCCAGGCTGCATCACACCGTTTTGCAGAACACTTGGCTGCATCACACTGGAAATGGGCGGCTGCATGACTGGCTCCACCGATGGCGCAACAACCCGATCCGGATTGCCTTGCATCACACTGGAGGCGGGCGGCGGCATCCGGTCTGCGGTTGGCCCAGCTAGCGGCATCTGGCCCAAATTCCCTTGCATCACGCTAGAGGGGGGAACTGGCAGCCCCTCCGCCACGGGAGCCGGGAGGGGAGTAGCGATCGCCGGAGCCGTCAACGCGAACGCACTGCCCTGCCCCTGAATCACGCTGGAGGAAGGCGGCTGTAGCCCACTTTCAACCGACCCACGGCCCTGCATCACACTCGACACAGGAGGCTGGATCACGCTGGAGGAGGGCGGCACAGTTGGATTCGCGATCGCTGGCGTGGTGTCTGCCAACGGAATGGCTGGCAAAGACAAAGCCGAAGACGGTGATTGCAACACACTGGAGGCCGGAAGTTGTGGCCCCGTGGAGATTGGCTCCGTCGTTGACAGCGGGGGCATCACCAGAGGAACCGGAGCACCCTGGGACGGGGAAACAGCCTCTCCATTTCCGATCGCCGCAGGGGGCGGCACCTGAATCGGCGTGGTCACCAATGACTGCACCGGCACCACCGTCGAAGGAATATCCAGGCTAGATGGCGCTCCTCGCTGGGGGGCAACCCTGGGGGCGATCGCTGGGGTCTGGGTGGGCACAACGGTCACACCAGGGGCCTCGGCAGCCCTGGGCACACTCGTTGTTGGCACGACAACCTGGGTCGTCGCTCCCTGACCGGGTAACGTCAGCGGCGGCGGCACCGTGATTTGAATCGCTCGACTGGGCTCCACTGCCGTCGCAGAACCCCCATCGTCTACAGGGGGTAAAGGCGTTGTCTGGGTGGGGGGCAATTGGGCGATCGCGGCAGGCCTGGGCGGCACCGAAGGCGGCAAAATTTCACTGGGCAGAGGTTCCGTCGTGACCGGGCTCACATCCGAACCCACAGCAGGCAACGCCACCACTGACTTGGGCGGCACCACCAACACACTTGGTTCTGGGGTTGCTGGCACCGGAGTCGGAACCGGGGCTTGCGGCGATCGCGGCAGGTTCCCCGCTGGCACGCTGACCTGTGGCCGAGGGGCCGTTTCTGGTTGGGGGGCAGGGGGTGGGGGCAATTCGGCGATCGCCCCTGGCACTTCCTCCACCGGACTGATCACCGGAGGCCGCTGTTGAAGGTGGGCGGGAGGAACCTCTGTGGTGGCATTGTTACCCGGCAAAGCGGGAACTTGGACGGCAGGCGAGTTCAGCCGCTTGGGCTCCTGTTCCACAGGCAAAAGTTCCTGGGGCAGAGCTTCTGGGGGCGAATCGGCGATCGCCGATGGTAACGGGGCCGCCGAAGGTGCAGCAGGCATTCCCATCGGAATTGGCACCGCCCCACCCCCCACAATCAACGGTCGCAACACCCAGCGATCGCCTGCCGCACTAGCCACCCGCTCCAACTTCACCTGATCCGGCGTCAGCGCAATCTCCGGCGACAGTTCCAGCACAATGCGCGTCACCCTGGGCTGAAACTGGGATACCCGCACCTGGGTCACCGCCCCCGCATAGGACTCTTTCACTTTCACGCCGCCCATTTCGGTATCGGGCAAATCCACCACAATCCGAGCGGGTTGGGCCATCAAAAAATACTTTGGCGTTGTCCCAGCGGCCACCACCACTTCGAGCTGATTGGCCATCGCGTCATAGCGCCAATCCGTCAAAGCCGCAGCGACGGCCTCCGGTGCCACCAGGGCGATCGCCCCCGCCATCAGCGCCCCGGCTTTCACCGCTTCCCACACCGCCTGCACCCACAGGCGATCGCGCCGATCAGCATGAAAGAAAAATGAACGAACAGCAAATTTTGGGTTTAGCATGGCGTTTGGCTGAATGCATTAAGCGAATCGGCACTACCCTTGGCACGCAGGCGCAGCCCCACAACAATGAATTGCGGCAGCCCACCAGCAGCAACGCACCAGGCCGGGGCACCAAGTCAAGTTCGTAGAGATACCCCTAGTTATAGCGTTCGATGGTTCTATTTACTCGAACTTACGCCAAATATGGGGCCATTTTCAACAAAATTAACATTTACCCTGCGGGATCATTCCCATCAGGTCGTCGCTGGTAGCCCACGCCTTTAACCAGGCTGATTCACGATCAATGAATGCGGCGGGGCGAATCTGGGATAGGCGCACTACTGCCAGGACATCCCTCACAGATGCGGTTTTGGGGAGTTGATCTCATCATGATGAGTAATATCGGCTAGACCCTGGCCTGAATCTGGCGCACCCGATCGCTATACTCCCCGTCGTTCAAAACAGCCGTACTCCCCGCGATCGCGATCGCGCGTTCCAACTCAATCCACGATTTACATCCCTTGTAGTTCGCCATAAACGGAATAACCTGGGGTCGGGCCAACCGATACACCCGCAACAGCAGCAGATATAACGGTGACTTTGGCTTCCACTGCAACCGCTCCACCACAAACGCATCATTCCAAATGTGCAAGGGCAACAGCGATCGCACAACCGCAGCCTCCTGCACCTGAAAGACGTGGGTAATTTCTGCCCAAGCCTCCAGGTGAATCTGCGCGGGATGCGAACCCGGCAACCCAGGGCGCACCTGCTCGGCATAAGGAGACTTTAATAACTGGGGCTTTTGGTGCTCGTCCGTTGGATAGAGCAGCACCTGCCGATAGGGCACCTGAAAGCGCCCGCCCACTTCGTGAATGCCCCCTTTGCGCAATAGCAAGATGGTTTCTCCGTGGGTCAAAGCTTGCACAGCCACCCGCCACTCTTTCAAGGCTGTCGTTAAGGGCGCGGTGGCCAGTGGCGAGGGGAGATAGGTTGTCGGTGGCTCCATCAGAGGTTGTCCTTACCAATTTGGTCGATGATGGGCGCGATCGCGCACCGTGCCTTGATTGTGGCCAGCGTTTTCCCGTGAAACGGCAATCTTTAGCTTTTTTCAAGGGTTTTACACCAAGCCCGCCCCCAAAACTGACTAGCATGAAGAAGCACGCTTGCAGTTTCGGCTCAAGCGCCCCGTAGGACGTTGCAATTCTGATTTAGGAGTGGCGATCGATGACCGTACATGATTTGCTGATGCTGATTTTGATGCTCTCTCCCGGTATTTTGCTATCGGCAGCGATTATGGCCACTTTTGCCGCTGGAGGCTAATCTGACCGCAGCACAGTGCCCCCTCCAGCCCTGGCTTTAAGCGCCTTCGGTCTCTGGCCTCTCCCTACTGCCGCCCACCCCAACCCCCTTCACCTGACTTGTCGCGATGCCTCCCCAAAACCGTTCGGCGCTTGGTCAGTTCAGCCATATCCTGGGAGGAGTCTGGGTGATCAGCGGGGCGATCGCCCTCCCTCTTCAGGCCCAACCATCCCCCTCTGAGCAGCAACTCCTCCAGGCCCAACCCCGCATCGAGCAGGCCGTTGCCACTGCCAAAGCTTGTCTAACGGTCATTGAGACCGCAGATAGTCGCTCTACCGAACCAATACCCCTCAGAGCAGCGCCCCACCCACAAGCAGCGATCGCCCGCACCCTCGCCAACTGGACAATTATCGAAGTCTTGCAACAGCAGGGAAACTGGCTCCAACTCAAAGCGCCGTCGGGCTGGGTGCCCCTCCAAGCAACCGCCATGCACTGTGGCCGCGACGCAGCCGATACCCAGGACTACCGCACCCAACTCCAACAGCAGGCCAATCAGGGCCAACCCACCGCGATCGCCACGCTCATCCGCCTGGTCTATCGCTCCGGCACACCATTTCCCGTCGAGTGGCTGAGCCAAGCCTTGGGCAATGTTGCCGTGACGCAACCAAAGGCCCTAGTCGCTGCGCTTGAGGCCCAAACCGACGAAGTTCGTGCCCCCGTCCTGTTGCAGCTCAAAATTATTGGCTTCACCCCAGCGGCCCAGGCCAGTTTTGCCGCCCAGCTCGCCCAGCAGCCCCAATCGCGCACGGCCCAAACCTGGCAAAAGCTTGAGTAAGGCTTAGTTACGCCAACCCAATTTCCCGTAAGCGTTGCAGCAAATACTCACCAGCGGTGATGGGTGAAAGAGGGGGCTGACCACTCCGGGCCACGCAACCGGGCAACGGACTCAAATCTAGCTCGCGGCGGGGATGAACAAAAAACGGCATGGAAAAACGGCGATCGCGATCGTTTGGCGGATTCACCACCCGATGGGTCGTACTTTTCAACAGGCCATTGGTCAAATGCTGCAACATATCCCCGCTGTCCACAATAATTTGCCCCGGCAACGCCCGAATTGGTAACCAGGAACCATCCCGCTGCAACAGTTCCAGGCCATCATCCGTCGCCTCACACAACAACGTGATCAAGTTAATATCTTCGTGGGGGGCCGATCGCAGGCTGGCGGGTGCTGCCTCCGGGGGAATGGGTGGATAGTGGATCACCCGCAAAATCGTATCCCCCTCCCGAATCCACTCTGACAATGGCGGATCGGGCTCCCCCAAATACACCGTGCAGGCTTCTAGTAAAGTCGCCGCGCACTGCTCCAGTTGGCCATACAGGGCCGCCAAACTGGGATGGAATTCTGGCAGTTCCGCCACCCACACATTCGCTGGATAGCGCGATCGCTGGGGATGTTCCGCAGGTAACTCTCGCCCCACATGCCAAAATTCCTTCAAATCAGGATAGGGAAAATCTTTGGCGTGCTCCCGCCCAAAAGCTGTAAACCCCCGTTGCCCGTTTAATCCCGGCAGTTCATACCGCTGCTTTGTTGCATCTGGCAACTCAAAAAACTCCGTCGCGACCTGATAAGCCTGCCGAATCAACCCCGCATCCACCCCATGATTGACCACCGCAAAAAAGCCCAAGTGTTCTAACGCTTGACCCACTTGGGCCGCAAACTCACGGCGTTGTGCATCGCCCCCCTGAAAGTCATTGAGATCAAGCACGGGAATCGTCTGAGTCAGCATGGCGATCTAGCAAGCTACAGGTGCATCTTAATCAATTTTGGGCGGGGGTTGGGGCACTGTTGAGAGCGATCGCACCGTCTGCAACGCCCGGTCAAAGACCCCATCCAGAATTTGCACATCGGCATCACTGAGATGATCGGTGAAGTAGGCAGCAATGCCCTGGGAATACACCTCCCACATTTTTTGGCGCAGGGCCAACCCCTCTGCCGTCAACACTGCATAGGCCCCCCGGCGATCGCTGGCACACCGCTTCCGGCATAAACACCCTGCCGCTTCCAGGCGATCAATTAAACGGGTGATATTACTCCGGCTCAAAAAGACCTCTTGAGCCAGTTCGTGCAGCCGCATTTCGTGATTTGGGGCTTGTTCAAGCGTCCACAACACGCTGTACCACATCAACGGCGGCAAATCAGCGGCTTCCAAATCGCGCTCAATTTGGTCAACAACTGCCACATAAGTTGTCCGAAACAACCGCCACATCTGGCTCCGCGCCTCATCTAAACCTGCCATTTTCTGCCAACTCCTGCCTGTACCAGTGCGCTAAATCACGACAATTCCGTACCATTCCGGCTCCCGCCGCCCTTCCACTCCAAGCCTAAAAATTATTGCACCTGCAACAATTCTAGCGGAGGTAGTTGCAAATGCAATCAAAGTGGGATATAACTAAGACTAGATAATTGCAAAAGCAACTAGATTCACTGCAATTATCTTTAACGCAATCATTTTTAGCCCCAACGATCCCACTGCGGGCGGCCCCTGGCCCACCTGCATGCCACCCTCTGAGAGGAATCCCTATGCAACGCTTAATCGACACGGGTTTAATCGTTTTGTTGCTAGTCACCCTGGCCACACCTGGCACCATCATTCCCCCCGCCGCGATCGCGCACTCGGCCACTGTCCTGGTTCCCTGAACCGCCGCGATCGCCACCAGATGGGCAATTCAGCCCTACTACACAAACCTTAGTTTTCTTCGACCCTGAATTTACGGAAAAATATAGATTTTTTTGCTGTCACAGGTTTTCAAAATCCGTATTTTCCGATACAATTGAAAAGACTAATCTATGAAGTGCAGTCATTGTTAGTGGCATCGCCGAGCTTAATTGCCTGACCACTCCTGCCGGCAGGTATTCAGCACCCAGGAGCATGGGACAGCGATCGCGCTCATCTGGCGTTCAGTATTTTGTTATCCCCCCGAGTTTTATCCCCCGAAGCGAATTTAGCTGGTGAGTTCATCCCGCTGGCTTGTCTGTGTAGCACACGTTTTGTCTGACTCAATTCAATTCGCTCAAATTTTCTATCGCTCAAGTCTGGTGCTGCGATAGTCACCGTGGCGATCGCCCGTGATTCATCACCAATTTTCGCTCTCCCGACTTGACCATACAGTTGCACTACTAATTTGGAGTTTTGTAATTATGAAACGTTTCCTCATCACCAGTCTTTCTGTGCTGTTGTCTACCGTGGCACTCGTACCGTTTGCCAATGCCAACGAAACCGCCGCTCCTGCGGAAACTTCTAACCAGCTCACCCAACCCAAACCCCAGGCTGACCAAACGGACAAAAGCAACGAAAAACAGTTAGCGAACCGTTCTAACGACCAAGCAAACGGAGCGCCAACACAGCTTTCAGAGCGCGATCGCCTCGTTCAGCAATATCATCTCCAGCAAATTATTCCAGCCCAAGAATAAGCGTTTCGCTCACTATCAGTGTTCGACCTTCCAGCGTCATCGGTAATCCCGGTATATACACTGCGCTGGAACCACTCGCCAGAAGTACCCGAGGGCTTTCGTGCCTTCCGTTACTTCTGGCTTTTTGTGTTCTAGGTTTGCTTCCAGGGCTTGTTCTATCTGGGCCAACCCGCTTTACTACACCCAGTGCCCTTAGGCCGCAGTACCAAGTTAGCCATCGCTAAGTTAGCCAGCACTAGCTAGACCTTGCCCGTTGGTACTGCTCCGACCCCAACCCCATCTTGGGGCTTCCCGTTCGTTAAACTCGAACCCCAATCATCTGGCTTTGGGGCAAACTGAAACGACCTGATCAACAAGACGTTTGGAGCTGTTCCGTTGCAAGCAAGCGTTGACCACTACCAGTTATCAAGCGATCGCCCCCCACATCCTGCCCAGGCCAATAACCCTAACGATTTTCTGCAAACTTTATTTACGAATGATATAGATTGATTACAGAGCAAACAACTGCCGTGGATTTTTCATCAACCGACTGAATAGTATCTCCTGGCGAAAAATAACGACTCCGACGGAACCCCCAAATGGGCGATCGCGTCAATTGTTTTCAGGTTGCCAACCCTGTACTTACTTGCTCGTCTAGCTTAAACTAGCTTCCAGCATAATTTACCTTCAACCCTACACCAATCAACAACCTATGTAAGATCACCCCCATACATTAAAACCCTATATTTTTTGTGAGGAGTAAGCATATGCAAGTGGGTGGAATCACAACAACAGAAGTGTGCAACATTTCATGTTCAATGTGTCACTTCAATGGGCCAACTGCCGTTCGTAAAGCTGGAACATTAAACCCAGAACAAGTGAGACAGTATTTAGCTGGCATTCCTAAAGGCCAAGAGCTAAGCTTTGCCGGCACAGGCGAATTCTTTATGGATCCCAACGCGCTTGACTACCTCCGCATGGCTGTTGAGTATGGGCACAAGCCATATATTCTGACCAATGGGCAACTGCTAACCCCCAGTTTAATTGACGAAATTCTGGCTATTGGTGTGCGCTTAATTCGCATCAGTGTTGATGCAATTGATTCCGATATGTATAGCAAAGTGCGCCAGGGTGGGGATTTTTCCGTCATTCTAGCTGCCTGTGCCTATCTCAAAGAGCAAAAAGCTCAATACCCTTCACTTCGCGTTGAAATTAACAATACTCGATTCCTCAATACGGCCAAGCAAGAAGCACAATTTGTCGATTTTTGGCGCGATAAAGTCGATGTCGTTAACTTCAATGCCGAATACTATGACATCTTCAAGTTCCGCAATAAATTTTTTGAGCCCACAGAACGGGCTAATTGCGAGATGAGCGTTTATCTCCTACCAACCGGGCAAATGGCTCCCTGTTGCGCCATGATGGTCTACCAACACTATCACAATGTAGATTGGCTACCCCACATAGACGATACAACCCCAGAAGCGGCCTACGAGCAATTTGTTGGCTTGTATAACGATCCAGAAAGTGACTTTCGCAAGAACATTTGTTCAAAATGCGACTGGTGGATTATGTGGGCAAAGGATGAAGCCGGCAACACTCCTTACTGGCGATCTGTTCAACTTTCGGAGCCCGCACACCCTGAGCAAACCAGCGCTCCCAGCCATTTAGATGAGCAAGAAGCAATCTTAGCCCATCTAAAGATTCAATTGGCAGAAGCTCGAACCCATCTGACTAAATTAGAAAATAGCCAAATTTGGAAATTACGTAACAGTTGGACGAGTCTGAAACAAGCTGTCTTTAACCAGCACGATCCTAGTTTTCGATCTGAGCAATCTGACCCTAGCAGTGAGCTTGCACAACTGCAGAATGAGTTAGAGGAATTGAACGCCAAAATTAGTTGGATTCAAACTTCTAAATTTTGGAAGCTTGAGGCAGTCAGCGAAGAAATCAAGAAGGTGTTGCAAATTTCCAAGTAAGGTAAATAGCAATTAGAACATCCCAAATTTGCAACGTAACTCTCATTGCTCATCAGTCTTGAACGAATAGAAATGTGGGCATTCAGTAGGTGAACGTGGGCAATTCTGGGATGTTCCTGGGCCTATCAGTAGTAAATCCTGTCAGGATAAATTCTTTGATTAAGGTATGAGCTGCGGCGATAAGGTTCTTAACCTTGAATCGCACAAGATAGCCGTCCCAAATAGCAAGAATGCTAATTTCTTAGCACCAATGTTTCAGTGTCGGAAGTTGGTCTGGAGTAGCATAGAACTCGGCGATCGCGCGACTATCGCACTCATTTGGTCAAAACTGCTTTAGCTAAGAAAAAGCCACAAATTGATTTTGCATCACAAATTTCGCCCGTATAAATTGCGGCTTCGACTTCGGCGATCGTCATTAGGACAGTAGACAAGTCTTCGTCTATGTCGGTCTCTGGTGGATTTTCAAGTAACTCCAAATCTTGGGCCAGAAAAGCATAGATAATTTCGTCAGAATACCCCGGAGCCACAAAAAACTCGCCTAATTTTTGCCAGCGCTGGGCACAATAACCCGTTTCTTCTTGAATCTCGCGCTCAATGGTTGTTGCCGCATCTTCACCAGGTTCAATCGTTCCGGCTGGGAACTCTAAAATGCGACCTTTGGCTGTAAAGCGATACTGTTTCACCAGAACGAGTTTGCCATCGTTAGTGATGGGGACGGCCATTGCACCGCCGGGATGCCGTACGCATTCCCATTCCCCTTCGGCGGCGTTGGGCAGCCTGAGTCGATTCGCCTCAAACGCAAATTTACGCCCCTGGTACAAGAAGCGTTGTTTGAGTAGTTGTGGTGGTTCAGGCCCAAATGGCATTGGCAATCCAGTAATGAGAACAGGGTGAAGGGTTCCAAGATCGTTGTGGCAGCGAGCGATGCTAAATCTTGGCCGAGTTGGTTACTTGCGTATCAAGCATCATCAACGGTGTCGTGGATAACCTTAGTTATCATGACATAGCGGCTTGGGGCAAACAAGTGACGCCCGTGCAGTCTACGGTTTGGACTAAATCGGCGATCGCTCGCCCTGTCATCGGCTCATGCCAATGCCCTGCAATTTCAGCCAACGGCACCAAAACAAAGGCCCGTTCTAGCATCCGGGGGTGAGGAATTGTGAGCTTTGGCGTGGTCAAAATCAAGTCAGCAAACAATAACAAATCCAAGTCTAGTAAGCGAGGCCCCCACCGTTCCCGCCGTTCTCGACCAAACTCATGTTCGATCGCCAACAACGACTCTAGCAAATGCTGGGGAGTCAGGGTCGTTTGCAGCAAGACGCATCCGTTCAAATAATCAGGCTGGGGCGGGCCAACCGCAGGCGTTTGATACCAGTGCGATCGCCCTGTGACGGCGCTCTCTGGCAGGCCCATCAACCGTTGCACAGCCGCTTCGAGAATCGCCAAGCGATCGCCCAAATTACTCCCCAGCGCGATCGCCACATCAGAACAACGCGCCAATTTAACGCCCCCCTCGTCGTCCAAAGCCTCGTTTTAGGTTAATCCAAGCCGTCCGAATTTGCCAGAATTTGCTACTTTCCATTGCCGCAATCCGGTTGCTCATTTCCTCAAGATGCGCTCTGCAATTGGCCACAATCGTCTGATTTTCAGCCAATTGTGCCTGCTGCGCCATCATTTGAGCTTGTTGTTGTTCCACTTGCGCTTGCAATGCGTGTCCCTGCGCTTCCTCCGCCTGCAATCGACGCTCTAATTCATCTTTCACACCCTGAAGATATTGCGTTTGTCGGTTTAAGTGATCGCATTGATAGTGCATCGTTTCCTTGAAGCGGGCATTATTGTGAAGTTGAGTACAAACCTGCTCAAATTTCGCTTGCACACTTGCCAGTTCAGCTTGCAAACTCTTCACTGGAGCTTGCTGATTTAAAAAGTTCCAATGCCGCGCAGGATGCACCGCAATAACATCACCATTCAAAATCTGATGAGCAACAATTTCAATTGGTAAAGCTGTATGTTCGCCATAATAAAAAATCTGATAGCCGAGACTTTGTAAAAATTGAATCAACTGCTCTGCACTGGTTTGCTGCTGTTGTAAGGCTCCATCGACAACTTCCAGAAACAGTAACGGATGAAAGGTTTCCAAAGTATGTTGAGCACCTTGTAGAGCAGCATACTCTGCCCCCTCAATATCCATCTTAATCACATCAACTTGTGATAACTCAAGCTCTTGTACTAAGTCATCTAGTCGCCGCGTTTTTACCGAAACTACCCCTTCACAATGGATATCATAAGCAAAATCTCCCAGAGTATTTTGCCCAGAATGCGCTGACTCTGCTAGTTTAAACCCGTGCTCACCATTCGCATCCGAAAGCGCAACAGCAAAAGCTTGGATTGGCGCAATATTGGCCTGATTTTGGTTTAATTCAATGTTGGCTTGCAACCGCTGAAACTCACGCGGGCTAGGCTCGAATGCAACGACAGCCCCCTCTTTTTGAACAATAGAAGCAGCCAACAAAGCATACAAGCCTTCATTCGCCCCCACGTCTAAAACTGTCATCCCTGGCGCTAAAGCTTGGCTTAGATAATACAATTCATTGGGTTCATAATTTCCCGCAATAAATAGCTGGCTACTAAAGTCATTGCCCAGGTAAAGATTGAGAACTAATTCATTCACCCAGCGAAACTGAATGCACACCTCAGTTTCAGCGTGACGGAAAGATTCCCAAAGCGTTCGACGCAATTGCAAAAATAAATCAGACTTATCCCAATCACGGTTAAAACGCCATCCCGGACAAGGTTCAAGTGGCTGATATGTAGCAAGAGCAGCGGCGATCGCAATTCGATCATTAACCGACAATTGCAGGATTTTTTGTCTTAACTCAGGCACCATCCACAAAGCATCTTTGCGAACAAAAACAAGGTTCTCTTCTTGTTGATAGCTTTGAGCCTGGGCTTCAATTAGCAAAAATCCTTGTTGAAGCAGATATTGGATAACCTCATCCCGTGAGGTGGCACCCAAATAGAGTTGGTCGTCAGTAATTGCTACTTCAATTTGAATCCTGAGGCAATCCCGAACGCGATCGCCCAAGGACAAAACTCCATCAAAATCAGCGCCTCGAGTATTTATCCTTAAATATTCAACTTGGCTAATATTCAGATTACTAAAGGCAGTATCAAGCCGTAGGTTGGGCAGCAAAGAAGAGGCATTACTACCTGAAGTTTGCCCTTGTAGCCCATCCGCTATTGTTTCTTTTTCTAAGCAGTTAGCAGAACTCTGCTTTTTAAGCTGAGTGATTTGAGCCTGACTCAGCGTATTTTCAAGCCCGACTTGAATTGGAAGAATGGAATAATTAGGCTGCTTTTCACATAGTTGTTCAAAAGTAGTTAAGTCTGATGCAAAAGCGTAAATCTCTACTAAAGGATCAAGTTCAGCCAAAGGGAGCAAATTTTGTTCTAAACTCGCCCCAATCTCTAGTTGAATTCGACAACAGGCTGGCTCATAGATTTGATGGTTTAAAAGTTCTGCTGATAATTGATTATTTTCAATTGGCCTACGTGAGCCAACAAAAATCGCTCGATGCAGTTTTTTCTCAACGGGATTTTTCCAATCCAGGTCAAAATCATGATGCCAAGGTTGGTTACGGCTGATATAAGCATGGCCAAAACAGTCACGTAGCTGTTGCATAATCCAAGGCCGAGTAGGCCGACAGCCAATCCCCGAAAAAGCTTGGTTAGGATTTGATTGATCTTCTGGCGTGAGATGGATATCGAGATCGTCACCTGGGGTCACGCAAGTTTCCAGCAACAATAATCCACGACAAACTTGAGCGATCGCTTGCAATGCCTCACCAGGATTTTTTAAGTGATAAAGCGTGCCATAACAAAAAACAATATCGAATTCACCGAGATAAGATAAGTCAGTAATCACTTCTAAATCTAAGGTTTCCACAGCTCGGTGGGGATACAAATGGCGGATTTCATCAACGTTCGCTTGGCGACCATCCGTTGATAAAACAGTGCATTCTCGAGCCTCAAAGAATGCTGTTAAGTAACCAATACCAGCACCAACTTCTAAAACTCTCTTGCCATCGAGATCAAGGTTTAAAGAAGCCAAATGGCGCATTCTGGCGTGATTAATCTGAATCGCATCTGGCGTGCGAAAAACGTTAGAGTCTATCACCATTATGTTGATCTCGATCGCATCAAAATTAAACCAAACTAGCTAAAAAGCATTAGCAGCAAAATAATATTACTCAACGCTCCAGCGAAGATAAGGATGAACAAGCTCTTGTCCAAACCATTCCATCGAGTTCTCTGTCGTGACCTCAACGGTAAAAGCAAGCAGTGGCTTCAAGATTTGAACATGATGCCCTACCCCAGCCTCACAAATTCCCAAACCAAAAATAGAATAGTCACCCGGTACTAATAATGGGCTAGGAATCTCAATATAGGCACGATGGATTCCTACAGCATTCGTAATCCCAACCCGAGGCAAACCGTTGTGATTCAAACTGACAGGCTCTAGTATTACTCGGTCTTGAGTATCTCTAATGTGAACACCCAAATGCACGGCTGCAACTGGCACTTCGATGCTGTATTCAATTCCAATTAGGAAAGGTTGACCAAATGGAACTGAGTGAATGAGTTGTTTGTTTTGATCAGCCAAAAATAGCCGGATAGGGCGAATTTTGTTTGATCCTTCGGCTTCCGTAAAGCAAACTTCCCCGGTGGGTAGAGGTTCGGGCTCTGGTTCGGGTTCGGGCTCTGGTTCCAAAAGAATAAGTTCAGGTTCGGGCTCGGGCTCTGGTTCGGTGATTTCATCTAGCGCTAAATCGTCGTCACTCACAACTCTGGCGCTTTCAGCATAAGCTTGGACGACATCGATCGCGTCACCTACCATCCGAATTTTTCCCTGTTCTAACCAGACCACCCGTTCACAGGAGGTTTGCAAAAAATGGAGATCATGGGAAACAAGCAAAATCGTGGCATTGGCTTGCCAAAAGCGATCAATCCGGCGCTTACATTTATTACGAAAACTCTCGTCACCGACTGACAAAATCTCATCCAAGATCAAGATATCTGGTTGCACATCAGTCGCGATCGCAAAACCCAACCGCGCTACCATCCCCGAAGACAGGGCTTTTACAGGCACCGTTGCATAATCTTCAAGCTCAGCAAATTCAAGAATCTCTGGAGTACGCTTCCGCATTTCCCGTTCCGAACAGCCCAGCATCACTCCATACAAAATAATATTGTCAAGAATAGAAATCTCTGGATCAAAACCAGCACCAAGTTCGATCAAAGGGGCGATCGCTCCCTTAACTCGCACTTGACCAGCAGTGGGTTTTAAGATGTTGCAAATGACCTTTAAGAGTGTCGATTTACCCGAACCATTTGCCCCCACAATGCCAATTTTTTCGCCTTCAGACACGACCAAGTTGATTTGGTTTAAAACTTGGCGCTTGACCGGCTTCCGATACTTACCCTCAAGAATCGATAACAGAGTTTTTTTCAAGTCATAGGAAAACTCTTCTTGAGTTCGTCTGGCTAGCGAGACATTATCAAGGCGAATAACTTCCATTTAAAGTAAATCCATGAATTGCGATCGCCACCACTGAAAACAGCCCCATCCCAAACCTAGGATGATCATACCGCTGAGGAGCGAACCCACGAGTAAATGCATATCGGGCAAAACACCCACAACGGCAATTTGCCGAATACTCGCAATAATTGGGAACAACGGATTGAGGGCTAAAAATGGCTTCAAATCATCGGGCACAATGTCTTCAGGGTAAAAGACAGGACTGCTAATCCACAACACGAATACAAATAGTTCGTAAAAGTAGGGAAGATCCCGAAAGAAGACATACAGCGCACTGGTTAAAAAGCCAAATCCAGCACAGACTAAAAACAGGGCCGAGACCGGAATGAGCAGAGCCAGTAAAAAGAGCGGATTGTGGGAGGACAGCAGCGTCACCACTGCTAACAATGGCAAGGAGCTAATCACGAATTGAAACGCATTAGCGGCGATCGCCGACATCGGGAAAACACTGACAGGCAGCAACACCTTATTCAGCAATGCACCGTTGCCCACGACACTCACCAGCGCCTGATTCGTCGCCGCCGTGAAAAAGTTGATGACAACCAGCCCCGTAAAAGCCGCCAAAACGTATTTCAGAATTGAGTTGTCGTAGTGAGAAGCGAAAACACTACCAAAAATCATAGTATAAACCCCTGTCATAATCAGCGGGTTTAGCAACGACCAGTAAGCGCCCAGAAATGAGCCCCGGTAACGCACTTTCAAATTGCGCCGCACCAATACCCGCAACAGATCCCCATAACGCTGGGCCTCTGAAAGCGTCCTTTGCCTAGAAAATGAAACGGCCATAAGCTTTGGGAAAAACCAGGAGATGTAACAAATCAACTCAACCGCGTTGCTAATTTAGATTCTCTGGTAATGCTACCGATGTCAACTAGGCCAATGAATTCACGATCTCACCACCACCTGGAGGCGCAACACCTTTATCCCAAGCAACACAATTCATGCCAGTCTCCACCTAAGTCCGAATATCCCTGCACGGCGCAAACACCGTTTTTTTATCGTTTATCGTTCTTGGTGGGAGAGAAAAGCACTATTCAACCGTGCTCGACCATCCTTGGTGCTATGTGGGAGAACCGCTGCATTAACAATTTCATTGAGCCAGGGTGAGTATAGTTATTCGACGCTGCCCCCCGGCCCAAAAGTTCCAAATCCGTCTCTGGAGATTACATCATTACTTGCTCTATAGACACAGCATTCTATAAGCAGTACGGCAGGCACTCTTGGGTTGCCCCAACTCAGGTGCTCTTCCCCCTCACCCATCAGGCGGAACTTTCCCCTTGCGCTAACCTTGGGGCCTCAGCGATCGCCCACCCATAGGGATCATTTTTGTGCCCAATAGCCTCAGGAATATAGCCACAGCCACTGAGAAACATGGGGCCGAGGACGACCTGCCTGCTCTGGAACATTGACTGCTATATTTGGATCTCAAGGGTTGTGAGGTTGTTAAAGGACAGAACTATGCTATCCGAGGCAGAGATCCAACAGTTCCAGCAAGATGGTGTTTTGATTGTTCGCAATCTCCTCAGCCCCGAACAGGTTGCAGCCATCAAAACCGACTGGCAACGCGCACGGCAAGCGATTAGCAACCAGGGGCAGGAAAACCATCTTAGCCGAGTCGATCGGTTTGTTTTTGGGCGCTTGCCAGCCACGATTCAAGATTTATATAAAACCGAGGCCCTGGTCAAAATAGCCCAGCAATTGCTACGCGAAGCTAATATTGCGCTCTACATGACGCGACTTTTGATTAAAGATGCAGATTGGAACGGGCCAGTCGCGAATCACCAGGACATGCCAGCATTCCACGGCACCATGCAAAAGTTATCAGCTTTTGTGCCGTTACAACCGCACAATCCCGCAACGGGCGGACTCAAGGTGGTTAAAGGGTCCCAACGCTATGGCAATTTAGGCGTTTTTGGCACCATTCATCTTGAGGCGTTTCCAGCAATGGAAATTATCGAGCCGTCTTTGGACGTGGGCGATGTGATGTTTGTTGACTTTTTAACTTGGCATTATTCCGAAGAGGCGACTGAACCTAGTGAGCGGCCTTTGCTCCAAATTGCGTATCAGTCGGCTGAGGATGGAGCTTACTATGAGCTGGAGCAACCAACGCTGGTCGCAGGGGAGTGGAAAACCGAGTATTTCACCCGCCACGGGCATGGTGTCACGGCGAATGCGATCGCCCCTGGATCCGCCAAAGAGGTGCAAGAGTTAACCGACCGACTAGCCCAGGTACAACAGGATTTGGCGGGGGCGATCGCGGCCCAAACGCAAGCAGAACGAGAAGTGCAACAGCTACAGGCTGAGTTGAATCAGGCCTTAAACACCGTGCAGGCCATGAAGAGTAGCAAGTTTTGGAAACTCCGTGGTGCTTGGACGAAGCTGAAGAAAACAGCAGGGCTGGGCCGTTAAACCGTGGAGGCGATCGCGGCTGGCCAGCTTGTGCTCATCCTGGGGACAGTCATCTTGTGGAGGGAAGGCAACACCCAGAACCAGCCTGTAGGGTATGGAAAGCAGCACAATTGACAAACTACCACTATGCAAACGCGAGAATTAGGCACTTCAGGCGTTCAGATCACACCGATTATTACGGGCACCTGGCAAGCGGGCAAAGCCATGTGGGTCGGCATTGAGGATGCGGAAACTATCCGGGCGATTCGGGCGGCGTTTGAGGCTGGCATTACGACAGTGGATACGGCTGAAGTCTACGGCAATGGCCATTCAGAGCAGATTGTGGCTCAGGCGCTCAAAGATGTGCGCGACCAGGTGGTGTATCTCACCAAGGTCTTTGCTAACCACTTGCAGTATGACGACGTGATTGCCGCCTGTGAGCGGTCTTTAACCAACCTCCAAACCGATTACATTGATCTCTACCAAATCCATTGGCCGGCGGGGTCGTTTGGGAGTGCGCTGGTGCCGATCGCGGAAACGATGCGGGCCTTAACTGATTTGAAACAACAGGGGAAAATTCGGGCGATCGGAGTTTCTAATTTCGCCCAGGCGCAGTTGGCAGAAGCCATGCAGTATGGCCGGATTGATAGCTTACAGCCGCCTTACTCACTGTTTTGGCGATTCGTTGAAGCGGATGCCATGCCGTATTGCGTGGAGCAGCAGATCTCCATTTTGGCCTATTCGCCTTTGGCCCAAGGTTTGCTTACAGGAAAATTCCAGGCCGGTCACCAGTTCGAGGCAGAGGATGTCCGGCGCAAAAATAAGTTATTTGAGCCAGAGAATTTTGCCCGGGCTCAACAAGCCTTGGCCCAACTTCAGCCTATTGCCGAGCGGCATCAGGTGAGTTTGGGGAATTTGGCGATCGCCTGGCTCATTGCCCAACCCCAAACTCACGCAATTGTTGGCGTGCGTAATGCGGAACAGGCCCACCAAAATGCGATCGCAGCAACAGTGCAACTGTCTGACGCGGAACTAGCCGAGATTAGCGCGATCGGAGCCGCCGTTTATGCCCCCGTGAATGATGGCAACCCGGTGATGTGGCATTTTGACTCGTTGTAGCCAGCGTTGGGCGGAGCTAGAAGATCAGGCGCTCAGTTACCGTTGCGGTGATCGTTGATGTAGCGAATTCTGGCTCCAGCCCATTGCAGCTTTTCTTGCAGGGTTTGGTAGTAGGAGTAGTTTTCCCTCAAAATAATAAAATTAGCCTGGTATTCAGCCATGCGAATATCGACGCGCTGCCCCGGCCAGATGGAGGTTGCCAGCACCCCATCCATCCACAGTTTGGTTGTCAGGTCGCGATCGGCCAGGGGCCAAATACTGACTACGGAGCCTGGCGGAATCACAATTGGGCGGCTTGATAAGCTCAAAGGGCAAATTGGGGTAATGGTTAGGGCTTCCATCCCCGGATGGATAATTGGCCCGTTGGCAGCAACGGTGTAGCAGGTTGAGCCCGTTGGGGTGGCGACCAGCAAGCCATCCCCCTGGTACTGATCCACCACTTCACCATCAATTTCCATTTCCAGGATGGAAGTAATCATGCGATCAGCCGAGGCGGGTTTGACGCACATCTCATTCAGGGCGAGAAAGCGATCGCTCATGGGTTCGAGATTGGTGCGATTCCCCTCATACACCGTTGCTTGCAGCATCATTCGCCGCTGCACAGCATAGCGATCGCTCAACAATCGCTGCCATACCTGCGCCGACGGCGTAAACACATCAATTGGTTCAGTCAAAAATCCCAGGTGGCCGCCCACATTGACCGCCAGGATAGGGATCCTCGCTTCCGCCAAATGCCTCGCTGCCGTCAACGCTGCACCATCCCCACCAAAAATGACCGCTAAATCAATCGGCTGGGTAGACGAGGCTAAAAAAACCGGATAGGGATTATCTTTCGGCCCAGTTGGCCCCATCAAAATTTGGCAGCCCAGTGCTTCCAGTTGCTTCGCACATTCGGTTGCACTGCGCTGGCTCGCGCGATCGCCCGCCTTGTGGGCAATAATAACCTGCTTCAGTTGCACAAGCTTAGAATCCGTCAGGGTGAACAGCAGCTAGTCTACAACTTGGCTTCCGCTCCACCAACGCAGTCGTCATCATCCTTACCACTTCAGCAAATTGAACTGTTCCATGTCTACCGTGTCCCGGTTCCGGTAAATTGCCAGAACAATCGCTAGACCCACAGCCGCTTCTGCCGCCGCGATCGCAATCACAAACACCGTAAAAACCTGCCCTTTGACAGTCAAGGAATCCAGATAGCTCGAAAAAGCCATCAAATTCAGATTGACCGCATTCAGCATCAATTCCACCGACATCAACACGCGCACTGCGTTACGGCTGTTAATCAAGCCATAGATGCCAATACAAAACAACGCTGCCGCCAAAATCAAAAAATACTGAAGCTGCATACACCGCACCTACCCACTCATCAACAAAGCAAAGCAGTAATCAAACCAAACTAACGCCCCGTGTCCGATCGCGCCGCTGAGCCTGCCAACTCACGGGGTCGCTCCGGCAAAGTCAAGACCGAATCCAGCTCTTCCGCCGACTCATCCGGCAAGAACTCACGCCGCGCCAAAATCACCGCACCAACAAGAGCCATCAGCAACAAAATTGAGGCCAGTTCAAACGGCAGCAAGAAATCACTGAAAAAATGTTTACCAATCTCAACGATCGCGCCCTTAGCACTTGCCGACTCCGCTGAAAGCGACCAAGGCGTAGCAATCACCATCGTCGATAGCAAGGCAAATAAGCCCAGGCAAACGACCGCTGTCGAAGCCTTCCGTACCCACGATCGCGGCACAGGCGCAAAATTCTGCTGCTTGTTCACCAACATAATGGCAAACAAAATCAAGACATTGACAGCCCCAACGTAGATGAGCACTTGCGCCGTCGCCACAAAGTCTCCATTCAACAGCAAGTAAATCCCCGCAATGCTAATGAATGTACCGCCCAGCAAAAAGGCAGAGTACACAACATTGGCAATTAACACAACCCCGATCGCCGCTGCTAGTGTCGTCAACGACAACAGCCCCAACGATACCAGTTGAACCCCTTCTGCTAAATTCACAATTGTTCTCCTCGGTCAACCCGGCAGGCAGGAGAGCAAATCCCCAGCCCTAGCCACAACATTCAACACAACTCGTTTCGCTTGCTTCACCCTCGCGACCAGGGCACAGGCGGTAAGCCAGACACAGCTTACCAGGGATAACCAGCAGGCTCAAAAGCCTTCGAGCACACTTTTTCCCGTTTCAGCCCGTATCTTGGCTCCAGCCTACCTCGCTTTACTGATCGCGTTGGGCCGCAATTTCCTCCGGTCGCAAGCCAGCCCGTTGGGCACCCTGCGGTAAATCGTGGGGATCGGTGACACCCTTGGGCAGATAAGCAAATTCGCGCAATGGCGTCACCATCGGGTCGTTGGTCACTTTATACGGTAACCGCCCCAGGGCTACATTGTCATAGTTCAACTCGTGGCGATCGTAGGTCGAAAGCTCGTATTCTTCTGTCATCGACAGGCAGTTCGTCGGACAAAATTCCACGCAGTTCCCACAGAAAATGCAAACCCCAAAGTCAATGCTGTAATGCTTGAGTTGCTTTTTCTTCGTTGTTTTATTCATTTCCCAATCAACCACCGGTAAGTTGATCGGGCAAACCCGCACACAAACCTCGCAGGAAATACACTTATCGAATTCAAAGTGAATCCGCCCCCGAAACCGCTCCGAGGGAATCAGCTTCTCATACGGGTATTGCACAGTCACAGGCCGCCGTTGCATGTGGTCGAACGTCACCGACAACCCCTGACCAATGTACTTCGCCGCCTGAACGGTTTCTTTGGCGTAGTCTCCAACTTGCTTAAGAAATTTCAGCATCGCTCGTTACTGTCTTGACTGTCTTGAAGATTGCATTTGCGAGTCCTAGTTCAAATCGAATAGTCAAGATTCGGCTAGACTCGACCAGATCAATTGTCTTACTTAGGCTGTGCCAACAGTCGGGGCTAATTAACCACCGAAGGCAAACGGGAAAGCAATTTTGAGGGCTGCGGTCAATAACAAATTGACCAGCGAGATGGGGAGCAAGAATTTCCAACCTAAATCCAACAATTGGTCAATGCGGACGCGGGGCACCGTCCAACGCAGCAAAACGGCTAGGAAGACCAGGAAGTATGCTTTCAACAACGTCATGGTGATGCCCAAAGCCGCCCCAACCACTTCTAGCCAAGGCGCAGTGGTGCTAATATCCAGCCAGTCTGCTAGTAATGCTGTTGGGATTGGGCTTTCCCAGCCACCCAGATACAGCACAGCGACCAACAGCGCAGAGAGAACGAGGTTCACATAGGAGCCCAGATAAAATAGGGCAAACTTCATGCCGGAATACTCGGTTTGATACCCCGCAACCAGTTCTTCTTCTGCTTCTGGGAGGTCAAATGGAATCCGCTCACACTCTGCCAGCGCGGCAATCCAAAAGATGAGGAACCCAATCGGTTGTCGCCAAACATTCCAACCCAGGATGCCATAGCCAGATTGCTGCTGCACGATGTCAATCGTACTCAGGGAGTTCGACATCATCACTACGGCCAAAACGGCCAGGGCCAGGGGCAGTTCGTAGCTAATTGATTGGGCCGCAGCGCGGAGACCACCAAGCAATGAGTATTTGTTATTGGAAGCGTAGCCTGACATTAGCAGGCCAATGGGCACAATGCTGGAGAGGGAGATCCACAGAAAAATACCCATCCCTACATCGGTGATGACCAAATTTTGCCCAAACGGAATAATCAAGTAGGAGAGGAAGACCGGAATTACCACAATGACCGGCCCCAGAGTAAAGAGGAGGGGGTCGGCTTTGGCCGGTACGGTGTCTTCTTTGAAGATAAGCTTCAAGCCGTCGGCAACGGGAGCTAAAACTCCCAAGGGGCCGATGTACTCTGGGCCGATCCGTTGTTGAGCGGCGGCAGAAATTTTTCGTTCTAGCCACACTGTGACCAGTACGCCAACCGTTGCCCCAATGATCATGAGTAACATGGGCAATGGCATCCAAATGGCTTTTGCCGCTCCTGTGGGGATACCAAATTCAGTCAGCGATCGAATGAATGTTTGCTGTAAATCAATCCCTTGAACCATGTGTTTTCTTCGGCGCTTGCGTCCTTAGTATAGACCTTAGAATACACCGCTGAGAAAATTCGCAGGGATTAGGATTATACAAAGGGGATATAGAAGAAATACTATTCATCAAGGATTTTGAATAGGATTAAGTAGATTAATAATTGTGATTAGGGAGTTGATGGGGAACCAGGGCGGCGCAAAGTGGGCGAATTTTGGGCTTGGGGCGATCGCGCCGTCGGGTAGTCCAAATTATTACCCATCCGTCAGTCAGGGCAATGCCGCGATCGCCGCAAACCGCAGCAGCAAAGCCTTAACACCAAAAATTCCTTTAAAAAGAGAATCCCCCCGAAAATACTTTCGAGGGGTGGAGTTCCTGAAAATCGTCACTGTGTCAATCGTGGCAAGGAAAAGCAGTTCACACAAGGGGGGCGACACCCATCACCCATTGGTGTGAGTAGAGAAAATTTAGCGTTCTGCGATCGCCACATACTCCAGAGAATGGGTGCCAGTATAAATTTGGGTCGGACGGAAAATTCGGTTCTCGCCCAATTGCTCCTTCCAATGAGCCAGCCAACCCGCCGTTCGGGAAATAGCAAACACTGGCGTAAACAAATCCGTCGGAATACCCAGCTTCTTGTAAACCAAACCTGAATAAAAATCAACGTTGGGATAAATACCTTTGTGGCCCAGTTTTTCTTGGACAACTCGCTCCACTTCAACCGCAACCTCATACTGCTTGTCTTCGCCGTATCGTTCAAATAACTGTTCGGCCAAAGCTTGCAAAATCGTCGCCCGTGGATCTTTCACCTTATACACACGGTGCCCAAAGCCCATGATTTTTAGCTTCTTCTCAATGCAATGCTCGATGTAAGGTTGCACATTTTCGACCGAGCCAATTTCCTCCAGCATGGTAATGACTTCCTCATTTGCCCCCCCATGCAACGGCCCCGCCAAGGTACCCACCGCCGACGCCACCACCGCATAAGGATCGGTCAACGTTGAAGCCGTCACCATGGCTGAAAAGGTAGAGGCATTGATCGTATGCTCAGCATGGAGCATCAAACACACGTCAAACACATGGGCGGCAAACGGATCGGGCTCGTCTTCCGTCAACATATACAAAAAATTTCCGGCATACCCCAGGTCATCTCGCGGTTGCACAGGGTCATTCCCTTTCCGCATGAGTTGAAAGGCCGCCACCATCGTGGGAATTTTGGCTAGTAGGCGCACCACGGCAGCGCGGATGTAGTCAGGGTCATCCAAGGCGCGCCGCGAATAAAACAAGCCCAACGCCGCCGCGCAGGCTTGCAACGCATCCATTGGGTGCCCACCTTCCGGGAAACATTTCATCATGTCACGAATGCGATATTTGAGCCGCCGATGATGCCGAATTTCAAATTCAAAGCTCTCTAGTTCAGCTTGGTTTGGCAATTCACCCCAAATCAACAGGTAGGCCGTTTCTAAAAAATGGCTTTTCTGCGCGAGTTCTTCGATGGGGAACCCCCGATATTCGAGTACGCCGCGCTGTCCATCCACAAAGCTAATGCTGGATTGGGTTGCGGGGATGCCCTCTAAACCGGCTCGGTATTCACAAACTGTCATGGTGGTTCTGAAAATGGCTTGTCGCAGACTGTCAGTGTACGCTAACGCATTCTCGTTGAAGAATCTGTATCGTTCTACCTAATCCTGGCGCGGTGCTTGGTTTGGGCCTGGGGCCGGCATGAGACAGATGGACTTCAAGGATCAACGTGTTTCTCGTGTTTCTTATGATGCGGGATTATTCTGTCAAATGGGTGAGATTGCACATTAATGTTTGAAAAAGTTTGCGGACTCTGGGGAATTATGGTTAGTATGTTGATCAAAGTTTGCCAAAATACAAGGATTTCTTTTGTTAATTAGAACTTGTTCACAGCCCTTCTAAGCACTTGCATCGTGCAAGGGAGGGCTGTTTGGCCTTTTTACCTTTTAGAAAATTTAGGAGTTTTATGACTCAGAAACGCGTTCGTCGGCGATCGCCCTCCACACCGCAACTCGATACCGCGCCCAGGCAGCGGCGGCAATCGGAGCGGTCTCCCGGAGAGCGACGGCCTGCTAATTGGCGTGATTTGCGTGGCCAAGATGCTTCCCGTGCCGCCGCCAGTTTTCTCTCGCACTTGATCGAACAAAATGCTCCGCTAAACACCCATACATCGCTGGTATTAATGTACGGCCCGTTCCAGGCTGAAATGGGGTCAAGCAATCGGCAGGGGGTTGCCTCTTGGTTGCAGGAATGTGTGCGGAAGCACGGTTTACCTAGCTTAGTCCGGTTTGATCATCGGCAGCGGGCCCAGGTTTTCCGGCGTGATCAATTTCAGTCTTTACTGGAGCCCTTGTTGAGCCAAAACGCAAGCTGAGGGCGCTAGCTAAACAGAATGGGCGATCGCCAATCACGGCCCCTTGGAGCCAGATTGCAGTTAGGCATCCCCAAGGTTTTCAACCTGTGATTTTGTCGATTTGAACCCAGGTTGCACATGGCTTTGCTCGTCAGCATGGTTATTTGCCAATACAAAACCGACTAAAGATTTGATCCAATACAGATTCGGTCACTTCCTCTCCAAGAATCTGTCCCAGGGTGTGGATAGCGTTACGTAGGTCAATCGTCCAAAAATCCAACGGCAACTGATTAGCAATGGTGTGGCTAACGTGTTGCAGGGCTGTTTGGGTTTGCATGAGCGCCGTGGCTTGCCGCTGATTAATGACCAAATCGAGATTAGCAGCATTGACTTGGCCTTGATGCACGGTCGCGAGAATGGCCTGTTCCAGCTCGTCAATTCCTTGATTGAGCAGCGCTGCGGTTTTAACAATGGGGCCAGGAAAGGAACCGGTTCGGTTCAATGTTACGGTTTCCTGGCCTGCAACAGTCAGGTGTGTTCCCAGTTGGTCGGTTTTATTGAGAACAAGAATCAGGGGGCGATCGCTCACCTGGTGGTAGATGGCCTGGTCGGCGGCGGTCCAGCCGATCGCTGCGTCAATCACCAACAACACCAGGTCAGCCGTTTGGGCAGCACGGCGCGATCGCTCCACTCCAATCTGCTCAACCAAATCTGTGGTTTCCCGAATGCCCGCTGTATCCAAAATCTGGACGGGAATGCCACCAACCACCAGTTGAGATTCCACCACGTCGCGGGTTGTGCCAGGTAAATCCGTGACGATGGCGCGATCGCTTTTGCTCCAGGCATTGAGCAAGCTCGATTTGCCCACATTCGGACGACCCACAATCGCCACCTTCAAGCCCGATCGCAGGAGTTCTCCCTGGGCGGCAGTGGCTAATAACTGTTCCACCGTTTGCAACACCGTTTGTAAGCGATTTTTAATATCTGCTTCATCTAATGGCGGCAAATCATCCTCAAAGTCAATACGGGCTTCAATTTCCGCCAAAATATCAATGCAGGTTGTCCGCAATTGACGAATGGGTTGCGCCAGTTTGCCTTGCAACCCCGCCAGTGCCATATGAGCGGCCTGGGGCGATCGCGCCCCTACGAGATCGGCAATACTCTCCGCCTGGGTTAAATCTAACCGCCCATTCAAAAACGCCCGGAGCGTAAATTCGCCCGGTTGCGCCAGTCGTGCCCCCTGCGCAATGCAAAGCTGCAACACCTGCTGCACAGCCATGATGCCGCCATGACAGTGGAACTCTGCCACATCCTCACGGGTATAAGACCGAGGTGCTAACATCAACAGCAACAACGCTTCATCAATAATCTGCTGCGTTTCTGGTTGCCGAATCAGACCATACAAAATCCGATGACTTTCCCAGGGTTGTCGCCCCGGAGCATGAAATAACGATCGGGCGATCGCGATCGCCTGAGGGCCAGACACCCGCACAATGCCCACACTCCCCTGCTCTGGCACAATCGCCGTGGCGATCGCCGCGATTGTGTCTCCCGGTAATGACATAGCTTCAGGCCCAACACAGTGCTTTCCTATGATGGCAGGCTTTGGCGCGTTCGTTTCAGCCACCACCCCTTGCCCCTTGGGCGATCGCTACCGTCCCGCCCCTGGCTCCTAACCAGCCACCCGATAGAATTTGATGGTGCATGATTCGTTGAGAATCCATGACCTGGCATGAGCTGTGGAGTGCCAGAGTTCAGCGCTAAGCTAGCGTAGTTGCACCGGTTCCAGTTTATGAAGACTCCAGATCAATGCGACAACATGGCGGATATTCGCGCTGAAATTGATCGGCTTGATCGTCAAGTGATTACCTTGCTTGGTCAACGTTTTGCCTATGTCAAAGCTGCTGCTCAGTTCAAATCCAGCGAACTTGGCGTTAAAGCCCCAGAACGATTGCAGGCCATGCTAGAACAACGCCGGGTTTGGGCAGAGGCCGAAGGATTAAATCCGGAGGCGATCGCCAAGCTGTATCGCGATTTAGTGAATCACTTTATTGATGAAGAGCTGAAGCATTGGCAACAAGGCAACGGTGAGTAGTGGTCTCGCCAGAACGCAACCCCAAACAGCCCATCCCTGACAACCGATGGCAGTGTTCAATACCGATCGCGATCGCCTGTACCACCAGGGGTTAAGTCGAGATAGGAGCCGCGATCGCCCAAAAGCACCAACCCACCAACGGTGCCCTGGCAAGCCAGCAAACCTAGATCCTACTCAACTCAGATCCTTGAGAAAAACCTATGGCACCACGCATCCTTGCGGCTCAGGGAGTCTGTATAATCATTGGAACACCAATCGCAACCTTTCCATTGTAATAAATCTATAGTTCTCTTAGCTGTATCCAACGCAAATCAGCACTTGTGGGGTGTCGCTCTGGCGATCGCCCCTGGTATTAGTTTGCCTGTCATCTGTATAGGGACGTTGGTTAGCTATTTCTATGGTGAAAATATTTGTCTTTGCCACAATTCTAGTGGGCTTTCTCGGCATTCTTTTAAAGAAGAATCTATTTATGAAAGTCATCGCGATGGATGTGATGAGCACGGGGGTCATTGCCTACTACGTGCTAGTCGCTTCGCGAGTGGGATGGTTTACGCCCATTGTGGGCACGCCACCCAAAGGTGATTACGCCGATCCCGTCCCCCAGGCCGTGATTTTGACTGCGATCGTCATTGGCTTTTCGATTCAGGCCCTCATGCTAGTCGGAGTCATGAAACTGTCGCGGGAAAACCCCACTCTCGAAATCCACGCCATTGAACAAAATCATCAGCCATGAACGGGAATCTCCTTGATCTGCTGACGCTCCTCGCGATCGCGCTGCCGTTGTTTGCTGGGTTCACCATTTACCTGTGGCCCAGAGGCGATCGCTACTTGGCGCTGGGCACCGGGTTAGTGTCGGTCGGCTATGCCTTGCAACTGCTGTGGAGTAACTCGCCCCGCGAATTGCAACTCCTGGACAGTTTTGGGGTCACGCTGCTGACAGATGCCTTGAGCGGTTTCTTTATTTTGACCAATGCCCTGGTGACTCTGGCTGTCCTGTTTTACTGCTGGAATAGCAATAAATCAGCCTTTTTTTATACCCAATTGGTCATTCTCCACGGTTGTGTGAATGGGGCCTTTGTTTGTGCTGACTTGATGAGCTTATACGTGGCGTTGGAAGTCGTCAGCATTGCCACCTTTCTGTTGATTACCTATCCCCGCAGCGATCGCAGCCTTTGGATTGGGCTCCGGTATTTGTTCGTCAGCAACACCGCCATGTTGTTTTATCTGATTGGTGCGGCACTGGTGTATCAGGCGAATAGCTCTTTTGCCTTCACAAGCTTAAGCGGAGCCCCCCCCGAAGCGATCGCCCTCATCTTTATGGGCTTGCTCACCAAAGGCGGAATTTTTGTCTCTGGGCTGTGGCTACCCTTGACTCATTCCGAATCCGAGGCCCCAGTGTCCGCGCTTTTGTCCGGGGCCGTCATCAAAGTGGGTATTTTTCCCTTAGCCCGTTTTGCCCTCTTGGTGAGCGAAGTGGATCCACTGGTGCGGTGGTTTGGCGTTGCCACGGCGCTCTTAGGCGTGGGCTATGCCGTCTTCGAGAAAGACGCCAAGCGAATGCTAGCTTTTCATACCGTGTCGCAATTGGGGTTTGTGCTGGCAGCTCCCGAAGTCGGCGGATTCTATGCCCTCACCCACGGCCTGGTCAAAGCAGCGCTGTTTTTGATTGCCGGGGTGCTCCCCAGTCGAAATTTCAAAGACTTGCAGCAGCAACCCCTGCATTTCCCGATTTGGATAGCCTTGGCGATCGCCAGCTTTTCCATTTCCGGCTTTCCCCTCCTTTCCGGGTTTGGGGCCAAAGTGCTCACCATGAAAAACCTCCTCCCCTGGCAAGTGATTGGCATGAATATCGCCGCTCTCGGCACAGCGATTTCGTTTGCTAAATTTATCTTTTTGCCATCGGGTTCTGCCCCCACCCAAACGGTAAAACCAGGCTTTTGGAGCGCGATCGCCCTCTTACTTGGCGGCTTATTGATCGCCAATGGTATCTATTACGAAGCCTACACCTGGGGTAACACGATCAAACCCCTGGCGACAATTGCCCTGGGCTGGCTGCTTTACTACGTGATATTCCGCCGCTTAGCCATCAAGCTCCCCCGCCTGATCGAAACCTTCGAGCATTTGATTGGCCTTATGAGTTTGACCTTAGTTGCCCTGTTTTGGATGGTGCTGACATGATTGGGTATCTCGATTTGATCCTGCGCTTAGTAATTTGGTTTTTGCTCACCGCAGATTTGAGCCTGACGAACATTGTCATTGGGGTGGGGGTCGCGCTGCTGCTCCCCCGGAACCTCAAAAATCCTGGAGCGTTGCGAGACTGGCTCAGGGCCTTGTGGGAAATTGTGAAGGCAGTGCCCCAAGCCTATATCGAGGCGATCGCGATCATTCTCCGGCCCCATCGCTACGAGGAAATCACAATGGAACGGGTCAAACCGGGTCGCACACCGGGCCTAATTTTTCTCGATATTTTCCTCATTACCTTCACCCCCAAAACCATTGCCCTCAAGTATCACGACCAGGGTTGGTATGAAGTACACCGCGTCTGTCGGAGGAAACCCCAATGAACCTGACGGTACTCGCGCTGTTAGCTGCCTTGCTGATTCCCCTATACAAAGCCTGTCAGGACGAGGATATTTGGCAAAAAATGTTGGCCTTCGCCAGTATTGCCACCAAAACCTCCATTCTCATCTTGGTCGTCTCCGTCCTGCGGGATGACTGGATGATCGGGGTCGTGGGGGTCATTATCTTGAGTGTGGGTAACGCGGCGTTGATGCTGTTGGCCCATTTGCTGAAACGGTTGAACGATCGCGTCGAGGGGGGCACATGATTGACGGACTCAGTAACGCCTGCCTGGGGCTGGGCATTTTCTTTTGGTTTTGGGGGACTTGGCCCCTGCTGGGCGATCGCTCTGTGCTGTTCAAACTCCACAGCCTCTCTGTGGCAGACACCTTGGGGTCGATGAGCATTGTGGTGGGTTTGTTGTTGAAAATTCCCAGTGAGTGGCCCCTGCTGCTGCTGGCCCTGCTCTCCCTCGCAATCTGGAATACGGTGTTGGGCTATGTCCTCGCCTATTGTTCAAGTAGTGGAGCCCGCCATGACCACGAATGATATTGCAGTCATTGTTGCCCTGTTGCCCCTGGCCGCCGGGATGGTCGTTTTCCAGGCCAATCCCTATCATGCGCTGGTAATCCGGGGAATTTTGGGGGCGATCGCCGCTCTGGTCTATGCCGTTTTGGGAGCGGCAGATGTCGCGTTGACCGAGGCCCTCGTGGGTACGATGTTGGCCATCACCCTGTACGCCATTGCGGTGCGATCATCGTTGGTGATGCGACTGGGAATTGTCGCCGACCCAGACTCGGCAGATAGTAGCACCGGCCCCGAAACCCCAACGGCGCTGGTATCGAGTTCGGTGGTCAACGCCCTGCAATCGCAGTTGCGCCCCTACCACGTCCGGCTCAAACTGGTGCCCTATGAGACAACCGCCCACCTGGAACACGCCTTTGCTAACCAGGCAATTCACGGTCTCTGGCGGCGATCGCCCCTCCCCCCAAGTGAAACCGCCCCTCCCGATGCCTTAATCCTGCGAATTCATCGTTTGTACGAGATTTTGGCTCCCGGTTTGACGGATTCCCGGCTGCAAGTGACCTATCAACCGACGCTCCTGCCGTCAGCCCCATTGCCCCAACCCCTCGCAAAACCATCTGATGTGGAGGAAGTGCAGCTATGAAGTGGGACTTTAAACTCTGGAATTTGAAGTGGATCTACGCGATCGCGGGCCTGATTTTTTTCCTTCAGCTCGTGGTCATGCCCACCCCCACCACAGCGGTGACGGGTGCCGCGATCGTCAAGGCGATCGCCACCGACAGTGGTGTTGCCAACGTCGTTTCTGGCATCATTTTTCGGAATCGGCTGTACGACACCATCTTTGAGGTCGTCGTGTTCACCATCGCCATTATGGGCGTGCGCCACTTGCTGGCCAACGAACTCCC
Source organism: uncultured bacterium (assembly GCA_964475335.1). Classification (GTDB taxonomy): domain Bacteria; phylum Cyanobacteriota; class Cyanobacteriia; order Leptolyngbyales; family Leptolyngbyaceae; genus CAYYWG01. The sequence continues at coordinate 117,498 of CAYYWG010000006.1, forward strand.
CTCCCGCACGGTCTACCAATTCACCGACGAACCTTCTGTCGTGCTTGCCCGCTTAGGAGCCATCATTGCCGCGTTAGTCAGCATCGAACTCGCGATTCGGGGTCATCTCAGTCCAGGCGGTGGGTTTGCCGCAGGGGTCGCCGGCGGAACGGCCATTGGCCTAGTGGCTATCACCTCTTCCTCCGAATGGATGGAAGCCATTTATCAACGCTGGCAAGCCGCCACCTGGGAAAAAATCTCCGTCCTCTGGTTTATTGGCTTAGCTGGACTCACCTTGGTAGGTCTGGAATTCCCCCAGGGCGAATTTGGTACCCTGGTCAGCGGTGGCATCATCCCCATTTTGAATCTCTTAGTCGCTATCAAAGTAGCCTTGGGTTCATGGGCGGCAATTTTGCTGTTCATTCGCTATCGCGGTTTGCTCTAGCCCCCGACCGTCGCGATCGGCTTTGATCTCTGAATTGAGCGATCGCATCGGTCTACCTTCAAAAATGGAAATGAGGATGAATTTGTAGAAAGTGGTAGTGATGTTTTCAGACAAACACTATGTAGCCAATTTGGGATTAAAGATTAGCTCTCCATAGCCCCCAAACCTTTAGCCTCCCGGAGTTAGAATGCAAAGTACATCTTTAGCCAATCTATGACTCTAACCCTTAACCTATCGCCAGAACTAGAACAATATCTTTTACAGGAAGCTCATCAGCACGGGCTCTCAGTTGAGGCATTGGCATTGCAGCTTTTGACCAAGTCTTTTGTAGAAAAGCAAAAGCAAACCGAGGCAGTGAAGTTACTTCAATCTTGGCTAGATGGTGAAGATGAAGAGGAACAACAGGAAACCGGTCAATATTTGGTTCAGGTTCTAGATGGCGATCGGTTATCCGATCGTAAATTGTTTCCGGCTGAGTTGAAGGGTATCACCTGGTGAGCCGAGCGATCGTACTAGACACGGGGCCATTGGGTCTGGTGACTAATCCTAAACTATCTTCAGAGAGTGCTGCTTGTGCTCAGTGGCTTCAGGCCCATATTGCAATAGGCAATCGCATTATTATTCCAGAAATTGCAGACTACGAGCTTCGGCGTGAGTTACTCCGAGCTAACAAGACCAAAGGTATTGCCCGCTTGGATGAACTTGTGAAGGTTCTAGAGTATTTGCCAATTACCACAACAGCTATGCATCAAGCTGCAAAGTTTTGGGCCCAAGCACGTCAACAAGGACAACCAACGGCAGGTGACAAAACAATCGACGGTGATGTAATTTTGGTAGCTCAAGCAGTGACCCTAGCCGTTTCAGATCTAGTTGTTGCAACGACCAATGTAGGGCACTTGGCAAATTTTGTCGCAGCCGAGTTATGGCAAAATATCGCGCCGAGTTAATCGCGACCGAACGCTGCGTTGGCTGGCTCTGTGATGGACATTTAATCTATTAAAAAAGGGTATTGCGAACAATACCCTGAACTCGATAAACCCAAAACGCCGCTGAATTCAGCGCATGGTGCGTTAGATTTCGTATTGGTTTTCGGTAAAGACCTTCATCGCGCGGGCCAACTCGGCAGCCACCTTGGGCCGAGAGAATTCGGGTGGGGGCAGTTCACCCCGGCGCAGCATTTCCCGGACTTTTGTGCCAGAGAGGTGAATCCGCTCGTCTTTGTCGCTGGGGCTAGTTTTGGTGGTGGCCATCTGGTTGGTGCGGGTGCAGTAGAAGGCGTGTTCAAACTTCAGGGGGGTAATCCCTAATTCACCGGGTTCAAACTCGTCAAAAATGTACTGCGCGTCGTAAGTGCCGTAGTAGTCGCCAACGCCCGCATGGTCGCGCCCAACGATGAAATGGGTACAGCCGTAGTTTTTCCGCACGAGAGCATGGAAAATGGCTTCTCGGGGGCCAGCGTAGCGCATTGCAGCCGGGTTGATGGCTAAAATGACGCGATCGCGGGGGAAATATTCTTCCAGCATGATTTCATAGCACCGCATCCGCACATCTGCCGGAATGTCATCTTCCTTCGTTGCCCCCACCAGAGGATGGAGAAACAAGCCATCGACGATTTCCAGGGCACACTTGATGATGTATTCGTGAGCCCGGTGGATGGGGTTCCGCGTTTGGAAACCCACGATCGTTTTCCAGCCTTTGTCACGAAAGAGCGATCGCGACTCGGCAGGGTCAATTTGATAGGTCGGAAACTTGGGATGCGCATCGCGCTGCAACAACCACACCGGCCCAGCCAAATACACGGGCCCCTGGCGATAGACCACTGCCACACCGGGATGCTTCTCTTCGTTGGTGCGGTAAACGTGGATCGCCTCGTGGGTCTTGTCGTAGCGATATTTTTGGGTGAGTTGCAGCACCCCAACAAATTTACCGGCGGCATTGTCCAACCGGATCAGGCTACCTTCTTGCAAGGACTCGGCCACGTCTTCGCCCACTGGCAAAGTCACAGGAATTGACCACGGGGTGCCATCCTTCAGCCGCATCTTCTCCACTACCGAAAGATAGTCGGCCTCTTCCATGAAGCCCGTCAGCGGACTGAATCCCCCGATCGCGATCAGCTCCAAATCCGAAACAGCCCGTTCATCAATTTGCACCACAGGCAGGTGATCGGCTTTATCCAAAAATTCTTGCCGTTGTGCTGGGGTCGCGATGCGGTTGATCAACTGACCACCGTGAGCAGCAATCGTGTCTTGCGGGAGAGTCATAGCAAATTGCGGGATAGGAAGAAGGACAAAATATGGTTAGGAGCGGCGTTTGGTCGGTTTGGTCGCCCGCGCATCACTATCTTTACGACGGCGATCGCGCCATTCTGCCAGGGTCAGGTAGGCCACCCCACCCGTCACGACGAGCATCAAACCAAATGCCGCGATGATCAAAATACCGAAAACTTGAGTTTCCACAACACCAATGCGTTCAGAACTACACTGCGGTCTGGCAAACCCAGATGAACCCAATAGGTTTACCCAAAAAGCTGGGGGCTGCGAGCCAAATTCGCAACCCGATTAACCCGACATTGCACTGGTTTTTAGAACCCGTTCCGCGCCCACACAACGAGGGAGATCGAAAAGGTAAAGACAACCAGCAGCCCAACCCAACCCAAGGTCAAAATATCCATAGCGAATAATAAAAAGTTCTGTGACAAACAACTGCAAGAACGATCATAGTTCAAAGTGGGAGTCGGTTTATCGTCAGATCACACAAGGAAGGGTTGGATGCGGGGCAAAAGGGGTGTGAATTCCGCACCCAGGCAACTGGCAACTGGGCGATCGCCAGTGCAACCCTGTCATTGCAAATCTGGCCTTCTCCGAGCTGCCCTTGATCGGAGCCGCCGTTTGACTGAAGCGCGGGAACTGGAGGAAATTCCCGATCGCGCAAAGCAAGAGCCAAACTTCGATATGGTAAAAACTGGATGGTAGAAACTGATAGGTCAACTCAGCACTCAGAAATGAAGCAACCGCTCATTGCGCCTCAACACCCCCAGCGCCTCAGTTGGGCCGAACGGATAGAGTCCCTGAAAGCAGCCCTGTTCGGCGCGATCGCAGCCCTTTGTTGCCTGGGCATATTCATTCACGTCAACAGCGTGGTGCTCGTGCCCCAGTGGCCCCAGACCAGCGGCGTGCCAATCTGGGCCTGGGGGACAGACCTGTGGCTGAATGCGGGGATTACCCAATGCTCCGGAGCCTTGTTTGCCATCACCTATCGATACATTATTCGGCAAGACCAAAATGCCCATTTGCGATCAGGTGCGGTGGGGGCGTTTGGCCTGGTGCGGGGCTTGGCACAGATCGAACTGGGCTGGCATACCGAATTGCAATGGCCCGCGTTCATCGCCTTTGGGGTCGAAAGTTTTCTACTCTTTGGCGGCATTCAACTGGTGTTAGACTGGGCGATCGCCCACCGTTGGCTCAAACCCTTTGCCTCTGCGAACGACACCTAAAGCACCCCTTTACTGAAGCCAGGTCGGGTCAATGCCCATCTGCTGCAAGGCTTCCGGCGCAAGGGTGTGAAGTTGGGCCATCAGTTTTTGGTGATTTTGTGCACGGGTATCTTGCAGAGCCGCGATCGCAGCATCCGTCTTCGCCATCAACGCTTTCAACGCGCCATATTCCCCTTCAGGCAACCACAAGCTGATCCCTGCTTTGCGCAAATCGCCGGGGTCAATGCCCGTGATCAAAACCGCCCAAGCCCCCTCCGGTTGGGAACATAACTTGAACTGCAACCGCCCCCGCGCCGACTCAACAGACCCCAGATCGACACTGTGCGGCTGGGCGTGACCTGCGGATTGCTGCGTGAAATTTGTTACCATCTAACACCTATGCTCCATTATTCGAAAAAATAACCAAACCAAACGCCGCTCAAAAAGTGTTGCTCTTTTCAAGGTAAAAATGAAGCGACTGGGTACGCCATTTAGCCGTTCTTTCCGCTTGCTGCGCGTTGCCCTCCGGTTTATGAGAGATAATGGCCAGCATAGGGTTGGACTTTATGACAACTCATTGAAAGGTCTATGCAGATTAGCGATCGCCCCATTGAATCTAGCTTGCCCACCGAGCGGTTGCCGCGCACAGCAACAGTCAGCCGCCGCACCGGTGAAACGGATGTCCACGTTACGGTCAATTTAGACGGAACTGGGCAATGCAACGCCAAAACAGGTGTGCCTTTTTTGGATCACATGTTGCACCAAATCGCCTCCCACGGGTTGTTTGACCTGGATATCCGGGCCGCTGGTGACTACGAAATTGACGACCACCACACCAATGAAGATGTGGGGATCACCTTGGGGATGGCACTCCATCAAGCGTTGGGCGATCGCAAGGGCATTGTCCGATTTGGGCATTTTGTCGCACCTTTAGACGAAGCCTTGATTCAAGTCGCGCTGGATTTTTCGGGGCGGCCCCATTTAAGCTATGGCCTCCAAATTCCCACTGAGCGGGTAGGCACCTACGATACGCAGCTTGTGCGCGAATTTTTTGTCGCGATTGTCAACCATGCCCAGATGACCCTGCACCTGCGCCAACTAGATGGCATTAACTCTCATCACATCATTGAGGCAACCTTCAAAGCCTTTGCGCGATCGCTCCGCATGGCCGTTGAGGTTGACCCCCGCCGCGCCCACACCATTCCCAGTTCCAAAGGGGTGATTTAGCTCTCATCCAACTCTACACGGATACACCTGTCGTTTCGCTGCTTCTGATACCTGCATACCTGGGTGCACTGCGCCGCGATCGCCGATTCTGCTTGAGGAGACATCGGTGGGCATCGCAGTCAGTGCCTCCACCTCACCAGCGATGCCCCCGCGTGCTCTTGCAGAGCACATTTCGACCGATTACCGTTTAGGAGATTGCCCCCATGCCATTGAAAGAAGGCGACCTCGCCCCCGACTTCAGCCTACCCGATGCGAATGGCAACGTCGTTAACTTAGCGGATCTGCGTGGTAGACAAGTGGTTTTATACTTTTATCCTCGCGATAATACTCCGGGCTGCATCAAAGAAGCCTGTGGCTTTCGAGATAGCTATGCCCAGTTTCAAGCCTGCAACATCGCCGTTTATGGGGTGAGCACGGATGATGCCAAATCCCATGAGAAATTTAGCACCAAATATAATTTGCCCTTCCCCTTGCTTGTGGATGAAGGGGGCAAAGTAGCCGCGACCTACGACAGTTACGGCCTCAAAAAATTTATGGGCAAAGAATATCTTGGGGTCAGCCGCAATACTTTTGTGATTGGCCCAGATGGGCGGATCGAAAAAATTTATCGGAAGGTCAAACCCGAACCCCACGCCGGTCAGATTTTGACTGATTTGGCCTAAGCTTGGGCGGTGGCGCATGCAGTCAGGCTTTGAGGGCACTGACGATCGCCCCTTGCCCTGGGCACCCCCAAGGATTTGCCCCTGAAATGAATTGCACCGGACGGATAGGGTGAGTCATACTGGTGCGCGGAGTATAATCTTCCGGCGATCGCGAACCATCAGGGCAACGGGTGTTATCACCGTGGGGAAATTGTCGCTCGCGATCGCCCAATCCCCTCGGATAGGCTTAGACACAGTTCACACAACTAAATTGTTAATGTATGCGGCGGCTCTGGCATTTCACTCAAGCAGTTTTAGGCATTTTGTTTCGGCACCCTGTCCTGGGGACGAGCGTGATTCCCATTTTGCCAGATGGTCGGATTGTCCTGATTCAACGGCGAGATAACCAAAAATGGGGCTTGCCCGGTGGCATGGTGAATTGGGGCGAAGATATTGAAACGACCATTCGGCGGGAATTAGAAGAAGAAACGGGCCTGCAAGTTGCCAATGTCCGGCGCTTAGTTGGGATTTACTCCTCCCCCGATCGGGATGGCCGCGTCCACTCGGTGTGTGTGGTGGTGGAAGTCGATGCGATCGGCAGCACGCGCATCAACGATGATATGGAAATCTTGGATGTGCAAGCGTTTACCCCCGCCCTCATTCCCCTCCAAACCCTGTCCCACGATCATGGTCGCCAGTTGGAAGATTATTTCAATGGCCAAACGACCCTGGCTTAATTGCTGGGCACGATTGGCCCTGGCAGGATGTTAAAAACTACCCGAAAAAATCGCGTTCTGGACAAACAGAACGGTAGAATGAGCTGCAATAGGTTTGCTTTTAAATCTCGTGTGTGATAAGTGCAGTATTGAACCCTTGGATCCCAATACTGCGCCCTGTGTTACCTAGTCTAGTGCTCAAACAGAGTTTTGAATCATCAACCAACGGATCGGTTAAGGCAGATTGAGGTGGCGATCGCCGCAGCAAAATAGCTAGCCTGATCGCGATCGCGCAGATTTTGAGGGACAATGCATGGCCGATTCCTTCCAACAGGTCGATGGTAACGGCGTCACTGGGTTTAACACAACCGCCCCCGATCCCCCCCCCACCGAAGCCGCCCTGCGGCGCGAAATCGCTCAGTTACAAGCCCAAGTACAGGCACTCCAGGCGAACCAACCCGCCACCGCCACCGAGCAGCACTTAAACGCGATCTTGCGGCACGAAGCCCTATTGGAAGTCGTTGCCCAAATTCGTGAATCCCTGGATTTGCCCACCATCTTCAACGCCACCGCGACCACCGTACGGCAATTGCTCAACGCGGATCGAGTTGGGGTGTATCGGTTTGATCCAGACGCCCAGCACCGCGCCGGAGAATTCGTTTCCGAAGCCGTTGTGCCTCCCTATCCCTCGGCCCTGGCCACCAAGCTCCATGATCATTGTTTTGGCAGTCAGTATGCCCAGCTTTACCAAAACGGCAAGATTTGGGTCGCAGCGGATGTCAATGGCTGTGGTTTGCAAGCGTGTCATCAACAACTTTTAGCCCAATTTGGGATTCGGGCCGCCCTCATTGTGCCGTTGCTCGCGGGGAATCAGTTATGGGGCTTGTTGTGTATCTATCAGTGCAGCGGGCCGCGCCAGTGGCAACCCACAGAAATTGATCTGGTCAAACAAATTGCCATGCACTTGAGTGTGGCGGTGCAACAGGCGCAGTTTGTTAGCCAACTCCAACAGCAATCGGAACAACTGACCCAGGCGGTTGCCCAAGCCCTGGAACGGGAACAGGCTGTTACCGCCATTATTGACAAAATTCGGCGATCGCTCGACCTCAACACCATTTTCACCACCACCGTTGCCGAAGTGCGCCAATTAATGAAAGCCGATCGGGTAGCGATCTATCGGTTTCAGCCCGACTGGAGCGGCGAATTTGTTGTGGAATCGGTGGCCGAAGGATGGCGATCGCTCCTCGCCTATCAAGCAATCCACCCCGAACTCCGGGCCAACATCAGCGCCTGTAGCCTGCAAAACTTTGCAACCGACGCCACCATGCCCCCCTCTCGCCGCACCAGCACCGACACCTACCTCCAAACCTCTGGAGGCGGCAATTTCAGCCGAGGTGATATTTTTCGGGTGTGTCCCGATATTTTGAACGCAGGCTTCAGCGAATGCTACATCCAAGCCTTGCAAGGCTACCAAGCGCGGGCCTACGTCATCATCGCCATTTTCAACAACCAGCAGCTCTGGGGCTTACTCGCCGTCTTTCAAAACACAGGGCCACGGCAATGGGAAGAATCAGACATTAGTTTTTTAGTGCAAATTGGGGATCAACTCAGCGTGGCGATCTGCCAATCAGAACTCCTCGCCAACACGCAACAGCGATCGCGGGAATTACAAGTCAGCCTCGACACCCAACTCCATCGCCGGGCCGAAGAACTCATCCATGAAGCCGAACGGGAACGCGCCCTTGCCGAAGTCATCGAAAAAATCCGCCAAACCCTCAACCTCCACACCATTTTTCAAACCGCCACCGCCGAAGTCCGCCAACTGCTAAACGCCGATCGCGTCGCCGTCTTCGCCTTTACCGCCGACACCAATTGGGCAGAAGGGTCCTTCGTCGCTGAAACCGTCCTGCCCCCCTATCCCGCCGCGATCGCCACCCACATTCAAGATCACTGCTTTGGCGAAAACCGCGCCAAATACTACGAACAAGGCCAAGTCTGGGTGGCCGATGACATTTATAAACTCGCCTTGATGGACTGCCACCTCGCCATCCTCCAACGCTTCCAAGTCCGAGCCAACCTCGTCGTGCCCATCATCCGGTGCCAACAACTCTGGGGCCTCCTGTGCATCCATCACTGTTCCGGGCCGCGCCACTGGCAAGAAAAAGAAATTAACTTTGTCGATAAAATTGCCGTGCAACTAGGCGTTGCCATCCAACAAGCCGAACTTTTGGCCCAAGCCCAGCAGCAATCCGCTGAGCTGCAAATCGCCAAAGAAGAAGCCGAAGCCGCCAACCGCGCCAAAAGCCAATTCCTCGCCCACATGAGCCACGAACTCCGCACCCCGCTCAACGCGATTTTGGGCTTCACCCAACTGTTACAACGGGATCAGAAACTTTGCCCCGAACATCAACAGCAACTGGGCATCATTGCCCGCAGCGGCGAACATTTGCTGGAACTGTTGAATAACGTGCTGGAAATGTCAAAAATTGAAGCGGGCCGCACGTTCATTGATGAAAACAAAACAAACCTATCCCATTTGTTGCGGAGTTTGCACGAAATGTTGCAACTCAAAGCGCAAACGAAAGGGCTGCAACTGGAGATTCAGGCGGCGGCTAATGTCCCCCGCTACATTCTGGTAGACGAAAGTAAGTTGCGCCAAGTCCTGCTTAACTTGCTCAACAATGCGATTAAGTTTACAGAAATCGGCCATGTTTCCTTACAGGTATCCCTGGAAGCGATCGCAGAGCCAGCGGCGGCAAGTGTTCCAGCTGGCCCCCCCCAACTCTCAGAGCCTTTACCAGTCGCCAGTTCGCCCACCAGCAACATTCGCTTCATGGTGACAGATACGGGCCTGGGCATTGCGCCGGAAGAACTCAAGCATTTGTTCAATGCATTTGTGCAAACTCGCACGGGTTATCGCACCCAAGGCGGGGCGGGCTTGGGGCTGTCAATTAGCCAACAATTTGTCCAACTCATGGGTGGGAAAATTACCGTCGAAAGCCATGTGGGGGCGGGCTCTATTTTTAGCTTTGTGCTTCCATGCAAAGTGGTGTTGACCGAGGAGCAGACAGGCGATCGCCCCACCCCCCAACAGCGCGTCACAGGCTTACAACCCCACCAACCCCACCACCGCATCCTGGTCGTTGATGACAACCCCGAAAGTCGGCTAGTCTTAACGAAACTTTTGGGTAGTATCGGTTTTGATGTCCGGGAAGCCGAGAATGGGGAAGTCGCGATCGCCCTGTGGCAAACATGGCAGCCCCACCTGATCTGGATGGATATGCAAATGCCCGTTGTTGATGGGTACGAAGCCACTCGACGCATTCGCCAAGCAGAACAAAACCGCCCGCCCCAAGACAATCCCCCGCCCCGCACTGTGATCATTGCCTTAACGGCGATCGTCTTTGAGCAGCAACAAACCGCAATTCGCCAAACAGGATGCGATGATTTTGTTAGCAAACCTTTTCAAGAAAACGTACTGTTTGCCAAAATGGCCCACCATTTGGGAGTGCAGTATCGCTATGAACCCATCGAAGGCTACCTGGGAGCCAACGATGCACCCAAACCCCTCACCGCCACAGCCCCCCTCACCCGCAACGACTTTGCCGTTATGCCCACCGCTTGGCTCAGCCAATGCCACCAGGCTGCCATTCAAGCCAACGAACGGCAACTTCTGCACCTCATTGGCGACATCCCGCCAGCCCACGCTAGACTAGCGCAAACGCTAACCGATTTGATTCACAACTTTCAATTTGAACCCATTATTGACCTCACTCAGCCTCAGTAGCGTATGCAAGCAGCAACCAGCGGCGACATTCTAGTTGTTGATGACTCGCCCGACAATTTGCGCGTCTTGGCCATCATGTTGGAACAAAAGGGATACCAAGTCCGCAAGGTGCTGAGTGGCTCACTAGCCTTGAAAGCGGCCCAGGCAGCCCCTCCTGATCTGATTCTGTTGGATATTTGCATGGCTGATATGGACGGCTATACCGTCTGCCAAAAGCTCAAGGCAACAGAGCACCTGAGCCAAATACCAGTCATTTTTCTCAGCGCATTAAACGAACTAGACGACAAAATTCGTGCTTTTCAAGTCGGCGGAGTCGATTACATCACCAAGCCCTTTCAGGTCGAGGAGGTGTTGGCCCGCGTCCAAAACCACATGCTGGTGCGCCAGTTGCAAGCCAAGCTCGAACAACAAACCCAAACCCTAGAAGCGAAAATTCAAGCGCAGACGCTCAAACTGCAACAGGCATTGGAATATGAGGCATTGCTCAAACGGATTACCGACCGGGTACGCGCCAGCCTGGACGAAACCCAGATTTTGCAAACCGCCGTACAGGAACTCGCTCACGGCTTGAAACTCCTGTGCTGCGATACGGTGGAGTATCGCATGGCCACGGCCACGGTGGAGATTTGCTATGAGTGGAAACACGATACGATCGCGAGTGCCCTGGGAAAAATTATCCCGATCGCCGATTTACCGGATGTGCATGAACACATTTTGCGGGAGGAAATGGTGCAGTTTTGTGTGATTGCCCCGCGATCGCCCCTACCCCGCCACGTCGAACGGCAGTATGCCATTCTTGGCAGTCCCCTCACCAATGAGCAAGGCACCTTTGGGGCCATTTGGTTATTCCGCCACCACACCGAAAGTTTCACTGAATTGGAATGTTATCTCGCACGCCAAGTCGCCGACCAAGTTGCGATCGCCGTGCGCCAAGCTCGCCTTTATCAAACCACCCAGGCCCAACTGCAAGAATTTGAGCGGCTCAACCAACTCAAAGACGACTTTTTAAGTACCATCTCCCACGAACTCCGCACCCCCATTTCCAACATCAAACTCGCCACCCAAATGTTAACCCTGGTGTTGAAAGAGCAAGGGCTACTCAGCACCACCCCGTCCCAGCCAGAGGCCAACCTCACCCCTGCCGAACAATATCTGCAAATCTTGCACGACGAATGCGATAAAGAAATTACCCTGGTGAGTGCGCTCCTTGACTTACTTCGCCTCGATTCCGACACCGAACCCATCAGCTACACCACCATTCACCCTAGCGATTGGCTGATCCACCTCACAGAACCGTTTCTCAGCCGTACCCAGGCCCACCACCCGCCCTTACACATCGACATAGCCCAAAATTTGCCCCCCCTCACCACGGATTTAGATTACCTGGAACGGATCATCACCGAACTACTCACCAACGCCTGCAAATACACTCCCGCCAACGGTCAGATCCAAGTGAACACCCACCTGGAAAGCAACAGCCTCCTGATCCAAGTCATCAATACCGGGGTTGAAATTCCGCCCCAAGAGCAAACCTTGATCTTCGAGAAGTTTTATCGCATTCCCAATCATGACCCCTGGAAATATTCCGGCACAGGGTTGGGGTTGGCTCTGGTTAAAAAGCTGGCTGAACGCCTCGGCGCAGTCGTCTCCGTGAGCAGTGGCGACAATCAAACCTGCTTTACAGTGAAAGTTCCCCTCGAACCCGCAACCGTCGTTCTCCCCCAAGTACGATAGCCCTGGGCAGGCCAGATAGACGCGATCGCCCCCGTCCTTTTGCGACCCGCTAGGATTTGCGAATACTGGCAAAAGGTTCTGACCCCAAGGGACTGGGCACCCAACCCTGGAGCGTTTTCCGTTGGGCCAGCAGCGGTTGGGAATGGACAATGGGCAAGCGCAACACTTCCTGATAAATAATTTGGTCAGCTTCAGCATAGGCTTTAGCGCGATCGCTCTGGGTTTGGGCCGAGCGCCCTTGCTCCAACAGTTGCAGCAGGCGATCGTTCCGCCAATTCCCAATATCATCCGTGGCACCGGGGCCAAAGTGGGGATAGTAGAAACTATCGGGATCGCCATAATCCGCCGTCCAGCCCAACATAAACGACTGGAACCCCGGTGGCTTCCGCACATCCGCCAAGTAGGCCGCCCAATCTTTGGTTTGCAAGTTCACCCGAATGCCGATCGCGCTGAGATCTGCCGCAAACGCCTCCGCAATGGGCTTAGGCGTGGGGAAATAGGGCCGCGACACCGGCATATACCATAAGTCCAACTCAAACCCGTTGGGATACCCCGCTTCCGCTAATAACTGCTTGGCCTTTTGCGGGTCAAAGGGATAGGGTTGCAGTTGGGAGTTATTGGCCCAGGCGAGGGATTCGGGCAAGAAGTGGGCATCGTGTTTCGCCAAATCCCCCCAAAACGCCTGGACGATCGCCGGTCGGTTGATGGCCTGGGCGATCGCCTGTCGCACCCGTCGATCCGCCAGCGGCTTGTAGCTGGGGTTCAGGGCCAAATACCCCACATTAAACGACGGGCGGGCGATCGCTTGCACATTGGGATCGTTGGCCAATTCTTGCTTTTGATCCGGTGCTAAGTCTACGGTGAAATCAATTTGGCCCGCCCGCAGTTGGGCTAACCGGGCCGCCGGATCGGTCACAAACCGAATCACTAATTGCTCCGATTGGGGCAAATCGGGTTGCCAATAGTTGGGATTTTTGGTCAGCACGACGCGATCGCCCGTCCGCCATTCTTTGAACTGAAAAGGGCCAGTGCCCACGGCGATCGCACTCGCAGTGCCATAGGCCGCCCCCGCTTTTTGCACCGCTGTCGGACTCGCCATGCCAAAATACCCCGTCGCGATCGCATTGGGGAATGCCGCAAACGGTCGCCGCAGCACAAACCGCACCGTCATGGGATCCACTGCCGTCACCGACTCTATCAACCCATTGGGAGTACCCTTAAACCCCCCAAAGATTTGCTGCCAGATCTCGTAACTCTTGCCCGCATTCCGATACCCGTTGGGATGGTTGGGATCCCACCACCGCCCCACGTTAAACACTACTGCCGCCGCATCAAAGGGGGTGCCATCGTGAAACTTGACCCCCGATCGCAGCTTAAATGTCCAGGTTTTGCCATCGGGGGAGGCGCTCCACTCCGTGGCCAGGGCGGGCGCTAACTCCGTCGTTCCCGGCTTAAACTCCAGCAAGCGATTGTAAATCTGCTGTTGCACAATCAAGGAGTTGCCATCGGTGATGTTACCCGGTTCCAGATTCACAGGTTGGCCCCCAGAGCCATAGACCAACGTTCCGGCGGGGGCGGTTTCACCCGTGGCAGTGGGCGGCGGAGCGGGTTGCTGCCCAGCCACACAGTTTGTGAGGACAATCGCGCAAACACCGGCGATCGCCAACCCCAGAAAACGCACCACTTGCCGTCGGAATTTTGGTAAACCCATGAGTCCCCTCGTGTCGCCAACCGTCTTCCACTGTACTGGTTACACCTGCGATCGATGCAAGAAAATCAGCACAAGAACAGCTTGGTCTAAAAATTGCCCTAGAAAACCGTACCCGGTTGGAGCCAACTCCGGGGCGAAGTAGGCAGGCCGCTGGCGATCGCGCTATGGTAAGGGGCATAATCCAGCCCAGCCTGGAGCGAGTTGGCTTATTTCTCCCCCGCTGCCCCGTGACTCAGCCTGTTGACCCTGCTGCAATACCGGATAGTGTGGCCGTCGCCCCCGATGACATCGAAGCCCTGAACCTGATGGTGGCCTTTCAGTTGGCGGAGGGGCAAGTCCCGGAGGCGATCGCGAGTTTGCAGCACCTTGTCACCCTCGACCCAACCAACGCCGAATATTGGCACACCCTGGCCCAGCTCTGGCTCCAAACGGGGCAACTCTCAGAGGCGATCGCCGCGCTGCACACCGCGATTCAACTCCGGCCAGAGGATATGACCACCTATGAAACCTTCCTGCAACATGTCGCCGCCGAACGCGAGTTTGCTGCTGTGGTCGCGTTAGCCATCCAAGGCTTGCAACGAAATCCGGTGTGGCAACGGGGCTTTTTGCTCATTGGCTATGCCTTGCAACAACTGGATTATGCCCCAACCGCCGTGCGAGATTGTGGGCTAGGGCTGGTGTCCGAGCAGGTGATCCAAGATTTTTGTCCAGCGCCGTTCACCGCGATCGCCCAAACCACCCCCTCTAATCCCGCCCTCTATACCCTGGTAGAACCCGCCCAGGTGATGCAGTGGACAGCCCTCCCAGAGGGGACAGACCCCGCCCTCGCCACTGCCTTTCCCGCCGCGATCGCCACCGAGCCAGCCTATCTCGTCACCGTCCCCCAGGGGCGCATCTGGGTCGATCCCTACACGCGGGCCGTTTTGACTGACGACGATCGCCTGATTGCCGATGCCTCGGTGGGTAATGCTGCCTTAATTGCGTCTTCCCAGTTTTTGCCACCCCCCGTCGTCGAAGCGGGGGCGATCGCCAGCCTCCACATTCGCTATAGCTACAACTACTTCCACTGGATGTATGACGCACTACCCAAAGTCGCCGTATTAGAGGAAAGTGGCGTGGACTGGGCCGCGATCGACCAGATTTTGATCAATCCCTGCCTGATGCCCGCCCAGCGCGAGTTATTGGCCCTGGTGGGGATTCCCCTAGAGAAAGTGATCGAAGCCCCCACTTACCACGCGATCACCGATCGCCTACTGGTGCCCGTCTCCTCCTTTGCTGCCGGAATCGTACCCCCAGCGGTGTGTCAGTTTTTGCGGCAACGGTTGCTGACCCCAAGCTGTTTGGCGATCGCCCCCCAAACCCCCCGCATTTATATCAGCCGTGCTGGGGCCAAATACCGCACAGTCGTGAATGAGGCAACTGTCATTGCCTATCTAGCAACCTTGGGGTTTGTCAGTGTCCAGCTTGAAACGCTGTCTGCCCAAGCCCAAATTGCTCTGTTTGCCCAAGCCGAGGTGATCATCGCCCCCCACGGAGCCGGACTCGCTAATCTGGTCTTTGCCCCGGCAGGCAGCACCCTGATCGAGTTGTTTTTACCCGACGAAGTGTTGCCTTATTACCGCGCGATCGCCCAGCACATCGACGTTCACTACTACTGTGGCTGCACCGATATCGCCCCCCTCGCCGCCCAAACCGTCGATCGGGATTTTGTGGGGATGACGGCCCCCGTCAGCAATTTTGTGATCAACCTGGATGCCTTGGCCGCGCTATTGACCCAGGCCAACATCCGGTAGACCGTGCTTCGACAATCCAAGCTAGGATGAACAACAACCCACCCAGCAGCCTGACTATGCCCTCTGAGCCGCCGCCCCGCCGCCCTGTGTCTGCCCCTGCCCCGCCAGATGATTGGGGCAACTCTCGCCTCATGCTTTACCTGTACGCCATGCCCGTTGTGGGCTTTGTCCCGGCCTTGTGGACAGTGTATTACCGCCAGGGCAGTCAACAACGCCAAGAGTTAAGCCGAACTGTGGTGATTTTGACGCTGGGCTGGCTGATTACCTATGTATCGCTAGGCATTGGGGCCGAAAACGCTGGCTCTCTGGCCCTTCAGCTCTGGTTCGCCAACAGCATCGTCACCTCTGGATATTTTTTGAGCAGCATTTGGTTGATGATCAAAATTCGCCAACGCAAACCCCCTCGCCTTCCCCTCATCAGTCAAGCGAGCGATCGCCTCCCCTAGGTGGGTGGGCAACCCGTCGAAGGCCAAATTGAGCCTGGTATCGAGCATAAGCTTGGGTGATGTGGCTGGTGGTAATGGCCTCGGCCTGGGCCGCTGCGGCATAAATGGCTGCTTCGCGGGCGATCGCGGCAATCTCTTTCCCCGTGAGTCGCCAGGTCGCCAGCATTGCCCAATCGACAGACTCAGCGATCGGGGCTTGGGGCGGAAAGGCGTGGAGCCACAGTTGGCGGCGGGCAGCCTGGTTCGGAAAGGGTAAACTCACCTGCTCAGTGATGTGGTGTCGCCAGTGCAGTTTCACCCCATTCACCGCTGGCACACTGAACAACGTCAGACTGGCCTGCTGTTGACGGTGGCTCAAAAATTGGTGTAACTGGGCGGCAGGCACAACCGGAAACCGCCCTAACCACAGGGCCGCAGACTTGATCAACAAAATGGTTGGCCGTTCCGTTTGCAACTGGTGGAGGAGATCCTCCATCTGCGTTGGTTCGACTTGGGCCAAGTCTACGCCATAGAGCGGCATCCCCAAGGACTGGGCGATCGCTCGGGCCGCAGTCGTTTTGCCAGTGCCGGGTGCCCCCGTTAGCAGCGCGATTGTCCCCGGTCGGTGGGCAGAGGGTTGGGGCGGGGTCCCAAACCCCCAGGTAATATCCACCTGTTGGGCATAGCAGAGGCGATCGCGCCAATGGTACAACGTGGCTAACACCGCCTCTGGAAACACCAGCGATCGCCACGGATCAGACTCTCCAGGCCCCAGGGGAATGCGCGTGACCAGGGGCGCTAACTGGGGCAACATCGGCGGCGCGATCGCCCGTTCCGGTTGCCATGCCTCAGCGGCCACCTCTGTCCCCTGGCAGGTCAACGCCGTACTCGCAGGCACCGAAAACTCCCGCCGTGCCCCCGGCCCCGCCAACAAGTTTTCCAACTCGATCAAGGCTGGCGTTTCGGCCAATAAATATTCCACACACGGATCCGACAACTTGACCACATGGGCCAAAAATGGCTCGGTCTGGTTGGTCGGAAACCCCAAAATGCCATACTGCACCAACCGCGACCCCGCCGCCAGCGACAAGCGAGCTGTCCGCCATTCTGTATCATTCCGACAGAGCAACCGCAAAATTAGATCCACCGTGGGCAAACCCGCCGCCCCCGACTGTTCAACCTCTTGCAAAAAGTTATACATCCGGGCATAGCGCCGATTAATTTCTGGGGCCAGGGCCATCAAGACAGTGTTTTTTTCAAAGGTCGATAAATTCAACCGCTGGCACAAGGAAGGCAACCCCAACACTATGCCCTGGTTACGGCTGGCTCGAATCCGCGCTTCCATTTGTTGTTGATAACTGGTTTTGTTGCCGGGGCGGCGGCGGGGCAGTTCCGCAGGGGAGTCACCCGCGACTAGCCCATCGACAGTCACCAACCCCTTCCACCAATGACTGGTGACCGCATCGGCCTTTGACCGGGACACCCGTTCAATTTCTTTGCTTTCTTTGCGTTGGCGGGCGATCGCATTTGCCAAAACCCGATCCAGCCAATTCAGCTCTGTTCGTAGATACGTCCAATTATCGGGAAACGGTTCGGCAGTATCCATAGTGAGCACAGATGGGTGAATAAGGGTCGCAGCACAATCAAACCGACGCGGCCCAAACTCCGCTGCAATTCCGTTGGGAATCGTCAGTTCAGACCACCTGTTCCTAAGATAGCGAGGTTATTTGAGTAACCGCAGAAATTCGAGGGGCAGACCATCGGCATCGGCAATAAAGGCGACTTCATACACGCGATCGCCAATCATCTGCTGCTCTGGAGGCAATAACACCGTCAGCGGTTGCACTTGGGGATCAGTGGCACTTGCGGCGGCAAAGCTGGCCTGCAACGCCGCTAACCAACTCGGCAAATCCGTCGTCGTCTCGGTCAGGTCAAACGACAGATGGTAATACCCCACGTAATGCTCGTCGCCAAAGGCATCCGCTGCGGGCCTGGGCTGGGGAATTTGGATCAGCTCAATGCGGCCTCCCAAGCCCTCTAGCCAACACGCGAGGGTATATCCCGTGGTAAAGCGATCGCCGATGGTAAACCCCAACAACTCGTAAAACGCGATCGCCCGATGGATATTAGCCGTCCGAATAGAAGCGTGGTGCATAGATTCAAACTGCGGATTGCTAACCTCAGGCTAGCGCACCGCAGGGTTTACTTCGCCTCGCGAACATAATCATCCTGAAACCGGATGATGTCGTCTTCACCAAGGTAATCTCCATTTTGAACCTCAATGACCACCAACGGAATCACCCCTGGATTTTCCAACCGATGCACCTTCGCCTGGGGCACGTAAGTAGACTGGTTACTGCACAAAATGATTTCTTGCTCATCACACACCACTCGCGCCGTCCCCGACACCACAATCCAATGTTCACTGCGGTGGTAATGCATTTGCAAACTCAACCGATGCCCCGGATTCACTTCAATGCGCTTGATTTTATAGCCATTGCCTTCATCAAGCACGGTAAACGACCCCCACGGACGAATATCGGTCGTGCCACAAGCCTGCACTTGGGCGATCGCTAAAGCCTGAGCTGGGAACGGGGCCGTTTCGGAAGCATGTTGCGCAGTTGCCATGATGGATGATATCTCGTAAGTAATCCTCAAGCTTTAGTGATCCCTAAATTAGGCCAATTGCAACAGTTTGAGCCAGAATTCAAACATTTGTAACGCTCAACACCAACAGATCAGAGGGCCAAGCAGCGTGTAGGGTAGGAAAACAAATCTGGTTGGAGGCACAGAAAACCCTATGCATGGAGTCGTCAAACTCCTGTTTATCCGTCATGCTCAATCGACGGGCAATCAAGAAAAACGGATGCAGGGCCATCAAGAGTTTGCCTTGTCGGATGTGGGGCAACAACAAGCAGCCCAACTCGCCCAACGCTTACTAGCCGAGGCGTGGTGGCCCACCCACATTTACAGCAGTCCCCTGCGCCGCGCGGCCCAAACCACCCAAATTTTGGTGGATTATTTCCAAACGGCCCCGTTGCCTGCCGCCGTGAGTGACTTGATTGATGCGGGGGCGATCGCCCCGGTAGACCCAGAAGCCAGCCATCCGCCCCTCCGCATTCAGTTTGCCGACGAGTTAAAAGAGTTTCAAAACGGCATTTTTCAGGGCTTGACCTGGGCCGAAGCCATGCGCCAGTATCCCGATCTCTGCCAAAAGCTCGAAGCCTCGCCGGATTGGATTCCCATTCCCGGTGCCGAAACCCTGGCCGAGGCCCGCCAGCGATCGCACCAATTTATCCACCACTTGCTACAAACCCATACCAACGGCGATCGCGTTTGGATTGTTAGCCATAGCTGGATCTTGCAACATCTCATCGCGGAATTGTTGGGGTGCGATCGCTCTTGGCGGTTACGGGCCACCAACACCGCCCTGTTTGAATTTTGGCTCGATCGCGATCGGTGGGATGACACCCCAGCCAATCGCTTCAACACCGATCTGTGGCAAATTCGCCGCTTCAACGACTGCCAACATCTGCATTAGCCTCCACTCCCACCCACTCACCGTTTTTCCCCCGGCCCCGATCGCCCCGCGCAGCCCAGGTTGGGCCACCAAGACTTGAAGTTTGGGAAAGCAGTAACCATAATTAAAATTTGTGGGAATCTGCCCCAGTTTGTAACCCACGATTCAGATATAGAATAAGCAATCGCTAATGGGTTGATCATTCCATCGTCTCAGTCCGAAGTAACCTCACAGACACGCGCGATCGGGGTTCGTCACTTTCTTGCGGGTAATCCTATGACCAACGAAGCAAACGACATCATCAAACAGGCCAAACAGGGCAGTGTTGCTGCGGTGATCCAAGTCTTGAATGAAAAACTAGCGGATTCCGGCGTTCGCACCCGGGCCATTTTTGCTGATGGCGTTTTGCAATTGCTCTGCGAAGCCCCCACCCTCGACCAATTGGAACAACCCGTTTTAGTCGAGCGCATTCGCTACTTATTGGAAGAAATCTCGCCCCGGAACATTCGGCGGGTCAACATCAACAGTCGGATCGTCCGAGAACAGCAACTCCTCTGGCTAGAAGAAATTAGCCGCGACCCCGAAAATCAGTTGGTGTGGTCGGAAGAAATCACCCTCAAGCGCCCCAGCTTTTTGCAACAGTTACAGGCAGATTGGGCCAACCGCGAGACAGATACCAATCGCTCCGAACTGAGCAAGGCCATCCCACCCAAAATCGCCCTGCGGAAAAAACAAGAACGCCAACAATTTTGGAAGGGCATTGTGGGTGGGGCGATCGCCAGTTGTCTACTCTTAGCCGGGGGTTGGTGGCTCTACGATCGCTTCCTGGCTAACCCCACCGGCTCGGTTACTGCCTCAACCACGAACCCCGATGCCGATGCCACTGCACCGAACCCAGCCTCCACCACGGCCCCGGTTGCTGCCAGCGACGACCCCTTTGTCACCGCCGTTCGTCTCGCTGAAAAAACCTCGGCAGATGGGAAAGCGGCCCAAACCTCCGCCGATTGGCTTCAACTGGCTTCCCAATGGCAAAAAGCCTCAGACTTGATGGCTCAAGTGGCCGCGAACGACTCACGCTACGATACTGCCCAGAGCCGAGTCACCCTCTATCGCCAAAACAGCGAAGCCGCCTTAGAAAAAGCGCAATCGACCCAGTAAGGGGGTGGCATCCTCAGCGATCGCCAGATTGCCGCAATTCGGAGGCAGGGCGTTTCCGTAAACCGGAGCGATCGCCCGGTAGCTAGCTGCGGTATTTTGGCGAGCAAGTCCGCACCAACTGGCACCTTGACCTGGACAGCAGACCAACACATCGCCAACAATAAATTGCTCAAAACCCGTTTGGGGGGAGGGGAAAGGATTGCATGGAAGAAATTTTGACCGATGCCTACGGGGCGTTCAATCGCCATAGTGGCTGGATTGTTTGGAATTTGTTTCTCGCTTTTATCCCGTTCGCGTTGAGTTTTTTGCTGTATCGGCGGAAATCGTTGTCGCGATCGCTGCTGTGGTGGGTGGCGTTTGTCGTCTTCATCGCTTTCTTGCCCAACGCCCCCTACCTCTTGACCGATATCATTCACCTGATTCGGGCCACCCGCTCCGGGTATTCGGCATTTATCATCGTCCTGTTTTTCATTCCCTTACATTTATTTGCAATCTTGACCGGGTTTCAAGCCTACGTCATTTCGGTGATGAACCAAAGCCACTACCTCAGACGGATTGGGGCTGCTCACTACATTCTCTGGGCCGAGCTAATTACCCACGCGCTGTCGGCGATCGGCGTTTTCCTGGGGCGCTTTCGGCGCTACAACAGTTGGGATTTTGTCACCGATCCGGGCAACATTGTGCTGTCAGCCCTGGATGACTTGACCTCCAAGCGTCCCCTAGCCGTGATCATCGCCTCGTTCATTGTGTTGACTGGCCTGTACTGGATTGCCAAACAAATTAATTTAGGTTTGTTGCTGCGCTTCAAAGAATTGCAAACCAGCGGGGAATGGTTCGAGTAGGGGGCCGGAATTCCCAGTACTAAAGACCGCGCAATGGGGCTTTTGATCGCCGCTATCGGCAATGGCCCCCCTCACTCCAAGCTAATGCCCCGAATGCTACGCGATCGCCGCTGAGGCGTGACGGGAGCCGCTGCAATTTCGCGATCGCGTTGGCGATGGGCCTGGAAATGGCGCAACCACTCATTCGGCGCATCCAGGGTTTCGCCCCCGTGCTTAGTTCGCCGCTGCCGCACCTTGCACAACACCGGCGTATTCACACACGCCCCAGAGATAATGATCTGGCCTTTGGTCAAGGCGGGCAGTTCTTTCAGCAAATCCCGACCCGCAGCCTCCACCCCATATTTCAGGCTTTCCTGATCCACCGGGTTCACAATCCGCATGATGAATTGGCTCATGCATTGAGACAACACATCAGAATCCAGTTTGCCGGGACGCTGGGTAATCAAGCCTACGCCGAGGCCAAACTTGCGCCCCTCACTGAGAATCGTCCGAATCACCGCTTTACACCGCGAAGGCTCGTGGGCCGGGGCAAAGCGATGGGCCTCTTCCAGCAAAATAAACACCGGATAGGGCAAATAATTCTCATCCGTTGGCTCAATCCGGTCTTTTTGCGTATCCATCCGGGCGCTGTTGGTTTGGCGCAACACGGCGGCACAAATGACCTGTTGTTCTTCCTGGCTAATTTCGTTCATCTGCAAGACCGTGACTTGGCCCGGTTCAAACAAATCTTTGGGCGCGAGGTGCTGCACGGGATGGAAGTAGGGCGATCGCCCTAACCGCTCCAGTTTCCATTCCAACGCCGGGGCCGAGGATCCGGGTTTTTCGTTGCCTTCGTCGTCCACCTGGGTATCCGCTTCATAGACAGCAGCAATCAGGTCATGGACATCCCACCGATATTCGCCCTGGCGATGTTTTTTGACAATCAAAAACGCTTTGTTGAGAATCGATTGCTGGCGATCGCTCATCATCGGCAACAAGGCCACAATATCGGCATAATCCAGCGACGACATCCGAATGTGAATATCCTCCGGGGTCAGCACCTTCACCCTGGGTAGGTAGCCATCCTCCCCCCGAAATTGTTCATTGCCCTGCATTTCTGTCAACGTGCTGTATTCCCCGTGGGGGTCAAAAATCAGCACCGCCGCCCGGTTGTGGGGCGAAAGCAACTCCTCGATCAACACCCCCGCCGTGTAGGATTTGCCCGACCCTGTTCCCGCCAAAATCGCCATGTGGGTACTGACCAGTTCTTTCACATCCAGTGCAACGGGCACGGCCCCCGTTTCCCGCAAGAGCAGATGGCCCACATGGGCCGAGCCGATCGCCCCCGGTTGTTTTTTGTTCAACACCCGCTGCAACATGGCATTGTCTGCCAGGAAGACCTTCGCCCCCGGATCGGGAGTTTTCCGAGGATTCATAAAACCCAAATTGTCATCAAAATACCCAATCACGTCCACGGTGACTTCGTAAATCTCTGGGTTGTTATAGGTAAAGCCAATCAACGACGCGATCGCCTCTGGACTAATTTCCGTATCGGCAAAAATACGATCAGGCAAATGATCAATCAACCGACACGCCGAAATTTTGCCCAAAATCTGTACCCATTGATCTGTGCGGCCATCGGCTAATACCTCGTAATAGACAAACTCACCGACCTTAACGTAGCGATTGTCGGCAGTGATGAAAACATACTGGTTGCCATTGTCCCCTGGCCCTTTCACCGTACCAATCACTGTGAAGCTAGGCGCGATCGCGGAGTCAGACATCGGTTGAGCCAAAGCACGATTCAAGTTCATAGGGGTTCCACGGGCCACAGCAGAGGGCAGAGCCACGCAAACTAGCTCTCCTATCGTTTATAGCGGATTTTACCCAAAAGTCACGAGCGTTTGTACTAAATTTTCAGCCAGGAAGCAAAATCAAACCGCGATCGCGCTCCCAATCTTGCCAGCGCTAGTTCAACATTCATCGATAACCGCAACCTTGCAGTGCTCCTCCTAAGCCAAAAAACCAACCATTGAACGTGCAGCTCAACGGCTGACAATACCTTTGCCACTCAACCAACGCCTTTCTACAGTCCGTTGCAGCAACATGTTAGACGCGCTTTCCGGCGATCGCCCACACACCTCTCTGAACTGAGATCTTGCGCTATTTGCAGTCAGGGTTGCCAACATTAAATCTCGCCAGAGCAACAGCTAAAAATATTGCTTATCTCCTACTTTAGATAAGTCTATCTCAACCTGTAGGCCCGTGTTTTTCCCTAACCTTCCCTTTACGGTAAAGAGGCCAATAGGAACTATTTCGCAACACTTTTGAAAATAGTTTTATTGATGATCATAAGTAGGAAGAGTAGATCATGTTTTTTCACAAAAAAGAACTCATTCACAACGTTGAGATTAAGGAAGCAAACCCTCGATATGCTCAACTGCTGCTAGAGCAATTTGGTGGTGCTACTGGAGAGCTTTCTGCGGCGTTGCAATATTGGGTGCAATCATTCCACGTTGAGAATGCAGGAATACGCGATATGCTGCAAGACATTGCGATCGAGGAATTTAGCCATCTCGAAATGGTGGGTAAACTCATCGAAGGTCATACTAAGAATGTTGACCAAACAGAAGCCTTTAAAAGCACGCTATTTGCGGTGCGGGGAATCGGCCCTCATTTTCTAGACAGCCAGGGCAGTGCATGGACTGCAAGCTATCTGAATGAAGGCGGTGATGTTGTGCGCGATCTCAGAGCAAACATTGCCGCAGAAGCTGGGGCACGCCAAACTTACGAAGAACTGATCAAATTAGCTACCGATGAAGGAACCAAACAAACGTTAGTGCATCTATTAACGCGGGAAATTTCTCACACGAAGATGTTCATGAAAGCCTTGGAATCGCTAGGCAAGTTGGACGAACCATTTTTCGGTAATATTCAACCTGACGAGACCGTTAATCTTTACTTCAACTTGTCATCGAATGGAGAGAAAGATGAGCGTGGCCCTTGGAATTCTGATGAAAACTTTGAATACATCGCAGACCCTACTAGCCAGGGCAAAGTTCAAACTTCACGCAAAGCTTAAGCAAAGCTAAGATAGTGTCTAGACGTGTGAAGCCACCCTTGATACCGCTGTTTACTGACCTTAGAGCAATGGTGCTGGACTGTATTATCACCGCCCTAATTTAGGTAAAGTACAGGTTCTAAAACCATACATTGAGCTAGGAGAAATAACCTGTCCCAAGACTCTCGTGCCTCCGCACGTCTAGAACCATATCAACTCAAAACTTTATATTTGGAATAACTCAACTGGCAACTTGGCAGCAGAAATAACCAATCGCCTTAAAGAAGTTTCTCACCGGGAGATAGAACAGTCTAACGATCGCCATCAGCGGCGGCTAGTAACTTTTGTAGCACCACCTAGATCTTCATTCCGTCCGCTGCAAGGGGGTTGTTAGACCATGCCTCACTGGACGCTTTCAACTGGGATTTCATCTTTATTGCTATCCACCTTGCTTGGGGCGGATTTCAAATTCAGAACGCGCACGAAAAAAGCAGACCTCAAACTCAAAGAAGAAATTAGCCTGTCCTAAAATCAACGGCACATTGGTTGCTTGTGTCCAGGCAAACGCCAGACTAACTGTTGGAAATGAACTGACTTGAGCATCCACAACAACTGCACGAGCTTCAAATCGAGCCAAGTTTCCTGCCAACACAACGGAGAGTGTCTCATTTTCCCAGATTAAACCCAGTTGTATCCCCAATTCGTATGGCAAAACATTAACGCTTGCACCTGTATCCAGTAAGCCTTCAGTGTTCAAGGATTGACCATCAAGGCTGAGAGTCAAAGGAAGGTATGGCATTCGATCAACCATGCCAAGGCTGCTGTCAATAACTTTATAAGGAAACCTTTGAACGTCAACCATTCTTCTCTTGCTGCTTTGTTGCTAGAAGATTCATCAAGGTGTTGGCAGCCTCAGAACAATTGTAGGGCGACCAGACAGGGTATTCTTGGTTTGCAACAAAGAAGTTTGCGTTCTCTTCCTTGACCAGTTCTGTTGCTAGAAACTGCATTAGCCGAAGCTTGTCAATTTTTGGAAGCTCTTGGATTTGTAACATGAGTTCAGCTAATGGCATTTAAAACTCCCTTTGTCCAAGGTTTAGGTGAAAAGGTTGAAAATATTAGCTTGTTAGATGAAAAATATCACCAGTGTTTACTATTTTACCAACTAGCATCTCAGAGTGACTCAAGATCCTAATAATCCTTGCAAAGTATTGACATAACAGTCACCAAAGTAGCAAAGGTGACGCTTTATGTATCCCAAATATCAGAAACTAGAGTAATACCGTAATCTTTCCTAGCTTCATCCAAAAATTTTGGCATAACGTTCCCAACCAGCGGCGGCAAGTAATCTCAAACTAGCACCAGCAACTTTCGTCCGTCCGCTGCGTTGGGGTTGTTAGGCAGTAGATAAAGAATCTTCTGATACATTGAGATTCGGCAATTCAATAAGAGCCTTTTGTAATGCCTCTACAATAGCTCTATTACTCTTACTGATAACTAGTCGCTTTATGTATTCCGTCAATTCGTGAGCTTTAAATCCAAAAAGTCCTGAAACTTGGGGAAGAAGACCCTTGTTATTATATAGACGTAATGCAGCTGAATAATTTCGAGTGGCTAGTATAGTATTTATAGAATTATTTGTTTCTGCGTAAAGAGCTGAAATATCAATTTTAGACAGTAGATCTACAAGTGATTCCTTTAGTGCTGTTTCCCCAAGTGCTTTAGCATTGAATTGCGAGAATCTTTCCTCAATACGGGCAGCAACAATAGAAGAAATTAGACGCTCTTTCTCTCGTTCCATATGAGTGAAAACCAAGTTTTGAGCTTGTTCAATAATGTTGTTTATGTCTTCTCGATGTAAACAGTTGCCTATCGCTCTCAACACTTCTTCCGACAAGAAGAGATTTTCAATTTCTGAAACAGTAAGACAAAATATGTCTAAGCTCTTTAGATGATTAACTTGTTTATCTGATCTAAAATCGCGGTCGATAATACCTTTGCACTCAAGACTATGTAAATGTTTGAGGTTGGAAAACGAGCGAGTTGAATGAATCACCGCTGAAGCACCACCACACGGAGTTACGGTAAAATCTCTAAAGAGATGCGAAAATATGAAGAAATCTAAGCTATCTCTATCCCCTTCGGTAAAAACGACAGCTTTTCTGCTTCCAAGAATTTCTAACAGTAATCTCTCAGGAATGTCTTCACTTTCAGGAAGTAAATGCCAATCCCATTGATTATTTTCGTAACTCTTAAGCCAAATTTTTGTGGCATTTACACGAGTTACTGCGAAATCCAAGTCATGAGTCAAATACACAAATAAGCAGTCAGATCTTTCTGTTTCAACGGCATCCCACAATCGACTCTGCAATGCTTTATGCAAGTGAAGTTCAGGTTCATCAATAACTACAATGCCATTCTCCTTAACAGCAAGGCACTGCCCGATTAGGTAGAAGATTACTCGCTCCCCGTCACTCATTTCAGAGGCATGGTAAGAAGCTCCACCATTCTTAGGGCGTGCTTCTATTTTTCCTGCACCAACAATAAGTTCACGATGGGGAAGTACAAACTCCCAAATACGTTTGATAATATCAAGGCAGGTTTCCGGTGGAGTTTCTAGTTGTTCGGTAAATCTAGCCTGTTGACGGTATTTTGTACTTTTATCAAATTCTTCTGTAAATAAATAGGTAAGCAATTTATCGTAATCGCTTTGGAGAAAAGTACTAGGCTTAGATTGCCATCTATGCCCAATTTTGTATTGTTGCAACTGCTCTAAAGCCAAATCATGTTTATAGAAGCCGTAGAGAAGAGTATTTTCAGCAGCATCTATAGATGATGTTGAGCAATATTCTGGTATCGAAAGAGATTTTTGTGCCCCGACTCTATGCACTAAGGACTTTTGGGGTGACTCCAAATCAATCCAAGAGCCAAAGCGGGTTTTTCCTGAACCGTTAGCTTCGACTACTACAATGCTTGACTTGACTTGGATTTCTGTTGGTAAACCTTGTTGTAACGCCGAAATTGATGGAGGAAGGGTTAAACTTCGGGGTTTAGACAACTTGAGATCAGCCTGCATAACAAATCTAATTTACTGCTTGACCCAATATAACCAAGGTTGAAGGTTGACTGCCTAACTCATTATTAGAGAGCATCTATCTGCCTAATCCCCTGATTTAGGGTGATTAGGTGGAATTATTTCAGTCTAATTCCCTAATTTGGGGTGATTAGGTAGAAAATCGTCAGCCTAATCCCCTGATTGGGGTAATTAGGTGGACTAGAGGCAGTCTAACCACTACTCTAGTCTGTGTTCTAAATTGGTTCAGCGTTTGTTTATAGTTTTGTCATGATGGATGAGACCATCAGCTGACTTTTGAGTAACAGTATCCAACTCAAGCGCAGGAGGTGTGGAGGTTTTGTGGGGTGGGGCGATCGCCCAAGGTAATGAACAGTCTAGAACGTATGTCAATACTAGAGAGTCGCTTCAGGTGTTGCGGGCAATGTAGTAAAGCTGGCTTGACTTGAGTATGGAACCGCAAGGTTGCTCAATCCAAGTCAAATAGTCGATGACTAGCCTTTTCTGCGATCGCGCAAGTTAGGATGAGAGCAAATTCTTCCCTGCTGCTGCGGCTCTGCCTTTAACCGAGACCCCCTATCGCGTATAGGTCATCCACGCCGCTCCGGGCTCAAAGTTTTCACCGTTGTTCCCGTCGCCTGCTCCATGTCGCAATTGCCTCAGTTGAATCCCCTGCTTCAGCGTTTTGTTGCTCAGGTGGAGCAAACCTTACTCCCTGACTTGCTTTTGGAAAGTATCACTCCCCATGACCCGGTGGTGGTGCGGCAGTTGCCACCGGACTGGCAACTGTTGGGCACAGGCAACTATGCAGCAGTCTTGGCCCATCCTGACTATCCCGCGTGGGTCGTCAAAATTTATGCCCCCGGTCGCCCTGGCTTACCCGCCGAACAGGAAGTCTACCGCCGTTTGGGCAGCCATCCGGGGTTCTCGGAATGTTTCTATGCGGCGGAGACCTTTTTAGTGCTGAAACGGTTGCGGGGTATCACGCTGTATGACTGCCTGCACCGGGGAGTCAAGATTCCGCCCAGGGTGATTCAAGAAGTGGATGCAGCCCTCGCCCATGCGCGATCGCAAGGGTTGCATCCCCACGATGTACATGGCCGGAATGTGATGATCTGCGAGGGGTGTGGGGTGGTAGCTGACGTGTCTGATTTCCTGGAAGTGGAAACCTGCACCGCCTGGGATGACCTGAAACGGGCTTACCGCTGGGTCTATCGGCCCATGCTGTCGTGGTTACCGCTGCGAGTGCCTTACTTTGTATTGGATGGAGTGCGGGCTAGCTATCGGCTCTTTCGTCGGCTCACTCGTCGCCTTTAGCCGACTGATCGGCGCGATCGCGCCCCCAATCTTACCAGGGCTAGTCTAAGCATTCACCCCTAACCGCAACCGTGCTGCATTGGGATTGTTAGGTTTTGTTGCTTTGCGCCACAGTTAAGACGACATTTCCTTTCTTGTGTCCTTGCTCAACATACCGATGAGCCTCGGCAGTCTGTTCCAGCGGGTAACGCCTGTCTATAATCGACTGCATCTTCCCCATCTCAATTAACTCTTTGAGGAAAATCAGATCTTCTTTACGCTCGATCGCAGTCACACTGATGACTTTTTTGCTGCTTGTGATTGAAGTCCACAGCCCTCGGAGAATCGGCGATAGATTGATGTGAACCGCTCTGAGATAGCGCCCATTGTTTTTCAGGGCGCTGACACAACCTGAAAATGGACTTTTACCACTTGTGTCAAAAATAATATCGTAGGTCTGACCGCTTTGAGTGAAATCCTCTTTGGTGTAGTCAATCACATTGTCGGCTCCCAAAGACTTCACCAATTCCAACTTCGCTGTGCTGCATATCCCAGTCACTTGTGCCCCAAAGAACTTAGCAAGCTGCACAGCAGCCATACCTAACGCTCCAGAAGCCCCATAGATCAAAACGTCCTGTCCGCTCTGAATCTTTCCCTTATCTCTCAGAAAAATCAATGAGGTTGTTGCTCCAAAAGGGATAGCAGCAGCTTCTTCGTAAGTCATATTAGTAGGCTTGATGGCGATCGCTCCTGATTCCGGCAGACAAATGTATTCGGCATTTGCACCAAGCCTGATTCCTGCACCAGCAAAGACCGGATCACCGACTTTGAATTGTTTGACATCTTTACCAACTGCTTCAATTTCTCCAGCTAGCTCCGACCCTAGGATCGTGTTGTTTTTAGGTCTTGTAAAACCGTAGAAAAATCTTACCGGAAATGGGTCAGCCTTGCGGATGCGGATGTCTGCCGACGTGACTGTTGTCGCATAGATTTTAATGAGCACCTCGTTTTCTTTGGGAGTCGGTTTCTCTACCTCCTTAAGCTGCATCGCATCAGGAGATCCATACTCTGTACATACAATTGCTTTCATGAATTCTCCTCAAAGATAGATTCAGTGTGCCACACTCTTCTGCCCATTGAGTTCGCGAAACCTGACGGCAAAGTTGTGCAGCTACCAACAAACCCTACATCCACACCGGGAACTTTCGGTAATCCGCTCCGACCGGGTTGTTATGCGGCGGCTTTGTCACCACGCTGCTGTTTTCAGACTCTCCACTTTTTGAAAATGAGCATCACGTGTTACTAGAGTCAAATCATGCTGTAAGGCAAGGGCTGCAATCCAGAGATCATTTTCAGGTAATGGACGACCCTTAAGTCTTAACTTATTCTTGACCTCACCGTATTGCCGTGCAGTTTCAGCGTCACACACCAATATTGTGCTGCCAGCGACTAATTCATCAACTCTTGCTAAGTTTACTTCAACTCGTCCTGACTTTCTGGCTCCATAGCACAGCTCACCAATGACAATGCTTGGAATGAAAACTTCCCTGACTTGAGCAAGGTTATTTTTGACGATCGCCTCATCAGCAAAAAGAGCAATAACAATGTTGGTATCGAGTAAAAACCTACCATTCATCAACATCTATCTGTTCACAATCTTGCGCGATCGCCTCACGCATTAACTGAAGGTCGTCAGCAGGAATTGAGCCAGCGAAACGCAACAACTGTTGTCCTGGTGTACCTCGAACTTCTGTTTCTACCAGTGACCGAATGAATTCAAGCACCCGCCTTTGCAAAGGCTGAGGCATAACCTTCAGTTGTTCAACAACCTCGTCGATGATAGGAATACTCATATGGCCCTCCTGCTTACCATCCTACACTGCTTACTCAGAGAGACGTAGAAGAGCAACCTTTAGTGCTGACCGAAGGTTACAGAGATTGCCGCCGCCGGGGACTCCAACCGCATAAAGATCCGGTTGAGTGCCTACCGACCAACTTTGCCACAACACTGATCAGCTTTGGCAGTCCGCTCCAACCGGGTTGTTACGTCAACCTGCTCCAAAAAATCATCGCCCAACCCTAACTCCTGACTCTCGTACCAACTATACGCTTCATCAAGTTCTTTACGAACTTCTGGGCGAAAAACCAGTACATAATTCATCTTCGTGCTTTAACCGAAGCTTTAACTTCCTCCCAAGTCAACACATTGTCAGGATTCGCTTCATAATCATCAATTCGACGGTCTAGTTCCTGCCTCTGAGAGTCTGTAAGGTCGAGATAGTCTTGTTCGGCTGCAATACTTCCAAGATAGCTTGTACAAGGCGAATGCGATCTTGAATGCTTAATGCGGTGATCTGTTTTAAGGTGGTTGTGATGTCCATGCAGCAACCTGAAGCACTAGAAGTATGGGTTAGTACCTCTTAAATATAGCGGACAGGGTTTTGTCCCTTAAACTGGACAGAACAATTAATGATGTGCCCGTCTAAAAACTTTACAACGAGCCTGCCATCCTCTGTTCTATAACTGGCATTTCGATCAAATTCACCTTCGATCATTTGTGTGCCATTAAAGTTCACAACTTGAATATGAGTAATTTTTTGAACCTTGTCTTCTGCTACAACCCAAGCCGCAGACTCAGACTTGGCAAGTAGATCCAGCAGATTATCGTTTGTTCGGACTTGAAGCGTGAGCTTTTCCATGATGATTTGTAGAGTGAACCTAACGGTTCGCGTCAGCGGTTGCCGTGGTCTTTACATTCCACACAAGCGGTTGCAGTCAATCCGCTGCACGCGAATTGTTATACTGCCGCTTATTGAAAATTAGGATAGTTTCGACTGCCCTTAAACATTGATTCTATCTCCTCAACGGTTATAAGAATTGCCTCTACTTCTCCATCTGCAATTAATTCTTTGATCTCCTTGAGCCGTTCTAAAACACCTGCTTTTCCGTCTGGAAGCAACTCATGAAACTGATACCAATTGTAGAGGTGATATAACAAGTGATACGTAGTACCGATATCAAGTTTATGATCGGGTTCGCGTAGAAACAGCTCTAAATCAACTAACCAGTCTATCGCGGCTCCGATTCCATCAACATAGGTATGAAAAACAGCCGTTTCTAGCATCTCCTCTGGCGCATCAGGATAAGCTTGCTGGAATGACTGTTTTGCCTCGCCACTCAAGTTCTGCCGTTGTAGCAATGTTCGTATTATTTCCCAACGTTGTTCTCGGCTCAGTATTTTGGGTACATCTGTGTTTTCTGACTGTTGCATCCAAACTCACCCAGCAAAACTAACAATGTTACCAGCCTGTCTTAGATTACAACCGTCTGCTTAACAAGTGCTAATCCGTCCGAGTCTAACTCAGAGAAAATATTAGATGCACAATAATCCGTTGAATACCAACAGACAAGACTTCAGTTGCTCCCCCGCCGAGGACGAGGCTGTATAACTCATTATTAGAGAGAATCTATCTGCCTAATCCCCTGATTTAGGGTGATTAGGTGGAAATCTGTCAGCCTAATTCCTTGATTTAGGTGATTCGGTGGACTGGAGGCAGTCTAACCACTGGTCTAATCCATGTTCTAAATTTGTTCCGCTTTTGTTCATAGTTTTGTCGGGATGGATGATGCGATCGGTTGACTTTTGAGTAAGGGTATCAACGCAAGAGTAGGGAGTGAGCGCGATTTATGGGATGGCCCGATCGCCCCACGCTGTAAAAGCGTCACTTTTGAGAGAAGCAGAGTTTGATCGGGTTGTGTCTAGTGTTGCGCTGAGCGATCGCCGTGAGTCTCGCAGGGGGGTGCGGAAATGGAGTGATCGAGCCAACCTACCGCTTGCTGGAGCCGGGGCAAGGCTTCGTCTACCTGGCCTTTTTGCAAGAACACAAGGGCCGCTGCAATTTGCTCACTCGCTCTGGCTTTACGGTTGGCCTTAAGTTGATGCCAGTTTTTGTCCGTAATCGACAGCCGCGCCAGGAGGGCCTGGGCCAATTCTTCGGTGCTGCATTCGTTTAGCAATTCGGCGTGTTCCGTTTGGATCGTAAACCCAGAAGCAAAGCGGTTCATCATGGTTGGGAGTATCCTTGAAGGGTGGTGCTTTCCTCACTCTACTATGCCTGACCCACACCCCACTGGCGCGCCCGACAACGCGATCGCCTTTGAGCAAGAGTTAGCCGAAACCGAGCGATCGCTCTTGGCCCTGAAAGAACGCTATGCCCAAGTGCAGCACGCCCAGCATACCCTGCCGGAACTGCACCAGCAGCGCGATCGCCTGCAACGCCACCTCAAACGACAACCCACCGCAGAACTGAAAGCCGAACTGGAGCGCCTTCAGACCCAACTGGATGAATTGGAATATCACCTGGAGAGCCAGCTTTTCACCTGGGATAGCCTCAAAAAACCCTTCTGGCAGATTATTCGATTTAGTGGTTTAGGGATAGTCGTAGGCTGGTTCCTGGCCTTTGCCGTGCTTCAAACCACCCCACCCAAGGCCCCCAGCCCACTCGCACCCACCCCTTCCACCCCTCATACAGAGTGATCACAACGCTCAGACCAGCGCGATCGCCCTTATCCTAAAGGCACAGAATCCAGGCCCAAACCCATGCCGAAGAAAAAACAGTGGATATATGTTCCGGCCAAGCCTACTAAACCCAAACTATCGGACGGAGAAAAACAACACATTCAGCAAGCCTTTGATGCCGTCATTGAGCAAGACTTGAAACCGAAATGCATCAAACCCCCACCAACGGAACACAATTTCAACTACCTGGTGAATCTCTATAGCAAGTGGTATCGCAATTATTTCTACATTTGCGGCACCTACCATTGCCCCAGTCCCCAGGCCCTTGCGCCCAGTTTCGAGGCCAAGTTTTCCCGCTTTGAGTATATGGGGCCAAATTCATTCAACGTGGCCTATATGCGCCATACAGGGCAGTTTTGGGAATTTATGGCGGGTTTGACGCTGGAGCAATGCCTTGAGGAACTCAAAACAAATCCGATCTTGCAACCGTTCTGAGTCCCAGCCCATCCACTACGCCACCGTTTCCAGCATGAGTTTAAACTCTGTTTCCAGGCTAGCACCGGGGTCTAGATACAAAAGGCGATCGCCAGTATTGAGAGCGTTACGTGGCGCACTCCAAGGCTCCAGGCAGTAGAAATCTTTGCCCTTCACTGTCCAAAAGACGAGGGTCGAAAATTCAGGACTGAAAGAAAACGTCAGGCGGTGCGATCGCTGAGGGTCAGTGACGCTAGCGACATGACTGGAAAGATGGGTAAACGCCACATCAATTTCCGCTGCTTCAAAGTCAAAAGTACCGCTGAAGGCATGATTCGTTTTGGTGATTTGGTCTTGGTATTCCGTCGCTGGAATTTGAAATTGCAATTGGGTTTTATCGGTGACAGCGAAATAGGGATGAAACCCAATCGAAAACGGCATCGCGGCCTGCGATCGGTTGGTATAGCGCTGGTGCAGCACCAGGCTAGTGCCCTGCAACCGATAGGTAAAGTCCAACACAAACTCAAAGGGATACACCATGAGCGTGTGCTCATCACTGGTTAGCTGCAAACTCAGGCTGGCATCCGTTTCCGTTTGTTGAGCAGTGACAATCCACGGCACATTACGCGCAAAACCATGTTGCTTCAGGCGATAGGTTTGGCCTTCGCAGTTATAGGCGTTGTCAGGCAAGTTGCCACAAATAGGAAACAAAATTGGAATGCCACCCCGAATCGACAGGTCTGGATCCGCAAACCGTTCAGCATCCAGGTAAAGAATGTCATGGCCTGCGGTTTGCCAACGGGTGATGATACCACCCCGCTCTGGCACCACTTCCAGGGTCGCGTTCTGGGTGGTGTCTTGCAGAACGTAGGTCAAATATTGACGCTGATCCGTAGAAATTACATACATGGGCGGGTTCCTCACCACATCATTGGGGCAGCCAGAGCAACATCACCAGGGTGAGTTGGGGCGATCGCAGACTCGGAGGCCGGAGTTGCCTGGGATGGTTTGGGGGTAGGGGCGATCGCCACAGAAGCCGTTGGCGATTGACCAGGGGCCGCACCTTGCCAATCATCGGGCGGCGTTGGTTCTGCCGGTACAGTCGGACTGGTGGCACCAGCTGGCGGCAAATTCGGCAATACCGGAGAGTCGCTGCGGGGGTTGGTCGCAGGCGCAGCGGGCGACGTGCTATCGGTTTCTGAAGCCGGGGCCGAGGGCGCAGTCAACGGCGTGTGCTCTGGCGCGGTGGTAAAGTCGCTCGGCGGGTTGTTAAAGGTGGGCAATTGGGGCGACGTGGGGGCCGAAGACGGGGCCGGAGCCGTTAACGAGTTGTTGCTGGGTTCCAGAGGGGCCGCAAAGGGATCATAGGGATCGATGCCCAGAGAGTCTTCGTTTTGGGGCGGGGCGGGGGGCGCAACTTCACCCCCATAACCCGGCAGGATATTGCCAGGATCCACTGGAGGCGGGGCAGGCTTCATGGGGGCCGCAGGGGCTTGAGCCTCCGTAGGAGGAGCAGTTTCGGCGGCGTCTGGGGCGGGCGCTGGGCTTTCCGGTACGGGGGCCAACTTGGGATCACTGGCCGTTTGGGTTGGGGCAGCGGTCACAGGGGTACGGGCATCCAGCACCACCGATTTGGGCATGGGTTGGTTGAAACTGGCCGAAATCTGGTCGAAATGCTGGAAGATACTAGCGGCGCGATCGCCCTCTACAATCTTGGGTTGATAGTTTTTCACCTCAACGGGCAGAAACTCGACTTTCATTTGTTTCTCGTTGAGGGCGACCTTCAGCAAAGCGGTGTCGTAGTCAGTGCGGGAGTTTCCACCAAAAATGAAATTCCCCAAGGAATAGGCGATCGCCCGCCCTTTATAAATTTCCGCCCCCTGCAACACATGGGGATGGTGGCCCACCACCACATCGGCCCCTTGATCCACCGTAAAGTGAGCCAACTTCACCTGCCAATCCGCCGGAACTTCCGCCAATTCTTGGCCCCAGTGATAATTCACTACGACCCAATCCACCTGATCCCGCACTGCACGGATATCTTCCGCAATCCGCTCTTCGTAAATATTGTTCACGCCGGGTTGATCTTTCGTCGCGCCGTATTCCTCGCCCCAATATGCAAAGTAGGCAATCCGTTGCCCTTTCACGTCAATAATTTGGGGTCGGCGGGCTTCCGTCAAATCTTTGCCTGCCCCCACATATTCAATCCCTTCGGCTTTGAGGGTTTTGATGGTTTCCAGCAAGCCTTCGCCTTGAAAATCCATCGTGTGGTTATTCGCCAACGTCACAATATCCACCCCTCCTGCCGTCAGGGTTTTGACTGCCGAGGGATCTGCTTTGAAGTTAAATTGCTTCCCTGGCAGGGTGAGGGTCGATCGCGTCAGGGGATTTTCCAAATTCACCATCGCGATATCGACCTGGCGATACTCTGGCAACTGGGCAAAAGCGTGGTTGTGGTTATTGCCCACAACATCTGCAAAGTGCTCGGCCAGGGTCACATCCCCCGAAAACATCAGGGTCACGGTGGGATCTTTGGGGTTAGCCACCTGGTTATGCTTCACCACGGGCACCACTTCCAGGGCGGTGCGCACCGTGTCTGGGCGCGTGGGCAAGGTTTTGGTTGGGTTCGTTGCGGCTGTAGCGCTGGTATCGCCTGCTGGCGCTCGGTTATAGCCCAACATCCCACCAACGACCACCGCCGCGATCGCGGGGCCACCGACTAACAGCGTCCGTGTCAAGCGTAGATTTTGCCTTTGGCGAGACGTGTGGTGAATGCGCGATCGCAACTGCTGGCGCTGCTGCCGCTGCAACTGATTCGCCGGAGTCACAATCCGCACTGACTGCTGCCACAAAAGCTGTTTGGGATTGGCTGCAAACCGGGCCGCAATGTTAATCCCTTCAATCGTCGGGGCGTTCAACTGCCACAGCGTATGGCAAATAAACCGAATCAACTGCTCGCGCCATTCTGTGGGCGACTGGTCAGGCTCCGCCAGAAAATCAAACTCCACTAACAGCCGCAACTGGTTGGCCCGTCTGGCCCGTTTTGACCGGGGTTTGCCAAAGCGAGCCCGCATTCCATGAGGTTCCAAGGCTTGATTCAACCAATAGGCGATCGCCCGCAAATCACCCCGTTGTGCCGCTTGCAAAACGGATGACGAATTGGACAGCAGACTTGACTGAACCATACCAAGTGGGCCTCACCGTTCACCATGAACAATACTGTTTGCGCTCACCCTGTGGATAGGCATAAGTGCCACCATTACCGCTTGCGATCGCGCTAACCAAGGATAGCCCCACCAGAAGCGTTTTCCATCCCAGCAACCACAGCTCTCAGCCCATTAACCCACACAACAGCGAAAACACCACCTATTAATACTCCAAAACCCCGAATTGCCAACAAATTTTTCGAGATTTTTCCCGGTATCGTTGCTCTGCCCCCCTGGGCCACCCCACCAAAAGCAGTTTTCTCTGGATTCTGACGGCGCGATCGCCCCCAACCACCAACTTGTGATATCCATCACACCCCCACCCTCGCCGTATCACACCCCACCCTGATCCCCATCAGCCAAAGCCAAACCGCAATCACCGATAGTAGAAGGTGAAGATTGTGTTTCCAAAACGGGAGGTTCCCTCTCATGATCTCAAGCCTGGTTCAGTCCGCTTTTCAAACTGGCTATCTCAGTGTCGAGTCAGAAGGCTTAATCCGCCAAATTTTGACCCTCAAAAGCTGCAAACGGTCTGATATCGAAGCCCTGGAAGAACTCTACGATGCCGTGCGCCAGGGCAAAATTCGCCGCGAAGCCCATGTCAACGCCCAACTTCCGGTTTTGCACTAAAACCCGTTTTCCGCTCCATCGACCACCAATTTCCACACCTGTCTCCGCCCTGGCAACTCGGAGCCCAGGAGCTTGCTCAGTCAGCCGTGCTTAGTCAGACCGGCCCAGGGAAACTTGTCCAGAAAGACTTATCCAGTCGCAATAATTTGGCAATCAGCATTGCGCCCCCTGGCCACTCCGTCGGCTGGGCAATCATCGCCGCGCCAGTCGCACCGCCGCACCGCGCCCTAAATTAAGCCGAGAATTTTGACGATCTATTTGTCAAGCAGGCCGCCCAGATTGCAGAATGAAGGCAATCTCCGTCACCGATATCACCTATGACGACCCTGCCCTCCCATGCTAAAGATCTCCTGGCCGACTTAATCGCCCGTTACCGAGCCAAGGTTGACTATCTCGCTATTCGCCTCGAAGCTGCTGAGGGCACCGATGTTTTCATGCGCGGCAACCGGGTCGAAACCCTTAGTGAAGGACTGTCAATTGGGGGCCACGTGCGCGCCTGTCACAAAGGCGGTTGGGGGTTTGCCAGTTTTAATCAGCTTACCTCCCTGGAAGCCCGCATTGAAGAGGCGATCGCCGCCGCCCACCTGGTTGGCGATGAAGAAACCCTACTCGCCGCGATCGATCCTATCCAAGACACCTGTATCCTGCCCCTCACTGGCTCTCACCCCCGCGACATCACCCTCGTCCAAAAGAAAGATCTCTGTCTGCATTACGGCGAAATTTTGCGGAGTGTTAGCCCCGAAATTGCCACTGTCTCCGTTCGCTATGGCGACAGTGCCCAACGGATTATCCTCGCCACCTCCGAAGGCACCCTGCTTGAACAATCCTGGGTTGATATGGAAATGCGCTTTGCCGCTACCGCCCGCGATGGCGAAACCGTCCAAACAGGCCGCGAAACCACAGGTTCCCGCAAAGCCTTTGAAGATTTGCGTGGGTTAGATGAGCAGGTCAAAGGCGCTGCCCAACGGGCCGTTGAGGCGCTCCATCTGCCGTCCGTTCGGGGCAACACCTATACCGTCGTCATTGATCCAATTTTGACCGGGCTGTTTGTCCACGAAGCTTTTGGGCACCTGTCCGAAGCCGATATGGCCTACGAAAACCCCGACTTGCTCGAAACCATGAGCTTAGGTCGCCGCTTTGGCCCGGAAGACTTGCAAATTTTTGACGGAGCCGCACCGCCAGGGCACCGGGGCAGCTATGCCTACGATGATGAAGGCACGCCCGCTACGACGACCCAGCTCATCAAAGACGGGGTTCTCGTGGGGCGGCTCCATTCCCGCGAAACCGCCGGCAAATTGGAAGAAGCCCCGACAGGCAACGCCCGGTGTTTGAACTATCACTATTCACCGATTGTCCGCATGACCAATACCTGGATCGAACGGGGCAAAACGCCCGTGAAGGATTTGTTCAGCGGCATTCAAGAAGGTGTCTATGCCCGGAACTGGCTGGGCGGCATGACCAATGGGGAAATGTTTACCTTTGCGGCGGGGGAAGCCTGGATGATCCGCAATGGCGAAATTGCCGAACCCGTGCGGGATGTCACGTTATCTGGCAATGCGTTTAAGACCCTAGCCGACATCGAAGGCATTGGGGATGATTTCTTTTGGGATGAATCGGGTGGTTGTGGCAAGGGTGGCCAGAGTGGCCTACCTGTGGGCTGTGGTGGCCCTAGCTTGCGCATCCGCAATGTCGTTGTGGGGGGCGAGGCGTTGGATTAAGGCGGAGGCGGGCAGGGGCCAAATGGAGGCGATCGCCAACGATGAAGGCTCCAGGGCGATCGCATCGCCAGTGCCGCTAGTCATGATGACGCACCCGATGGTTGGCGCAACAGTTGGGCATCAATTTGTTTGCGGAGATCGCTCAGGCTTGCGGAGTTATTCAGCACCACATCGGCCCGAGCGATCTTTTTGCTGATAGCCATCTGGCTTTGAATCCGGAGTTTGGCCTGGTCGAGGGTGAGGCGATCGCGCTTCATCAGCCGTTCCAGTTGCTCCGCTTCCGCACACACCACCACCCAGGTTTCCGTCACCAAATCCGTCATCCGCGCTTCAAATAACAACGGAATCACCATCACCAAGGTGGGGTACTCCGTCGCCTGATTCAACGGCGGCATAGTCGAGGCGGCCACCAGGCGATCGCGCACGTAGGGGTGAATGCACTGTTCCACCCACAACCGCTCCGCAGGGCTGTTAAAAATAATCTCCCCCAGCCGGGGCCGATTCAGCGACCCATCCGCCAACAATAGCCCCGTCCCATACCGCTCAATCAGCGCCTCTAACACAGGGGTACCCGGCTGCACCGCATCCCGAGCGTAGATATCCGCATCCAAAATCGGCAACTGATGCCGCGAGGCCAGATAGTTAGACACCGTTGTTTTGCCCATCGCAATGCCCCCCGTCAGGCCAATAATGCGCTGCGAGCAATGAGAACGAGTGGGTGGATACATCACAACCAAAGGGATGAGCGTGGACCAAGGACAAGCGATCGCCACGGTTGAGCACCAGCAATGATAAAGCCAACTTTCCGTCGCGATCAGAATTTCCGTTCAAACGAGAACCAGAATATTTCAGCCAGAGTACCGTTACAAGACAAGTTACTCTTTACAATATAGGACGTACACGCACGGTGTTCAGGCTAGAAAACCTCATGCTGCTTAAGTCAACAACCCGCCATATTCATATCTTTACAGCAACCGTCGAAAATAACGAATTGGTTCCAGATGACAAAGTGCTGACCCTGGATATCGATCCAGATAACGAATTTAACTGGTCAGAAGAAGCACTCCAACAGGTCTACCGCAAATTTGATGAACTGGTCGAGTCTTACGGTGGGGAAGATTTAACCGAGTATAACTTGCGCCGCATTGGCTCCGATCTGGAACACTTTGTGCGGAACTTGCTGCAAAACGGCGTGATTTCCTACAACCTCAACTGCCGCGCCATCAACTACAGCATGGGGCTGCCGCAAGTCGTGCCCAATTCTTAGGAAATCTTACGGTTTTTTACGTTTTATTAACGTGCAAGCACCGTTGACGATCTCCCACAATCAGCCAAACCCAGGTCTCAT
This sequence comes from uncultured bacterium, assembly GCA_964475335.1. Taxonomy (GTDB): domain Bacteria; phylum Cyanobacteriota; class Cyanobacteriia; order Leptolyngbyales; family Leptolyngbyaceae; genus CAYYWG01. The sequence continues at coordinate 158,252 of CAYYWG010000006.1, forward strand.
GGGTTGTTGCTTTACCCCCCCACGAACAAGCGATCGCAATTCTTAGGTAAATTCCCAGAATTAGTGCGATCGCTTTAGATTTTGTAATACAAAGACTCATCAAATCGGTCTAATGTAACAAACTAGGTGCTTGCAGCGTTTTAACAATTCGGACACCCTTGTAAACCAACATTGTGCTGGACTATTTAGCATGAGTAGTAATTTAGCAACCAGACTCCGTGAGGGAACTAAAAAATCTCACACGATGGCTGAAAACACAGGCTTCATTGCCTGCTTTTTGAAAGGAACCGTCGAAAAAAATTCTTATCGTAAGCTCACCGCCAATCTCTACTTCGTCTACTCCGCAATCGAAGAAGAAATGGAGCGGCATAAAGACCACCCCATCATCGCTCAGATCTACTTCTCCGAACTCAACCGGAAAGCCGCTCTTGAGCAAGACTTGTACTACTACTACGGGGCCAACTGGCGCGAGCAGGTCGCCCCTTCCGCAGCGGCCCAAGAGTATGTTGCTCGGATTCATGAAATTGGCAACACCGCGCCAGAACTGTTGGTGGCCCATTCCTACACGCGGTATCTCGGCGACTTGTCGGGTGGCCAAATCCTCAAAGGGATTGCCCAGCGGGGGATGAACCTCACCGATGGCGAAGGGACCCATTTCTATGAGTTCGACGCGATCGACGATGAAAAAGCCTTCAAAGCCAAATATCGGCAAGCCATGAACGACTTGCCCGTGGATGAAGCCACGGTCGAGCGCATTGTGGATGAAGCCAACGATGCTTTTGGCCTCAACATGAAAATGTTTAAAGAGCTAGAAGGCAGCCTGATCAAAGCGATCGGGGTGATGCTCTTCAACACACTGACTCGTCGCCGCAATCGGAGTTCCACGGAACTCGCAACGGCAGAATAAAGCCTAAACCATCGCGATCGCCCCTGGGTGATCCGCAAATATCCTCAAGACTCCTGATCCTGGAGGCTTGGCGGTTTCAAGGGTAATCGCTAAGCTTTCAGGATTTGTCATTGTTACAGAAAAATTTCCCCCACCCATCGGGGTGCCTCGATCGCCCAAGGTCTTTTCCGCCTCTCTTCCTAGGCTTGCACCGGGCGATCGCCCCCGTGAGAGGCCCTATTGCGATCGCCCAGCAGCGCCATAAATGATACGTTGCTTAGCTAAAGTTTTAGCCCACTCCACCCACTCATCGATAAAATTCCGTTAAAGAAAGCACAAAGCCAGTGTGATTAAAATTCCGTAAAAACACAGAGAAGATCGCGACCAGTTGGACTCGTGGTTCTCTCGATGCTCAAATCGCACAAACCGCTTATGCTGTAGGCAAATTCCTGAAAAGATCGTTCGCGATCGTGGCTCTTTGCTTGAGCGTTCCCTGTTCCGCTCCAAAAGCGATCGTTCTTTTCCCTAACCCTTGGCCGCGATCGGTATCCGTCGGAAACATCCCCCAAAGTCAACTTATCTCCTTCGCTGCTTGTCGCTATGAAGTCCCACTCTGGTTCCTTTCAATCTGACATTGAGCAAATGGTGCAAAAGATCACCGCATCCGGCAGAATCAGCCGCGCTGATCAACAACAGTTCATGGCCAAATTGCTCTCCAAACAAACAATCAGCGCCCCCGAAGAAGCGCTCATCAACCGTGTCTTTGACCTTTTGCGCACCGGACGGTTACGGGTCGTTGATTGAGGTCAACGTTGGCCCCTTGCCGTCTGGCCCCAGCTCCAGCCATCCGGCAACCAGGGGCGGGGCATCGTTTGTTACAACCCCAAAGTTACAACCCCAAAGTTACAACCCCAAATCCACGGCAATCCGATGGGCACAGGCAAAGCCCGAAAATGCCACGGCATTTAAGCCCTGCCCCGGAAAAGTGCTGTCCCCAACACAATACAGCCCCGGCACTGCCGTCCGGTTAAAGGGCATTCCCAACAGCCCCAACAACTTACGCGCAGGAATCGGGCCATAGGTGCCATCGGCTCGCCCTAAAAACCGCCGATGGGTGCGGGGTGTGCCGACTTCTTGGTAGGCGATCGCCCCCGATAGCTGCGGCCAAATTGTTTCCAATCGCTGGATCAGGCGCTGGGCAGTAGCATCTTTCTTAGCTTGATACTCACTGGGCGATAGCCCTTGCCACGTCTCAATCCAACTCGGGGTAAAGGTGTGCACAATATGGTGGCCAGCCGGAGCCAAACTGGGATCGAGCAAAGTCGGAATCGAAACAAAAATTGTGCCTTCTTCCGCCTCCATCTGCTGCCAATCGTCTACCAGAATGTGGTGACAGTCTGTTTGGGGTGGTAACGCCTCTGCCCGAACCCCTAAATGCACACTCAAGAAACTCGGTGATTTGCGATAACGGCGCTGCCACCGTTGTTCTGCGGCTGGCATGGACTCAGCCGGGAGCAAATGCTCAAAGGTATCCCACCGGGTTGCATTCGAGACAATACGTTTGGCGTAGAAGGTTTCGCCACTGGCCAACTCCACCCCCACCGATCGCCCGTTTTCCGTCAAAATGCGCGTGACCCGCGATTTATACCGAATTGCACTACCCGCCTTTTCCAGCCCTTCAACCAATTTCAGTGCAATTTGGCCCACCCCCCCTTTGGGATAGTTGATGCCACCGTAATGGCGATCGCTAAAGACCATCCCGGCGTTAATCATGGGGGTGAGGTCAGCAGGCACCACCGACCAGCAATAGCACTCAATATCAATAAACTTCAGGAGTTCGGGGTCTTTGATGTAGCGACGGGCAATATCCCCAGTATTTTGGGGCAAATATTGCGCCAACCCCAGGCAGGCCAACGGATTCTGAAAGAAAACCCGCATCAGATACCGGGGTTCCTCTAAAGACAAGAGTTCAATGCTATTCAGACAGTTGAAGACCTTCCAACACTCGTCGTAAAACTTGCGAATCCCCTGCCGTTCGTGGGGAAAGCGATCGCCCAGTTCGGTCAAAAACTGCTCGTAATCTCGATGAACCTTGACTTCCAGGCTATTGGGCAAATGGTAATGAATCTGCACCGGATCGGGAATCGTTTCCAGCTCCATCCCCACCCCCTGCAATGCTCGTGTGAGCAAATTTGTGGTGCCGCGATCGCCAAACCCAAACATCATCGACGCGCCCACATCAAAGCGATACCCCCCTCGCTCAAAGTAGCCCGCACTCCCGCCGGGAATGATGTACCGCTCCAAGACCAGCACGTTTGCACCTTTGGCCGCCAGTTGAGTCGCCGTTACCAGACCCCCAATCCCAGAGCCAATCACAATCACATCAAATGTTGCCCCCGATGGGATCGCCTGGGCGGCGGGGGTCGTCGCCGGAGTCGTTACCAAAGTCGTCGAAGTCGTGGAATCCATAATTTACGGTCGATGGCCAGCAAGATAAATGATGTCAGCGCCTCTACTAGCCTATCTGGTTCGGTTCCACTGATTAACGGACGATGGTGAAAATTTTCCGAGTGGCTGGGGTTAGCCGCCGCATCCTGCCCTAGCCGTTGGGGGGCTAGCCCCAACCCAAATTAGAGATTAACGATAACTATTTGCACTAAACCTCGCCCTAAATATTAACCACTTCATGGGTTATGGCCCCATTCTCACCAGCCACCTTGGGGGCGATCGCGCCCTCCTCAGGCCATGAAAAAGGGATTGGCTAGCGCAAACCGACCAATCCCACCTGCCGATCCTTCAGAGAGGAGAACACTTGCCATCATTATGGAATTTATTGATAATCTATGTCAACTATATTGAAAGTTCTTCTCAAATATTTTGCGGCCCCCAGCGCGATCGCCCATGCCCCCCCGTGGGAATGCCTGGATCAGGGTGTAAAGGGCAGAGTATGATGAATTCCGACTGCCCCCAAGCCTCAACCTGCTGAACCGTGGGGAGCCGTACAGATGACGATGGCGTGCTTGCATGGCTGTGGCCAAATCGTCTTGTTCCCCGTTTGCCTTCACCCGGATCGATGATTATCAAGAGTTTGCGACCCCTATGACCTCTCAGTTGCGCGTTTACGTTCCGCCCCATCCCCTAGTCAAACATTGGCTGGCGATCGCCCGCGATGCCTCCACCCCCGATGCTATTTTTCGGACGGCCATGACAGAACTAGGCCGTTGGCTCACCTACGAAGCCATTCGGGATTGGTTACCCACCCGCGACACAACCGTCAACACGCCCCTGGCTCCCTGTCCGGCCACCGTCGTTGATGCCGAGGTGCCCCTCGCCATTATTCCCGTTTTGCGAGCCGGGTTAGCCCTGCTGGAAGGAGCCCAGTCCTTGTTGCCCCTGGCCTCGGTGTATCACCTGGGGTTTGTCCGCAATGAGGAAACCCTGGAAGCCAGTTGCTATCTAAACAAACTCCCCGATCAAATGCCTCCCCAAACCCGCGTCCTCATTCCCGAACCCATGTTGGCCACGGGCGGCACGATGATGGCGGTGATGGCCGAGTTGACCCAGCGAGGCATTGATCCGGCCTATGTGCGGATTATTTCCATTGTGGCCGCCCCCCCTGCGTTACAAAAATTAAGTGCGGTCTACTCCACCTTAAACATCTACACAGCTACGATTGACGAGCATGTGAACGATCGCGGCTTTATTGTTCCTGGCTTAGGGGATGCGGGCGATCGCACCTTTGGCACCCGCTAAGGCCCCGATAGTGGTACGCTGAAGCTCTAGGCGCAGGTGGTCAATCCTTTCATCTCCGGTTAAGCTGAGGGAAACGTCGCGCTCTGGTTTGTAACGTTGGAAGTTTGGTTACTGATGAGTCAACGAGATGGATTCGCAGGCGGCTTTTTACTCGGCACCATCGTCGGTGGTGTAATCGGCGGTGTGGTCGGAACCTTGCTAGCGGCCCGACAAACAGGAGAACCCGAGGAACCGAATGGGCTACCGCCAGAATCTTTAGCAGCTCCTCGTAAAAAGAAACGGTTATTTCAAGCCGCAACGGGTACTGATATGGAAACGGCGCGGCGCAGCCTGGAAGACAAAATTGCCCAACTGAATGACGCGATCGACGATGTGCGCGAACAACTGGGCGGTGTCAATGGCGGCACTGTTGGCGATGCTGGAGAGCAAGCGATCGCCCACGATCCACGGAAATAAATCCAGTCGCGACCAAACCTGGCCCACAACCCCATCTATTCCCCGGTCGAAGTTTGCATCATTAGACAAAGCCGAAAATGCTAGACTAATGGGCAAATTGATCAAAGTCAGTCAGGGTGGCTATTGGCGATCGCCCAGGCGCTTTACTCCGAGCCAACTAGCCGGGTGCAACCCTCCCCCAGATTGCTCAATTTGAATCAATCCTCAAAACCGCCGAGTCGTGTTTCGCCCTGAGAGGGCCTAATTTTTGATATGAACTCTTTACTGCCTTTGCTGGTTACCACCCTAGTTACCTTCATCAATATCTACACTGCCCTATTGTTTATTCGGATCCTGTTGAGCTGGTTTCCCAACATCAACTGGTTCGATCCACCCTTCTCAATCCTGAGCCAACTGACGGATCCTTACCTCAACATCTTCCGCAGTTTCATTCCTCCCTTGGGTGGCCTCGACCTTTCCCCCCTGCTTGCCATTTTGTTGCTCCAAGTTGTTCAACAAGTGGCCACTTCTGCGGCAGGTTCCATCCTCCAGACTGCAATGTACTACTAACACTCAAATTGCTCGCTCAGGGCAATGGCAGTTGCCCCGCTGTACTGGACTGGCAGCGGGGTTTTGTGTGTCTAGGGGCGCGTCTAACCTATGTCTATTCCTGTTGATTCATAGAAGATTTCCAGCGTAGCGATTCGAGCCTATGTTTTTTGCCGAAGAACGACAGTGGTTTCAGCTTGCCTTTCAATTGCGCGGGTCAATCGTGCCTTCCATCCTGGGCCGAACTCTGGTCTGTGGCATTTTCGGTTTATTTGTGTCCTTGCTGTTTGACCAAAAATATCCCGTCGCCTTGCCCACCCTAGCGGGTTTAATTCCCAACATTGTCTTGGGGTTGTTGCTGGTCTTCCGCACGAACACAGCCTATGAACGCTTTTGGGAAGGGCGTAAACTGTGGGGCACCATCATCAACACGACCCGCAACCTGGCCCGTCAACTGTGGATTGTCGTCCCGGCGAAAACCGTAGGGGAACGCGACCAAAAAATTCAAGCGTTGTATTTGCTCGGCGCATTTGCGATCGCCACCAAACTCCATCTCCGCAAAGAACCCGTCAACCACGAACTCCAAGACCTAATCCCCGACCACCACTTCCACAAACTGCAAACCATGAACAATCCACCCCTAGAGGTGGCCTTTTGGATCAGCGACTTTTTGCAAAACCAACAACAGCAGCAAAAGATTGATCCCTATCAACTCACCATGATGCAGGACTTGTTGAACAAACTGGTGGATTGTCTGGGCGGATGCGAGCGCATTCTCAAAACACCTATTCCCCTAGCCTATGCCATTCACCTAAAGCAACTGCTCCTGCTTTATTGCCTGTCGTTGCCTTTTCAAATGGTCGGGAGTCTGAGTTGGTGGACGGGGCCAGTTGTCGCGCTCATTAGCTTCACCCTGTTTGGGATTGAAGAAATTGGCATCGAAATTGAAAATCCCTTCGGTCGAGATCCCAACGATCTGCCCCTGGATGCCATCTGCGAAACAATGTTGGTCAATATCAACGACTTGATCAGTCTCGCCCCGTGCACAGAACAGCTTCAGCGCCCAATCGTCGCCGATGGTAAGGCCGCGCCCCTTTTAGACGCTGGAAAACACTGATCCAACAGGGCGGGGATATCCGCTGGGGTCAAACGGCTGTGGCGGGTTTTATCCGGCATGATTAAGTTGGGGCCAGCTTTGCACTGTTTCATGCAACCAGTGCCCCGAATGGTGACTTGATCGGCCAGACCACGATCGCGCAGTTCCGCCTCCAAAGCCGGACACAAACTCTTGCCGCCCCGTTTCATGCAATCGGATTTTTGGCACATCAGAATGGTTTGGGGCTTGTCTGGGCGATCGCGGTGTTGGGGGGCACTGATTGGAGCCTGCGCCGCTGGGGAAGTAGGGGCAACGCTGGAATGGCAGGCAATGGGTTGAATGGAAAAGGCTTTGAATTTTTCGTATCCCGTCAGGCGATCGCGTTTGACCAGGCCCCGCACAGCGATCCATTCCCCCGGAGCCAATACCCGTCCCAGGGTAGCACGGGCCTCTTTAGACAGTTTGATGGTTTGTGCCCCCGTGGCGGTTGCCAGGTGGAGGCGTTTAATTTTGTAGCCATTTTCAATGTCGTAGCCCAAAAACCGACCTTCAAGCTGAAAGGTGGCAATTTGATGATGAGTCTTACTCATAGTGCGTGCATCAGTAAGTGAACAGACGATGTTTGCGGGATGGGGTGACCAACGAGCCCGTTTACCCAGGCTCTATGGGCGCGATCGCTAGGCCAACCGGGCCTGCCAGCATTGCTCTAACCAGGTCAACAGGTGGCCACGGGGAGCCGTCAACTGTTGAATGACACTCCGGAGTTGTGCAATATCGGTGCCGTGGCGAATCTCAACTTGCAGCAGTCCGTCAGGCAGACAGCTACAGGGAATGTGCAATTCTTGTAACCGCTGATAGACTTGCCAGCGATCGCTGCGATGAATAGTGACAACGGGAATGGTTAAAGACTGTGGGCGAATTTGCTGCATTGCCAAATATAACTGCGAATAATTCTTATATGAAACGAACCAGTAGAAAAAGACACAGTAGAAAGCCTGTGGTCTAGAAAAGCAATTTTTCAGTGGTTAAGATAATTTTTTGCCGTAATGGGTAAGTCTACGGCCTGCACCCTGTGGTTTTATAATGCCCAAGCACCAGCAACTTACATCATCACATCCCCCAAGTATTGAGTGAACAGGGCGGCCCAGGGACAGGGACAAACTCACACACCTGTTTTGACTAACCCGAAAAATTTGGGTTGAGAATCTTAATCAATAAGCCTACTAACACCATATCGCAAAATGGCTCACTTGCCTCTAATTCTCAATAAGGTTTTCAGTTGCCGAGGGACGCACTGGCCCAATTGTGTTGCCAGGGGAGGAATTGGCCCATTGCGCCGGAGTTGGGGGCCAATCGAGGCTCTGCTCGCGATCGCAGTGCCCTGGAAAAGACAGTGGTGAGAAAGGGATGGAGCCTTGTAGGATCGATGGTTGGAGGCACAATTCCTGTGCAGACTCAAACGGGATAACAAACGCAATGGTTCAAGATACTTCGTCGCTTACGCGAGCTGAGGCGATCGCGCTGCTCCGCCAATTTATCTGTATTGACCGCTTACCCCCGGCCCAAATTCCGGCCAAACCTGTGATTCGGCAAGCCTTACAGCAAGTGCGCGAGCATTCTGATTACCAAATTTTGGGGATTTGTGCCGACACTACCGAGGCCGCGATCGCCGCACTCCACACCTATTTGGCGGGCCTGGATTATCCTGAACGCCCCACCCCAGACGCGATCGCTGGCCCCGTTTATCTCAAGTTCAATCCCAAAACTGGCCTGTGCCATTTGGATACCTACGTGGGCACCCACCGAGGCGTGCTGGTCTCCTGCCAGTCGGCCTACGACGGAGATGTGCAAGAAACCTTTGGGCATTTACCCCTCGATTTATTTGCGGCAGAAGACGAGGGCTAAATTGGGGTTTCCCCCTTAAGTTTGGTACCGGGCGCGATCGCGCCTAGCAAAACGATCGACCACGCTGGGCAGGGAGGCGGGGCACGCCCTCTTGGGCAACCCAATCTCCCTTACCCTAGAAATACCCAAGAGAACTATACGGCTGGGAGTCGGATGGCCTACGAACCGCTACATCACAAATATCGCCCCCAGACTTTTGCTGCGCTGGTGGGGCAAGAGGCGATCGCGGCAACGCTGACTAATGCCATTCGCCAACGAAAAATTGCTCCGGCGTATCTGTTTACAGGGGCCAGGGGGACAGGCAAAACCTCCAGTGCGCGGATTTTGGCCAAGTCCTTAAATTGTCTGAACAGTCCAGAGCCAACGCCCCAACCCTGCGGCCAGTGTGATGTATGTCAGGCGATCGCGAGGGGTACAGCCCTGGATGTCATTGAAATTGACGCAGCCAGCAACACCGGCGTAGACAACATTCGGGAATTAATTGAACGCGCCCAGTTTGCCCCCGTGCAGTGCCGCTACAAGGTCTACATCATCGACGAAGTACACATGCTCAGTACGGCAGCATTTAACGCCCTGCTGAAAACCCTGGAAGAACCGCCCGATCGCGTTGTCTTCGTCCTGGCCACCACCGACCCTCAGCGAGTTCTGGCGACAATCATTTCTCGGTGTCAACGCTTTGACTATCGCCGCATTCCCCTCGATGCGATGGTGCAGCACTTACGCCAAATCGCCAAACAAGAGAATATTCCTGCAACAGACGAAGCCGTTACTCTGGTCGGACAAATGGCCCAGGGCGGACTACGCGATGCAGAAAGTTTGCTCGATCAACTCAGCCTACTAACGGGCGAGATCGGGGTTGAGCAAGTCTGGGATTTAGTCGGTTCAGTGCCAGAGCGGGATTTGCTGGACTTATTGCAAGCGATCGCCCAAGACAATCCCGAAACCCTCCTCGACAGCACCCGCCGGCTGATGGATCGGGGTCGCGAACCACTGATCGTCCTCCAAAATTTGGCCAGTTTCTACCGCGATTTATTGATTGCTAAAACCGCCCCCAAGCGCAATGACCTGGTGGCTATGACCGCCACCACCTGGCAACAGTTGTGTACCCTGGCTCAACAGTTAGAGACAACGGCCATCCTCGCAGGGCAACAAGAACTCCGCAAGGCCGAAGTGCAGATCAAAAACACAACCCAACCCCGCTTGTGGTTAGAGGTTACGCTTTTGGGGCTATTACCCTCTGCGATCGCGGCCCACACGGCCCCCCCAGCGACCACCGTTCCTGCACCAACACAAACCCCAGCCCCCTCGACACCTCGTACAGCCAGCCCCCCCGCTGCCCCACCCCCCGCCCCGTCACCAACCCCAGCCCCCGAACCAGATCCCTCTGCGGCCACCCCTCCGCCACCAACCCCGGCGACTCCATCCCCTGCCGAAACGTCTGCTGAACCCGCTATTCCCAGTTCTGACCTCACATCCGTCTGGCAGGCAGTCATCCGCGAAATTAATCCCTATTCCACCCAGGTCATGGTGAAGCAGCAGTGTCACCTCCTTGGCTTTGATGGCCACACTGCGCGCCTGGGGGTCAGTTCTCAACCGCTGTTTAAAATGGCCCAGGGCAAGCTCCCCAATATCGAAGCAGCTTTTCAAAAAGTCTTTTCACGGAAGGTTCATATTCTGCTAGAAGTTGGGGCCGGTGCTCCCCCGTCTGGGCCGGTTGCTTCGGTGCCGCCACCCCCAAAACCCAGTCCCGATCCGCTGCCACCACCTAAACTGCCACCAACGCCACCAACGCCCCTACCGCCACCAACGCCAGCAACGCCCCCCCCCACGATCGCGGGCGATCGGCCTGAACCATTGCCACCGCCGTCCTCCTTCACCCCCGAAGCCTCCCCCAATCATCCGATGGAGGCTTGGGAAACCGATGAGGTGGATCGGGCGGCTCGCAACCTGGCGACATTTTTTGCCGGAACAGTGATTGATGGGGACAACGGCACAGTCCAAGACACTGCCAGCAACACCAACCTGAAGCCATCGTGGGATGGGAGTACCCTGGATATCCCAGATGGCGCAGAAGACGATGATGTCCCGTTTTAGGCCAGTGGCCCAGGTGAGGAATTGAGAATCACCCAGGATTGAAGGCAAGCACTTTGCCGATCGCAAAACAGCCGACAAAGCGCTAACCAAGGTTGAGCAGAAGCTCGCGCCAGTTCTAAACCTCTGCCTCGCTGTGTTTGCCATAGTGAACCGTCTTCACCCACTTGAGCCGATTGGGGCGCACTGCCATCCGCGCCGTGGTACTTGCCACTACGGGCAACCAATGGAACATGTAAAACGTGCCATAAAAGGCTTTGGCCAGCATGACCAGGGGGGAAACGGGTACAACATCAGGTTCGCAACCCTCGGCGATCGCCGATCGTCGAATGCGCCGCAGTCCCAACGACATCCCTACCACCGACAGCACCACGGACAAACTCGCCAACGGTGCATAGAGCAAGGGTTGATGCCGGCACAGGGCCAGAACAGTATCAGGAATAGTCGCTGTCGGCAAGGCATACTGCAAAACCCAGAACACAAACAGATCCAAAGATTTCCGTACGCCCAGGCGATTTCGCAACAGGAGTTGGTAGTAGTCTAAATACCGTTGATAGCCCCCTTCTGCCCAGCGGTTCCGTTGATGCCAGAGGGCGATCGCGGTCTCAACGCCTTCTTCCTGCACCAGGGGGTAGATCGTAAAATCAATATCCCAATCATTGAGATGCAGCCGCAGGGTTAAATCCAAATCGTCGGTAATCGTTTTCTCATTCCAGCCGCCACAGGCTTCCAACGCTTGGCGACGGACAAATTGACCATTACCGCGCAGTTCCCCAATGCCGCCGATCGCAATCCGCTGCTGTTGCCACAGCGTATCCAGCGCCATCTCAGCATCTTGGCCTTGAAGCCACAGATTAGAGGAAAGATTCGCAATGCGCTTGCGCACCTGCACCGCCCCTAGTTTGGGCTGATGAAATAAGGGCACCACCCGCTGAAACAAATCCGGTGGGATCTGAGAATCGGCATCAAAAACAGCAATAATCTCACCCTTAGCCAGGGGCAAGACTTCATTCAGTGCGCCAGATTTACCCCCCGTTGCCTGGGGCAAGCGCCGAAAAATATTGAGATGGGTATAGGTTTGGGCTAACTCCCGCAGGAGCTCGTGGGTGCGATCGCTACTGTTGTCGTCAATCACCCAGATCTCATGGCGATCGCGAGGATAGTCCAACTGCCCCAAAGAATCGAGCAACCGAGCAATCACCCGCTCCTCATTTTTTGCCGCCACCATCACCGAAATAAACGGAAGCGGCTCATCCAGGCTAGCGGCCGGAGCCAAGGGGCGAGATCGCGCCAGCAACACCCGCGCCGCATGAACTCCGACCAAAGCCGTCAAACCCAGTGCAAACCAGTAGCCCCAGGCAACGATATGCAAAACATAAGTACTGCCCCAAATCAACATGAGGGCGATCGCGGCTCGCCGTCGGCGATTGCCAGTACGGTAGGGAGACGGCTCAGTTTCGTTATCTACTTCGTCTTCTTCAGCAAACTCAGCTAGCAGTGCGCTGATAGGTTGCAGTTCGCTGAAGGAATCGTTTTCGGGCCAGGAACTCTCCGGCATAGGTCACTTGATTTAACCACCAATATTTGTCTAAACCTTTGAAGAAGCTGGGGATGAGGTAGCACCAGACTGTGCAGCCTTCACAGACTGCGAGCTTGCCCTGGGACTGGCGATAGCTCTCAACTTCTTCCGATTGCTTGTATAGCTCATACAGACGACCATTGATTGGTAAACCCGTTTGAGCAAAGTGATAACAGGGCAATAACAGCTCGTCATGGGGTGAAATAGCAATGACCGCATCCACCGCCTTACAGCGAGGATTTTGGGTATCGTTACCACCCGCTTCAATGAACGCTAAGGCCGCTTTATTGTAGCCAACATTGGGATATTGGCGGGCCGCCGCCTCGATCGCCGTCACCATCGCTGGCGTTGGGTTCTTTTTAGAGTTGTAGTTGCTGTGAGCCGTAAAGGCCGGATTCAACCAAACGCGGGCTCCCAGATCCAAACCCAGTTGGGCCACTTCGCCAATGCGATCGCAATTTTGGGCCGTTACCGTGTGGTTCAGGACAGGATATTCCCCCAGTTCGATCGCGAGTTTCACCGACTCCACCAGCGTATCGAAAATCTGGACACCCCGCGACTGGTTGTGGGTCTCAGCGTCGGGGCCATCCAACGAAAAATTGAGAAAATCAACCAAGCCTTGAATTTCTCTCGCCCGCTTGGGATAGAGGATGGTGTTGGTCGTCATACTCGTGACAAACCCCTGGCGCTTTGCCTCCGCGTAGATTTCACCCACATCCTCTTTGAGCAGCGGCTCGCCCCCGGTAAAGTCAACGTACTTCACCCCCAAGCGGCGCAAATCACTCAAATTCTGCCGAATGGTATCCAGGTCAGCTTCTTGCTTCGGCTCCAATGCCCAAATGTCACAAAAATGACACCGAGCATTACAGCGGTAAGTCAAGTAATAGTTAGCAACCAGTGGTGCCATAACCTTGTTAAATTCATCATTGCTTTGAAATTAACAATAATTCTTAGTGGGGCTTAACACAAGTCATTGCTCCCGCAGCAAACCTCCAACAAGGCGCTACAATGGCCTGCCCCAAGGGCTTAGACGCCCCCAAAGATGCCTTGGGCTGACCATCTGGCAAAGGCGATCGCGGGGCCACAGCCTGCCGCCGAGGTCACTGAGGCTGACTACAATGGGCATAGGCCACCCGATTTCGCTCGCCAGAGGCAACCCGCCATGAACCGCCAAACCAAAATCGCCCTCATTGTGAAAGCTGGTCTTACCTATTTTGGGTTGGTCTTTGGGATTGGGGCCATCCTGGGGCCAGTGCGGGTGCTGGTGGTAGTGCCCCAAGTGGGCGATCGCATTGCTGAATTAATCGAAGCGCCCCTGATGCTAGCGGTCATGATCGTCGCGGTACGGTGGGTTGTGCGACGGTTTGCCGTTCCCCCAGTGACCAGCCTCCGGTTCGGCATTGGGGCCTTTGCCTTAAGTTTGGGCCTGTTGTTTGAATTTACGGTCGTCCTGACGTGGCGTGGGCTCACTATCCCTGAATATTTTGCGACCCGCGACCCGATCGCCGCCACAGTCTATTACCTGTTGCTCCTGCTCTTTGCCTTATTACCCGTCGTCATCGGTGAACCGTTCCAGATGGGCAAAGCCGAGACAGGCCACCAACACCGGGCTTGAAACCACTGGCCCCGGCGATCGCGCCTGCCCGGTCAACCCGGTTCCGCCCAACGAATCCCCAAAAAATCTGCTGTAAACCTAAAAACTTTGGGCACACTAAAACTAGCTGAAACCTGTGGCGATCGCAGTGGCACTTCCTCGCTGGGGACTTCAGATTAGGCAGTGGCAACCCGTCACCGAACGTGCCTATGCCCCAAGCGCCAACTTCGCCGCTTCCTTCCCCCTTAAATCGATGCTCAAGCAACCCGAGCACCGATTAAAATGCCGAGGACAGGAACTCCACTCCCTGCCTTGGGCTGATTTCAGCTGACCCATCCACACCGTTTTAGGGAACGAGCGTATGGCAATTGATAAACTACAGCCAGCTCCGAAAGAGCAGTTGGTGATGTACGGGCCTTATTATCCCCAGCAAGGTAAAAAGAACATCTTGCCCTATGCCTTTAGCCTGTATAAAACAGGTTCGCTGGAAGGAGAGCGGAAAATCGAAGGCGGCGAAAGCATCCCCTTTGTTGCCACCTGGAATGTTTCTTCCCTCCCGGCTGACCTCACGCGCTGCCGCATCCAGTTCGATGGCAATTCCGAGCTGAGTTATGAAATGACTATGGCAACCTTTGAGTTTGTCGATTATTTGATTGATGTGGTACTGAATTTCAAGCGATCGCGCCTGGCCGACTTTTCCCAAACGTTTTATCGGCGGCTCATGAAATACGACGACCCCACGCCTTAACCCACCTCACCCAGAGGTCCAGCAGTTAGTTCGGCTCATAGACCACCTGCTGTTTTAGGATCGTCATGTCATCCTTGGTGCGCCATTGGCCGATCCCCAAAAATCGGCCTTGAGCATCCAAAACACGGTAGGGGTCAGAGTGGGCGATCGCCGCTGGGCAATCCAATTCACAGGAGCTGACTTTTTGGCCCAGACACCAACGACGAGCCAGATCAGCAGGCAAGGCCAGCGCCGTTAAATGCTGTAAGCCCTGGTCGGCGGGCAACAAAGTCAAGGAATGATGGGGGTCGGCCAATTCCTCCAGAGTGCAGCACTCTGCCAGCGTGAAGCCGCTACTGACCGTCCGCGCGAGGGCCGCCAAAGTCCCGCCCACTTGCAGCGCCTGCCCCAAATCGCGGGCGATCGCCCGAATGTAGGTGCCAGCCCCGCAATGAATTTCCACATCCAATTCCGGTGTTTCCCCGGTTCGCCAAGCCAACATGTCGATTCGATGAACAACGACTGGGCGCGGAGGAGCCGCGATCGCCGCCCCCTGACGGGCCAAGTGATACAACCGTTGCCCCTGAATTTGCACCGCACTGAAGTTAGGGGGAATCTGCTGGAGCTGGCCTACAAATGCTTGCAAGGCAGCTGTGACCGTCGCGAGAGAAAGATGGGCCGCTGAAGTTTGGGCCAAAATTTCTCCCTCTAAATCATCTGTAGTGGTTGTCTGCCCCAGCCGAATCGTCGCGCGATAGATTTTGTCACCAGGGAGAAATTGCAACAATCGGGTGGCCCGACCAACGGCGATCGCCAACACACCCGTTGCCGCCGGATCTAGCGTCCCCGCATGGCCCACTCGTTTTTGCCGGAGCGATCGCCGCACCTTGGCCACACAATCATGGGACGTAAGCCCCAGGGGCTTATTCAGCGCCAAAAATCCATCCATAGTTCGCTCTCTTACCGCTCTCCACCTTACACGGTCTCACGACGGGGGTGGTATTCTCGAAAAGCGAAATAATGACCCCGACTTGTTCTCATGAAAATTGCCACCTGGAACGTCAACTCCGTGCGGTCGCGCCTTGACCATGTTGTGAATTGGCTCACCGATCATCCAGTAGATGTGCTGTGTTTGCAAGAAACCAAAGTCGTTGACGACAAATTTCCGACGGAAGCCTTCACCACCCTGGGCTATGAACCCGTTGTGTTTGGGCAACCCAGTTACAACGGAGTTGCCTTGCTCAGCCGCACGCCGCTCAGCGATGTTAGCCGGGGGTTCAGTGCCATCTTGGGCGATGAGGTGGCCGAGTTGGATGAACAAAAGCGGGTCATTACCGGGATTTTGGGCGATATCCGCATTGTGAATCTATATGTGCCCAACGGTTCCAGTGTTGGGAGCGACAAATACGCCTACAAATTGCGCTGGTTCCAGGCTCTATATGACTACCTGAACGCCTTATTGCAAGAACCGAATCATATCCTGGTGTGCGGCGACTTTAATGTGGCCCTGGAAGACATCGATATTCACGATCCCAAAGGGCGCGAGAAAGAGGTCATGGCCACTGATGCCGAACGCTATGCGCTCCGGGCAGTGCTGGATCTAGGGTTGGCCGATGCCTTTCGCAAATTCACGACGGAAGGGGGGGTGTTTAGCTGGTGGGATTATCGGGCCGCGTCCTTTCGGCGGAATGCGGGTTGGCGGATTGATCACATTTATCTGACCGCAGAGTTATACGATCGCGCGATCGCCTGCACCATCGACAAACACCCCCGCAGCCTGGAAAAACCCAGCGACCATGCCCCGGTCATTGTGGAACTGTAGCCACCGAAGTGCTGTAGACCGAGGGGTACACAGCGATCGGCAGGAAAGAGCTTTTGGGTGTGGGCCTTTAGAAAGATGCCGGGTCAGGGGCGATCGTTGTTAGACTCAAGGCATCCCCCAGTGTGGGATACACCCTATCCACCCTCATTCCTCACCCCACCCCTCGCCTATGTTTTTAGTGACTGGAGCCACAGGTGGCCTGGGCCGCCGAATTGTCCGCTTACTCCGCGAGCAGGACCAGGCTGTGCGGGCGTTTGTCCGCTTGACCTCTCGCTATGCTGAGTTAGAAAACCGAGGAGCCGAAATCTACATCGGCGATCTCCGGCGTGAGTCTGATATCCGCAAAGCCTGTCAGGGTGTGCGCTACATCATTAGTGCCCACGGGTCAGGGTCGGGTAGCAATGGGGCCAGCGCCTTAGACTACCGGGCCAATATCGACTTGATCGATCAGGCCAAGGACTGCGGCGTAGAGCATTTTGTGTTTATCTCCGTGTTGGGGTGCGATCGCGGCTACGAAGATGCCCCCACCTTCAAAGCCAAAGCGGCTGTAGAAAAGTACCTGCAAGCCAGCGGGCTAACCTATACCATTCTGCGGCCATCCGGGTTTGCATCCAATCTGCTGCCCCTGGCCGAGCGCTTCCGCCAAACTGGAGTTTACTTGCTCATTGGCGATCCCCAAAGTCGTTCTTCCATCGTCAGCACCGACGACCTCGCCAAAATTGCCGTTGCCTCAGCAAGCCTAGAAGCCGCGAAAAATCAGATTTTTGCGGTGGGTGGCCCAGAAATCCTCAAACGAGAAGATATTCCTCGCATTTTTGGCCGCGTGTTCAACCGAGAACCGATCCTGCTCAACCCGCCACTGATGGCTGTTGACGGCTTGCGGGGCGCGATCGGGTTGATCAACCGGGATGCGGCCACAGCCTTGGGCACCCTCCGCACCCTACTGGCCAACGAATTTTTCTGCACTCCTGCGGAAACCAACCGCCTCGAAGGGGTATTCGACCTCAAACTAGAGTCACTGGAAAGCTTTTTGCGGCGTTATCTCAGCGTGTAAGTCCACCAGGGTCGCTGGTCAGCCAGGCGACCCTCGCTTCTAATCCAAGTTGCGCCCTGTTAACTCGACAAAAATGTCTTCTAAGTTAGAAGGACGCGCCATCATACCCGTCTTATCCGATTGCTGATCAAGATAGTGATTGGCCGCTTCCACAGTAGGAAAGAACTGATAATCCCAGCGATCGCCCAACTGTTTCATCACCAACCCTTCCCCGTGCTTTTGCCGAAACTCGGCCAGGGTTCCCAGTTCAATCAACTGGCCTTGATCCATCACCCCAATCCGATTGCAGAGATACTCCACTTCATCCATGTAGTGAGTCGTCAGCAAAATTGTCATGCCGCGCTTATTCAAATCGCGAATGATTTCCCATAAGCGCCGCCGAGTCTGTGGATCCAGCCCCACTGTCGGTTCATCCAAAAATAAAATATCCGGCTCGTGCAACAACGCGCGGGCAATTTGGAGACGGCGTTTCATCCCTCCAGACAAGGTTTTGACCCGATCATCCCGGCGATCGCTCAACTCCACATAATCCAACCAGCGATCGATGTCCTGTTGCCGACGAGTTTTGGGAATATGGTGCAACCGTCCATGAAATTCCATGTTTTCCCACACCGACAAATCCCCATCCACGCTGGTTTGCTGCAACACAACCCCAATACGCTGCCGCACCCGCAAAGGCTGCTGCACCGCATCAAACCCTGCCACATAAATCTCCCCAGCAGAGGGCTTTGTCAGCGTAGTTAACATCCGAATTGTTGTCGATTTACCGGCCCCATTTGGCCCCAATAGACCAAACATCTCACCTACCGGAATCTCGAACGATAAATCACGCACCACAGGCGTATCGGTGAACCGCTTATAGACTTGACGTAACGAAACTGCTGCAACCATATCGCTATACACTAAAACCGATACCCCGGCAAGAAAGTTTCATACTTTCCGGCTCAAAACGAAGAAACATTTCAAATCGTTGCATATAATTTAAAAGATATTTGTAATTGCTAGACCTTTCTTAGTAAACTCACAGCAAAACCTACTCTCCTTAATGTGATGCCCCGGATACTCGTCATAGACGATGACCCTGCAATCTCTGAACTGGTTGCCGTTAACCTCGAAATGGCTGGCTACGATGTCAGTCAAGCTGCTGATGGAATCAAGGGACAAGCAATGGCCCTGCAATTGCAGCCCGATTTGATCATGCTTGACCTGATGCTTCCCAAGGTCGATGGCTTTACTGTGTGCCAACGGTTACGCCGCGACGAGCGCACAGCCGATATCCCGGTGCTGATGTTAACCGCATTAGGCCAAACCCAAGACAAGGTAGATGGCTTCAATGCTGGCGCAGACGACTATCTGACTAAACCGTTTGAAATCGAAGAAATGCTGGCGCGGGTACGAGCCTTGTTGCGGCGCACCGATCGCATCCCCCAAGCGGCAAAACACAGTGAAATTCTGAACTATGGCCCGCTAACTCTGGTGCCAGAGCGGTTTGAAGCCATTTGGTTTGAGCGCACCGTCAAGCTCACTCACTTAGAGTTTGAGCTGTTGCACTGTCTGCTGCAACGGCACGGGCAAACGGTGTCACCCAGCGAAATTCTGAAGGAAGTGTGGGGCTACGATCCCAATGACGATATTGAAACCATTCGGGTGCACGTCCGGCACTTACGGACGAAGCTAGAGCCCGATCCCCGTCATCCCCGCTACATCAAAACCGTTTATGGTGCAGGCTACTGCTTGGAGTTACCTGCAACCAGCGAGGCCCCAGAAACGCAAGACTCTCTTGCCGGTTAGTCGCTGTTGTGAGGCTCTGATTTTGTGCAAGCTACCGATGTGAAGCAGCCGCGATCGCTCGGTTCGTATCCGTTCAACTGGTTTGATCGGTTTTGTTTGTGGTATCCGCCCGCGTGGCTCATTCTGCTTAATCGGCACTGGCAATATTACAAACCGGATCCAATGGGCTGGCGGTGGAGTGAATATCCCCTGTTTCTCTTACCCGGTGGCTTTTACTTGGCGGTGCTGAGTCGAGCGTTGCGGTTAATGGTGCGATCGCGACTGCGACAGTGGGGGTGGCAGCAACCACTAGCTGAACCGCCCGCGATCGCCGATCCTGATTACCAACTCGCCTTTCGTCAAGAAATCCTAGCGCCCATCGCCCAACGTTACTTTCGAGCAAACCTGGCTGGTATCGAGCATCTGCCGCGTTCAGGCCCCCTGATCCTCATTCTCAACCATGCCGGAATGTGCTTCCCGTGGGATTTTCTCTGCCTTGGATGGGCCTTGGGCGAACACCGCGACTGGTTTGTGCAACCCCTAGCCCACCCCCTATTTTTCGATCATCCCTGGCTGCAATGGTGGTTACCCAAAGGGTGGGCGGCGGCGTTGGGCGGTGTCCGGGCCGAAAAACCCAGCTTTGAAGCAGCGGTTGCCCAAAAAACCGTGATGCTCTGTGCGCCGGAAGGATGGCGAGGCATCGCCAAAGGCTGGCCCCAACGCCACCAACTAGCACCCTTCGACTCAAGTTTCCTGCGGTTAAGCCTCCGATATTACGTCCCCGTTTTGCCCGTGTTGTGTACTGGCAGCGAGACCCTGCACCCTTATTCCATTAACCTGGGGTGGATGGCCCACCTGACTCAAATGCCCATGTTTCCGCTCTCACCCCTCATCCCGGTCTTCGCGCTGTTTCCCTCTATGGGCGTGTGGGCCATGCCATCGCAACTTACTTATACCCTCCACCCCCTGTGGCACCCCTGGCAGGAGCTAGCCCCAACCGCCGCGCCCCCCCGCCAAACAGTCCTCCACCGGATGGGGCAAACCTTACGATCGCGCCTCCAGCAAACCCTCGACCATCTGACCCAGCGTTGAGCGATCGCGCCGGAGGTGCCAGTTGTTGAAGCGCCAGGGTTGGGATAGGATGCAAACTTGTCATCTCATCACCAATCAACGACTGTGGGCACTGAAACCAGCTTCGATCCAGCACTGTGGGGCACCCTTCTGCAACAGCTTCTCGATCGCCAATCCCTTTCCCCCGAACAAGCCGCCCAACTTATGGCAGGTTGGCTCAGTGAGCAGGTTCCGCCCGTTCTCTCCGGAGCCATTCTCATCGCACTCCAAACCAAAGGGGTTTCTGCCGATGAACTGGCAGGCATGGCCAGAGTATTGCAGCAACAAGCCGCGATCGCCACTGATCGCCCCGCCACCGTCGCGCCTTTGATCGATACCTGTGGCACCGGAGGAGACGGAGCAGGCACCTTTAATATTTCGACTGCCGTCGCCTTTGTCGCAGCAGCAGCAGGCATTCCCGTCGCTAAACATGGGAATCGATCCGCATCAAGCCGGGTCGGATCTGCCGATGTGCTGGAAGCCCTGGGCATTCACCTCAGTGCCCCCGCCGAAAAGATTCAAGCTGCCGTCGAAGCAGTGGGCATCACCTTCTTATTTGCGCCCGGTTGGCATCCCGCCATGAAAGCCGTTGCCCCCCTGCGCCGCACTCTAGCCGTCCGCACCGTTTTTAACTTGTTGGGGCCATTGGTCAACCCCCTGCGGCCCACGGGCCAAGTGATTGGGGTGTATGACCCAGCCTTACTGGAAACAATCGCCCTGGCCTTACATCAACTGGGCACCCAACGGGCGATCGTCCTCCACGGGCGAGAACGACTCGACGAAGCGGGCTTAGGTGCTGCCACCGATTTAGCCGTTTTGAGCCAGGGGCAAGTGCAAACCACAGTCTTGCAGCCCCAGGAATTGGGCCTGGAGCCAGCCCCCCTGAGCGCGATCGCGGGCGGTGATGTCCAAGAAAACGCCGAAATCCTCAAAGCCGTCCTCCAAGGGCGAGGCACTCCGGCTCAACGAGATGTCGTGGCATTGAATGCAGCCCTGGCGCTCCAGGTCGGCGAAGCCCTGAACGACACTGACACCCCTTACGCAACTGGCATTAGCCGTGCCAAAGATATCCTCGCTAGCGGAGCCGCCTGGAACAAGCTCGAAGAACTGGTCGCTTTCCTTCAGTGATTTCCATCACCTTTCGGCATGACTAAGATAACAAGCCTGACTGATCCAGGTCGCTCCCATCTTTGTTGTCTGCCGCCATACTGTAGAAGACTCATTAAAGCCGAGTCATCAACAGGGAACACACGACTGGCCGATTGGTTTCTTTTGAGACCTGTCGGTTTTTTGTTTTAAAGCTTTGAATGCGATTTATGTTGGTCATTGGTCATTGGTCATTGGTTTGGGACAAGAGATAGGCTGGAAATTCTTCGCCGCCCCACTCCAGTCCGACGTGCACCCCTACCTGTTATTCCTAACACCTGATACCTACCCCCTGACACCAAACCCCCGGCGGCACAACCCCAAAAATTTGTTTATGGTGTCAAAGAGCAGTACCCAAACCCAGCACAACAACAGCACAGTCCATGACGATTGGAATTTGGATTCTTGGCGATCAGCTTTCCCAAAATCAGGCGGCCTTGCAGAGTTGCCGCGATCGCATCGCCCACACTCCCGTCCTCTTCATCGAATCCCTAGAACACATTCAAGCCCGACCTTACCATCAGCAAAAACTGATTTTGGTCTGGTCGGCCATGCGCCACTTTGCCCAAACCCTCCAAGCCGAGGGCTGGCCCGTCACCTATTGCGAACAAGCCGCCGATTTTGTCACCCCCCTACACCAGTGGCTTCGCACCCAAGGCATTACCGAACTGCGCGTGATGGCCCCCAGCGATCGCCCCTTTGCCACCTTCCTGCACAGCCTTGATCTACCCTGCCAGCTCACCCTCTGCCCCAACAACCTCTTCCTCTGGGCCACCACCGACTTTCAAACCTGGGCCAAAAATCGAAAACGTCTCCTCATGGAAGACTTTTATCGCGAAGGTCGTCGCCGCTTCAATCTCTTGATGGAAGGCAAACAGCCTATCGGGGGCCGCTGGAACTTCGACCAGGACAACCGCCAACCCCCCAAAGGCAAACTGCACCCACCTGACCCACTCTGGTTTGACCCCGACCCCATCACCCAAGCCGTCATCCAAACCGTTAAAACCCTCAAAATACCGACCTACGGCCACGCTGAACCCTTCCGCTGGGGCGTGACCTGCCACCACGCCCAACAAGTCCTCCAGCATTTCATCACCACCCGTCTGCCCACCTTTGGCCCCTACCAGGATGCCATGATCACGGGCGAAACCACCCTCTGGCACGCCCTTCTGTCGCCTTACCTCAATCTTGGCTTGCTACACCCGGCGGAAGTCATCGAAGCGGCCGAAACCGCCTACTATGAACACGACCTCCCCCTGAACAGCGTGGAAGGCTTTATTCGGCAAGTGGCTGGCTGGCGCGAATATATGCACGGGCTGTATCACCACGTCAGTGCCGACTATCCCACCCGCAACTGGTTTGACCACACCCAGCCCTTGCCTGCCTTTTTCTGGGATGCGACTCAAACCGATATGAACTGCCTCCGCCAAACCTTGACCCAGGTGGAAGCCCTGGGCTATGCCCACCACATCCAGCGATTGATGCTTTTGAGTAACTTTTCGTTGATTGCAGGCTTCTCGCCTCAAGCGGTGGAAAGTTGGTTTCATGCGGCGTTTATCGATGCCTATGACTGGGTGATGCAAACCAATGTGATTGGCATGGGGCTGTTTGCAGACGGCGGCATTTTAGCCTCCAAACCCTATGCCTCATCAGCCAACTACGTGAACAAGATGAGTGATTATTGCAAAGGGTGCCGTTACAATCCCAAGCAGCGCACGGGCGAGGCTGCCTGTCCGTTTAACTTTTTCTACTGGGATTTTCTCGATCGCCACCGCGACAAACTCCAAACTCAAGGCCGCATGAGCTTCATTCTGAAAAATCTCGACAAGATGGAAGCCACCGAACGGGAGGCCATCCATCAACACGCGATCGCATGGCACCAAGCCCAATCATCAACCGCTTGATCACGAATGGGCTTCAGGCATCTGCTGTGCTGTTAGCGCTTGTTGCAGTTGCTCTATTTTCTGTTGGAAGTATTCATTGTCACGCAAGCGATCGCGGGCCTGTTGCGCTAACTTCAATGCCGCTTGCCCTCGCTGTAACTGGCGCAATGCCTCGATCGCACTGGCGTAGGCATAATAAAGGGCAGCGCGATCGCGCCGCTCAGCGCGAAGAATCGGATCGAGAACCTCCAGTGCCGCTTCATAGCGACCCAACTGCACCAGCGCGTATCCCTTGTCGGCCAGAATGTGAGCATTATCCGGCTGAAACTTCAGACACAGATCAAAGCTGGCGATCGCGAGTTCGTATTGCTGCAATTCCAGCAGGGTGTCCCCCCGTTCGTGGGCCAAATCCGCATTCTTAGGCCGAAGGGCTTGGGCGCGATCAAAACTCGTCAACGCCTCCTCAAACTGGCCCTTTTTCGCAAAGGCCAACCCCCGCTCATGCCACAGCCGAAAGTCCTTAGGATGCTGAGCTAAACCCTGGTCATAAACGGCGATCGCCCCAGCGTAATCTTTTTGACGTTCCAACGCTTTGCCATAGGCGACCCACTGCATCCCCTGGGAAAAGCGCAAAGCACTCGGAGATAGCTGCGGTTGGTCTGCATCTGGCGATCGCCACCATTGCCGCACGACCACCAGCCCCACCAACACCACGAGCACCCCCACACCACCCACCACAGCAAGACCCGAGTCCGACGAGGATGAAGACGGCTGCGGCGATCGCGCAACGGGCAGTTCTGACTGATTCACATTATTTTCTTGCTGAACTCCATAATCCAGAAATTGAGCCATCCCAACCACCGACGAACAACAACCGATCAGCCCACTGCACCCCCAGGAAAGCGGTGCCAAGCTCTACCCTAACAAACCGCCTTTCCCGCTGGCTGCTGGGCGATCGCCAATTCCCCACACCCGCCCCAATTCCTAAAAACAATCTGAAAATGCCAAATCCCGCTGCGCCATTTCCTAGGGCGTGCACTACAATTTTCCGGGACTACAATCGGGTGCCTTCACCGAGAACCCCAAAGCCCAAGCCACGCGCCTTCAGTCCTCGCTTCACACCAAAGCGCGCGATCGCCGTCTCCAGCCAACACCCAGCCAAGCCCACCCCAATTTGTTCCTACCCCGTTTAACCCCCCTCATTTTTTTAAGAAAAATTTACAGGGCGCAGCAAACTGGGCAAAATTTACAATTATTATCAGGGAAACAAATTTTCCCCACGCTTCCCACAGGTTTTCCACAGGTTTTCCACAGACTCAAGAATGTTTTCCACAGGTGGAAACGTAAGAATCGCACTTTTCAGTTGTCATAGGTATTTCATCCAATTTCCACAACCCCCAGCCAAATTGTGAAGAAATGCAACGGGGATCGCAGCCAAGTTCCCATTCGTTCGTAAACACAGTTTTTTCCTTAAATCAGGGTCAGGCACATCACTAATTGACAAGCTTGCGGCAAGGGGGGCAATAATGAGGCGATTCACCTCACTTGTGTGCCCAGCGTTTAGTAGTTGCTAACGCGATCGCTACGAGGCCAGATTCAGAGGAGCCAGCGAACGATGGCAACGTTCGTAATGCGAAGGTTCCGGCTGAGGATTTTCCCAGGGTGGATTGAAGTTCGTCGTTTATCCGGTTTTTTGAATACCCGAGGTTTCTATGAACATGACCGTGAGCATCCTAACGGAGATTCCCGAAGACCTGCACCAATCGGTGACACAGTACCTGGAACATCATGTGGAGTGGGATCAGGATCGGCTGTTTTCGGCTGCGTTGTCCCTCTTTTTGTTGCAGAATGGAGAGTGCGATCGCCAAGCCGCCCGGGCTTACCTCGACAACTTATTTCAGCAAGCGGTTTGAGCAGTTTTTAACGAGGGTTTAACATGGCATATTTTTGGTTCAAAGCACTTCACATCGTTGGCATTGTATGTTGGTTCGCTGGGCTCTTTTATCTGCCCCGTCTGTTTGTGTACCACGCCGAAGCTTACGAACAACCCGAACCCGCCCAAACGGTATTGAAACAGCAATACCAAATTATGGAAAAGCGGTTGTATAGCATCATCATGACGCCGGCAATGGTGCTGACTGTGGCAATGGCGATCGGGCTTGTGACAACTGAACCAGAAGTCCTCAAACAACCCTGGATGCATATCAAATTAGCGTGCGTGCTTCTCCTCATTGGCTATCATCACTACTGCAAACGCATCATGAAAAAGTTGGCCGCTGATGAGTGCGCCATGACCGGGCAACAATTTCGGTGGTTTAACGAATTCCCGACGGTCTTTTTCGTGATCGTTGTCTTATTGGCCGTGTTCAAATCGAATTTCCCGACAGATGCCGTGACGTGGCTAATTGCCGCGATGATCATTGGCATGGCGGCGGCGATTCAGCTCTATGCCCGGAAACGCCGCTTGGATAAGGAACGTTCCGCCAATGGCAGTGCAACCGTTGAAATTGCCGGATCGAGCGGTTCTGCCTAACCTGCGGGTGGCTCCAAAGGTTGTGGCCCCAGTTAGGTTGTAAGATCACGCCCAAGCCCACCTTCACAGCTAGCTCTCACTCAGTTTTATTTTCTTAAAGGGATTCGGTCTAGAATACAGGGCCGGATCCCTTTTGGTTAAGGCCACCCTGGAATCGTGGCGAGTGGCCGCTGGCAACCCCGCAGGCGCGATCGCCAATCCCCCGCCAACTTGCTAAGCTAACCGAGAGAAGTCCATTCTGCGATCGCCCCCATGTCCCTCATTACCGTGCGGCCCGAAGGCTTGTATTGCGAAGCTGGCAACTTTTACATCGATCCCTGGCAAGGAGTCGAAACGGCACTCATCACCCATGCCCATGCCGACCATGCCCGCCCCAACTCCCAGCGTTACATTGCCACCCAACTTTCCACCGGCATTCTCCACAAACGCCTCGGTCAGACCATTGCCCTAGAACCCGTGGCCTATGGCACCCCCATCAAACTGGGCCAGACCTGGGTTTCCTTTCACCCAGCAGGCCATGTCCTCGGTTCTGCCCAAATCCGCATCGAACACAAAGACACCGTTTGGGTCATCTCTGGGGATTACAAACGCTGTGCTGACCCCACCTGCACCCCTTTTGAAGTAGTGCCCTGCGATGTATTTATTACCGAAGCAACGTTTGGCTTGCCCATCTACCGCTGGCAATCTGGCGCAGACATCTGCCGTCAAATTTATGACTGGTGGCAAAGCGATTTAGAACGTCCGTCTTTGTTGTTCTGCTACGCCCTGGGCAAAGCCCAACGAGTTCTAGCGGAATTACGCCAGTTTTGCGATCGCCCAGTCTATGTTCACGGTGCAATCCACAGCCTCACCGAACTCTATCGCGACGTTGGGGTTGACCTAGTTGCCACCCTGCCCGTCGCTGACCAACCCCGCCAGTACCCCTTCAACGGCGACCTCATCTTGGCTCCACCCTCTGGCCATCGGTCGAACTGGATGAAGCGCTTTCGCCAGCCCCAAACCGCCTTTGCTTCCGGCTGGATGGCCGTCCGTGGTGCCCGTCGCCGCCGGGGTTATGAACGGGGTTTTGTCTTGTCTGATCATGCCGATTGGCCAGGTTTAATCCAAACCATCCACCAAACGGGGGCCAAAACCGTCTACGTCACCCACGGCCAAAGCGATGTCCTCGCTCGATATTTGACGGAAGTGTGTGGGCTCAACGCATTCCCCCTCAAAACTTTGTACGAGGGCGAGGGCGATATCTGAAGGCCATGCACAAGCTTGCCCACTTGGCGTGCTTTTCACCAGGCTCAGTGCTGAGCATTGCCACTCTTGATCAACCGTTTTTTCCTCGGTGTATCTTCCCCTAGTGGGAAGCAGGCCCGATCGCGCCTGTGTTTCATTTTCCGAAATGGGGCTGGCGATCGCTGTAGGGAGAAGCTAGGCTAACGATAACTTTTTGAGCAATTCCAACTATGGCGCAAGAACTGGCAATTGCAACCCAAGGACTAACCAAACAATTCGACCGTCACGTTGCCGTGCATGATGTAGACCTCCAAATTCGCACTGGTGAAGTCTACGGCCTCATTGGCCCCAACGGCGCAGGCAAAACCACCCTAATTCGGATGCTGGCCGCAGCAGAAGAACCCACCCTCGGTGAAATTCACATTAACGGCGATCGCCTCTGGCAAAACCAAGACGACCCCCACCTCAAACGCCAGATCGGCTATCTCCCCGATGACTTTCCCCTCTATGACGACCTCACCGTGTGGGACTATCTCGACTACTTCGCCCGCCTCTATAAATTACGGGAACCCCGACGGCGCGAACGCTTGCGCGATGTCCTGGAACTGGTGCAGCTCACCCACAAACGCCATAGCCAAATTGCCACCCTTTCCCGTGGGATGAAGCAACGCCTCAGCCTTGCCCGCACCATCATCCACGAACCCCTTGTCCTGTTGCTGGATGAACCCGTCTCTGGCCTCGACCCGATCGCCCGAATGCAATTTCGGGAAATCATCAAAAGCTTGCAAGCCGCCCAGATGACGATTCTGATTTCATCCCACGTCTTGAGTGACCTGGCCGAATTATGCAACTCCATCGGCATTATGGAACTGGGTTACCTGGTGGAAAGCACCACCCTCGACCACCTCTATCAACGGCTCAGTCAACAACAAATCTTGCTCACCACCCTGGGCTCGGTTGCCGACCTCCAGGCCGAATTGCGCACCTGTCCCCATGTGGAAGCCGTAGAAGTTTTGTCCGATGGGCAACGGGTCAAAGCCACTTTTTCCGGCGACCCGACTGCCGCCGCCGCCCTGTTGCGATCGCTCATCGAGGCCAACATTCCCCTCACAGAATTTCAACCCATGCACGAAGACTTAGAATCCATCTTTCTCAAACTGGGACACAAACAAGCATCCTAACCCCGTCCTGGTGCGAACGCCCCTTTTGCTGAATTCACCTGCGCTTGCGATCGCCCTTCCCCACTCTGGAGACCTGGCTATGCTGTCTAACTTGCTCCTTCGAATGTCTGACTGGAACCCCCAATTTTTCCGCGAAGTCAGAGGCCGCCTCAAACCCCGGCAATTCTGGCTCACGGTCACTGCCTCCGGGGGCATTCAGGCCCTCATCCTGCTGTATATGTGGATTTCCCTGCCGGGATACCAAGCTCGCGTCGATCGCTATTGCATTGGCAAAATCGAACCCTACAGCGACCTCCGACAATGCGCGTTGAACGCCCAAGGCTATCCCAGCATTGACTGGCCCCGTTGGTGGTTCGACATTTTTCAAGCCCTCAGTTGGGTCATTCCCTTTGTGCTGCTGATCGGCGGTGTATACATGCTCATTGGCGATTTGGCCAAAGAAGAACGCCGAGGCACACTCAACTTTATTCGCCTCAGCCCCCAAACCAGCCAACGCATTCTCATCGGAAAACTGTTGGGGGTGCCAGTGGTGTTAATCCTGGGTGCAGTCCTAGCCATGCCGCTCCACCTGGCAGCCGCAGTGCAAGGCGGAGTCTCTACCCTCGCGATCGCCAGTTTGTATAGCATCACCATCGCCCTGTGTTGCTGCTTCTACAGTGGTGCAATTTTTTATGCCTTTTTCGGGGGTGCCCAAAGCTGGCTCGGCGCAGGGGCCATGTGGTTGTGCTATTCCATCTTTGCCCAACTGTGGTACTACTCCCACAACTACAACAAAGGTAACTGGCTCCTGGGCATCAAAACCTGGTTTTACGTGAACGTGGGTAGCCACTTAGCCCTGACAACCACCTTTGTGATTGTGAATCTGGCGATCGCCACCGGCTGGATCTGGCAAGCCATCAACCGCCGCTACACCTACCCCAACCGCACCTTAATCAGCAAACGTCAAAGCTACCTTATGACCCTCAGCTTTGAAATTTTTTGCTTAGGGTTTGCCTTCTTTGAATATCAACGCTACAAAGACTGGCCCACTCGCGACGGGTTCAACAGCTTAATTGGGTTGCTGCTGATTAATCTCTTCTGGTTTGTTTGCCTGATTGCCGCCCTCACCCCCCATCGCCAAACGTTATTAGACTGGAGCCGCTATCGCCACGCCCAAGAACGTCGCCGCAACCTTTTGAAAGACCTGATCTGGGGCGAGAAAAGCCCCGCCCTCCTCGCGATCGCGCTGAACGCCCTGATTCCGACTCTCCTCTTCGGCGGCTGGAGCTTAACCTGGCAAGACGACAGCCCCAAACTGATTGGCCTGCTCAGCCTAGCCTTCAACTTCAGCTTTCTGCTGATCTGTGCCGTCGTCGCCCAATTAGTCCTGCTGGCCCACTTTAAAAAACGGGCAATCCTCACCGCTGCCGTCATCGCCGCCATGATCCTCCTGCCCCCGATCGCCATGTTAGTCATGGGCGTCGCCCCTTCCGAAAACAGCGCCGCACTTTGGTTACTGTCTGGCTTTGCCTTTGCTGGCCTCGACTATGCCACCCAGTTCACCATTGGCTTTGGCATCCTTGCTCACCTGACGATCTTCAGTCTCTTCACCACTCGCCTGACCCTCCAGCTCAAAAAAGCCGGAGCCTCAGAACTGAAAATCCTTACGGCCCATCGGCCTTAAAAACGCTGGCCCCCCAGTTTCATTCATTAGGGCGATCGCCCTCGCTGCATCCCTGCACCCAGTAGTCCCTTCCCTTGAGGTGACTGCTGGCTTTTTTTTGGGGCCTACAACCCCGCGATCGCCAAGACCCGATCAAAGGTAAACGCAGGCTGCGACTCCACAGGCGGCAAAGCTTGGCTATCAGGAAAGTACTTTTGTAAGAACTCCCGCACCTGTCTCAGCGTTTCAAATTTCCACTGCGCCCGATATTGAGGCTTCCCATTACTTCCCACTTCCAGAATTTGCAGCAAGTACCGCCCCTGAGGATGAGCACTACCGCGAAACTGAATCATGTGGCAATAGGTGTGGGGCTTCATAGTTGGATGACCTGCTCGACTTGACCTTACATGTTTATCTTCCCGATTTTTCCCCAACTCCGAAGTGAGGCCAAAGGGCCACCCAGACTGATATTGACGGCGCTTTCCCGTGAGCAAAACAGCCAATCAAGTTGACCCATATCACATAGCTTGTTGCAGCAACATCCTAATCTCGGCTGATCCGATTGGAGGAGGGTGCCCCACCCCGGCACAAAAAAATTCCCCAGCTCCACCCAAGAGCTAGGGAAAGGTACCGTGGGAAACCCAACCTAAGGAGAGATGCACATCTTGTCTAGAGAGAGAACATCACAAACGAACACATGTAAACATTACGCGTCTGGCAACAAACTGCTGGAGTACGCATCTTGAGTATCAAATGCGGGTACTCGTGTTGAGTAGTCAATCTCGGTGCCAGTAATCGCGGTCGATAGCTGTTCAAAAGAATCCGAGCGCCAGTTCCGCGCGTGGATGGGTTTAGACTGTTCGCCTCGGAAGTAAGCCTGGGTTCCCAACAGGGCAACAGCCAACCAGCCAACTACAAATAAGGAAATAAGAATAGTGGTCATGAGCGACCTCCTTGCGAATTAATGTTTCAATCTGTAAATAAATGTAACAGAAAGTTGACGAAAAGTGCAAGTTTGTTACGAGTAGGGTAAACCGAACCCGATCCGGGGGTTGGATTAGCAACCGGGGCGATCGCTAATCCAGGGCATGAAACAAAGCGGTCAAAATCGTGTTGGAAAAGAGAAACCCATCCGGTGCAGCAAGGCGCAGGCGGTGGTTACTGGGGGTAGGCGGCATAACCCATTGCTGGTCGATGTAGGGTTGCAAACAGGCAAGGACGGTCGCGATCGCCGCTGCACCAAAGGTCTGAGTGAGCAGGGTCAGATCCACACCCTCCGCCAACCGCAAGCCCAGCATCAAGGTTTCGAGGAGGTCGGGGGCACAGGGTGTTGGGGATAAGCGGGGTTCGTGCTCCAGCGCTTCGACCCAGGCATAGTACTCCCAGGTTTTGCGAGGACGGGCCACGCGATCGCCGGAGACACAACTGGTCGCCCCCATCCCAAAGCCATAAAATGGGCGATTTTCCCAATAGGTGCGGTTGTGGCGACACTGATACCCCGGTTTGGCATAGTTCGAGATTTCGTAATGGTCAAAGCCGTGGGCCGTCAGCAGATGATGGGCCGTACGATACATTTCTGCGGTCAGCTCATCCGATGGTAGCGGTTGACACCCCGGTTGATATTGCCGACTAAAGGGCGTACCCGCTTCCACAATCAAGTCATAGCAAGAGAGATGGGTGGGCTCCAGGGTGATCGCCCGCTCTAACGACTCCACCCAATCCGCCAGGGTTTGATGGGGCAACCCAGAGATTAAATCCAAGCTGATATTGGTAAAGCCAACCTGGTGCACCAGCGCGATCGCCGCCTCAATATCCGCAACGGTGTGCGATCGGCCTGCTCCCTGAAGCAACTGCGCCTGAAACGCTTGCACCCCCAAACTCACCCGGTTAATCCCCGCCGCTTTGTACCCCGCTAACTGGGCGCGATCAAAGGTCGCCGGGTCAATTTCCATCGACAGTTCCGCCCCAGACGCAATCCCAAACTGGCGCTCCAGCCCTGCCAAAATCCGCTCTACCTGCTCCACAGACAACAATGAAGGCGTGCCCCCGCCAAAAAAGACGGTCTCCAATGGTTGCCCCGACCCTGGTTCCTGCTGAATCTCGCGGCAGAGTATTTCTACATAGCGGGCAATGGTGCCGGAATTGCTGCCATTCACGCGATCGCCCGTCCCCAAGGGCGGCTTATCACCGACGACAGCCACCGGAAAGTCGCAGTAAAAGCAGCGTCGCCGACAAAACGGAATATGAAGGTAGGCAGAACGGGGAAAAGACATAAATTCAACGATCCAAGATAAAACGAGCCAGAGGCAAAGCACCAAACCCTAAGCCGCGCGATCGCCCACCCTTGCAACTTTCGCGCTGAGTAGCTGGGCGATCGGGGCCAATTCATAGCAGCCAATCCATGCACCCCAGTCAACACCAGCGGTTGAAGAGAGACTAAGCCCCAACCAGCAGCGGCAATGCTCCCGATTTCCCCCATGAGGGCTACGGCTGCCCCCGCAGATTACGCAAAATTATCGAGGGCAGACTTGACTCAGAGGGTTTAAGGGGCGAAGAGTATAATGAAACCATGCCAGCCTGAAGCCAAAGCCAGTACCAGTCCGTTTTGATCATCCTTTATCCTTTCAAGCTGTTGCAGAAACAGCCGAATTGCTGGTTTTTGCCCCAGATTGGCAGGCTCATGACGTGCAAACGTTGGAGCGATCCTTTCCCCATTGTCTCGAATTATGCTTGATGCCATCATTGTCATTTCATTTATCCTGGCAGGGGCGGGAATTGGCTTTCACGGGATTGAAGACCTGCCAAGCAATGTGCTATCGCAAGTCACAAACGAATCCGCACTGCGTCTGGTGGTCGCTGGGTTCGGCGGTTTGATTGGGCTGGCGATCGGCCTCACGGTGCAAACCAGTTATCGTCGGCTGGAAAAACGAGTCCGGTCGATGCCTGCGGATGTTTTGCTCAGTCGTTCCATCGGTCTGGTCATCGGCTTGCTCGGAGCCAATTTGCTGCTTGCCCCCACCTTTTTGCTCCCGATCCCGGCAGAGTTTTCCTTTATTAAGCCTTTAATCGCCCTGGTCGGTAGTATTTTATTCGCGTTTTCGGGGGTCACCCTGGCAGATACCCACGGCAGAGCGTTGTTGCGGCTGCTGAACCCAGCTTCCCTGGAAGGGTTTTTATTAGCGGAAGGCACGCTCAAATCCGCTTCTACCAAGCTGCTGGATACCAGTTGCATTATTGACGGGCGCATTGAGGAATTGCTCAACACGGGCTTTTTGGAAGGGCAAATTTTGGTGCCTCAGTTTGTGTTGCAAGAGTTGCAAATGGTTGCCGATGCCTCGAATGACCAAAAACGGATCCGAGGGCGGCGGGGGTTGGATATTTTGAATCGCATTCGATCGGCCTACAGCGATCGCATCGTCATTCACTCTGCTGACTACGATGACATTGCTACGGTTGATGCCAAATTGGTTCGCCTTGCCCAGGAAATCAACGGCACCTTGCTGACCAATGATTACAACCTGAGCAAAGTCGCCACAGTGCAAAGTGTGCCCGTGTTGAATGTCAACGATCTCGCCAATGCCGTCCGCCCGACTTACCTCCCTGGCGACAACATCGATCTGAAGATAGTGCGGGAAGGCAAAGAGCCAGCCCAAGGTGTGGGCTACCTGCAAGACGGGACAATGGTTGTGGTGGAAGAAGGGCTCAACTACATGGGTAGCGAGATTCAGGTCGTTGTCACCAGTGCGTTGCAAACCTCCGCCGGTCGGATGATTTTTGCCCGGACGAAAAACTCGATGGTGCCGTCTTAAACCATTCAGTGTGGGTTGAGGCGGGAGAGATCGCTAGCGGGCAAAATGGGTAAACGCCAACGGGAAAAAAGCTGCGATCGCTGTCGCCAACAGGCGATGGTTTTGTATCGTGTGCAGGCCGATGCCTCGCGCCAATGGCAATTTGTTTGCCCGACGTGCTGGCCCCTCGTTAGTCAGCACAATCCCTACTATGTGTACGGCGGCACCTGGAAAGCTACCAAAAAACCCTAGGCGATCGCCCGTGGGTTCAGCCCTGGTCTGGGTTAGGGTCACTGTGATTGCAGCATATTATTGGAGCGACGTTTTGGAGACCATGCGGGTCTTTTTGCGATCGCCCTCGCTCAAGTCTTGGCCAGATTGTAACTGGGTGGCCGTCCTTTGCAGCACCGTAGCCGCCCCTTCATCCCCCATTTGCAGGGCCGTTTTGGCCGCCGTTTGCAACATCGTCGCCGCCCCTGCCAGATCACCCTGCCGCATTTTGCCTTCCGCAATCTGGGTTTGGCGGTATTTAGCCAGCGCCAGAATATGCTGCTGCACAATGGGATCGGGCTGGGGATGAAAGGGCTCAACGTAATTGGCGTAAACCGTGAGCTTTTCAGACAGTTGCTTTTCCGCGTTGATGGCTGGGTCGTCATACCACACCTGGACTTGGGCGATCGCCTGCTGCCCCAGCGCCATCTGACTGAGATACACATTGGCCAACACCACGCGCGGCACATCAACCATCAGATCGCCCAAACGCACGATCGCCTGATTCCCCTCTCGCAACACCGTCAGTTCAATCGTATCTGGCGCAACCTGGGCCACGGGTTTGAGGTCGGCTAGGCGCACCCCCATCGGCAACGTCAAAGTGAGATAGCTATTGGTCAGGCCAACGGCTTGTAACCGAGTCAACAAGCGGGCAAATTCTGCTGTCGCGTGTTCTGGTTGCTGGATGTAGGCCATTGCCCCACCCCCACCATCGGCGATCGCCTCCAAAATATCCTGATTCCAGGCATCCCCAAAGCCCAAGGTGTTGATCGTCATGCTGTAGTTAGCTGCCAGTTGGGCCAGCTTCAAGCAGCGATCGTTGTCGCCATGCTCATTTTCACCATCTGTTAACAAAAATGCCTGAGAAATGCTGCCCTGTTTCCCTTTGATCAGTTCTTCAATGCCAACCTTCAACCCTTCGTCGATCGCTGTGCCACCCCCCGCCGCCAGTTGGTTAATTTTTGCTTTGACGCTGGCCGGGTTTTCCAGTTCATGACTCGGCACCAACACTTTCGCCTTGTGGTCAAAGCCAACAATTGCCAAGCGATCGCCCAGGGACATCCGATCCACCAACCGTTGCGCAGCCTGGCGCACCGTATCCAAAGGCCGCCCCGCCATCGAACCACTATGATCCAAGATCAAACACAAATTTAATGGTGCCGTGTGACTGGTCGTATCCGCGATCGCCGAAATCGACACCGCCAATTGGCGTTGGCTCAGGGCCTGGGTTGCATCCACATTTGAATCGTTGAGAGAAAACTGCACACCCGCTCTCATGCTGGCAAATCCTTCATTTCAATGGCCCCATTGGAGCCTGGGTTCATCTTGCTTTTCCACTCTAGCGTTTTCCTGAGTGGCCCTGCCTGCGGTGGAACGGGCGATCGCGCGGCCCCAATGGTGATCAGAGTCACCCACAGCCTTGCGCGATCGTCACCAGCCTCCCCCCCAAGAATCACGCTGCCTCCCCAAGATCCATCACTAGGATGAACCGACAGTCAGGAGATATTGGATAGTATCGAGTTCTAGATCGTCCAATGTTCACTCAACTGTTACCCAATGCCATTTCCGAGTTATTTGTTCAGGCCACCCTCACCCGGAAAATCACCCTAGCGGATCGCTACGGCATCCTGGCCGCAATCTGCGACGAATCCCTCAGCGAAGAAGACCACCGCGCCCTTGATCGGCTCTTTTACGCCCTGCGCAAAGGATACATCCAAGTTGTGAACGAGGTGTCTGCTGCACTATAAGCACCAACCGCCATCCCTACGTTGCTCATATCCCAATGAGTTGAAATTGAACCGGAGATTCAGACGATGCAATTAGTTGAAATTGTTGAGGACATTTTGAAAACAGGTTTGCTGCCCCTGGCCGTAGAACGGCAAATGAAATATCTGTTAGACCGCACAGCCCTCAACGAATCCGAGCAAGTCATGATCGATCGCTTG
This sequence comes from uncultured bacterium, assembly GCA_964475335.1. Lineage (GTDB taxonomy): Bacteria > Cyanobacteriota > Cyanobacteriia > Leptolyngbyales > Leptolyngbyaceae > CAYYWG01. The sequence continues at coordinate 194,236 of CAYYWG010000006.1, forward strand.
TTGGAAGCACTCACCAGCGGCACTGTTCATCCCGTTGCCTAGCAGCCAGCCACAACCAACGGAGCACGGCAACGTCGTCGCGATCGCGCCCCGTCTAGCCCGTCCCCTCTACACTGCTCCTCAATCCAGCTTTCGCTCCAAGCAAGCGCCACCATTGGGCCTGCTCTCCCCCCATTCAACCCCCATTGCAACCAAAATTTGCCTTCCCCCTTCGGTATCCGATTCAACCCAGAGTTTCCCCCCATCAAACCAGGGTTGCTCCAGAGTAGAAGGATTTAGTTTATTTTTTATTTTTTGACATCTCTGGTGTTAGCCAACTCTCGGCATCCAGCCTTTTGCTCCGTCCGTTGTAGTCCTGCCCTGGCTTCATCCACCACACCTAAACGCCAGCCCAGGCACGCGACCAAACCATCCAACCACCGCCCGTTAACCAACAGCAACGGCACCGCCCAGGTTCAAGCCCCAGCCGAGGCTCTGGGAAAATAGGCCAAATCCCGACAACCTAGCGGGTTGCCACCGTGACATTGCCCACGCCAGTTTGTTGAATGGTTAGGGTAATGGGCGATCGCCCGTAGGCCGAATTCACCCAGCCCGTTCCCGATTGCACTAGCGTATCCCCTGTAACCAGTCCCAGGCCATCGGCCACAAGCCGCACTCCCACCTCCGTAGGCACAATCAAAACAACATTGCCATTGCCCCGCAGTTCAGCCTTCAAGTTGGCTTGCCAGTTTCCCCGCAGATCCAGTTCAATCTCGCCAGCTCCGGTTTCCACCGTCAGCGCTTGGATTTGGCCCCCAGGCACTTTCAGGCCAATGGAACCGGCACCCACACTCAGGGCTAGGTGTTGTAACCGTTGCACACCAGTATTCACAGCCAACTGCCCCGACCCCGCTCGCAGGTGTAGGCGCTCCAGGGCGATCGCCGATAGGTCAAGCTTGCCGTCCAGTGCGCCCGCATCTATCGTCAGGTCAACGGGCAACCGGGGCGGTAGGGCCACTTGCCACTCGTTCTGAAAGTCGCCTTCCATCACAAAGCTTTCGTGACTGGCGGGAAACTGGGGCTGTGTGATCACCAATTGGCCGCGATCGCCCATACGCCCATAGTCAACTTGGGGTTTCCATTCGGCCCGGTTATACCGAAACGTGCTCTCAATCTCGCGATCGCGCCCTGCGGCAAGCATCACCTGCCCAAAGCCCAAACGCAACTCTACTTGTAACCCGTTCACCTGGCCCGTTGCTGTCGTCACGGTTTGAGTTTGCCCAGCACCAGGTTGAATCCATTTGGGGGCCGCGTCATTGGGGGCAGGGAATGCTGATATGTCCGGCTTGGCAGAAGCCGATGGGGATGGCGGGGCATCCACTGAAGACGACTCTGGCGCGATCGCGGTGGGAGTTGGCTCAGGCGTTGCAGACGGCGATCGCCCCTGACACCCCGCCAATACACCAATGGCAAGGATCAACCAACCCCATTGCCACCCAATCTTCCCCGTCATGGCCGTTCTCCTGGAGTCACTAGAGCAGGCATCCCCACGGCGATCGCCGCCTTGTCTTTGCCCGCCAGGGGAGTTCCCCGTTTTAGTTATCTCCTTTTTCTGTTGCCCTGCCAGAAACCCGGATCCTTCTCGGCCAATCTGCCAGATCCCGGCACTGCACCGTGCGATCGCCCCAGGCGCTTGTCCCAACCTCAGGCCCCACTATCCGACACCCCTTCCGACTCTGAAGTTGGCTTCGTAATGGGCACCCGAGTATACCGGGGTTTTTCCGGTTCTGCGGCGGGTTTTGGCCCCTCGCTCACCGCCGGTGTCGCCGCTTCCAGGGCTTCTTCCACAACTTTCTCAATTTCTGGCAGGGGTTCGGGTTTCAAAGAATTTTGGCTCGAACCTGATAATGCTTTGAGGAGTTTGGGCTTGGGGTAGTGGAGCAAATACACCAGGCGATCGCCCACTTGCCACGTCCCTTCCCCCGCCGGAATCTGCAACTGGCCATCCCGCTCGACCAACAACGGCACCAAATCCCCTTCATCCATCAAGGTTTGAATGCGCTCTTTTTTCAGTTCCAGGGTTTCTTTCGCAAAAACCGTTTCCCCTAGCTTGACACTGTCATCTGTCAAATACTCGTTCCAGACTTTGAGCGGCGTGTGGGGCAAAAACGCCTGCTGAATCTTCGCTGTCGCATTGGTCGCATTGTTCGTTTGGGGATCCCGGGGAAAAATGGCCAATACACGAGGAGGGCCAAATTCCTCTGCGGCCCGCTGGGCAACGACCAAATTCACTTCCCCATTACTCGTCATCGCCAAAAATGTCCCTTTCGAGGCTAATCCCGCCCGTTCCAGCACATCCACATCCAGAGCGCTGCTAATAAAAATGGGCACATCTTCCTGACCAGCCTGGGCTTGGGCTTCTGGGGCCGTATCAATCAAGACAACGGGTTCATTCCGTTCTTTGAACAAGCGCGCCACCAACATACTCAGGGGATTGCACCCCACAATCACGGCCCCCGTCGCTGCCTTGGAATTAATTTGGAGCAAGTTGGCCATCCACTGCGCCGTCAACGCTTGCAAAAACACCGTCATGATGATGGTCAAAAACACCAGAGCTTTGATCGAGTCGCCCCCGTTAATGCCCCGCTGAGTCAACAAAATCGCAAATAAAGAAGCCACAGAGGCAGAAACAATGCCCCGTGGCGCAATCCAACACAGGAAGAGTTTTTGCCGCCAGTTTAACCCACTATTCCAGGTGCACACCCAAATATTCAACGGGCGCACGACAAACATTAACGCCAGCACGGTCAATACCCCGCCCCACCCTAGGGCCAATACCCCAGGCAACGACAAGTCGGCTGACAGCAAAATGAACAGCACGGAAACGGCCATAATCGACAGTTGCCCTTTGAAGCGCTTGAGCTGTCGTTCTTCGGGTAATGAGAAGGCGCGAAGGACGATGCCTGCTGCCACGGTTGCCATCAGGCCCGATTCATTTTGGATGAATTGAGAAGCCCCGTAGAGACCCCACAAACCAGCCAGGACAACGAGGGCTTTGAGGTCGTCGGAGAGAAATTTGGCTTGTTTGAGGAGGAGGCCCAGCAACCAGCCCCCCAGAATACCGATGCCGCCACCAATTCCCAGCCGGATGGCCAAGCTGGAGGCGATCGCGATGGGGGCTGCCCCGCCATTGAGCAACACGTTTAGCACCACAACGGCCAAAATTGCACCGACGGGATCAATCAAAACCCCTTCCCCTTCTAGCAAGGTGGCAATACGGCGATCGACCTGAACTTGTTTCAGGAGAGGATTAATGACTGTGGGGCCAGTCACAACGACCAACGACCCATATAAAAACGCGATCGGCCAGGGAAATTCGCTCAGCCAGTGCGCGGCCATGCCTGCCCCCAGCAGTGTGATCAAAGTTCCCACCGTCACCAGGTTCCGCAGACTGCCCGACACGCGGCCCAGGTCGCGCAATTCCAGGTTAAACCCGCCTTCAAACAAAATGATGGCAACCAGCAAGGACACCAGCACATCAAGGCCCATGCCCAGACGATCGGGATGGAGGAAGCCCAACCCGCTTGGCCCCAGCACAATCCCAAACACGAGCAAAAACACGATACCAGGCGCATTGAGAAATGCCGCCAGCACTTGGGCACCAATGCCAGAGATCACCGTGAGGATGATCAATAGCGTGATGTCAAAGGGGGGTTCGATGGCTGTCATGACGACTGATGGTTGCCGGACGGTGGGGGTGAACTGGAGACTTGGAACGGGGACGCTCTCTAGACTTCTGGGGTTTGGGCCTATCTAGGGTTTGAGCAAGAGGTAATAAAGCTGGCCTGTGGTGTTGATTAAACCAGCGCGATCGCCAGCGGTTTTGCCCGTCCCCATAAAAATATCTACTCGTCCTGGCCCCTTGATGGCACTCCCTGTATCTTGATCCAACGCAAGATGGCGAACCGCCTGTTGGGTAAAAGCACCGTTGGCACTGGCATAGGGCAGTTGAGTTTGCAGCAAGGCCAGCGCCCCCGCCGGAAAGAGGGTTTTATCCGTAGCGATCGATCGCGTGGGGGTTACAGGCACCCCAATGCTGCCCGTTGCCGCACTGCCGCGCGTTTCCTTAAAAAAAACAAAGCGTTGATTCCGGGGAAGATAGACTGACAAGTCATCGGGATGTTGCTGAAAATAGGTCATCAGCGCCGGGAGGGTCAGATCCTCCAACTTAATCTTGCCATCGTTGACCAGTTCACGCCCAATACTGGTGTAGGGATAATCGGTGGCTCCGGCATAGCCCACAGTCATCGTGCCTCCGTTAACGAGTTGCAAGCGGGCCGAGCCTTGCACTTGGATGAGATAGGCTTCAAGGCGATCGCGCACCCAGGCCAGCGCCGAACCTTTCAACGCACTTTGGTTGAATTGCAGCCCATCCATGCCTTCCAGTTGCGATCGCGTGGGGTGGGGCTGAGGCCAGCGCGTAAAATTGGGCGGTAACCGAAAAATGGGATACCGAAACTCAGCCGTCGGTACCCGGCTAGCCACATGCACGGGCTCAAAATATCCCGTAAAGCCCACTGTTCCTTGGCCATCTTTCCCGATCGCCCGATACAGCACAAACTCCTTGGCCAGGGCTGCATTTAACGCCTCAGCCGATTTAGCCCGGACAAGCAGTTGCCGGAACCGCACTAAACTGCGCCGCACGCGATCGCGGGTAATCCCCAGTGCTGCCGTATACTGCCGATAATCCTGGGCGGCCTTCGTCGTCTGGAGGTAACGCAAGCTGTGATCCACCGCCACCAAAAGGGATCGGCGATCGCGCCCAAAATCCGCTGCCTCCAGAGGAGAAACGGTTGGCCCCAAAATTGGCTGGGCTGCCACTGGCACCAACGGCTTCGTTACAGGAGCCACCCCCACCCTCGGCGGCAGGGCAAATCCCTGCGCCCCAGGCAAAACGGCCCCGGCAACCCCACAACACAGCAGCCCAACCAGAGCCTGTTTAACCGTGAATCGTCCCAATCCCGTCATGAATCGTTAAAAGCGTTCCACACTGGAGCTAAACACAGGTTCCACGCGAATTCCCAGTACCTTGGAAGGCCGCAACACCATATGTTCGCCCTGAATGTTTTTGATGGGAACCATAATAAAGTCATCCGAACTGGATTTGGGCACCAGTTCACCGCTGTACCATTTTTGAAACTCCTGAATTGTCGGGAACCGTACTTCTTCCCGGTGGCCCCCGTCAATCAAGAAAAATACTGCATACTCCGTCGGAGTGCGAGCATAACGGCTCCGGCGTTGCTCTCCAGGTGCTCCATCAGTCGCTTGAGTCATAGCAGATAAATGCATTCTTGTACTTTGCCATTATCTAGCAGGAATGCCAGATACATTCACTTTGCCCAGAAGAAGTTAAAAAGTAACAGGTTACAGTCCGTCTTCCGAGGTGTGCCCTGCGCCATTGCCGCGTCGCAATCAAAACAAGCTAAACCGTTGGAGTTGAGTTTGCACTAAGTTGGGCAGCAGCTTGCGCAACTGGGTTTTATCTTTGAACACGAGGCGATTTTGTCCGGGCACATCAAAGGGAAATTGACCGGGCAGGTCTGACCGCTCCATTTGGGCAATCAAAATTTGCTCCGATCGCTTACATTGCAGGGCATAACCGACTTCGACACAGACAGCCGGACTGGGTATCACCTGTTGGGGATCGTCAGGCACCGCCGCGATCGCCGTCGTATCCGCAATAAACAATAAACTCTGACGAATCGAACGCATCAACGCGCTATCCAACCGCACCGGGCCATCCGTCAACCGATGGGATTCTTTCAGGGATAAAGGAATGCGCGATTTGGGATTCAGCTTCTCCAAGATCGCCTGCAACTCATCCCGCAATGCTTCGCTGGACGCCGAAAAGGCCGTCTGATAACACAAGAAAATGGTCGGCTCTAAATGGGCCATGACCTCTTGTTTGGTGAAGTAAACCTCGTGACTCCGCAAATCGATATTCGCGATCGCGTAGCCACCGCTCCCTTCAATGTAAAACTCAACGGTTTGACCTTCCAAATACCGCTGGAACCAAGCCGACTCCCGCACCGTTTCGCTGTCTTCCAAAAAATCCGCCCGGAGGCCCGACTTCAATAAACTATTCCGACTGAGACGCAAATCGTGAGGCCGCTTTTCTAGCTCTTGAATCGGCTCATACTCGCCTAAATACCAAGCTTTTAGAGCAATAATTGCCATTATGGGTTTCGCCTCTACCCTTTAAAATCAACAACAGCACCCACGGTATACTCTCCGAGTGATCTCCTCTAATGTGCTCATTGTATATAGAGTTGCACTGATTGACACCCAATTATTCAACAATCAGTAGCATAGCTCCCTACAGTTCAGCGAAGGAAATATCAGATTTCGTGTGGATGCTGTTGCTATCAGACGAGACAGATGTAAATTGAAACAGCGCTTTTACCTCTTTAACTAACTTTGAACATTGGCTGTTTGATCTGCCAGGGAAGCTTTAGTAGCTTCAATTATTAGAATACCGAACGGGATCAGGTGGAGCAAGCCCATGCAACCAAAGTTCAATTATGTTCGCTAAACTACATTTTGCCGGTATGCTCACCCGATCGCGGGCCTAAAATTATCTCTCTAGACTAATAGTTATAGCGACCTTTGAGGGCCAGGCAACGCCCTTTGCCCCTACATCTAGACTACGAAGGAACGTAACAACTGGGACGATCGCCCTCCCCCGTTTAGCTCCCAGATTTGCACCAAGCCCCGCGCGATCGCGCCCTCAGCAAAAAGTCCCCAGAGCCAACACGCCCTGCGGACTACAGAATCACTGCTATCAACGCGCCCACCGTGGCTCTTGCCCAGACCGAGGCCACGCGATCGCTAGCCAGCAGCCACCTTAGCAATAGGATGAAATATCATCACCGCAGACATCTGCCAAGTAGCACAAGGCCCGAAACCGTAAGCCCACAACTTCTTCGTAGAAGGGGTTTAACTTGCATAACGGGGGAATGTGCAAAACAGGCCGACCAAACACCGTTACGGTACGTTCAAAGGGACACTGCGCGGGGATCACGGCTGCCAATGTTTGAGCCATTTTGCGATCGCTAATTTCGAGCCCATCCAGCCAACGACGAAGGGGAGCGAGCGGGGCAAATTTTAGTTTTGGTAATGGTTGCTTCGCACTGAGATTGGAATTGAGTGGTGTGGCAGACACTTCAGATGCAACCCAAAGGAGTGGAGTGGCTTGAGCGGAATCTGTTGTGTATTGAGAGGTTCCCATAATGTTATTCCTCACGTATATTGAGCAATCGCTCCTAACTAGCTACAGTCGGTAAACTCGTTTTCTCGGAAAGCCTCTCACAAGCATTCGAAGCAGAAAACGGCGATCAATGACTAGCCCCTATAGTCTAATAACAAACGCTATGAATTGAGGTCAGGAAAAATGGGGGAAAAGCGGAATAATTTAGATCGGTTTTACCACAATCATCATGCCCACTTTTGATCCAATAAGTATTACAGAGAAATACGGATTTTTATGCAACTATAAGGCACATCGCCTCAAGTCGATAGCTAGCCTTTATTTTTCTCGATAAACCGTATCAAAAGCTACCATTCTATTTTTTCTGTTTGATTAATTAGGCAAAAATAAACGCGCTTTTCGCTATTCTTTGCCAATTTTGTGCGCGATCGCGATGACAAATTTGCTGCATTCTAGCGATCGCTTTTTATCAGCTTAGAGTTGAGATTTAGCAATTGTAAAAGTTCGTAAAATAGAGCAGGGTCAATATACCTACAGGCGGGAAATCCTCAGTTTTTCGGAAATCCATGAGCGTTCCGGCAAAGTCCGCCTATGATTGAGGCACACAACGGCTCATCATCTGAGTTATGCCTTAACCGTTCCCCCACTTCGGCAAGCTATCGGGCAACGGCCAAACCCATCCATCGTCGCACTGGCACCTTCGCTTGACTGGGATATCTGCGCTGCCAACCCTGACCACGGCAGAATACAGAACCCACTGTGGCAGCCAGCGCTCACGAAATCTGAGGAACTTGCCAACGCTGTTTCTGAGTCTTTCCCTATGCGCACGTCCTATCTTTCTTCGACTGAGTCAGAAACCCGCACCCGTATTTTGCAATCAGCCGTGAAGTTATTTGCGCGGCGGGGCTACGACGGCACCACCACCCGCGACCTAGCCGAAGCAGCCAACGTGGCGGAAGGAACGCTATTTCGGCATTTCACCAATAAGAAAGCCATTTTGATCGAAGTCGCAACCCAGGGCTGGATCGATATTTTGACCGATCTATTGACGGAACTGAGTGGCATGGGGAGTTACAAAGCAGTGGCCCAGGTGATGCGGCGACGGATGTTACATCTGCACCAAAATGCAGATGTGTTGCGGGTGTGCTTTATGGAGGCCCAATTCCATCCCGATTTGCGCGATCGCATCCAAACTGACGTGATTGCCAAAATGACGGATGTGGCTGAAGCGTTTTTTCAAACGGCGATGGAACAAGGGGTTTATCGGCCAATGGATCCCAAAGTGGTCGCCCGCGTCTTCTTGGGTATGTTTGCTGTGGCGGGGTTCAGCCAAAGTACGGTGATGTCGCCGGGGGCGGCGGGCATGGAAATGCAGGCCATGGCAGAAGGGTTAGCCGATATCTTTTTGAATGGGGTGTTGGCCAAAGAGGAAGCTTAAGGATTTAGGTTGGCCCCTGGATTCCCTGGCCATACCAGCCACCTCCACCCGGTTACGCGGCCCAGACCCATTCGTGGGTTGGTAGCAGCAGGCGGGGCGATCGCCGCTTCTCTGGTGAATGTCTAGAGCGCAGACGGGGCAGTACCAGGCCCAATGGTAAAGGCACCTTCCACCCAGGGCGACAGCCAATCACTACAAAGCCAATCACTACAGAATGTTACTGCCCAACCCGAAACCCCTCGTTTGGCGGAGGTTCTTTGATAAATTGGGGGTAAGCGCGGAGACATCATGGTTCAAGCTTTTTCTCCAGTTCTATTTCCCCCCATTGTGTTAGCCACGGATGGTTCATCGGGAGCACTGCAAGCTCAGAAAATGGCCTGTGCGATCGCCCAAGCGCTGCTGCCCGTCCCGCTGAACAATGGCCTAGCGAACAGCGAAGAGACGTTTAGCAATGCAGCCCCGACCAATCTCCCCTCGACCAATCTCCCCTCAACCAATCCACCCCTGGCCAAGCCTGCGGGCCTGGTTGTGTTGTCTGTCCTTCCCCGGCAACGGTTAGCTACGGCGCAGAAAATTGGCCAAACCTTACGGAGCGCAGGCAAGGCAAACCGCGAGACAAACCAGCTTGCCACCCTCGGAACTGGCGATCGCGCAGTCCCAGATTCTGCCACCGCCACCGCCAATGGGGCGAGTCACCCCCCCGGTTCCCCCGACAGTCTTGCCGCCCTGATCAAGCCCGATCTCCCCGAGCAGATGCCAGTGGAACTCGTGGTGCGGATGGGGCGACCTGCCGTTGAAATCCTAAGCTATGCCCACACGGTTGAGGCTGGGTTGATTGTGGTGGGGCACCGAGGGCGCGGCGGTATGCGTGAGTTGCTGCTGGGGAGTGTTTCCACCGCGATCGCCCGGTATGCGCCTTGTAGTGTGTTGGTCGCCCGCAACTCTAGTTCTCGCCCAGGTTCGCCTTCCTTCCACCCGGAAGCCACTGAGGCTGGGCTTCAAATTCCCCCAATCCAGCATCTATTAGTTGTGGTCAGTCGGGCGGCAGCCAGTCAGTGGGCGATCGCCACCGCCCACCAACTCTTGAGCTTGGGCGTGCAGCAAGTCACCCTGTTATACATTTGCCCACCGTTAAATGCGAATCATCTGTTTGGCCCAGTCGCGGTGCAAACGCCCAGTTGGCAGCTCGAACAGTCGCTGCAAGAAGCCCAGCGAGAACAAGGCCACGATTTACTAGCCCATGCCCAAGCCGCTTTTGCGGATACCACCATCCCCATCCAGCCCCTAGCCCGCATTGGGGATCCTGGCCCGATCATCTGCCAAATTGCCGCCGAGCAGCAGGTTGACCTCATTCTTTTGGGGAGCGATTCACGGCGGCGATCGCTGCTGTCCCATTTACAGGTGCGGCGGCATACCCAACCAACGGCCAAACCCGCCAAACCACCACGGGGCATTCTCCGCAATACCCGGCTGAGCGTCACGGATGATTACGTCATTCACTATGCGCCCTGTCCCGTGTTGCTCTGTCGGCCCCGCCAAGACTAACCAGGTTAACCACCGTCACAACGGGTCGTTTTTAGCCGGGATAAGCAAGGAGAAACCCAGACACACTACCTTGCTCCCTTGGGCAACAGCCATGCACCATTCCCCGCGATCGCTGCATTTCATCTCCACTGCAACACCTCTTAGAATGAGGGTTACAATTTTCTACAGTATTAGCCGCAGGAAATGACTCATTCAACGGATATTGCAACTCTGGCACGCTTAATGGCCGCTGACTTTAGCAACCAAGAACAAGCGTTTGAAAATCCACCGCTGTATGCACACATCCGCGTTTGTATGCGCCCACTGCCGACCGAATTGATGGCGGGTGTTAGCCTCCTCGTTGAACAAGCCTACGATTACAACCTAAACGACCCCTACCGCATCCGGGTTCTCAAGCTATTAGCCCAAACCGACTTTATCGAAATCGAAAACTATACCTTGCACAATGCCGAGGAGTTTTACGGGGCCTCGCGGGATCTGGCCCGGTTACAAACCCTGACTCGCGATCGCCTGGAACGGCTCCCTGGCTGTAATATGCACGTCAAATGGACAGGCAGCGGTTTCAAAGGCTGGGTCGAACCGGGCAAAGGGTGCATGGTCGTGCGGAAAGGCCGCACCACCTATCTAGATAGTGAATTTGAAATTGATACCGAGAAGTTCATCAGTCTCGACCGGGGGCGCGACCCAGAAACCGATGAACATATTTGGGGTTCGATCGCTGGGCCCTTTCATTTTGTGCGTTGGGCTAGTTTCGCAGACGAAGTAAAGGTCTAAACCTATGTACGATTTGCTCCTCCGAGAGTGTCGGGTCTTGCAATCCGATCGCTCTATCATTGAAGCCGACATTGCAATCAAACAGGGCCTCATTGTCGCGATCGAACCAGCCATTCGCGGTGGGGCAAAAGTCACCCTCGAAGCTCACTCCCAACTTGCCACCCCGCCCTTTGTCGAGTCCCACATTCATCTCGACTCAGCGCTTACCGCTGGTGAACCCCGCTGGAACCAAAGCGGCACCTTGTTTGAAGGGATTGAAATTTGGCGCGATCGCAAGCAAAATCTCAACCTTGAAGATGTCAAAACCCGCGCGATCGCAACCCTAAAACAACAAGCGATCCAGGGCGTCCTGTACGTCCGGAGCCATGCTGATGTCAGCGAAAGCAGCCTCACCGCCCTCCAAGCCTTACTCGAAGTGCGCGAAGAGGTCAAAGACTGGATCACGCTACAAGTCGTCGCCTTTCCCCAAGATGGAATTTACAGCCACCCCAAAAACGACCACTTGCTAGAAACTGCAATGGAAATGGGCGCTGATGCCGTAGGCGGCATTCCCCATTACGAACTGACCCGCGAAGACGGGGTTAAATCCATTCAGCGGATTTTTGAACTCGCGCAGAAATACGATCGCCTGATCGATATTCACTGTGATGAAATTGACGATGACCAATCCCGCTTTTTAGAAGTCGTTACCGCCTGCGCCATTCGTAGCGATATCGGCAGTCGCGTCACCGCCAGCCACACTACCGCCTTTGGTTCTTATAACAATGCCTACGCCCTGAAACTCCTGGGCTTTTTGCGGCGCACCCCAATCAACTTTGTCGCCAACCCCCTCATTAATATCACCCTGCAAGGCCGCACAGATACCTACCCCAAACGGCGAGGTGTGACCCGCGTTAAGGAACTGTGGCAGCAAGGCAGCAACGTCAGCTTTGGCCATGATTGTGTGCAAGATCCGTGGTATCCCTTGGGCACCGGGAGTATGCTGAACGTGGCCTCGGTTGGTTTGCATATTTGCCAGATGACTGGCCTGGATGAAATGAATGCCTGCTATGACATGGTGACCTGGAATGGCGCTAAAACCCTTAATCTGGCCGCCGAATATGGGCTGGAGATTGGCAAACCAGCCAATTTGGTGATCTTAAACGCCAGCAATCGGTATGAAGCGATCCGCCAACAGGCGATCGCCCGCTACGTCATTTCTAGAGGCAAACTCCTTGCCCGCACCGAAGCCCCCCGCACAGCATGGCGAGGCAATTTGGAATAACCCCTTGCCTCGCCCACACTGGCAAGCCGCTGACAGACTCATGACATTTCTCTGACGGTTGGTTTAGATCAGCGTCAGGTGTCTGGCCTGTGCGGTATTGTCTCCTGTTGATTGATATTTAATTGTGAAGTATTTCATTGTTTAGATAAAATTATCAGCTCTACTCATTCAGATTGACCGTCATTCAAGGTAGCATAGAGAACACGCCATGCAGACAAGCCGCGATCGCCTACTCCCGCATCCGTGGAAGCCGACGAGTCCGTTGAGCCAAGACTAATAAAACGTATACAACCGAGAGATAGGCAGCAGAGACCGCCGCAATTAGAAGAGGAAAGTTGTTGTAGGTCATGGTGCAGAGAAGCGAAGCCAGCGATAGCGACAACAGTGACAGGGTACGCTAGTACGCCTATCAAAACTCCCTAGTCCATTTACCTCAAACTTGAGTCTAGCGTTGCTAAACCCTACACCGAGGTGTGGCTAAAGAGCGATCGGATCAACTCCCACCTCATGAGTAACACAGCATACAGCACCAGCAAACTTGCTAGTACCCGTATGAACTACACAAACCCTCAAACAGTTTCGGCCCATCTCCCAGCCTCAAATCGGAGAGGATGCGGTTTGACCCGACATAATCACCCTTTAAGGGAGGCAAACACTAGCTTGATAACCTGTTCGTATGAGCAGAGCTGAAAACGTTGCTTTCAGTCTCTAAGGTTTGCGCCAGTTACTTATTCAATTTTTAGAGCTTTTCAAATCCTTATAACTATGGTAACACGCGACTCTCATGGTGTGCAGGTTTCAGCCACTATTTTTTGCCTCGATTTACCATTAATTTTTCTGTCTGACACGGAGCGAATACCTTAGAATAGAGACAGATTACTTAAAATTTCGTAACCTTACGGTCTGAGTCGGAACTCCATGACTTCAGCTACATCATTATTCGCCCCAGTCGAGGATGACTTAGTGATCCTCGCAGAAAATCTCAAGAGTTTGATCGGTGCCAAGCATCCCATCTTGTATGCGGCGGCAGAACATTTGTTTGGGACGAAGGGGAAACAGGTACGGCCTGCGATCGTACTGCTAGTGGCACGCGCAACCATGGCCGGTCGCGAAATTACTCCCCGGCATCGCCGTCTGGCCGAGATTACTGAGATGATTCACACAGCCAGTTTGGTGCATGATGATGTCGTGGACGAAGCCGAACTCCGGCGGGGTGTCCCAACCGTACACAGTAGTTTTGGGAATCGGATTGCCGTTCTGGCTGGCGATTTTTTATTTGCTCAATCGTCTTGGTATCTTGCCAACCTGGATAATTTGCAGGTGGTCAAGTTGTTGTCCCAGGTCATTATGGATTTGGCCGAAGGCGAGATTCAACAGGGTCTTAACCGATTCTCGACCTCCCTTTCCATCGAGGAATACCTGGAAAAGAGTTACTACAAAACGGCTAGCTTAATCGCCAACAGTTCTAAGGCGGCGGCGGTTTTGAGTGATGTGAACGAATCATTGATTAACGATCTGTACGACTATGGGCGGCACTTGGGGCTTGCGTTTCAGATCGTGGATGACATCTTAGATTTCACGCAATCCACCGAAAGCTTGGGTAAACCGGCGGGTTCCGATCTCAAAAGCGGTAACCTCACCGCTCCTGTTTTATACGCTTTAGAAGAAAAACCCTTTTTAGAAGGATTGATCGAGCGGGAGTTTGCCCAACCTGGCGATTTAGAACAAGCACTGGCTTTAGTCCAAGACAGTCAGGGCATTGAGCGATCGCGGGAACTGGCTAAACATCATGCCCAACTGGCAGTCCAAAGTCTGGCCCAACTCCCCAACACGGCCTCTCGGCAAGCGCTCACGAAACTAGCCGACTACGTGCTCCGCCGACTCTATTAAGGCTAGTCTTGCAATGTTAGGCGGGCTTGCATTTGAGTCGTGGGGGATCTTCAAGTCATTGGCGATCGCGATACCAAGCACTTAACCATCGGCAGGTCGAAGATCAGCGGTGTTGCCGAAGCAGCACAATGCTAAAGCTGACGCAATTCGCTATCCCCTGTTCTGGGCAAAGTTAGTAGGCTGCTTCCGATTAATCATTTAAGAAAAACAAACTTACCTTCCTTGCCATCCTCGCTCATCTTGATTTGGGCCACATAAAATTCTTTCTGAACAACTTCACCTTCCGGCGTGAAGGAAATTTCCCCCAACGGAGTCATATACGTGCCCTTCAAAAGTTGTTGATTGAGCGCAGTCCGCAGTTCCGGCAGCGGCTTTTGGGTCACTTTTGCCTGCTTGTCCACCACTTTCAGCGCATCAACAAACACTTGCACTCCAGCAAAGGCTTGGGCCGTAAATTGGGGTGGCTCTTTCTTATATTGATTTACATAGGTATCACGAAAGGCTTTATTGATTGCGCTAGGCTGCTCTGGATTATACGCTTGGGCCACGATGACCCCATCACAAAGCTGGGCACAAACCGGAAACATATTGGACGTATTCAACCCATTACCACCAATAATTAGCCCTTTGTAGCCCAACTCGCGCAATTGACGGACAAGGTTACCGCCATCTGCCGCCAAGCCAGAGATAATCACCAAGTCAGGTTGGAGATTGAGCGCCGTTGTAGCCTGGGTCTGAAAATCCGTATCCGTTGTCTGAAACCGTTGCACAGTCACCAAGTCTAGCCCTTGCTCTTTCACCGTTTGCTGAAAGATTTCGGTTTCTGATTTGCTAAAAGCATCGTTTTGCGCGTAAAAAACGGCAACTTTTTTAATTGCGGCATTCAGCTTCAGCGCTGCTTTGACGGAGTTGGGGGCAACCACGGCCACCGGGGCCGAGACCCGCGCAACGTAGTCCCCAATTTGGGGAATTCCCTTCGCTGTGTTGGAAGGGCCAAGGACAGGAACTTTGGCATTGTTCGCAACGGGATCAGCACTAAAGGCTTGTTGCGACAGCGTTGGCCCAACAATCCCCACCACATTGTTTTGGGTGATGAGGGTTTGAAATGCGTTAATGGCCCCAGCTTCGTCGCCAGCCGTATCCTGAAAAATGAGCTTGATGGGCGTGCCGTTAATCCCCCCCTGCTGGTTGAAGTATTGCTCGGCAATTTTGGCTCCGGCAACCTGCTCTTGACCCAGAAGCGCGACGTTACTGGTTTGGGCCACGCCGATGCCAATGGGAATGGCCTGGGCATTCGTGCCCTGAGAATTGGAACCAGAATTAGAGGTCGAAGTGCAGGCGGTGAGGGCGATCGCCAGCAAGGAATGGACTACAAAACGTCGATGGAGGGTCATGGTTGCCATTGCGAGAGTCACACCAGGGCACAGCTTCACCACAGCGGCGAGGCGCACTGACTTATCTATTTGACCATAATATTCGACCATCTCCTGCCCCGATCGCCGGGATTTGTTTTGAGGAAGGATAACGGGCGATCGCCCCCTGACTCGGCGAGTGCATGGCCAATGCTCGACTTAATAGCGGCAGGTATCCGCCGTTTTGATGGGGCAAGTGGAAAGCTTGAGCGGGGTTTTACGGAGATCGAGATCTCGCAGGGTCGCGATCGACTGCAAGGGTTGCAGATCCGCCACTTTCGTATTGTAGAGATCGAGGGAAACCAGGGTGGTCACGGAGGCCAACGGCGTGATGTCACTCACGAGGGTATTGAACAATGACAAGTGAGTTAAACGCGGCAAAGTACCCAGTGGCTTCAGATTGGAGATGGGATTGTTGCCAATCAAGAGTTCGCTGAGGTTGGGCAGTTGGCCCAGAGGAGTCAGATCGGCAATTTGGTTTTCAAACAGAATCAGCCGTTCGAGTTGCGGCAAGGTAGCCAGGGGAGAAAGATCGCGAATCTGATTTTCAAACAACAGGAGCGTTTTGAGTTGGGTCAGGTTGGCTAAGGGGGTTAAATCAGTAATTTTATTTTCGTAGAGCGATAGGGTATGGAGGCGGGTCAACTTGGCCAGAGGAGTTAGATCCGTAATCTGGTTACGGTAGGCCGCCAGCATTTGGAGTTGAGTCAGGGAAGCCAACGGGGCCAGGTCGGTAATTTGGTTGTCGTAAATTGTGAGGTAGGCCAACCGCGACAGCGATCGCAGCGGGGCCACAGATTTGATCTGATTTGTGTCGATCGCTAGCACTTCCAACTGAGTCAGACCAGCCAGGGGTTGCACATCACTGATTTGATTGGTATCCAGGGCAAGAGCCGTCAAATTAGTCAGGTTACGCAGGGGGGCGATATCCTGAATCTGGTTATAACTGAGGACGAGGGTTTCGAGTTGGCGCAAAGACCCAAGAGGCTGCAAATCGCTTAATTGACTCGCCGCCAAAATCAAGTTTTTGCGATCGCGCAAACTCTCGTCAGCTTGTTCACAATCATCGGTGCCCGCCACTTGCAGCAACACATTCACCGTATGCTGGGTCGCCGGGGAGAGACGATCGCGATCGCGACACCAGCCCACAAAAGACCGAGAAGCCGTTGAGTCAACCAATTCGGTAGGCGCTTTCCCAGGCTGAGTTTCTGGCGTTTGGGCGATCGCCACTGGGGCCATCATCCCCACCCAGCCCAACCCAATGCCGACCAACCACCCAAACCACCATTGAGGTTGTTCTGCCTTTTGTGTCATGGTGCTGCTCTGCCCCTACATCTTTGGGCCATCCTAGCGGGTCTGCGTGGGATCTGTCTGCGATCGTCAGCAAAACGCAACACCCAAGCCTATCGGTCTCTGTATCCCTAGCCCAGGCGCAGCAACCACAGACCTCAGGCGCAGAATTTTTCAACACAACGCACAAAAATTTCGATTCCCATGCCCAACGCCGTTTCGTCAAAATTAAACCGGGGATGATGATGGGGATAGGCCAACCCCCGATCCGCATTGGCAGATCCCAAAAAGAAATAACAACCGGGCACCGCTTGTAAGAAAAAGGACATATCTTCGCCGCCCATCGTCTGACATTCGGGCACCACGCCCAAGGGCGACTCCACCACCGACTCCGCCACCGATCGCACCAAATCGGCGATCGCGGGATCATTCACCACCGGGGGATACAACTCCCAATACTTCAAGCGATAGGTCGCACCGTGGGCCTCACAAATGCCCTTGATCACCGCTTCCATCCGCTGCCCAAAATAGCCTTGGTAGATGGGGTTGAAATACCGTACCGTTCCGGTCAACTGGGCGCTGTCAGCAATCACATTGTGGGCAGTGCCAGCGTGCAACTCCCCAACGGTGACTACCGCCGAATCGATCGGATTCACATTGCGCGCCACGATAGTTTGCAGAGCATTCACCACTTGGGCCGCCACCACCACTGCATCCACCGTTTGTTGGGGGATGGCCCCATGCCCACCGCGCCCTTGAATGGTGCATTCAAAACACTCCACCGCCGCCATCAACGGCCCTGGCCGCACCCCCACCGTTCCCAATGGCAACACATTCCACAAATGCAAGCCAACAATGGCATCCACATCGGGATTGGCCAACACTCCGGCTTCGATCATCGGCTCTGCACCGCCCAAGCCTTCTTCCGCAGGTTGGAAAATGATTTTCACCGTCCCGGCAAAATCGTCTCGATGCTGTGATAAGTAATAAGCAGCGCCCAAGGCGATCGCAGTGTGACCATCATGGCCACAAGCGTGCATAATCCCATCATGTTGCGATCGATAGGGAATGTCATTCTCTTCTTGAATGGGGAGCGCGTCCATATCCGCCCGAATCGCCAGGACTGGCCCCGGACAGTGGCCCTGAATAGTCGCCATAATGCCCGTTTTCGCGATCTCTGTCTGGTGCTCGATGCCCCACTCTTGCAGCTTTTGGGCTACAAAGGCAGCGGTCAACTGCTCTTGAAAACCAAGTTCTGGCCGTTGATGCAAATAGCGTCGCCATTCGACCACTTGCGCTTGCAACGCTTGGATGGCGGGCCGAATCCGAGAAGTGTCAACCGGCAAAGGATTTAGTGGGGTAGAAACCATGATTGAACTGCGTTTTTTGGCAAAATGATGGGCATTCTTCTAGAGTAACGATTCCACGGGTTGAACGTACAGCCAAGTCCTCAGGTTTTCCAGCGATCGCCCGCTCAAATGAGCAAAGCCTAACTTTTGATTTCCTCGCCCCGCTTGACTCCATGCCCGATAGTTTTGTGTTGCCCTCTGGATGTGTGCTTCGCCCCGCTCGTTCCACCGATCGCGCTGCCATTCACCAACTGCTTGAGCAGTTTCGGCAAGAAATTTTACCGCCCCGATCGCCCAGTGAACAGGTGTTGGGCCTTTCCGCGATCGCCCTGGCTGGGGCCGCCGGAGCGTATTTCCTGGGAACCTTGGGCTGGCAACGGGCCTTAAATTTCATCCTGGGGCCAAGTGCGGTCATTGGATTGGCGATCGCCCTCACCCTCGTCATCACCTGGAATAGCGATTGGGAAGACTTTTGGGTCGTCGAGGCCCACCACCAAGTGATCGCCTGTGCCAAACTGCGACGCTACCATCACTATTCTTTACTGCATGATGTTTATGTCGTCCCGGAATGGCGGAGTCGGGGGTTGGGGTCTGCCTTTGTGTTTTATTTGGGCCAACAAGCTCCCAAACCGCTCTATCTCACCTGCATTCCCAAGCTCATCCCCTTCTATTTGCGCCTGGGCTTCCGCGAAGTAGCAGCAAAATCCCTTCCTCGCACTGTGCAATACGAACTGGGGTTAGGCAAAAATCGCTTCGAAGTGGTAGCGCTGATGCTGGGCTAGCCTGGATAATTCACCACCATTGGCTTGGTCGGGGTAGGTCTTGTGCCGACCCGCACTGCCAGGGCAACCACGAGGGATTGCCCCGACCGCGAAAAATACAGACTGGGTTTCTGGAATGCTCCTGATCTTGCGGATGGAGCAGGGGGGTTGAAGCGTTGGTTGAATCCTAATGAACAATGCAGGCTAGAGAGCTTCAGATCTGGCTGATCAGCGCCCCGGAGTTTGGTTTACGCAGAGCACCCTGGGCGCTCCACTTTGCTGAATCCACAATTTCTTAATTCACAACTTTTTAATCTACGACTTTGAGCAACCCCATTTGCAAGCGATTGTAGAGTTGCGTAACTTGGGAAAATTCATCCGCATTCAGCGGGGTTTCGGCGACCGTTGCCAGTTGAAAAAACCGCTCATCCGCGCGGGTAATTTTGCCCGACCCCAAAATCCGATTGACCACTTGGCTCACGCTGATTGGCAGGGTAGTAATCATCCGAGTCTCCATTGGCCGTTGTTGAATTCGTGTTGTTATCTATCTACGGCCTATGGAGATCAATTTACTGATTTTGCGGTGCAGTCTCGCCCTCCAGATCGGGGAATTCCCGTCGCCCAGGTGGATGACTCCATCAAGCTAGGATGAACCTGCAATCCAGGAGCGATCGCCCCTTTGCCCTCTCCCTACGGCAGCAACAGCCCCGGCCAGCCCTCAATCTAGAGCGCTGCCCCCTTGAAACATCGTCAGTTGTTCGTCCGATCGGGGGTCGGCTTCTAGAGCATACACACCCTGCTTTTCCTGGCTTTTTGGTGACTTGCGACGAGGAGCACTGTGGGTTTTACGGAGGCCAACCGCAATTTTGCTGTGGCTTTCAATTTGGGCCATCACCTGTTTTGCCCGATCAATCACCACCGGCGGCAGACCAGCCAACCGTCCGGCTTCGATGCCATAGGAGCGATCGGCCCCGCCGGGTTGCACTTTGTGCAGAAAAACAATTTGGTCGGGAAGTTCTTGCACCGTGACCTGGTAATTCGCCACGTTGGCCAGAATGGAGGCCAGTTCGTTGAGTTCGTGGTAATGAGTGGCAAAAATGGTTCGGGCCTGGATTTCAGTGGCCAGGTGTTCAGCAACGGCCCAAGCGATCGATAAGCCATCAAAGGTTGCCGTACCCCGACCAATTTCATCCAACAAGACGAGCGATCGCGGGGTGGCATGGTTCAGGATATTCGCCGTTTCGTTCATTTCCACCATGAAGGTCGATTGGCCCGTTGCCAGATCATCCACCGCCCCAACGCGGGTAAAAATGCGATCGCAAATGGCCAGAGTTGCCGCTTGAGCAGGCACGTAACTCCCCATTTGGGCCATGAGTTGGATCAACCCCACTTGCCGGAGGTAACAACTTTTGCCGCTGGCATTTGGCCCCGTCAAGATCACTAAATCGGGGGCATCAGGGACTTGGCCCGCTGCCGCGCGATCGCCCAATGTCGTGGAATTGGGCACAAAAAACCCTGCCGGGAGTGACTGTTCCACCACCGGATGCCGCCCCTCAACAATCTGAATCTCGCGCCCTTCCGTCATTTGCGGACGGCAATAGCCCTGAAGCGTTGCAACTTCGGCCAACCCACACAACACATCGACCGCCGCGATCGCTCGGGCCACCTCCCGCACCGGATCCACCGCCGCCCCCACCTCTGAGCGCACCCGCACAAACAGCTCATATTCCAACCGATTTAGCTCACTCCGGGCGGTTAAAATCCGGTTTTCCCGTTCTTTCAGCTCCGTGGTAATGTAGCGTTCCTCGTTGGTCAGGGTTTGTTTGCGATTGTAGCCATCAGGCACCTGATTGGTTTTAGCCCGCGAAATACTGAGATAGTAGCCAAAGGTTTTGCTGTAGCCGACTTTGAGTGTGGGAATGCCCGTCCGCTCCCGTTCAACCGCCTCCAGATTTTTAATCCATTCCTGGTCGGCTTCGACTTGGTGCCGCAATTCATCCAATTGGGCATCGACCCCGGGCCGAATCAGATTGCCCTCGGTCAACGTCAGCGGTGGCGTTTCGACCAACATGGCATGGAGTCGCTGACCCATTGCCTCCAACTTGGGGGAAACCGTTTGCAATGCAGTGAGATAGGAGGAGTGCGATCGCGCCACCACCGCCGCCAAATCCGAGAGGCGCTCAATGGAATCAGCGATCGCCACCAAATCCCGTGCATTGGCCGTGCCCGATCCAGCCCGACCGGCCAACCGTTCTAGGTCATAGATTTGCTTCAACACCCGCTGAATATTTTGGCGCAGATGGCTATTCGAGGCTAATTCTTCAATCGTGTCTTGGCGATCGCGAATGATCGCTACATTCAACAACGGTTGCAACACCCACCGCCGCAAAGCCCGACTCCCCATCGCCGTTACTGTGCGATCGAGCGCCCACAACAAAGAACCATGAAAAATGCCATCCCGTGCGGTTTGGGTAATTTCCAAATTTCGCCGCGTTTGGTGATCAATCGTCAAAAATTCGGTCAGAGTATAGGTGCACAGTCGTTGCAACGGCACCGTTTGCACTGCCGAAGTCTGCACCGTTGCCGCCGTCACCGTATTTTGCCGACTCCGCTCCGACGTGGCCTCCAAATATTCCAGCAAGCCCCCCGCCGCCCGTACTGCCAGGGGCAAATGCTCACACCCCAACCCTTCGAGCGATCGCATCTTAAACCGTTGCAATAGCCGATAGCGGGCCTCACTCAACACAAATGGCGTTTGCGATCGCAACGTGTAGCAAAAATGGGGCGGCAAACAGGATGGAATTTGATCGGATAGTTCCCCCGGACGCAACAAACTCACCAGGTCCGGCGCATTCGTCGGCACCAAAATCTCCGCTGGCTGCAACCGCATCACTTCCTGGGTCAACTGCTCCAAAGATTCGGCCTGGGTGGTCAAAAACTCCCCCGTTGACACATCCGCATAGGCCAACCCCCAGTGTTGCCCCGCAATCACCACCGCCGCGAGAAAATTATTCCGCCGCGCATTCAGCATCCCCTCTTCCAGCACCGTTCCCGGCGTGATGACCCGCGTCACCTCCCGTTGCACCAGTCGGCCCTGGGCTTCTGCTGCATCTTCCGTCTGGTCGCACACTGCCACAGCGTAGCCCTTTTCCACCAGTGCCGCGCAATACCGATCCAGCGCATGATGGGGAATACCCGCCAACGGCACATGCCCAATAGCTTCTCCCGCTTTTTTCCCGGTCAGCACCAATTCCAGCTCACGGGCGATCGTAATGGCATCTTGAAAGAACGTCTCAAAAAAATCGCCAATCCGATACAGCAGCAATGCCTGAGGATACTCATCCTTCAATTCCACGTAATGCCGCATCATCGGAGTTAACGCCGCCCGATCAACCTGCCGATGATCGGTATAACGCACCTGATATTTAATGAGTCGATCCGGCAACCCCGTTGCCAGATCTGCCGCAGAATCCGTCATGCCCACGCTCTGAACCTAATCTTCAAAGACTCTAGCGCAAGGCCGCTCCGAATGACGGTTTTCTAACCGGGATTTTTGCGTTAGGCCCCGCCCCCAGCCTTAACGAGTCGAGGAGCGATCGCCCCCAATCCACACGGCATGATCATCCGGTTCAATCTGGGAACCATACTTGCGGGCAAACACCTGAGTAAACTCCGCCCCAAAAAATAAAATTTGCACCGAATAGTAAACCCAAGCGAGAATCACCACTAGCGACCCCGCCGCCCCATAGGTCGAGCCAATACTGCTATTGCCTAAATAAAGCCCAATTAAAAACTTACCAATCGTAAACAAAAATGCTGTAATTGCTGCCCCGAACCAAACATCATTCCAACCAATTTTCACATCGGGCAGAAATTTATAAATCATCGCGAATAACAGCGTGATTACCCCAAACGACACAATGAAATTCAGGAATCCCAATAAAATATCGGCCTCTGGAAATAGCTGATTTAAGTATCCGCCCAAAGCTGCCAAAACTGCGCTCAACACTAAAGACGTGAGCAACAAAAAGCCGATCACCAAAATCATCGCGAGAGATAGAAACCGCTTACGCAAAAATCCCCAGAGGCCCAATCCCGGCTTGGCTTCCACATTCCAGATGCGATTGAGTGCTGCTTGTAATTGAGCAAATACCCCCGAAGCCCCCAGTAATAGCAAAAACCCACTAATAATTGAGGCCCAAATATTAGCATTTTGAGAACGACCCGAATTTTCGATCGCCGTTTGTAAAACTTCTGCCCCATCTCGTCCGACTAATCCCTGAATTTGGCCAAGCAATTCACCTTTTGCCGCTTCTTCTCCTAAGAAAAATCCCGCGATCGCAATCACAATCACCAACAAAGGAGCTAAAGAAAAGGCTGTGTAATAAGCCAGCGCCGCCGCTAACTGAGACGCTTCATCTGCTTGCCACTCTTTCAGTGTTTCCTTGAATAATCGCCAGACTTGCTTAAAAGACATTCGGAATCCTTTTACTCAAAAACATTACACAGCGTCAGTAGAACTCAGACCATACAAGGAGCAGACAACTAGAAAAGTTGCTATTCTTACTTTGCGATCGAGTTTGGAAAATTTATAACATTAATCGCAGGATAAATTCCAGAATATTTACAATTGAGTCAATGGAGAGCAAAAAAGCTCGATTTCATGAAAATTGTAATTCATGTCACGCCAGCAACCTCACCAGAGGGAAGCCCCCTTTACTCTAATCAGTTCAGGAGTGTTTCTCAAGGGGGCATTTCTATCTGGGATCGCCTAAGAGCCTTCATCTCCTAGCTTCATCGCCCCGAACTTCGCATTGTCTTAAACTCCCCTTTTATTGAGATTAATATCGCCTAAGATCCCCACAAAATACCTGAGTGGAAGCACTAATTAGCAGAGAGACAGAGTAGCGATCTCGCTGGATGAGCGCACCCAAACAATTCAGTTTTAACGTCCAAACGATAGTCGTAGTCCCTTCATCCCTGGTGGGAGAAGGGAGCTAGAAATCGAGGAGAGTCTAATTGTTGCAATCAATCAAATGACCATCCCAATTTGCCTTCGCTGAAGACTTAGGATGCGGCTTCCGCAGTTCTTTCAACTACATTTTTAGCCCCTTGACCAAAAGCTTTAGCGGCTTGCTTCGCATCTTGATCCGCAGAGCGAGCAGTCTTTGCAGCTTGACCCACCACATCAGGCGTTGCTTTGGCTGCATCACTCAAATTTTCTTTCAAGTTACGGGAGCCATATTTTGCACCCTGGGCTAGATCTTGGGCTGTATCTTGAGCCGCATTTTTTGTATTTTTGACTGTTTCTCGGGCTTTATTGCCCAGAGGGTTACGATTTTGAATATTATCGACTAGCTCCTGAGGATTATCAGCCCGTTTTTGTAAATTCCGTTCCGCCCGATCAACCATCGCTTTTGTATTAGGCGTTTTGGCGACTTCCTGAGAGCTACACGCAGTACTAGTTAGAATGAAGAAACTGGCTAGCACGATCGCGATCGCGCGCTTGATCTGCAATTTTGCCAACCACGGTTTAACATACTGATTCAATAGATTATTCATCTCCATACCTCCAAATAGTCAAACTGTTTAACAGGCTTTTTCTTAGCAATGAATCACTGCTGCTAGCAGCAATCATTCCCATCCAGTCCTGTTTGTCATGGAACCACTTCACAATAAGTCGCATCAGCGAGATTTCTATCTAACCTGAGTCAGAGACTCAGCTTTTCGCTTGTCTATTAGACGTAAGATTTCTAGTTTTTCCTAAATTCCTAGATAAGCTTTGATGCCCCGGCAAAGCGTTTAGTTGCCCTAGCGTTTGTTCAAAGGACAGACGCCCTTCGCCGTTCAGCGTTGCAACAGCAGCCCAGGATCGGCTCTACCCATGTGCTGTGCCTCTGTCATCCCGTTTTGCAGCAGTCTGCTTAGTGAAGATTGGCGATCGCCTTTGGCCCAAACGCCCCCGGCCCAATCTACGCAATCTGCGAAATCGCGGGATTTCCCCCTCGTCGTGACCGTTAACCTTTGTTAAAGTCAATAAGGAATGCGAAACATTCTGTTATTTATTAGCTGCCTGGAGATTGCCGATGCTGCGCCTAGAACACGTAAGCAAAATGTATTCGACTGGCGAAGTCTTGAAAGATGTGAACTGGGAAGTTAAACCGGGCGATCGCATTGGGCTTGTAGGAGTCAACGGTGCAGGTAAATCCACGCAACTCAAGATTATCGCGGGTGAAGTTGAACCAACGAGCGGTGAGGTGATTCGCCCTGCCAGTCTGCGCATTGCTTATCTCACCCAAGAGTTTGAGGTCGATCCAGGCCGCACGGTGCGGGAGGAGTTTTGGCGGGCCTTTGCCGAGGCCAACGAAACCCACGAAGCACTAATGCGGGTGCACCAAGCGATGGAAACTGCCGACCCCGCTACCCTGGAGGCCTTAATCCATGACATGGATCGATTGCAACGCCAGTTTGAAGCAATGGATGGCTATGGTCTGGAAGCCCGCATCGAAAAGATCATGCCAGAATTGGGCTTTGAAGCCGAAGACGGCGATCGCCTGGTCAGTGCCTTCAGTGGCGGCTGGCAAATGCGCATGAGTTTAGGCAAAATCCTCCTGCAAGCGCCCGATTTATTACTCCTTGACGAACCAACAAACCATCTCGATTTAGAAACCATTGAATGGCTCGAAATCTACCTCAAAGGCATTAGCACGCCAATGGTCATCGTGTCCCATGACCGGGAATTTTTAGATCGTCTGTGTACGCAAATTGTCGAAACCGAGCGTGGCGTATCCACGACCTATTTAGGGAATTATTCGTCCTATCTCCAGCAAAAAGCCGAAGCAAAAGAAGCCCAACTCGCTGCCTACGATCACCAACAAAAAGAATTAGAAAAACAACAAGCTTTTGTCGATCGCTTCCGGGCCAGTGCCACCCGCAGCACCCAGGCAAAAAGTCGTGAAAAGCAACTAGCTAAAATCGAGCGGATCGATGCACCCGATAGTGATCTACGCACCTTGCGATTTCGGTTTCCGCCAGCCTCTCGGAGTGGCCGAGAAGTCGTTCGGATTCAAGATCTCACCCATACTTACGGCGAAAAGATCTTATTTTTAGGGGCAGAGTTACTGATTGAACGGGGCGATCGCATTGCCATTCTCGGCCCCAACGGCGCTGGCAAATCCACCTTATTGCATCTAATCACCGGCGCAGAACAGCCCACAGAGGGCATTGTCGAAATCGGCCAACACGGCGTTATCCCAGGCTATTTTGAACAAAACCAAGCTGAAGCCTTAGACCTCGAAAAAACCGTTGTGAGTACAATTCACGATGAAGTGCCAGACTGGAGTAACGAAGAAGTTCGGACGCTGTTGGGTCGTTTTCTATTCAGCGGCGACACCGTTTTCAAACAGGTAAAAGCCTTGAGTGGGGGTGAAAAAGCCCGACTGGCATTGGCCAAAATGCTGTTGCAACCAGCCAATCTATTGATTCTGGATGAGCCAACTAATCACCTTGATATTCCCGCCAAAGAAATGCTGGAAGAAGCCCTGAAAAACTATGAGGGAACAGCAATTTTAGTCTCCCACGATCGCTATTTTATTTCGCAGGTCGCAAATAAGATTGTTGAAATTCGAGATGGAGAACTGCGGCTTTATCGCGGCGACTATCATTACTATCTCGATAAAATTGCGGAGGAAAAGGAGCTGGTCAAACTAGCAGCCGTGGAAGCCGAAAAAGAGGCGAAAGCTGCGGCTAAACGCGCTAAACAAAAGGAAAAAGAGAAGACGAGAAAGACCAAAGTCAAGTAATTTGCAGCGCAGAGCCACCCTCAAGTCTCTGGAAATTCCCTTGAATTTGCAGTCGCGGAGGCTGGATAAACAATGCTAAGTTATTCTCAAAAGTTTCTGTAGCGTCTACCAACTCAGCAGGCAGACTCAGGCGATCGCGATTCAGCGGGCCTGAAGCCTTGCCCCAGGTAGGTCACAGACCGATGACAATTAGACCTGTGCGGTGTGAAAGCCGCGAAACAGGGTAATTGGCAATGCTATTATTTCGTAGACATTACTTCATGGAAGGGCTAGCTTTTTATGGCTCAATCGTCCGTTTCTCCAGTAGTTTTGGTAATCTTAGACGGCTGGGGATACCGAGAAGACACTGATGGTAATGCGGTTGCGGCTGCAAAGACACCCGTTATCAATAGCCTTTGGGAGGCTTACCCCCATACAACCATTCGCACGTCTGGGAAAGATGTAGGTCTACCCGACGGGCAAATGGGGAATTCGGAGGTGGGCCACCTTAACATTGGTGCGGGTCGCGTTGTGCCCCAAGAACTGGTACGCATTTCCGACGCTGTTGAGGACGGCACCTTACTGAGTAATTCGGCCCTCGTCCGGGTCTATCAAGAAGTCAAGCAAAATCAGGGCAAACTGCACGTCGTGGGCCTCTGCTCTGACGGTGGTGTGCACTCCCATCTCACCCACTTGTTTGGGCTGCTGGAGATGGCAAAAGATCAGCAACTCGACGATGTGTGCATTCACGTCATTACCGATGGTCGCGATACATCGCCAGATTCGGGTAAGCGCTATGTGCAGCAAATCTTAGACTATATCGACCAGGTGAATATTGGCCGCATTGTCTCCATCAGTGGCCGCTACTACAGCATGGATCGGGACAATCGGTGGGAACGGGTTAAACAAGCCTATGACATGATGACCCAGGATGGAGATGGAAATGGGCGATCGCCCATCGAAGTGATCCAAGACTCCTATGCTGCTGGTCTCACTGATGAATTCATTCTCCCAACGAGAGTCGCCGCCGGGGCGATCGCACCCAACGACGGAGTTGTGTTCTTCAACTTCCGCCCTGATCGCGCCCGCCAACTGACCCAAGCCTTTGTCTCCCCAAAATTCCGAGGCTTTGAACGTGAGCAGATCAAACCCCTATCCTTCGCGACCTTCACCCAATACGATCCCACCCTTTCCGTATTAGTCGCCTTCGAACCCCAAAACCTCAACAACATTCTGGGCCAAGTCATCGCCCAACATGGCTTGAAGCAATTTCGGACGGCAGAAACTGAGAAATATGCCCATGTGACCTACTTCTTCAACGGTGGGATCGAAGAACCCTTTGAGGGCGAAGAACGTTACCTCGTTCCCAGTCCCCAAGTTGCCACCTACGATCGCGCCCCAGCCATGTCCGCCGAAGCCGTGACTGATGTCGTTGTCGAAACTGTTAGTAAAGAAATTTACTCTTTGATCGTCGTTAACTATGCCAACCCAGATATGGTCGGGCATACCGGGAAAATGGAAGAAACCGTCCAAGCCCTGGAAACCGTGGATCATTGTCTAGGCCGCGTGCTAGAAAGCGTGAGCCGGGTTGGTGGCACCACCATCATCATTGCTGATCATGGGAACGCAGAAGTCATGTGGGATGAGCAGGGCAATCCCTGGACAGCCCACACCACTAATCCTGTGCCCTTCATCTTAGTTGAGGGCGAAAAGCGTAAAATCCCCGGTCACGGAACCGACGTACGCCTGCGAACCGATGGGCGCTTGTCAGACATTGCCCCTACCATTCTCGATATCTTGAACATTCCCCAACCCCCCGAAATGACGGGCCGCTCGATGGTCTTACCCGTAGAGTTTGGCGTCAACCCCAATCGCACTCCGGTTCGGCTCGTTCGCTAAGGCGAGCAGCACGAATGGAGGTAGCAAAGAAGGGCCATTTCCCTCTAGACTAGGAAAGCATAGATTTTAGGACTTGAAAACGCTGCTATGTCGCTGACGTTACTACTGAAGGCTATTTGGATTGTGTCGGCCATTGGGTTGGTGATTTTGGTGCTGTTGCATAGCCCCAAGGGTGACGGCTTAGGCGGTTTGGGTGGCCAAGCACAACTTTTTAGCAGTACCAAAACCGCTGAACTCACCTTGAACCGAGTGGCATGGGTATTAGCTGTGTTTTTTATGGGCTCAACGATTGTCTTGAGTGCCAATTGGCTCCCAAATTAAGCCACCAAGACTAGAAGCGCAAAGCCATTTCTTGGCATCATGCCCCATCCAGAACACAAGCAGTTTAGGCCCAGGCGGCGATCGCGACTGAAACAGGCGATCGCTGCTTTTTGGTGTTTAGGACTCGCCCTCCTGAGCCTCCCAATCCTGGGTAGCTTCTCCGGCATCGGCCAAACCGCACCACCGCCACCCCCCACGCCGTCGCCAGCCCTGGAACAAACCCTGGCTAAACTCCCCCCCCTCGCGGTTCATCCCTTACCTCCAGCTCTGGCCCAATGGCAGGATCCCGATCGCAAAGGTGATTACTTTGACCAAGTGCAACCCGCGATCGTGGGGGCTTTAATCTGGTCAGACTTTCCTCTCAAGCTTTACGTCGCGCCCCTCACCCCCCAAGAACAGGCCATTCCCTTCCGCCAGCAACAGGCCCAGACTTGGTTGACTGCGGTGCAACGGGCGATTCAAGAATGGCAGGCTTACTTCCCCTTAGAACTCGTCGAGCAAGCAAGCCAGGCCGATATTCAAATTGGGCGATCGCCCTTGCCCATTCGTTTAGACAAAACAAGTAACACCAGACCGACACGGGGCTTTGCCCTACCCAGAGCGCGATCGGCAGAAACCCGCTTCGAATTTTATGCCCAGCCACAACCCAACGGGCGATCGCAGTTACGCCACCGCATGAAAATTGCCATTCGCCCTGACCAGGCGATCGACTATCTGCAAGCTGCCGCCCGTCACGAATTGGGCCACGCCTTTGGTATCTGGGGCCATAGCCCCCAACCCACCGATGCCCTGTACTTTTCCCAGGTGCGTCAACCCGCTGCCATCTCCGCCCGCGACCTCAATACCCTCAAAAAAATTTACCAACAGCCCACTCGATTGGGCTGGGAACTCCCACCAGCATCACCCTGATGGCGATCGCTGTCACTCTAATTCGCGACGGCCCTCCAATGCCCGCGCCAAAGTGACCTCATCGGCATATTCCAAATCGCCCCCCATTGGCAACCCAAAAGCAATCCGCGTCACTTTCGTGAAGGGTTTGAGCAACTGCCCCACATACAACGTCGTGGTTTCCCCCTCCACACTGGGACTGATCGCAATGATCACCTCCTCGATCGCCTGCTGGCTCACCCGCCGCACCAGGGATTGAATATGGAGTTGTTCCGGCCCAATGCCATCCATCGGCGAAATGAGCCCGCCCAAAACGTGATATTTCCCGCGATATTCTCGGGTTTTTTCCAGCGCAATCACATCTTTCGAGTCAGTGACCACACACAATACCGAGTTTTCCCGATTCGGCGCACGGCAGATCTCACAGACCGGTTCCGCCGAGAGATGAAAACAGACCGAACAATGGCCGACTTGCAGTTTCGCTTCTACCAGAGCCTGGGCCAAAGCCTTCACCTCTGCTTCCGGGCGATTCAGAATGTGCAGGGCCAGCCGCTGAGCACTTTTTGGCCCGATGCCAGGTAAATGTTGCAGATGCTCAATCAAACGAGCGAGGGGACGAGTATAAATCGGTGGGTCCTCCAGTGGCAGACATACTTCTATCTTAGAAAGTTAAGCCCCAAGCGTGCGTTGGCTCAACCGCAACCACGGCCTCCTCAACCCGGTGGCCACGCCATTGGTCGGCCTCCCAGAATGTGCAAATGGAGATGATAAACCGTTTGCCCTCCATCTTCCCCGGTGTTGATCACCACACGATAACCATTCGCAAGTCCTGCTTGTTCAGCAACGCGCTTGGCAGTGAGCAATAAATGCCCCATCAAGGCATGATCTTGAGACTCGGCATCAGCGAGTTTGGCGATCGGCTGCTTTGGAATCACCAAAATATGCACTGGCGCTTGGGGGTTCACATCTTTAAAGGCGATCGCCAAATTGTCTTCATACACAATGTCAGCGGGAATTTCTTTCCGAATAATCTTGCTAAAGATGGTCTCGGTGGCATCGCTCATGGCAACGGCTCTCTTCTTTCTGGGCGTTTGCTAGAGAAATTCTATAGCCTCTTGCCCAGCTTGGCACGTTCCGCCTATCGCGATCGCCCACGCCACCAACCTGGCAACCCTCCAGGGCGATCGCGACGCAAGCGGACTATTTGTGGGCTGCAAAGAATTGCTTACCTGGACTCTCAGCGGCCCTGTGCCATTCATAAAGCCATGCATCAGTCCCGCCATTCTCAGAATCACATTTCGCCCCGCCCCCGATCACCGCAACAAGCCCAAGCCCAGCTAGCCCAAATGCGACTTCGTAAGCTTGCGGAGATGACAAAATCTGAAGTTTCTTTTTCAAACTGTAACAATCTGCGATCCCAATTCAGAAATGTTGCCACTCCGTTTGGGTTTTGTTTAGGGTGAGATTGTCCAGATAAACCAATGAGTATTTATGCTCAAAGGAGGTTCTATGGTACTTCTCGCATCGGTTATCTTTAGCGGGTGGTTATTCGCAGCGACCCTAGGAAGTTGGGCCTATTTCGCCAGCGATTTCACCCTAGATCCAGTTCTGAGACGCAAAGCATAAACAAGCGTTAAATCGCTTTGAATTAGCGATACAACAACCAACGGTTTTGGCCAAACCGCTCTGACACAAATGGCTCTTTGAGTATTTTGTTCAAAGAGCCTTCCTCGCATCCTCAACCGTTATTTTCCTGCTGTAATTCCCTAACAATTATTCTCTAACGGTTATTTTACAATGGCTGTCTATCAGCTTTTATTTCTCGATTTTTTGCTAACTTTTCCTCAATTACTGTGCCCCTATAGGTACAGAATCGGCAGTTAGCTTAGCCTGGAATACGACGCGATCGATAGTCAAAGTTTTATGGATAAAACACTCAATTTATTACTTGAATAAAAACGTATTTTATCGAAGTTAAAGCCTATTTTTAATTTCCTATTTCCCATACTAATTATCCTGCGTTTATCCAGTTCTGACCTCACTCAAACGATGAATAAAATCATGATTAGACATGCTGGGATCAAAGCAGAACTCAGAAGCAAATCAGCCCAGTTTTAGAAGCACAAACTCCGTCACGAGCTTTGACTAGAGCATTCTATTAGCATGACTAGCCCGTAGAGTCGATCCAGCATCCAGACTACTTTCTATCATTCCATTCCAAGTATTTGTGAAGCCAAAATTAACGATGTGCCAATTTACAAATTGGCTATATTCACAGCGGCAAGCTCTAGATCAATTAGCGCTATTTATGCTTTACGGTCTTTGACGCAGGATCAACCTTAATGATAAGAGAGATAAATTTCTAAATAAAATGTAATTGAATAAAATAAATTCGGTAAAAACACAGGATAAGGATGCCCATTAGATCGGTAATACTCGAAAGATAAATTGCGTGCAATCGTATTTCATCCTATTTGAGTTAAGTTCTATGGCCCCGTCTCCGCATCCAAGTTTGCTTTGGCTGAATGCTCACAGTGATTTGCGGCGAAGAGTGACGACTCAAATCTGTCGATCGCAATCCCTCAGTGAAATTCTCGATATTGCTGTGGCGGAATTGCGTGATTTTTTGGGGTGCGATCGCGTCAAAATCTATAAATTTCATCCCGATGGGAGTGGTCAAGTTGTAGCCGAGTCGCTTCAAGCCGATCGCTTACCATCTTTGCTGGGGCTTAATTTTCCAGCCGATGACATTCCCGGTGCCGCCCGTGAGTTGTTTGCGCGATCGCGGGTGCGGGTTGTCGTCAATGTAGCCGCAGGGCAAATTGGCCATAGTTCAGGTCAGCCAGCCACACCAGACGCCACAGACTTTGCCACCATTCAATATCGCGCAGTCGATCCGTGTCATGCCGACTATTTGACAGCAATGGGAGTAACCTCCTCGACTGTGGTACCCATTTTTTACCAGGAGCAACTCTGGGGGTTGTTGGTTTCCCACGAGGCCGAAGCACGGGTCTTGTCTGAGGGCGATTTGGAAGCGCTGCAACTGGTTGCCGATTTGTTGTCGATGGCGATCGCCCAGGCCACCCTCCACGCCGAGGCCCAACGCCAAGCCCAGCGAGAAGCCACCCTCAACCACATCAGCCATTTACTCCACGCGCTACCGGGTACCGAACTGCAAGCCGCCCTCAACGCGACGGTAATGGCTCTGGGGGGCATTGGGGGTCGCCTCTACTTTCAGCCAGCGGCCCTCACCGATATTCCCCAACGCTATCAAACAGCCCATCTTTTGACGGAGGGGCCACAGCCCCACATGGCCACGGAGGACGGTGTGCCCCTGCTCGAACAGGGGCAAGGTTGGCACCATCATTTTGGCGAAACCTTCTCCCCGTGGGCGATCGCAGATATCTATCAGACCCCAGCGCTTCAGTCTTTGCATTCCGCCTTTGAACCCACCCCAATTCGCGGGTTGTTGATTGTGCCGTTGACTTACCAGCAGCAGATCTTGGGCTACTTGACCATTTTTCGGCCTGCGATCGCCGTGGAAACCCTCTGGGCTGGCTATGTAGACCCGGATCAACGTCAAGTGCAACCCCGCCGCTCCTTCGAGGTTTGGCGCGAGACCAAGGGGCACCAAACCCCAGCCTGGACTCAGGAGGATGTGCAACTTGCCACAGCGATCGCCAAACAATTTACCCTCGCCATTCAACACGGCGAAACCCATCACCAACTCCATCACCTCAACGCCACCTTAGAGGAACAAGTCAAAGAACGTACCCTCAAACTGCAAGACCTGGCACTGGATTTGCAACACGCCGCCGAACAGCAAATGATCCTGTTCAACGTCGTCACAAAAATGCGGCAATCCTTAGAACTAGAGACGATTTTTTCGACGGTCACTCAAGAGGTGCGCCAAACCCTGGGGGCTGACCGGGCGATGGTCTATCGTTTTTTCCCCGACAGCGAATTTAACGATGGCGAAATTGTGGCAGAGGATGTGGTCGCAGGTTTTCCGGCGGCGCTCAATGCCCAAATTCACGACCATTGCTTTGGAGAGCGGTATTCCTCAAGTTATGCCCGAGGTCACATTTACACCCTGGCTGACATTGATCAAGCCCAGTTAGCTGAGTGCTATCGCAATCTGTTGGCGCAGTTTCACATCAAAGCCGTCTTGGCAGTACCCGTTTTGCAGCGCGATCGCCTCTGGGGGTTATTTTGCGTCCATCAGTGTGACACAGGACGACACTGGGAAGGGGCCGAAATTCAATTTGTTAGCCAAGTCGCCGCCCAACTCGGCATTGCCTTAGAACAAGCTGATTTGCTGGCCCAAACCCAACGCCAATCCTCCCAACTCGCCCAAGCCTTTCACGAACTGCGCCAAGCCCAAACCCAACTCATTCAAACCGAGAAAATGTCGAGCTTGGGCCAATTAGTGGCTGGGGTGGCCCACGAAATTAACAATCCCATGAACTTTATTTGTGGGAATTTGGTTCACGCCGAGCAATATACAACCGAGTTGCTTGCGCTTCTGCACCTCTACCAAGAGCAGGTACCTGACCCACCTGAAGCTATTCAAGATTATGCCGCCGAGATTGAGCTGCCCTTTTTGGTGGATGATTTGCGTAAAATTCTCGGCTCTATGCGCATTGGCACCGAGCGTATTCGCCAAATTGTGCTGTCATTGCGGAATTTTTCGCGGCTGGATCAAGCCGACATGAAACCCGTAGACATTCACGAAGGCATCGACAGCACGCTGTTAATTTTGCAGCATCGGCTGAAACTCCGGGCCGATCGCGCCCACATCCGCGTAGTGAAAGAATATGGGCCGTTACCCGTGGTGGAATGCTATGCCGGACAACTCAACCAAGTGTTTATGAACCTTTTGAGCAACGCGATCGATGCCCTGGATGAACGGTTGGAGCAGGCCGATTCCTGCGGTGCCGATCCAGAGGCTGCTCACCCTGGCGACGCACGCCCTCCCTTTGCCGCCCAGATCACCATCCACACGGAATTTGTGGCCCCCGATCGCGTGGCGATCGCCATCCGTGACAACGGTGCTGGCATTCCCGAAACGGTCCGTTCCCAAATTTTTGAACCCTTTTTCACCACCAAACCCGTCGGCAAAGGCACTGGTCTGGGCCTCTCGATCAGCTATCAAATCGTTGTGGAAAAACACGGCGGAACGTTTCAATGCACTTCTACCCCGGCCCAGGGCACAGAATTCTGGATTGAGATCCCCATTCAGCAAAGCCAACCCCAGCCCACCCTGACAACAACGGCATGAAGCCCCCTGGTACTCGCCGTGTTGGGGCAAGGCCCAAACCCATTGATCGTCTGGGCAACCTGGTACTTATGCCTCCACGGAGGCCGTGGGATACAGTTGCATTACATCCGTCAGGGGCATTCGGGACTGGGCACCCAGGGTCAACGGCGACACATGGCCCCGGTTGAAGTGATCAGCCGCCGCACAGGCAATCATGGCAGCATTGTCTGTGCAAAATTTCAGCGGTGGAAACAACACCCGCAACCCTTTAGCTTGGGCCACTACCTGGAGGTGCTGGCGCAAACCCGAATTCGCCGCCACCCCACCGCCGACAGCAATGGTTTCTAAGCCATAGTCCAAGGCACAGGCGATCGCCCGTTTGGTCAACGCGCGGGCCACCGTCGCCTGAAAACTCGCCGCAATATCCGCGATCGGCAACTCGCCCCCCTGCTGTTGCAAGGTTTGGGTCAACCGCAACACCGCCGTTTTGAGCCCGCTGAAACTGGAATCATAGGGATGCACCCCGCCAGAGGGTAAAGAAATTTGACCTTCGGGCAACGCAAACGCCTCCGGGTTTCCCGTTTGGGCCAGCCGATCGATAATCGGCCCACCAGGATAGCCCAGCCCCAACAACCGCGCCACTTTATCAAAGGCTTCCCCCGCCGCGTCATCACGGGTATGGCCCAGGGTTTCGTAATGGCCACAGGCTTTCACAAAAATCAAACTCGTATGGCCACCAGACACCAGCAAACAGAGGAAAGGTGGCTCCAAGGCTGGCTCGCTGAGGTAGGACGCATAAATATGTCCTTCCAAATGATGCACACCAATCAAAGGCTTGTGATGTACCATCGCGAGGGTTTTGGCCGCCGTTAGCCCTACCAACAACGCCCCCACCAAACCGGGCGCACAGGTTGCCGCAATCCCATCGATCGCCGCCCAGTCTACTTGGGCTACATCCAACGCTTGGGCGATCGCCTGGTTCACCGTTTGCAAGTGCTGGCGCGAGGCAACTTCCGGCACCACCCCCCCAAACGGCTGATGGATCGCCACCTGCGACGAGACAATACTACTCAAAATTTCACGATTCTTTACGATCGCTGTCGCCGTTTCGTCACAACTTGTTTCAATTGCCAAAATTGTCGCCATTTGCTGGTAATTTCTTGAAAATGATGAGCTGCCTTCTAAGCTTAAAATCTAGACGTATTCAGCCTCAATGGTTCGGCTAATTCAGTTTAGCGAACGAACTGGGGTTGAAGTCTGCTCTCATTTCTACCTAAAACAAACAGACGTTCATTTTGAAACGAAGGGAAACAATTCCATGCGACGATTGTTTGCTCTGATTCTTGCCGTTACTTTGTGGTTTGGCGTTGCCCCCACCCAATCGGCCCAGGCTTTTAATCTGACCCCTTGTAGTGAAAACGCGGCTTTTGCTCAACGGGCAAAGGCTGCAACTAGCCAAAGTGCCGCTCGGCGCTTCGAGCTTTACGCACAACAACCCAACTTGATGTGCGGTGAAGATGGCCTGCCCCACATTATTGTGGATGGCAGCTTGGCCCATGCTGGGGAATTTTTGATTCCTAGCATTCTCTTCCTCTATGTTGCTGGTTGGATCGGCTGGGCAGGCCGCTCTTACATCATTGCGGCGAAGAAGAGCGGTTCCGCTGAAGAAAAAGAAATCATCATTGATGTACCTTTGGCATTGTCCTGTTCTTTGACTGGCTTTGCATGGCCTTTGGCTGCCCTGAAAGAGTTCACCACAGGTGAGCTTACCGCTAAAGACAACGAAATTCCCATTTCACCCCGCTAACAATTTCACTGCTTACTTTGGGAGAATCACCGATGCAGTACTTATTGAAATATCTTTCGACCGCTCCGGTTATTGCCACGATTTGGATGGTCATTACCGCCGGGATTTTGATTGAGTTTAATCGCTTTTTCCCCGATCTACTCTTTCACCCCATGTAAGGTTCGATTTTCGCATCGACCTCGATAATGCAAGCTCACGGAGTCTCTCTGTGGGCTTTGGTGTTGTTAAGCGGGGAAAGGAGACAGGCTGTATCGCCGCTCCTTTCCCCTTTACTGTTTTGGTTCAATTTCAGGTTTAATCGCTTCAGGGTGAATCCAACCGCTTACAAATCTTTCGATTCGAGGTCGGGCTTCGGTGCCAACCGTTGACGGCGGCGACTGCGTACCTCCCGCAGGGTGATAATGACCAGGGTGAGGGCCGTTAAAGGCAAGGCAAACCCCAGCAGCGCCGTGCTGAACCAGGGCAGGCTGTCATGGTCGGTCGTTGCCACAATGAGGTAGGCCACATAGGCCACGTAATACATCGTGAAGAGCAAGCCTTCCCAGCGGGTGATAAGGTTGCCGGAAAAGAAAATAGGCAAACAGGCGATCGCCACCACAATCATGACAGGGATATCAAACCCCAGGGCAGCAGAGGAAACCGCAATCCCATTGGGGGCAACTGCCGCTGACAAGCCCAGCACCGCCAACACATTGAAAATATTGCTGCCCACAACGTTGCCCACCGCAATATCCCGTTCGCCTTTGAGGCTGGCAATGAAGGAGGTGGCCAATTCCGGGAGAGAGGTGCCAGCAGACACAATCGTCAGGCCAATGACCAACTCACTCACGCCAATTGAGCGAGCGATCGCGATCGAACTCTCCACCAACCACTGCGACCCCTGCACCAACAACACCAACCCAACCAAAATAAACGCGAGATTCACGACCCACTTTCGCCAGAGGGGTTCATTGCCATTGGTTGCCTCATACTTGGCATATTCCTCTTGCACCGCCTGATCCTGTTCCTGCCGACTTTGGTAAATCAGAAACAAGGTGTAAACAATGCCACCGAGAAATAAAATCACCCCGTCCGAGCGTCCAATCTCCCCATCCAGCCCAAACAACAGCACCAGGGCCGATACCCCCACCATAATGGGCACATCCAACCGCACCAGTTGTTGGGCAACCACCAGGGGCACAGCCAGCGCCGAGACCCCCAAAATAAACAAAACGTTGAAGATGTTGCTACCGACGACGTTCCCCAAGGCAATGTCGGCCTGCCCTGCAAAACTCGACTGAATGCTAACCGCCATTTCGGGAGAACTGGTACCATAGGCGACGATCGTTAACCCAACAATCAACGGGGGCACTCCCAACAACGCCGCGAGTTTGGAGGCTCCACGCACCAAAATTTCGGCCCCCAGCACCAGCAAAACCAAGCCTGCGATCAGCAGGCCAACCACAGTCAAATCCATACCTTCAATCCGGTTTCGGTAAAAAGAGTAAGCGACCCCCACGAGGAAAGTCGCAATGAATGATGCTCGAAGGGGCGATCGCGCCCACAGCGTTTAGCAAACCGCCGGAGCAAATAGGGTAGACTCGATGCGATCGAGGGCCTTATCAAAATCGTCGTTGATGATCTGGATATCAAACTCGTTCGCCGCGTTAATTTCTTCTTCGGCCCGCTTGAGCCGACGGGCGATCGCGCCTTCAGAATCTTGCCCCCGGTTCCGAATGCGATACTCCAACTCCACAATGGACGGCGGCAGAATGAAAATGCGCATGGCATCGGGGAAGGTATGCCGAATTTGGCGTGCCCCTTCCAGTTCAATTTCTAAAATGACCCATTTCCCAGCCTGAATGGCTTCCAGCACTGATTGACGCGGCGTACCGTAACGATTACCCGCAAACTCGGCCCATTCCAACAACTCATCCTGGGCCACGAGCACATCAAACTGCTGGGGACTCACAAAGTAATAATCTTTACCGTTGACTTCCCCCGGTCGGGGGTTGCGCGTTGTTGCAGAAATCGACAAACACAGTTCTGGATGCCGCTTCAGCAAGGATTTGAGCAACGTCCCTTTACCGACGCCGCTTGGCCCCGTCAACACAATCAATCTACCCGTTCCCATGCTTAACCTTCCCCAAGTGTCGGAGTGTTTCTAATATTTTCTTAACAGTTTGTCAAAATCAGCAAGGGGTTTAAGCGGATATCGGCGATCGCCACTGCACTGAAAGCGAGGGATGAAGTAGACCAACCCCTTACTCATCACCGTGCCCATCTTTACTGACCACAAATCGATGGGCAACGGTTTCTGGCTGAATGGCAGACAGGATAACATGCCCGGAGTCGGTTATGATCACGGCACGAGTCCGCCGACCATAAGTTGCATCGATCAGTTGTCGGTTATCTCTGGCATCGGTGATGATACGTTTAATAGGGGCCGATTCAGGGCTGACGATCGCAATCACACGATTCGCCGAGACGATATTACCGAAACCTATATTAATGAGTCTAATATCCATCGCGAGTTTGGCGCAGCTAATGGCAGGGAATCGGACAAACAAAGCCACCCCGGAATTTTGATCCTACGCGATCGGGTTGGGGGGCTCCCAGCACTGGGTCGAAAGCTTACTGTATTTTGATGTGGATAAAGAACGGCTGTGCAACCTGTTGATTTCACAACCTTAATGGCGATTTGCGCAGATTTACGGGCCACTTGGCTCCCCGCACGGGTGGAGCAGGTCTATCAACGCGATCGCCACACTGTCTTTTTGGGGCTACGCACTTTAGACCGGCGGGGCTGGCTTTTGGTTTCCTGGCATCCCCAGGCGGCCCGGTTGTGCCTCAGCCCACCGCCACCGCGATCGCCAGATACCTTCACCTTTAGCCAACAAGTGCGCCATCAGATCGGCAACTTGGCCCTTGTAGACATTGCCGCGATCGCCCCGTGGGAGCGGGTCATCGATCTACAATTTGCCCAGCGTCCCGGCGAACCTGCCTTGTGGCATCTCTACATCGAAATCATGGGCCAGTATAGCAACGTGATTTTGACCAACCAGCAAAACCAAATTGTCACAGCGGCCCACCAAGTTAGTGCCCAACAGTCGAGTGTGCGCCCCATCCAAACAGGGCAACCCTATGAGCCGCCCCCCGCCCTGACCGATCCGGCCCCCACGCTGACCGAACCCTTTGAACGCTGGCAAGAACGGGTAAGCCTCGTCCCCGGGCCACTCCGCAAAAATCTGTTAAAAACCTATCGGGGGCTAAGTTCCACCTTGGTTCGCACCTTGGCGCAGCGGGCCGAGCTTGACCCCAATCACACCACTGAGACCTTGACCAAGGCCGACTGGGAACGACTTTTTGGCTCCTGGCAAACCTGGCTCCAACAGCTTACAACCGAGCACTTTACACCGGGGTGGACACAGGCGGGGTATACCGTTTTGGGGTGGGGCGCGATCGCCCCCAGCCCCGATATCCAGCAATTAATCGACCAGTACTACACCACCCAACTCAATCGGCAGAACTGCGATCGCCTCCACCATCAACTTAGCCAAAAACTTCACGCCCTGCTGGAAAAACTGCGCCTCAAAGCCACTGGCTTCCAAACGCGGTTAGACGATGCCGACCAGGCCGACCATTATCGCAATCAGGCTGACCTGTTAATGGCCCATTTGCACCAGTGGCAACCCGGAATGCAAGCCATTCACATCCCTGATTTTGTGACTGGCGAACCCGCAACCATTCCCCTCGATCCCGAAAAAAATGCGGTGCAAAATGCCCAAGCCCTCTACAAACGGCACCAAAAATTGAAGCGATCGCGGGGAGCCATTACCCCACTGTTGCAAGCCGTCGATGCCGAAATCCAATACCTGGAACAAGTCGAAGCCGCCTGCGCCGACCTGACTGGGGATCATTCCAACGATGCCTGGGCCGCCCTGCAAGAAATCCAGGCAGAATTGGTGCAACAAGGCTACATGGATGCGCCGGACTATCTCCCCGCCAAAACTACGGACACCGCCAGCCAACCCTATCGCTACACCACACCCAATGGGTTAGAAGTGCTCGTAGGCCGCAACAATCGCCAAAATGATGCCCTCACCTTCCGCACTGCTGGCGATTACGACCTGTGGTTCCACACCCAAGAAATTCCGGGCAGCCACGTTTTGCTGCGGCTGGCGGCTGGCCATGTGCCCGATGCCACAGATTTGGAATACGTCGCTGATTTGGCCGCTTTTCATAGCCGTGCCCGCCAAAGCGAGCAGGTGCCCGTCATTTATACCGAGCCCAAACATGTTTACAAACCGAAGGGGGCAAAACCGGGAATGACCGTCTACAAGCACGAACGAGTCCTTTGGGGGAACCCGCAACGGGCCGCGATCGCCCTGACTGCTCAACCAGAAATGTCAGGGATGCGTGAAGATATATGAAAAAAACTTTGTGTATGTTGTTACAATAGTGCCGGAAAAGGGATTAATAATCCTGGAAGCCCGCTGCAAGTTGGGAACGCGCAGACTGGGTTCCTCCATTTGAGAGAACAACGCAGAAACCTTTAGGCCAGTTGAGAGCTGGCCTTTTTTATTTTTTCGCTTTTTCGCTCCTGCCCTGCCACAAACCTTCAGGCATCACCAAAGCTACGGCAATTGGGCGATTTATCCGGCACCAGGCTCCTACCCACCGTGTCTATCTGTTATAGCAAGTCTTGGCAAAAAATGCTGGCAATCCTGCCTCCCTCGACCAGGGGCCAGCCCCAGGGTCGCAAGCCGAGACACAGCCCCAGAAACAGTACGGAATAGTGCGGAAACCTGCCCTGAAGAAGTTCCCCCAACCTGGGTCGATCGCGCTAGGTTGGAGAAGGCACCGGAGCGGTTTCTGCTGGCCGTTCACCAGCAAACCGTGCAGCCAGCGCCACATAGATTGTGACCAGGATTGTGACCAGGCAGTGGAGGGGCGCGAGATGAGTCAAGTTTGGAGCAAACTCGGCAAAGTACTAGGCAGTTTGTGCATCGTGAGCGGTGGCACTATTTCCGTTGGAATTGTGTTGAGCATTCTCATTGGTCATCCGGGGAGTATTTTGCTCACCATTTTGCTGACGTTGATGGCCTTTTTTGGGTTAATGCCCCTGGCCCTGGGTGGCCTGTTTCTCTACACCAGCTTTCAGGCAGAACACCACGCCATTCGCGATCGCTTCTTTGCCCTCCTGCAAGCCAATCAGGGCCGCCTGTCCTTACTCGACTTTGCCGCTGCCACTCGGCTAGAGCCCGCGATCGCCCGTCGCCACCTGGATTTGTGGGCCAGAGAATTCACCGCCGAGTTTGAAGTGACTGACGACGGAGATATTGATTATGTTTTTACCAATCGCCCGTTAGCATTACCCGAAAGTCGGTTGCAAGTGTTTACTACAGCCCTGCGCGAGTTGGTGCGATCGCTCTAACCGCCCATGTCAACTTACACCATCATTTACGATATCGTTCGCCAAATTCCCCCCGGCACCGTCGCCACCTATGGTCAAATTGCCGAGCTTGCCAACCTCCCCGGTAAAGCCCGCCTCGTGGGGTATGCACTCTACCGCGTCACCCCAGACTCTGACATTCCCTGGCATCGCGTCGTCAACGCCAAAGGCACCATTTCCGAATCCCCCGAACGCTATGGGTCTGACCACTTGCAGCGCGTATTACTCGAAGCGGAAGGCGTGCAGTTCGATCGCACAGGCAAAATTCGGCTGCGCGACTATTTATGGACAGCTCCAGCCGATCGGGAATCTAGCCTGTAATCCTTCGCCTCCCGTCAACCCCCCTGCGCCACAAAACAATCTGTGAACATTCACCGCCGTTCCCCCAAAATGGAGCGAGGATAGAAATAAAGCAAGTATGCTTTTAGATGGGTTTTGCTGGTGATCAAATCCCATTTGTCCAGCAGCAAATTTTCCATTCCTATCCCTTGTGCTGGAGGTTGCGATGTTTAAGAAAATCCTAGTTGCACTGCCCCCGACCACAGTTGAAGACCACGTTTTGGCTGAAGCCGTTGCGATCGCCAAACTGACCCACGCCACCTTAATGCTCCTCCACGTTTTATCGCCGATGGATGAAGGCTATCCCACCCCCATCTATCCCGGCCCCGATAGCGTCTACCCCGGCTTGCACGAAGAAGCGATTCGCAGCTACGCCACCCAATGGGAACAATACGAACGGAAAGGAATTGAAAACCTGAAAGCCCTCGCCAACAGCGTCAGTAAAGCTGGGCTAGCCGTAGAATTTACCCAAAACGTAGGGGATCCGGGCCACGTCATTTGTGAACTGGCCTATACCTGGGGAGCCGACCTCATCATTGTTGGGCGACGGGGCCACACTGGCGTGAAAGAACTCTTTTTGGGCAGTGTCAGCAACTATGTCTTGCACCATGCACCGTGCTCTGTTCTGACCGTCCAAGGTGAACCTACCCCCGCCTGAGCCAAATCATTTCGCCCATGCTTCTAGGGCTGCGTCGCCTTGGGCAACAGGTGCAGGCGCTGCAAAGCATCTCTGGCAGCAGCTTTTTCAGCATCTTGCTTGCGGTGGCCCGTGCCATGCCCATAGGCTCGCCCGTGAACGCGCACTTCGACCTGAAACGTCTTGGCATGATCAGGCCCCGACTCCGCCACGATCGCATACACCGGATTTTCGCCAAAGGCTTTCTGCACCCATTCCTGCAACCGACTTTTGTAGTTAGTCATGGGGGTGGTGGTAGCCAGCTCGTCAATCACTGTGGCAAAAAACGGCTCGACATACTGCTGAACAGTGTGCATATCGGCCCCAGAATCGAGAAAGTAAGCCCCGATCACTGCTTCAAAGGCACTACTGAGTAAATTAGGATTGTGGCGTGCTCCTTGCAGTTCTGCCCCCCGCCCCACCCGGAGGTATGGCCCCAAATTGAGAGCGATCGCAAAACGGGCCAACTGGGCTTCATCCACCAAGGCCGCCCGCAACGGGGTTAGCTCACCTTCTGGCTTGGTAGGATAGCGATGAAATAAATATGCCCCACTCAAAAAATTGAGAATGGCATCCCCCAAAAACTCCAACCGTTCATTGTTGTCCCCATGACCTGGGTTTTCGTTCGTATAAGAGCGATGGGAGAGGGCCTGCTGCAATAACTGGGGATGACGAAACGAGGGCAGCACCAATTGAGGCATGGGATTTTTGGCTAAGCAAAATAATTCAATACAGCCCTTTAAGCAC
Organism: uncultured bacterium; assembly: GCA_964475335.1. Classification (GTDB taxonomy): domain Bacteria; phylum Cyanobacteriota; class Cyanobacteriia; order Leptolyngbyales; family Leptolyngbyaceae; genus CAYYWG01. The sequence continues at coordinate 238,357 of CAYYWG010000006.1, forward strand.
AGCAAACTAGCCACTGTTTAGCGCGATCGCGCCCAATGAATTCATCACACAGGGAAGGGCAATTGTTGCAATATAGCATTTGTAGCCCCCTGCCCCCGTTACCCCGCCAGAACCAGCGCCAAGGAGATCGTCAAACGCCTGTTTCCAGTAACACCGACCGGGGGGATTACTACGACAAAACGAGGGGTTATCCACACCCGCTTTTTGCGATCGAGTTTGGCAAGATAAAAACTGTAAGGGCAATCTCAATCAAAGGCACTCGCCATGAAATTTTCCATCGAATCTCTCTACAACTGGTATCGTGACATGATCCGTAATCCCAAGCATCGCTGGTGGATTATTGGGGCCTCATTGCTTTACTTACTTAGCCCAATTGATATTTCGCCCGATGTATTCCCCATCATTGGCTGGATTGATGACGGTATTATTGCAACGCTGCTGGTGAGCGAAGTGTCTTCCCTGTTGCTCGATCGCTTGAATGCAGCAAAAGCGAAAACGGCGAGTCAAACAGCAACCGTGAATGCAACAAACCCAACAGAGGCTACAACTGTTGATGTGAATGCGGTTCCCCTTCGTTAAGCCTGAAGTTTGGCTTCACCTTAATCAGTTATTGAGCATATTGCATATCCCCGAAGAGTGATAGTTTTCTTGCAGTTTGTTGGTTAATTTCCTGCAAAGGACTATTACTCTTCGTTCCGTTTAAACTTAAAGGCAGCTTGGAGTCAGTCATGAGTGCAGAATTGAGCTTAACAGCAGCAGAACTGAGGGCGATCGCGGCGATCGCCCTTAGTTCTGGGCAAACGCCAACCAGTCTCGTGCAACGACTGGCCCAGTTAACCTGGCGTGATGGCCTTGCGGAGTTTCGGATGCAGTCCAGCACCGGGTTATTGCCTTGGATGCAAGAACTGCTGGCCTTGAGCGATCGCGTGAATCAACGCCTTGAACGCGAGGGTATTCCCCTCGGCCCCAGCTCTGCCGCCTACCAAGCCTGGTTAGGCCGACGTTAGGCTGCACTAGCCACAACCATCAGTGCAGACTGGCAACTTTCAGTGAATTGGTAGCATCCGGGTGAGTCGCTTGACCTGGGTATTGGGGCGCGATCGGCCCCACCGCTTCGATCAACCTGCGTCCAGCCCCAAGATAGATCCTGCCGCACCAACCCAACTCCTATAGTATTACTGACTCATTGTGATGAACGATTCGAGTCTGATTTGCATCGTTGAGGCTCGGTTGGCTAAACACAACTACTTTGGCCTTAAATCTAAATAATTCATTAAACTTTTATCTTTTGCCCCTCATTTGGTGCGTAAACTTACGGAATCTTCATTTTAAACTGTGAATATCACTGACATAGGGGTGCGATCGGTCTGTTGAGCGCGGAATAGGGAAGGGCAGGCCGAACTTGGTGTTTTTGGAAAAGTGTTGGGCCACATCAGTGAGCAGAATTTTATGGTTTTTGCACTATCTTCTCTGAGCACTGTCACCCAGGCATTGCGGGGCAAACCCCGGTTTCATGGAACCTCGCAACGGTGGGCCTCGTTGGTGTTGTTGGCAAGCAGTATTTTCATCGTGGGCTCCACGGCAGTCACCAGCTATTGGCTAGTCCGCCAGATCATTATCGATAGCTTGAAAACCAATGCCCAACTCAGCGTAGAAAAGGCACGCGATGAGATTGATCAGTGGCTCGCTACGCGCTCCGCAGAAGTCGAAACCCTGGCTAATCAGGTGGCTATTCGCTCCATGCACCTGGAAGCGGTGATCCCGTTTTTGTCCCTGGAAGCCGATCGCCTACCGGATTACCGCTATCTCATGTATGCCTATCCCGATGGCTCCCATTACCGGACTGATCGGGGCTTTTCCCAAGATCAAACCCTGGTTAAAAGTGCTTACTTCAAGGCGGCGATCGCCGGGAAGGTGCAGGTTTCGGGCCTCGAACGCACAGATGCCAACGCCCATCGGCAAATTAGTGTGGCAGCGCCTATTTGGTCGGTGCCACCGCTCAATCGCAAAATTTCCCCTGACCGGGCCGCACTCCGAGCCGAAAATCTTTATGCGTTTGGGCTGCCCAGCGATCCTTACCAAACGCCCAAACCCATCGGGGCGCTCGTTGGGGTCATTCCCACCAAACATATCGAAGACGTGGTGAATAGTATTCCCAAAGTGCCGGGAAGTTATGCCTTTGTGCTGGATGGGCAAGGAATGCCCCTGGCCAAACCGATGGATGTGGCCAAAACACCGGGAGCCACGATCGCCCCCCAAACGGGCAGTATGTTGAACGCAAGTGATCCGGCTTGGCAAACGATTTATCAAACAATGGTGCACAATGGCCAGGGGGTGCAGCGCGTCAAATTGGGCAATGAATGGGTCTATGTGGCCTATGTGCCGTTGCAACAAGCGCAATGGTCATTAGCGTTGGTGATTCCCAAAGCCCACGTTGAACAAAAACTGGATGCTTTGAATACCTTGGCGTGGGTTGTGGCTGGGGTGTTGGCGATCGCCAGTTTCATTGCGCTGCAACAAATTCGGTTATTGGAACAGGCCGAGGAGCGATCGACCGAACTACAGCAGGAAGTGCTAGAACGCCAACGGGCCGAAGCTGCACTCCGGGAATCCCAGGGGCAACTGGAAGCCCGCGTCGCCGATCGCACGGCTGAATTAGCCGCCGCCAACCAGGTCTTGCAAACCTCAGAAGCCCAACTCAAACAACAGGCCCAAGAACTGGCCGCCGCCTTACAAGAATTGCAACAAACCCAAGCCCAACTGGTACAAACCGAAAAGATGTCGAGTCTGGGCCAAATGGTAGCTGGCATTGCCCACGAGATCAACAATCCCGTTAATTTCATCCATGCCAACTTGCCCTATGCGGATCAGTATTTGAACGATTTGATTCAGCTCATCAAAACCTATCAGATGGCTTATCCGCAACCGAATGCCGCCGTGCAAGACGTGACCGACTCGATTGATATTGACTTTGTGATGGAAGATTTGCCCAAGATTTTAGAATCGATGCACATTGGCACCGATCGCATTCGGCAGCTTGTCCTGTCGCTCCGCAATTTCTCCCGGCTGGACGAAGCGGATATGAAGCAAGTCGATATTCACGAAGGGCTGGATAGCACATTGCTGATTTTGCAAAATCGGCTCAAAGCCAAATCCCAAACACCAGGAATTCGGGTGGTGAAAGACTATGAGAATTCGCATTTAGTGGAGTGCTACGCAGGGCAACTGAATCAGGTGTTTATGAATATTCTGGCGAACGCGATCGATGCGCTAGAAGACAAACTGAACAAGGCGATGAGTCAGTCTCCGACGGAGCAATGGCACCATTCACCCCTCCCAGGCACAGGCGAGCCTGAGCCGACGATTTGGATTCGCACTCAGGCGATCGCGACCAATTGGGTCGAAATTAGGATTGCGGACAATGCGTCGGGAATGCCGCCAGAAGTTTGCGCCAAAGTGTTTGATCCGTTTTTTACCACCAAGGCTGTGGGCAAAGGCACAGGCATCGGTTTATCGATTTCCTATCAAATCGTCGTCGAGAAACATGGCGGCCAGCTTCAGTGTTTTTCCACCATTGGCGAAGGCACAGAGTTTGTCATCCGCATTCCAGTTCACCCGCAAGCGACGAAGGTCATCAGTCCCGATGTGGCGCGATCGCCTGAGGTTACGGCCAGCACTTTCCCATCGGCCCCTGTCACAGCCAGTTAACCCGCGTAGGTTGATCGCTCCGGCATTCAGTCCGCTCCCAAGCAAATCGTTCGTGCCAAACTAGGCTTTCACAGGCTGCAAAACATTCGCCTTAGATAAGTCTTGAATATTGGCAACTCCTGTGCAAAATAAAGTCGTCGTTAGTTCTGCTTTGAGAATTTCAATCAGTTCGTTCAGGGCGACTTCAGACTCATCTGCCGCTTGCAAAAATGGCATGGCCATACCCGCCAGATTGGCACCCAGCGCGATCGCCTTCGCCGCATCTAACCCATTGCGTAAGCCCCCAGATGCAATCAATGGCACCTCTGGCGCGATCGCCCGAATGCCCGTGATACACTCCGCCGTGGGTAAACCCCAATCTCCAAAGGTTTGACCCAGCCGCCGTTGCCGCGCATCCTTTGCCCGTGCCCCTTCCACCTTGGCCCACGACGTGCCACCCGCGCCAGCTACATCGATCGCCGCTACACCCACCTCGATCAACCGTTGCGCCATTGCCGCCGAAATGCCATTCCCAACTTCTTTAGCAATCACCGGCACCGGCAGCTTGTCGCAGAGAACGGCAATCTTCTCGAACAAACCCCGAAAGTTGCGATCGCCCCCCGTCTGCACACTTTCTTGCAACGGATTCAGGTGCAAAATCAACGCATCGGCTTCGAGGGCATCCACCACCCGGCGGCATTCATCCAGCCCATAGCGATAGTTCAACTGCACTGCCCCCAAATTCGCAAAGAGCAAAATATCCGGGGCGATCGCCCGTACCGCAAAGGTCGCCTCCACCTCTGGCTGTTCCACGGCCACCCGCTGCGACCCAACCCCCATCGCCAACTGATGCGCCTGCGCCGCCGCTGCCAACCGAAAGTTAATCAGCTTCGCGTGGTCTGTACCCCCCGTCATCGACGAGATCAACAACGGCGCAGACAACGCCTTCCCCAAAAATGTCGTCCCTAATTGCACATCCTCCCAGGCCAACTCTGGCAAGCAACAATGGGTAAAGCGGTATTGCTCGAACCCGCTCGTAATACGCGATTGAACATCCTCATCCAGGCAAATTCGGAGGTGATCCGCCTTGCGAACCTGGGTGTCTACCGATGAATTCATAACGGGTTAACTACGTTTAACGACTGACCAACGACATTTCCATCCATTCTTACAGACAATTTGCAGGCAAGAACCAACTGACTGCGGCAACACCCCAAACTGAGCGGGGGAATCCTGTCTCCCTCAAGCTTTGATCAATTCCACTGCATCTCGACCGTCTAACTCTGAAACATACACCTTGACGGTTTCCTCGCGGGCGGTGGGCAACAGTTTCCCAGTGAAGTCGGGGTGAATGGGTAACTCGCGATGGCCGCGATCGACCAACACCGCCAACCGAATCACGGCTGGGCGACCGTGATCCTTCACCGCTTCTAACGCCGCACACGCCGTCCGCCCTTTAAAAATCACATCATCCACCAACACCACCGTTTTACCAGACAGATCAAAGGGAATATCCGTTTTGGCAGGCGTGCGAATACCGATCGTGTCTAAATCATCGCGATAAAAGGTAATATCCAGCGCCCCCAAAGGCACCGTAATGTGTTCTAACATTTCGATTTGACGCGCCACCATTTCCGCCAGGGGAACGCCCCGTGTGTACACCCCCAACAACACCAGTTGGGACAAATCCCCCGATCGCTCAATCACCTCGGAGGCAAGGCGTGTGACCGTCCGGCGCATATCTTCTGCGGATAAAATCTCAATCACTTCATTGGACATAGCACATCAACAACACACAAAGCGGTCGTGGAGTATCGTTCCCCTTATCATCGCTGTTTCCCGGAGAGATCGCCAGGGTATTGCGGCTGGCAACTTTGGGAGCCTAGAGGCTTAGAAGCATGAATTAAATGAAATCTGATTTTGCCGATCGCCCTCACCCCCGTCCCCTCTCCCTAGGGAGAGGGGTGCCGCAAGGCGGGGTGAGGGTTGCCATTGGCGGTAAGGATTTAATTTTTGTTCTTTGGGGTTCAACGTAACCGTTCTTCCTGAATCAACGTGCGTTGAAAAATTTGATTATCTTTAAACCATTGCCACGTCCTAGCCCGATAGTTGTTGCACGGACTAATCTGAATCATTTCGTAGAGATAAAAGTTTGGAACGGTTTTGTACGCGAACTTGAGGAGCAGCGTCGAGTCGTCGGCTTCCCAGGCGTGGCCAGCAATGCGATCGGTATCAAACCAGATTTTTTGTTCGCAGTAATCTGCCGGAAATTGGTGTTCTTCCCGCTTCCCATCGGCCCATTTGTAGCGATTGATCTGATAGTAGTCGTGGGAGGCATCGGCGGGAATCTGACAGGTCAGGTGGGAGGTGTATTTGTCGAGGATGCGACCTTCCAAATCGACCAGGGTATAGGTGCCGACCCAATCGCCCAGATGACGAGCCAAGACGGGCATTTCGGTCAGAATGACAGGTTGAGACATGGGCGATCGCTCCTTGCTGGCAAAAGTCCTTTGGCGCACCCCGATTTTAACCAGTCCGACCCGGCTCAGCCCACCTCTCTGGCTAGGGCGTGAACCACCACGGATCCGCCGCACTGCCGGTATTCACCAAAAACGCTTGTTTTCGCAGAAACCGCTGGATAGAACTCGGCCCCATGCGCGACCCACCCAACCCAGACAGTTTGAATGACTGCTTTTCACCGTCATAAATCAAGGCCGTCAGGGCCGCGTCATTGATACTCACCGCTCCGGCATGCAACCGTTGGCCAACCGCCAGGGCTTCGTCGGTACTCCCGGCAAACACCGCTGCACTGAGGCCATAAGCCGAGTCATTGGCCAGGGCGATCGCGACTTTTGGGGATTCCACCGCCATCACCGGCATGATAGGGCCAAAGGTTTCCTCGGTCATCACGGCCATTTGATGATGCACCTGGGTCAACACCGTAGGCCGACACCACAGCCCCCCCGCCAGCGTTTCGACATGGCCCCCACAGTGGGCGATCGCTCCTTGGCGATCGGCATCATCTAACTGGGCTTGAATAATCTCAGCTTGGCGTGCCGCAATAATCGGCCCCAATGGCCCACTGTCCACTTCTGGATAGGCCAGCGCCACCGTTTTGGCCTTCGCCACCAACTGGTCTACAAAGGGCTCCAGCACTGTCTCAGCCACGTAAATTCGCTCAATGGATAGGCAAGACTGGCCCGAATTGACCGTCGCCCCCCACAAAATCGCGGAACTCGCCCGGTCTAAGTCTGCCGATGCCAACACGATCGCCGGATCTTTGCCACCCAGTTCTAAAAACGCGGGGATGAACCGTTGGGCAGCTTGTTCTGCCACCCGTCGGCCCGTTGCCACACTCCCCGTAAAACAGATTGCATCCACCTGTTGCAGCATGGCAGCCCCCGTTGCCCCATCACCCGGTACATAATGCAACACCTCTTGCAATGAAGGCACCTGGGCGATCGTTGCCATCAAGGGAGCAATAAATCGCGGAGTAATTTCACTGGGTTTGACGATCGCCGCACACCCAGCGAGCAAAGCCGGAATTAAATCCAGGGTTGAGAGTAACAACGGAAAATTCCAGGGACTAATAATCCCCACCACAGCATAGGGACAGGTAGCCTGACGCAGTTGAATAAACGGAATTGCAGTCACTTGCTCCGTCGGTTGCAGCAAAGACGGAGCCAACCGACACCATCGATCAATCATATTCAGCAGGGAGTCAAATTCTAACTCCGAAACGGATTGCCGACCCGTATCCCGAATTAAGGCGCTGACCAAGGCAGAGCGCGAATCAGATAAAATCTGCTTCCAGGTTTGCAATGTTTCAATCCGTAAGCCCAGGCCCGACTGATGCCAATCATCTTGGGCCAGCCGCAGGCGATCGCACAGTGCGGTTAATTGAGTCTCATCCGGCGGTTTAATTTCATAATCCAATTCTCCCGTACGGGGATTTCGTACTGCGATCGTTCGGGTCATCACGTTAGCTAAACCTGGTTATTGTAGTCATCCTGAAGTTCTCAATTCTGGTCTTAAATCATGCCCTGTTCGGTCAGTCGTTGAATGGTTGCTTGTTGAGTCTCAATAAAGTGCGATCGCGAAATATCTCCTTGTGCCATCGTATTCGCAGGATAGAGAGAAGTTTGCGTGTAAACTGGCGTGTAAACCTCCAATCGCTGGCGGGCAAGCAGATTGCCTAATCCAGGTCGTTGCCGATAGCGTCGCAGTGCGGCCAAATCAATCTCGGCAAAGGCAGCCATACTTTCGCCTGCCCCTGTTTCCGCCAGCACCAACCCCCGATAGTCAATAATTTTGGAGCCACCATCCACCGAACTTTGCAAAATTGGACTATTGGCAAGGCCCGCCGTATTCGCCGACACCACATAGGCCAAATTTTCCACAGCCCGGCTGACTTTGGCCGCTTCTTTGGGGGCGCGGTCTTTGCCATAAATTTCGGACGTGGGATGGAGCAAAACTTCCGCCCCTCGCAAAGTCAGGCACCGAGCCAGCTCTGGAAACAGAATTTCATCCGAGGCGATCGCCGCTAGATTGCCAATCTCCGTGCGGGCCACGGGAAACACCCCCTCAAGGCCATAACAGTCCAAATACCGATCCCATACATCATGGGGCGTGGGCGCAAACATAGAATTGAGCCGCCGATAGCGCAACACCACATCCCCCGATGGCGACAGCACAAAACAGGTTTGAAAGTACAAATTCGGAAAATTGGGATCCAGTTCGTACGCATTGCCGGCCAAAAAAATCTGATACTTTTGTGCGAGTTGTCCTAATGCCTCGTACTCTGGCCCCGCCATTTCAATGCAGGCTTTGTTGGCCCACACCGCGATCGCCTCCCCCAAGGGAAACCCCGTCAAAAAATACTCTGGCAACACCACCAACCGACAATCCGACCCAATAAACGCCAGACTCGCCCCAATTTGTGGCGTTAAGCGCAAAATTGCCTGTCGCATCAGGGTTTGAGCCTCGGCGCGATCGCGAGCCTGGTTCACCGCGTGACACGTTACTTGCAACGCCAACGCCCGATAAGACTCAATTCCAGCCGTCATGCTTGCCCCCTCCTGTGTCGCCGTCCTGGTTGTGTAAGTAGTGTAAAAGGAATTCCACGCCCTTGGCTTTACCTTGCCACATATTGCTGGATCAGGCTGGCCCAGCGCTCATAGGCAAGTCCATTCAAATGCACACCATCTTGGCTGTATTGGGGGTCTAACTCTGGCCGTCCGGTGTGGCCTGTGGGCCGCAGAAAATGAGGATGCAAATCAATGAACGGATAGCCAAACTCCTGGGCCAGTGCTGCCAACTGGTGATTGACCGTGGCGATCGCCTGATTCTTGTGAAGATAGTCACTCCGATGCGCCACAGGCAAAATACTTTGGACGTATACCGTGGTCTCTGGTAACGCACCGTGGCACCGCTGCAAAATACCCCGATAGTTGTCTAGCAAAATGGCTAGATCAAGCCGCCGTTCAAGATCATTTGTGCCAATCATCAAAAAGATCTCGGGCGGATGATTCTCTAAAATTCCATCCAGTCGTTGCAACACACCATAGGTTGTATCCCCAGAAATCCCACGATTGCTGACTGCAACACCCAGCAATTCTGACCATTCTCCTTCTGTAGTCAAGCTATCACCCAAAAAGATGATATTTGATGTTTTTGGCAACCGTTCAAGTTGACTTTTGCGATGAAAATAATATGGAGAATAAAAGGGTAATTGGGTCAGTTCTGGTTGATGCACTTCAAGCATTCGGTTCATGATTCGCTGAACTCGGCCTCGAAGTCTTAGCAAGAAATTAGCAAACCAACCTAATTGTTTAATGACCCATCCTTGCCACCCCAACTTCCGCTGCATTCGCCTATCTCGATCGCATCATTTCCTACTGTATCATTCCCAATAAAAAGCTCCTATCGAGGCCACAAACGGACACGATAGGAGACTGAGGAACCTAGAAACTGGCTAAAGCACAAAACTCAAGTTAGATTTAGGGCGATCGCTAGGCTGCCGACGTGGGGATAGGATTATTCAAGCCTTGTTCGATAGGCCGGAACTGCCACTTACCATCAGCCCCTTTCTCAAAATTTTCGTTGTGTTCAATCGTTTGCCATGCCACAGCCATTGCAGCTTCGCGATCGCCATTCTGATCATAAATGCTATTAAAAGCAGTTACAAACAACGGCAAAGCTTCGGGTGGCAATTGATTCTTAATATCTTCCGATACATTCTCAACGGTCATTTGCTGACTGGTAACATTGCTATTTTCATCAGCTTGATTATCTAACCGTTCAGGACTCTGAGGGCCACTTACTTCTGAAAGATCTTGGGGATTTTCACCTTGAAACTTTTTAATAGCATTTGCATCCATAATGAGTTGCCTCCGAACTGCGTAGATTTTCTATAAGTTGCTTTCACTATAAACAACTCAGTTCAAGGATTGATCTCTCTTGTGAAAGAGATCAACAACTATGTGCAACTGGGCTAGAGATAGAGTACAAATCCACAGGCTACAACGGAAAGAGTTTGACCCTAGGAGTTTGAGCGCGGCTATGTACAGCTCTGCGTATTGGCAAATCTAGATATTTAAACTTCTGGGGAAAAACAGCAGATGACACGCCCCCTTAACAGAGATCCCTGGCCCCACCGCCACCCCCCACCCCCGCCAGACAGTGGGCGATCTATTCAAAATGCACCAGAAGATAAACGAGAGCCCTCGCAAATTGCCAGGGCCTCCAATTGATGAAGCGTAGTAATTGGGTTAGTGTACTCGAATCTCAACCAAACGGCATATTTTTGTGGTGAGGGTTACAGTTTGCCGCGATCGCGGGCGTCCTTCCTGACGGTCTGAACCACATCACTTATCAGAACTAGTGATACCAAACTGACGCTGTTGCCGTGCTTGCCGCGCTTTGAGTTTGGCCCGCCACTCCCGAATTTCCAGCGCTTGGCGCACAACTGGCGGCACATAGCCCGATGAATCAAGTTCCATCAATTCAAAGTCTGTTTTGCTAGCGGGGCGAGATTTCACATCATTCATACAGTCCAGCAAGTGGTCGAAATGGGGCTCCAAACCCAAGAACTTCAATGCTTGATTGGCCGACTGAAACCGCTCTTTGGGGGAAGCTTTGAGCATTTTAGTCAACATATTTTCGAGGGGCAAACTCACGTTTACCTGGTCTTTCCAGCGAATTTCTCCAGAAATCAATTCATAGTCAAATTCCAGGGGCGACTTCCCCGACAATAAGTAGAGACAGGTGACCCCCAGGGCGTAGATATCGCTGGCATAAATCGGGCGGGAGGCCAACTGTTCCGGCGGAGCAAAGCCAACCGTGCCTACAAATTGGGTCGTTGCGTTCCGGGTGGTAGATTCTCCCGCTTGCACAATTTTTTCTTTGACTGCGCCAAAGTCAATGAGCACCAGGCGGTTATCGTCCTGGCAGCGAATGATGTTGGGGGGCTTGATGTCGCGATGAATCACGTTGTGCTCATGCACGTATTGGATGAGGGGCAAGATTTCCCGTAAAAATTCCTTGGTTTTGGCTTCGGAAAAAGGGCCATTGCGGCGGACTTCTTTGGAGAGGGTGACACCGCGAATGAATTCTTGAATCAGGTAAAATTCGCCATCCAGTTCAAAATAGTCCAGCAGTAGGGGAATTTGGGCATGGCTCCCCAGTTTAGCCAGGGTTTTGGCTTCTTGTTGAAACCGTTGTCTGGCCCGTTGCAAGGCGGCTGGATCGCTGACTTTGGGACAGAGTTGTTTGATGACGCAGAGGGGCTGGCCCGGTAGCCCCAGATCGCGAGCCAGGAAGGTGACGCCAAACCCGCCCCGGCCTAGGATGCGGAGGATTTCGTAGCGATCGCGAAAGCGCTGCCCCGTGCCGCACAGTTGCCCCAAGAGGGTTTGGCGGAGGGTGTTCTCGCGAATATTGGTCAAATCTGCCACTGAAGAATCCATGAAATTTGATGTAGCGATCGTAAGTGGATCGGGGTACTTAATTGTCTTTCCAGTCTAGAAATTAACTTCCGGGTCTGTGTCAAATCTTTACAGAGATGTGACAGAAGACGATTTTCGTGGCAGTTATTTGGTTGCTTTTAGGAAATTTCAGCTATCATGTCGGCGATTGAGCTTCCGGCTTGTATGACACACCCTTCCATCCAGTCAGATCCCACTCCTGCGCGATCGCCCCACGGGCCGGTCACAGCGTCCGCTGCAACGCCTTCCACGCTGGAACGGTGGTTTTTGCACCTGTTAAAGACGCGGCCAATGGCCTTTTGGAGCGGGGTGTGGCTGTCTGTCTTTTTGGTTGGGGTGGTGGCTGTGGGCAGTCTGATCAGTCCCAATGCTGCCGAACGGCGCAGTGTTTCAGCGGTGGCCGTGGGCTCAGATTCGGCGGTGGCCACCCAACCCTTAGATACGAAGGGGAAAGTCCCGGTCTGGTTATTTGGGGCGATCGCCATTACCTGCACGGCTGGTTCTATCTTAGTGTCTCGCCAGTTAAATCCAGCCGCCGTGGCCGCCCGGCCCCTTTCCCGAACCACCCGCCGCAAATTAGCAAAACACCGTTTGGAACTGCAACAGGCGATCGCCGCAGTGCCAGCCCTGGCCCCAGCAGGAGTACCCCAACCCCTCCCAGGGAGCGTTGTGAGCCCTGTTGCGACGGTCCAGGGGGCAAGCTTGCTCAGCCCCCCGCCAACCCTCCAGGCCGCCCTGCCCGCCGGGGCACCAAAGCCCAACCGCCAAGCCAACGCCCGCCCACCCAAAACGAGGAAACCCAAACCAAGCCAGCCCAAAGCCAGCTCACCGAAAGTCAATCCACCGAACCTAAACCCGCCCAAAGCAAACCAACCCAAAGCCCGCAAGCGGAAAGCCAATCCTGTGCCCCCGCCAGTATCCCGGCCCAAACAGCGTCGCCGTTGGGGACAGCGATCGCAGCCCCAGGTCAAACGCTTACAGCCCTACACACCAGGTGAATTGTTGTGGCGTGGCCCGGCAATGCAGACTCCACCATTGGCCCCGCTCCCACAGCCAACCGTGTCACCACCGCTGCCGCCTGTCACCCCACCGCCAGTCCAGCCCCAGGCCCAACCCGCAATGTCGTTTACACTGAAGACCACGCCAGCGCGATCGCCCCAGGCTCCCCGCAACCTCCAACTGGCCCAGCCCCAGGCCGTCAGCGTTATCCCCACGGAAGCGGTGCATCCCCTCGATTGGCAAGCAGACCGTTTGGCAGAATTGATGGATGTGCGAAAAACCCGATCGCTCCAGGATTGGTCGTAAGCTGGACTGCACTAAAATTTGCGATCGCCGCTCCTACCGGGGCGATCGAGGCCATAGGTTTTCCCGTGGGAACACGATAGGATGAGGGCGGGTTCCAGCGACAGGCGCTTTTTTCAGGCACTTGGTCGCAGATCTCCGATGGCGTACACTTTCTCATCCTGATAATTGCTTGGTATGACTCTTCCGGCCCTTCCTTTCACGACTCCGACTATTTTGCTAGCCAGCATTGTTGCTGCCGCAGTGTTGATTTATGTGCCGTTTATGTGGGTCGCATTTGGGCGGATCCAGCTTGGGTTCCAAGCCCTGGCCACACCAAGAGCGATGACCGATCAACTATCCCCCACGGCCCAACGGGCCACCTGGGCCCACCAAAACGCCTTTGAAACCTTTTCTATTTTTACAGCGGCGGCCTTGATGGCCTACGTTACCCAGGTGCAAGCGCCGTTGGCTGGATGGGCCGCGATCGCCTTTGTCGTCGCCCGGACGTTGTATCCCTTGTTTTACATTGCCAACATTGTGCCGGGGCGATCGCTGATGTTCGGGCTTGGTTCTTTCAGCACGGCTATTCTTTTTGTGTTGAGTTTACGACAACTGGGTTAAGCCAGGGGCTAAGCGCCTCAGACGCAGCAAGGAGTAGAGGTCTAACTTTTGAAGTGCACGGTTTATCTCTCTAGAAAGAGGTGCTGTACTCCGAAGGAGTTGATTCTTAAGAAAGACACGAGATCCTGTAATGGCTGGCTACCCTGGCGATCGCAGCGGTTGCAACCGTCAAGACCCACCCATTGGGCAGACCAGCTTTTTTCACCTAGCAGGATCGGCGCGATCGCTCACAGATGTCCCAACCATAGGCATCAGCCAGCTTGGAGTGACTCCACTTCAGGCTCATTTTGTGTGCATCGGCCAGTTTGGCGGTATCCACTGCTCCGTGTCCACTCGTTTTTGCTCGTCATAGGAGAGTTTATGTTCATCCCATCCTTGTTTGGGTTGCGATCGCTGGGGAGGCTCGACTGGCTGGCCCAAGTGCCCGTCGCCCCGGCCCCCGTCAGTCCTGACACCGTTGCCCCAGAACAAGCATCCGTCCTGTTCACCGGGCCACAATTTTTCATTGCCCTCATTTCCGGCATTTTGCTTGCCTTTGCCATCCAGCTTTTACTCACCAACTTTTCCGTTGCAGCGGGGATGTCTTACCTGGGGCATTCCGCCAACTCCTCAGAAGACTCCAAATCCAGTGGACTTTCCATTCGCAAAATTAGCATTGGCTTTGGCCTGTGGACTTTGATCAGCGTGGCGATCGCCCTCTTTTTTGCCACCTATCTCGCCGTCAAGCTGAGTTTGGTCACCAGTGACGGGTTAGGCGCAATCATCGGCTTAGTCATCTGGGCGGCCTATTTTTCCTTGCTTCTGTGGGTCAGTTCCAGCACCGTCGGGTCGTTGATTGGCTCCATGATGAACACAGCCACCTCCGGCCTCCAGGCCATTTTGGGAGCCGCCACCGCCGCCATTGGCAGCCGCGCCGCCAAAAACCAGGTCGTTTCCACGGTTGAAGCTGCTGCCGCCGCCGTTCGCCAAGAATTAGGCTCTGCCATTGACCCCGTTAGCCTGCGTGAATCCGTTGAAGAATACATGCAGCGGTTGCAACTGCCCCAACTGGATCTCTCAAAAATTCGGCAGGATTTTGAAGGAATTTTGAACGATCCCCAAATTGCCGAACTCGCAGATCAGGGTCAACTCAAGCATATCGATCGCAACACCTTCATTGATTTAGTCAGCCAACGCACCGACTTTTCGCGGGAAGAAGTAACCCGCCTGGCCCAACTGTTGGAAGGCATTTGGCAACAAGTTGTCGGACGGCGATCGCAACCCAAACCCTACGATGACTTGGTGACTTATCTGCAAGGGACTCAACCTGGCCAAATCCAAGTGGCTGAACTGAATGCTAAGTTAGACCGGGTATTAGCCGAGCGATCGCACCAGGGGAACGACACAGCAAAAGCACCAGGAGCAATTCAGCAAACCTTCCAGTTGGGGATGAATACGCTAGTCGGTTTACTGGCTGGTCGTACCGATCTGTCTGACTTTGATTTAAATGCAATCTTAACTCGCTTAAAAACAACTTCTGAACAGGTGACGGAACAAGCGAAAGTCGCCACAGCTCAACTTCAAGGGAAACCAGCAACACCCTATAGTCCCATTCGCCAAGACGTTGAACAATACTTGCGTCAGACCTATCCGTGGGAAATGACTCCCACCGCCATCGAACGGGATTTTCGCGAAGTGCTGTATGATCCCAAGGCGGATCCAGGGGCGATCGCAGATCAACTCCAACAATTTAATCGCACTGAGTTTGAACAACTGCTGACAGAACGGGGCGTGTTTACCCAAACCAAAATTCACGCGATCGTCGATCAACTCGAAGCCATCCGGCGGGATGTGTTGACCGGAGCCCGCATCGCCAAAGAAGTGGAAACCACCGCCGACCTGCACCAGCGGATTGATATTTACTTGAACTTCACGCCCAAGTCACTTTTGTTGACTTCGGAAGAAGAGATCCCTGGTTTTCGTGCGTTACTGGAAGATCCAAACGCCGACTATGCCACGTTGAGCGAACGGTTTGCTACTTACACGCGCAGTTATCTGCAACAACGGTTAAGTCAGCGGGATGATCTGTTACCCGAAGACTATGAACCCATCTTGACTGGGCTGGAAACGACTCGCGATCGCGTCCTATTCGAGTCTAAGTCAGTGAATGAGCAAGTCAGCGAAAAGTCTAAGCAAGTTCAAGCCCGCATTGCAGACTATCTTCGTAACACTGGTAAACCAGAACTCAATCCTGACGGTATTCAGCGCGACCTTAAACTGCTCTTGAATGAACCTGAGCTAGGTTTAGAAGCCTTCCGGCATCGGCTCGGCCAAATGGATCGCGATACCCTGGTGCAACTCTTAAATCAACGCCAGGATTTAAGCGAAGCTGAAATTAATCAAGTGCTGAATCAAATCGAATCCAGTTGGCAAACCTTTGTCAGCACACCCCAAATTGTGGTGGCGAAAGTGAAGGATCAGTATGATCAAACCCTGACCGCGATCGCCGACTACTTGCGGAAAACAGATCGGGCAGAACTCAACCCAGAAGGCATTCGGCGGGATCTGAAATTGTTGTTGGATGATCCTAAAGTTGGGATTTCAGTTTTGCGGCAGCGGTTAGGCCAAGTCGATCGCGAGACGCTGGTACAGTTGCTCAGCCAACGGGATGATTTAAGCGAGGCCCAGGTCAACCAAATCATTGATGAGATCTTGTTCACCTTGCAACGCATCATCCGTGCTCCCCGACGGTTAGCCTTGCGCACCAAGCAAACTGTGCTTGATTTTGAGCAAAGCGTAGCCGACTATTTGCGGAACACCGACAAAGCAGAACTCAACCCCGATGGCATCAAGCGTGACTTTAGCTTGTTGTTGGAATCGCCCAAAGCTGGTCTCCAAAATCTGGGCGATCGCATTGGGCAAATGGATCGCACTACGCTGATCGCGCTGTTGGCCCAACGGGAAGACATGACCACAGCGGAAGCCGAACAGGTTGTCGCCCAAATGGAAACTGTGCGCGACCAAATGTTGGCCAAAGTAGACCAGGTGAAACAGCAAATTCAAGCCGTTATCGATCGCATTTTTGGTCGGATTCGGGATTACTTGAACTCGTTGGAACGCCCCGAACTGAACTATGACGGCATTAAGCGGGATTTGCGTACCCTCTTCCATGATCCTGAAGCTGGGTTTGATGCATTGCGATCGCGCCTCGGCCAGTTTGATCGGGACACGGTGATTGCGCTCCTCAGCTCTCGGCCCGACATTTCGGAAGCAGATGCGAACCGGATCGTCGCTCAGGTGGAATCGGCGCGGGATAGCGTGCTCCGGCGGGCTGACCATATTCAAACGGAAACCCAACGCCGCATCGAAGCCATTAAAGTGCAAGCCGAAAAACAACTGGATGAAACCCGGCAAGCTGCCGCGATCGCGGCCTGGTGGTTGTTTAGCACCGCGCTAATCTCCGCTGGCGCTGCGGCTGGGGCAGGCGCACTCTCGGCTTCCTAAGCCACTGACTGGATGAGCAAAAACACCCGTAAAGCGGTCAGGTCTTAGATCTGGCCGCTTTCTGCATCTCCCTGGTCTATCGGCCCTCGGTTGAATCCAGGGTCGCCAATGCCTGAAGCAAACGAGCATTTTCCGCTTCGGTACGCACTGCAACCCGAAAGTAGCGATCGCCCAGTTCTGGAAAACTCAAACAATCCCGAATCAAAATCTGATCCTGTTGCAAGAGTTGGCGTTGCAATTGCACTACGGATGACTCAGATTTGACCAATAAAAAATTAGCCGTTCCGGGCAACGGTTGGAGGCCCGGTTGCTGGCTTAATCCGACCAAGAGTTGCGATCGCGCTGGGGGTAACCAGGCCCAGGTTTGGGCTTGAAAAGCTTGATCGCGAATGACTGCGATGCCAGCAGCAACGGCCAGACTGTTCACCGACCACGGATCTCGCCAGTGTTGCCAGCGTTGGAGGCGTTCCGGCTGGGCGATCGCGTATCCCAAGCGCAACCCCGGCAGGCTATAGAACTTCGTCAGCGATCGCAAAACGACCAAATTCGGATAGGTTTGCACCCATTCCAACACACTGGTTTGCTCGGCGGGCGGCAAAAAATCCATAAACGCTTCATCCACGACCACCAGCGCAAATCGCTCTAGCAAAGGCCGCAACACCTCTGCTTGCACCAATTGCCCCGTTGGATTGTGGGGATTGTTCAACAAAATGCCTGAGTTGGGGGCGGCTTCGGCCTCGGCGATCGCCGCGATCGTTTGTGCCAGGGCATCAGCAGTTAATGGTGCTGTCTCAGTCAGCAATGGATGGGAAATCACACGACTGTCAAAAGCCCGGAGCGATCGCCCATAGTCACCAAACGCGGGCGTAACTAAATGGGTGGCCTCCAGGGTGGCTAGTTCTCGTCCGGCCCAGGTCAACAACTCGGCAGCCCCATTGCCAGGGAGGATATACTCCGGCGCAATGTGGTGAAACTCGCTGAGGGCGACTCGTAAGTGGCTATAGCTGGGGTCAGGGTAGGCCACAAGGTCAGCCAAACTCCCATGAATCGCCGCGATCGCCGTTTCTGGTGGCCCCAGCGGATTAATACTAGCGGAAAAATCCAACAATGCATCGGGGGAACAGTGAGCAATGGCAGCCGCCCACGCCCGATTTCCCCCGTGCTGCGGGCGCTCATTCAACACACCCAATACCTGCGACAACAGATTAATCGTCAGGAGCAACTTTCTCCTTGAACAATTTACCGGCAGAAAACGCGGGCACCTTAGTGGCGGGAATGTTCATTTTCGCGCCCGTCTTGGGGTTGCGGCCTTCACGGGCTTTCCGTTCCCGCGACTCAAACGAACCAAACCCAACCAGCGTCACTTTGTCACCGCCACTGACTGCTTCCACAATGGCATCCAACGCAGCAGACAAAACAGCATCGGCTTGCTTCTTAGTCACACTAGCCTTCTCTGCAACTGCATCAACTAGTTCACCTTTATTCATAGAGTCTCCTTTTCTCCAAGACTATCTGAACGGGTATTCTCAAAACCAATCCACACGGCCAGCCAGTGCATTGAAACTGCTGGAACCTTGAAGGTGTCTGGGTTTTCAATGCCCCATTCTAGAGGGTGGCACCCCAAAGCGGATCGCTAGAACCTTTAAGATATTTGGATCTGAGCCGTTTTGAGGGCTAAACGCGAAAAATGGGCTATAAGCCTGACCTATCGAAAAATGGCATTTTCAGCGATTTCACCAGAGATGGCCCACTATCCCGAACTCCGGCTTGATTGATAAACGGTTATGAATCCATACAACGATGTATCGTCGCTTCGGAATGATTTTCGCCCAAAGTACTGACCTGAGAGGGTTTCAGCTTTTTTAAGCCCAGTCACTGGCCGCGACCAACGCCCCAAACCCTTGAAAATTCGTAGATCAGTGGAGTCAGGGGTAAGGGCGATCGCCCGTTTAGCGGTCTCCTTCCTATAAGCCGAATTTACCAAACTTTCTTCACAAAAGTTTACGGCGTCAAGGGCGAAATCGCCCAATTCACGCCAGTTCCAGGCTCCATCTACCCTTGGTCAAGGGCGCGATCGCCCCATGCTTACAACAACGGCCCTAACCGTTGCACCAATTGCTCCGCTGATAAAACCCCTTCAATGCGATCGATCACCCGCCCCTGTTTGAACAACACCAGCGTCGGTAGAGCATGAATTTGGTGCTGCGAAGCCAGATTAGGATATTTATCCGTGTCAATTTTCACGACTTGGAGCTTCGTTTGGAGTTGGCTTTGCACCTGGGTCAAAATCTTGGCCATCATCTGGCACGGGCCGCACCACGTCGCATAAAAATCGACTAACACGGGCAACTCGGACTCCGCCAACATGGCATCAAAACTGGCAAATTGCTTTTTGGTTGTCATCGCAGACCTTCTTTCCATCTGGAGAAACGGGATGGTTCATCTAGAGATCGGCCCAAACCAGGGGCTAGCCCTCTGACTTAGGGAAGTCGGCCCGATCGCGGCTTGGGCGTTTCCCTTTTCCTCTATGATGATCTAGCGGTTGGTCAGACGGCCACCACCGAATCCAGGGAGAGTTAAGAGGAAAGCAGATGGAGGCATTACCCAAAGAGTTACAGCGGTTACAGGGCCAAGTGGCGATCGTCACCGGAGCCTCGCGGGGCATCGGCAAAGCGACCGCGATCGCCCTCGCCGCCGACGGGGCCAAAGTTGTGGTGAACTACGCCAGTTCCAAAGAAGCCGCTGATCAAGTCGTTGCTGAAATTACCGCTATGGGGAGTGAGGCGATCGCCCTCCCTGCCGATGTAGCCCAAGCCGACCAGGTAGACGGGTTGTTTGCCGCCGTGATGGAAAAGTTCGGCCAGATCGACATTTTGGTCAACAATGCTGGCATCACCCGCGATACTCTCTTGCTGCGGATGAAACCGGAAGAGTGGCAAGCGGTCATTGACCTGAACCTGACGGGTGTCTTCTTATGTACCCGGGCCGCCAGCAAAATCATGCTGAAACAGCGCCGAGGCCGCATCATCAATATCACCTCCGTCGCTGGGCAAATGGGCAATCCTGGCCAAGCGAACTACAGCGCCGCCAAAGCTGGGGTCATCGGGTTTACCAAAACCGTTGCCAAAGAACTCGCGACTCGGGGTATCACCGTCAATGCGGTCGCCCCCGGTTTTATCGCGACGGATATGACTGCTGATTTGAAGTCAGAAGAAATCCTGAAATTCATTCCCCTGGGGCGGTACGGCAATCCCGAAGAGGTCGCAGGGATGATTCGCTTTTTAGCCGCCGACCCCGCTGCCGCTTACATCACGGGGCAGGTGATGAATGTGGATGGGGGCATGGTCATGGCCTAAAAGCCCGTCAGCCAGGGCGATCCAGCCTTTCACAACCTCAACGTTGACAATCAACAATTGCAACAAAGCATCGAGAAGTTTTGCGGTTCGTTGGTTTTCTTCGCCATTCCTCCGACAATAGAGGGCATGAGCGGGGCGGTTGGCGATCGCCCCAGCCCTGGCATTTTCATAATGGGCATTGCTCCGCTCACCCTCTTCGAGTTTTGGGAGTTTCCACCATGCCATCGACAAAAACGGATGCCTATCTCGCGCTCCATGAGATTCCAGCAGGGTATCTCAACCTCATGGGTTATGTGGACGAATCGGAAGTGAATGGGCCGGGATGCCGAGCGGTGATTTGGGTACAAGGCTGTATGCGCGAATGTCCTGGGTGTTTCAATCCCGCGTCCTGGTCTTTTGCCATCAATGAATTGGTGGAAATTGAAACCCTGGTCGATCGCATTCTCAGCAACGGAAATAATGAGGGAGTCACCTTTTCCGGGGGGGAACCCTTTTGGCAAGCCCCGGCCCTGGCCGAGTTGGCCCGGCGGCTCAAAGCCGTGGGCTTAAGCGTCATGTCTTTTACGGGGTTTACGTTGGAACAACTCCAAGGCGACTATGCCCCCGCCGGAGCCCAGGATTTATTAGACCAGTTGGATATTTTGATTGACGGAGCTTATGTGGAAGCCTTAGCCATCAATGCACCGGATTCCCTCGTATCGTCGAGCAATCAACGGGTGCATGTGTTGAATCCGGCCTTTCGCGATCGCCTGGATTGGGCCAGTGACCAAATGGAAATCCACATCCTGAAAAACGGCGATCGCATCATCACCGGGTTCCGGGGCCAATTAGTGGCCGATCGCCCCACCGATTAAACCCAACTACCGACCCCAGCCCTGGGGCCTTTCGGATGCGGGCCTTTATTATGATGAAGGAAAGCCCACTGGTTGACTGACCTCGCTTTTTCCCCTCCCGTCGCCCTGACCGAACACAGGGATGGCCCAGGTAACACTGGGTACAGCAGCCCGAATCCCGCTCTGGGCCACAAGTCTGGGTGGAGGCCGTTGAGGTGATGTCAGGCAACCAGGGGCTAGAGTCATCCACCCAAACCCGATTCGACAACGTTGATGCTGAGCGAAATTAAAGACCTGACGACAAAACTCGCCCCCCGGTTGATTGAAATTCGTCGCCATCTCCACAGCCACCCCGAACTCAGCGGCGAAGAATACCAAACCGCAGCCTATGTCGCCGGAGTGCTGTCATCCTGTGGGCTACACGTGCGAGAAGGGATCGGCAAGGTGGGGGTTGTGGGTGAGTTACCCGGCCAAAACAAAGATGGGCGCACCCTGGCCATTCGCACTGATATGGATGCCTTGCCCATTCACGAGCAAACCGGGTTTGAGTTTGCATCTCGGTGTGTCGGAGTCATGCACGCCTGCGGTCACGATGTGCATACCACGGTAGGTCTGGGCACGGCGATGGTGCTGTCGCAGTTGAGCGAAGCCCTGCCTGGGAACGTGCGGTTTCTATTTCAAGCCGCCGAGGAAATTGCCCAGGGGGCGACCTGGATGGTACAAGATGGGGCGATGGATGGGATATCGGGGATTCTCTCCCTCCATGTCTTTCCGTCGATTCCGGCGGGGGTCATTGGGATTCGCTACGGCGCACTGACCGCTGCCGCCGATGATCTCGAAATTGTGATCATGGGCGAGTCGGGGCATGGTGCCCGTCCCCACGAGGCGGTGGATGCGATTTGGATTGCCGCACAAGTGATCACCACGTTGCAGCAAGCCATTAGCCGTACCCACGATCCACTCCGGCCTGTGGTGCTGACGATTGGCCAAATCCAGGGTGGGCGTGCCCCCAATGTGATTGCGGATCAGGTGCGGTTGCTGGGTACGGTGCGATCGCTCCATCCTGACACCAGTGACAGTTTGCCCCAATGGATTGAAACAATTGTTGCGAGTGTCTGCCAACCCTTTCGGGCACGCTATCAGGTGAACTATCGACGGGGGGTGCCCTCTGTGCAAAATGATGTGACACTGACCCAGTTGCTCGAAACCTCCGCAGAAGCGGCGTGGGGTCGCGCGGGCATTCAGATCATTCAGGAGCCATCTTTGGGTGCAGAAGATTTTTCGGTGTATTTACAGTCGGCTCCGGGCAGCATGATGCGGTTGGGGGTGGGCTTTCGGAATCAGCTCAACTATCCGTTGCACCATCCGCTGTTTGCGGTGGATGAAACGGCGATCGTCCACGGGGTTGTGACCTTGGCCTATGCGGCCTACCAATATTGGCACCAATCTCAGCCCTTGCTGAAGGCGGGCACATAGACCAGTTGGGGCAGAATAAAACGGGGAGGTAGGGCAGTCTGGCTCACGAGATTGAGCGGCCCCACTGCCCCCTTGCATGGGTTACGATACAAGGTTTAGGCGCGATCGCGATGGCCAAAGTGATCTCTGTCATTGCCGCAACGCTCAAGCTGCTTCTCAATACGAAGATGAAGATCCCCCCACAGAGAAGAGTCGCGTTGGTCACACCTGACCGCCCCACGGCCACCTGTTCCGCCGTTCGGCCTTGTTTGCCCCCTGTCCTTTGCCCCCTGGCTCCAGCGGTGCGTCAACCGCGCTGGTGCACCGACCATTGTCTCCCCTTTCAATCAGCAATCTCAGCCCCAAGTTAGCCCACAAGCACAAACACCACGCAGGATACAGACATATTCAAATCACCGTAGACGGGATGGACAGGCGGTATAACCTATGACGAGGGCAAATCAAGAGTGGACGGAGCGAGTGTTGCAAGAGGGCGATCGCCGCTTTCGCTCCCTCATTGAAAACGCGACTGATATCATCGTCATCCTGGATGAGCATGGGATCTTTCGGTATTGCAGCCCTTCCGCCGAACGGCTACTCGGCTATCGCCTGGATGAAATCATCGGCCATGCAGCGACGGAATTTGTCCATCCCGAAGATGTGGAAACTATTCTGCGGGTGTTGTATACCGCCATTCAAAATCCTGGGATCAGCCAACCGAGGGTGGAATATCGGGTGCGGCACCACAATACCTCTTGGCGATCGTTTGAAGCCGTTGCCACGAATTTATTGGGCGATCCGGCGATTCAAGGAGTCGTCATCAACTGTCACGACATTACCGATCGCAAACGGGTCGAAGCCGCTTTACGCAGTGCCAACCGCCAGATCGCCAATATCCTCGAAAGCATTACCGATGCCTTTATTTCGCTAGATCAAGCCTGGTGTTTTACCTACCTCAACCAGCGGGCCGCCCACTTACTCCAGCGATCGCCCAAAACCGTCTTACACCAAAACTTTTGGGACTTGTTTCCCGAATTTGTGGGCACCACCCTGGAACAGGAATGTCACCTGGCCTTAGCCAACAAAACGCCCTCCACCTTCGACGAGTTTTATCCCACCCTGCAAACCTGGTTTGAAGTCCGGGTCTTTCCAGCCAGCAACGGCCTCTCGATTTTTCTCGTCGATATCACCCAGCGGCAACAAGCCCAGGCCGAACTTTTGGAAATGAGCACCGCCCTGGGGAACGCCGTGGAAGGCATTGCCCGGTTAAACCCCGAAGGCCGCTACATTGCGCTGAACCGAGCCTATGCCGAAGCCCTGGGCTATGACCAGGCCGAAATGATTGGCCTGGGCTGGCAGGCCACGATTTACCCCGATGATCAACCCCTGGTCGAAGCGGCTTATCACCGGATGCAGCAGGAGGGCAAAGCCGACGTGGAAGTGCGGGCGGTACGGAAAGATCACTCCATGTTCTACAAAGAAGTGGTGATGGTGGCGGCCTACGACTGGTATGACCAATACATTGGCTATCACTATTTCACGCGGGATATCACCGAACGCAAGGCTGCCGAGGTGGCACTCCGGCAACAGGCCGAGCAAGAACGGTTGATGGCGGGCTTGGCGCAACTCTCCGCTGGGATTGCCCATCGCATTCGCCAATCGTTGGATTTGGCCATGATCCTGAATACTACGGTGTCGGAAGTGCGGCAGTTTTTGCAGGCCGATCGCGTGGTGATTTATCGGTGTGATTCGCCTTGCGATCGCCGGGTCGTGGCCGAATCTGTTCACCCCAGTTGGGCTTCTATCCTGGGTATCAACATTCAAGATGCCAGCTTTTACCTGCGGTATCAAACCTATCGCCAGGGCCAAAACCTGGTCGTTGATGACTTAGATGAAATCGATCTGTCCATCGCCACCGATCGCCACACCCGCCACAGCCAAGTCCAAGCCTTTTTAGCCGTGCCCATTTTGCACGACAACGAGCTGTGGGGCATCTTAGTCGCCCATCAATGCACCGCCCCCCGCCACTGGCAAAGCTACGAGATTGGGTTGTTGGAACAGTTGGCCAGTCAAGTGGCGATCGCCATCCAACAATCCGAACTGTTTTACCAAATTCGCCAACTCAACACCACCCTCGAACAACAAGTCCAAGAGCGCACCAACCAACTCGAACAAGCCCTGCACTACGAAGCCACCCTCAAACGGATTACCGATGCCGTCCGGGACAGTTTAGACGAAGACCAAATTTTGCAAACCGCCGTGCAAGAATTGGCGATCGGCCTCCAACTCAATGGATGCGATGCGGCCCTGTACGATCTCGACCGAGAAGTCGCCACCATCCAATATGAGTATCTCCGCGTAGACATGAACACGGCCAAAGGGGTGGCCGTTGCCATGCAGGACTATGCCCACCTCTACCGCCAATTGCTGAATGCCCAACTGTTCCAATTTTGTCGGCTGATGCCTGCACCCTTGCGGCCCCGTCCGCGAGAACACATGGCCCTGGCTTGCCCCATTGTGGACAACCAAAAAGTGTTGGGCGATCTCTGGCTGTTCAAGCCCTGCACCCAGGTGTTTAGTGAACTGGAAATTCGCCTCATTCAGCAAGTGGCCAACCAATGCGCGATCGCCATTCGCCAAGCCCGCCTTTACCAGGCCACCCAAGCCCAGGTCATCGCCCTGGAAAACCTGAACCAACTTAAAGACGACTTCCTCAGCACGGTTTCCCACGAACTCCGCACCCCCATGTCGAATATGAAAATGGCCATTCATCTGCTGCGGAACGTCACCACGCCAGAACGCCAAACCCAATACCTCGATATCCTCCAGGCAGAGTGTATCCGCGAGATTGAACTCATCAACGACTTACTCGACTTGCAACGGTTGGAAGCTGACGCCTATTCCTTGCAGCCCTGCACCTTCAACCTGTCCGAATGTCTCACGGCGCTAATTTATCCCTTCCAGGCTCGCACCCGCGATCGCCAACAACAGTTGGAACTAACGATCGCCGAAGAAACCACGATTACCGTTGATCGGGCCACCCTCGAACGGATTCTGGCCGAATTGCTGAACAACGCTTGTAAATATACCGGCCCCAATGGCGCAATCCAAATCCACGTCGCCACCACCACCCTGCTCGAAGACCGCCAACCCGCCACTTGCTTCCAAATTGCCAACCAGGCAGAAATTCCCGCCGATCAGCTCAGCCAGATTTTCAACAAGTTTTACCGTGTGCCCAATGGCGATCGCTGGAAACAAGGGGGCACAGGTTTGGGCCTCGCTCTGGTTCAACGACTCATCCACGAACTCCAGGGCTCCATTCAAGTCAGCAGCAGCCAAGGCTGGACTCAGTTCACCGTCCTCATCCCCCACAAGCCTGACCGGTTTCGGGCCTGCCCCTTAGCCCACCCAGCTTGCCCCGAAGCAGCCCAGCGATCGCAATAGCGGATTGTCAACTTTTTTGTCGAGGGGGGGAGGCCCCACAACCATCGCCAACAGCGTCACTCTGGCCCCTGCTGACCCGGCCCCTTCCCGGCGATCGCCCCCAAGGGCCAGATCATTCTCCGCAAATTCACTCAGATTCTTCCTCCATTTTGCGGAAAAATCCTAAGATTCACCATAGGGCGCGATCGGGCGATCCGCTTAAATCAGGATATGCTTCGCAGAGGTCAAGCCCATGTGCCTGGAATTCACCAATGAAGATTTGCTCCTGCTAGAAAAGCAACGCCTCGATCGCTTCCAGTCGTGCTTTGCCGACACCCTGCCCTTCTGTTTTCTCCTGCTCGACAATGCCAACACCCTCACCATCCACTGCTCCGAGGCATGGCTTGTAGACCAGATCCTCCATGAAATGGACGACCTCCGCGCTGCCGCCTGGGTTATCGTCGGCGCATTCCAGATTGCAATTTACTTTGCTCAAGAAGAAATTTATACCACCACCACCCAACTGCCCAGCGCCGCCTGTTGCCCCGTCAACCCAGCCCAAATTTCCTGGTAACGGTGACATTGGCGACCTGGCCTCACCGCTCACCACCACCGCAGCGGTACCCCATACTTTTTCTCTCGGTGATCAGGTTTCCTGCCATCAACGAACAGCCTCCAGCTTGACAGTGCCATCCACGTCGCCCCCACCACAAGGCCCGTGGATTTTTTCTAGGCCACCGCCCAGCCACGGGTAATGACTATCCGTAATGAATTTCGCTGGAACCCATAAAAATATTCATTGGTTCAGTGCTGAAGCAGAAGGTGAACGCTACAATTTACCCAACCTGAATTGCTTCTCACTGTCAGTTCGTTCGAGCGACACGGTGCTGCTTGCTGTTAAGTGGCCATTGCAGATCTGGGACTGTTCGGTAATCTCTATCTAGCTGATGACAAAAATGGTGGATAAACCAGGTTTACTAATCAGTAGGATGAACATCGGACGATAAAGATCTAGCAATGTTTAGTAATATTTTGCATAGTTTACCGTTGCTGGCGTAAGCTGTTGCCAAGCTAGCACCCCTAGAGTTGTTACTGCCAGGTTGTGAATATGAACTCTGAATTGAAAGACACTGAAAACCAAACCCCTGAGTTTGCTGACCCCGAGGTAGACAGCAAAACTACAACTCTGTCGTTGCCCTCTGCTGAGCAATCCGGCGAGCAGTTTAAGCAAATCAGCGAAAAAATTTCGGCCTTTTTGGCTGGTCTACCCGAATATCTCTCCGACTTTTTCGGTGAATATCGTCGGCCCTTGATTACGCTGGGGCTAATTTTTGGCGGGATCGTCACAGTCAAGATGACGCTGGCCTTGTTGGATGCAGTAGATGACATTCCGCTATTGGCTCCGTTGTTTGAGATGGTGGGCTTTGGCTACACGATCTGGTTTGTCTATCGGTACTTGCTGAAAGCAGAAAACCGCCAAGAGCTGGGCAAAGAAGTTGAAAATCTGAAGGGCCAAATTGTTGGTAAATTGCCCAAATAGGGTTGGCGATCGCTAATCTTGTCTGAAGTCGAATGGCATTCAGACAGTCAATTTGCATCTCCCACAAGAAAAGTCAGGTTTACGATCGCGTCTTGTCGTACCTGACTTTTTGCTATGGAGTTTTTTGAGCACGCTGAATTGGGGCGATTTGAATTTGCGTGATCTAAAATTTGGGGCTATAGCCGTAGCCATGCTCATTATGGCGGAGGCGTGTCAGCAAGCCTACCCAGAATGGGCTTTTCAAAGATTCGCTCTGTCCTAAGCTTGCTGGCTAAAGCCATAATTACCGAGGGCTGGCCTGGGGTGAGCCTTCGGCCCTTTAGTCCGCCGCCGTCACCGACACCTGGAGCGATCGCAAAGTCATGGGGCCAAACTGGGTCGTCAGCGCCACATCTGTTGCATCGCGGCCATAGGCAATGACAATCCGGTTGCCCAGGGGTTCCGTTTGAGTGGCATCGAAGGTATACCACCGACCGGGGGCCTGGGGTGCATCGCGATCGCCCAAAAACGCTTCAAACCAGGCGTGGAGATCCATCGGCTTTAGTTGGTAAAGGTAGCCCACCACCATCCGGGCGGGAATATTGAGACTGCGGCAGAGGGCAATGCCCAGGTGGGCAAAATCCCGACAGACACCCTGGCGTTGCTGGGCCGTCTCCACGGCGGAAGTCGAAGCATTACTGGTGCCGTATTGATAGTCAATTTGGGTTTGGATCCACTGTTGGATGGCGGCCACCTGGTCGTAACCGGGGATCGCCTCGCCCGCAATCTCCAGGGCCAGATCGGCCAACAAGTCAGCCTGACAATAACGGCTGGGCAATAGAAACCGCAGCACGTCTTCGGGTAACTGCTCGACGGGCAAATAGGGACTGCCCGGAGCCACGGCGATCGCGTCTGCCGTTTCTACCCAGGCCCGCGTAGCCACCCGGAAGGTGCCTGCTGGCACCACCAACCGCTGGCACAAATTGCCATAGGAATCGGTATATTCCATCGCTGGCACGATGGGTTCCAGGCAATATTCTTCCCGCACGATCCATTGCCCCGGCCCACTGCGGGGTCGCAACATAAAAATGGCCGGAGTTGGCGCACTGGCTGCAAATTCGAGGTCACATTCTGCCTTCAGTCGCATTGTTGTCCTGGTTCTCGCCTGTTGGAATGCATCTAAGCTAAAGCCGGAGTCGATCGCGGGGTCAATTGCTGCCGGGGTCAGGGCGATCGCTCACTAATCCCTGCGCCCTGGCCCACCACTGCCAGCCGCAACTCGGCTAACTCACCCCATTCAAGCGTGACCGGGCACTGGCTGTTGTCGCGATCGCAGCAATTCTCCCGACCTGCCTCAGGCAGAGGGAACCCGCCCTTGAGGATAAGACTGGGGCACAAACAACTTGCCGTTGGCAATCCGCACAACGGGATACCGAAACTGGCGCAACAGGGCCTCATCATGGGTGGTGACGATGACCGTAATCCCAATGTTGTGCAACTTTTGCAAAATTTTGATCACTTGCACAGAGTTGTTTCCATCCAAGTTGCCTGTGGGTTCATCGGCCAGTAAGATGGGTGGCGTTCCCACGATCGCCCGCGCAATGCTGACCCGCTGTTGTTCGCCACCGGATAACTCATCGGGGAAGCTGTTGGCCTTGTGGGGTAAGCCGACCATCTTTAATGCTGGCCCCAAGCGTCGTTGAATTTCGGCCCGGTGCAACCCTTGCGCCCACAAGGCAAAGGCGACATTTTCCGCTACGGTACGCCGGGGAATCAGTTTGTAATCCTGAAACACGATGCCAATGCGCCGCCGCAATTCTGCAAGGCGATCGCCCCGCAAGGCTGCAACATCAAACTCATCGACGGTGACGGTGCCGCTGTTGGGTCGTTCTTCGCCATAGAGCAATTTGAGCAGGGTCGATTTACCAGAACCCGATGGCCCGGTGATGAAAATAAAGTCGCCCCGCCGCACCGACAAATTCACGCCATCTAAAGCCAGCGCCCCACCGGGATAGGCTTTGGTGACTTGGTGCAAACCGATAATGACTTCGCGGGGGGTAGCCTGGGCCGCTGTGCTGGCAGCCGGGGGAGGAGCCACAACCGGGGGCGATCGCCGTTGGGTGTCGCCGGGTAGCTGGGAAACGGAGGTAGACGAGTGCGACATAGACTCAACGACCAGAAACTCGCTGTCCATTACAACACACTTTCCCCAGTCTGACGCACCAAGGCGATCGCAACCCTAGAGCGGCGATCGCATCAATTCAGAACTCAACTCAAAATTAAACACTCAACAATTTCACTAAATCCGGTTTCTTCGCACTTTTCGGAACTGCGAGTTCCCGCTTTTTCGCCATCGCTTTTAGTTCCGTTGCGGTAAACGTCTCTAAAATGGCAGGCTCTGTGATCACATCAGGATAAGGCTCTGGAGCGAGATCAAAAACTTGCTTCAGAGCATCCAGCTTTTTACCCGCAGTAATCCCACACTTCAGCTTCGTGATAGGAGAAAGCGTTTTCCAATATTTACGACACGGATCTCCTTCAATCTGATTGATCGCAACTGCAAGTTTAAGCCCCTTCAACGGGCTATCTGGTTGATCCAATAAATATTTCAATGCCGCTTCAATTTCATCCCTCGTCGCCGCTGATAGGTTTACTTTAGGCATATCAGGATACTTTTCTGGAGCTAGATAGAAAACCTGCTTCAGTGCATCCAGCTTTTTACCCGCAGTAATCCCACAGCTTAACTTTGTAATTGGAGTAAAAGATTTCCAGTATTTGCGACCAGGATCTTCTTCAATATTGTTTATCGCAACTGCAAGTTTGATTCCTTTCAGTGGGCTACCTGGCTGATCAACTAAAAACTTCAAGGCTGCTGCAATTTCATCTCTCGTTGCAGACGATAGATTGACTTGAGGAACGATTTCTCTTGACAATGCCTTCGTCACTTCAAGCGCAGAATCGGTTGCTTCGGCAATAATGCACCAAACGCGCTCTAATTCAGCCGCTTTAGCAACTGCGTAGACAAAGGCATTTCCAATCACTTCATACTGATCTTTACCTGTCTCTTTAACAATAACTGGAATCCAATTACGTTCTTCCTTCTGATTCAATAACTTTGCGGTAGCATTGATCAAAAACTCTGGTGCATCCGTTCCTTCACCCGGCTCAATTTCATCTACGTACAAATACATTAAATTACCAACATCAGTCAAAGTGCTCATTGCAAAAAATACTCCTTTGCCAAAGCTAGATATTGATGACAAACCAACTTATTTTGAAATGCTGCCGGAGTCCTAGAGAAAATTGCATTCGCTATTACAGCATGGCTAGAAACTGAAAAAATAGACTTATTGTTTGTACCATCTTTATACTTAGGATAAAAATATGGCTTTAAGTCAAATTTGTTATTTGACTTAATCCCACAAATTATGGCATCTATTGCTTGCTCAATTTGTCTAGTTTGTGTATTTGTCACTTTTGAGCCATTCTGAAAAATAGGGAGCGCCATTGGACAGCCATCTTCCCTTAAAGCTTGTATTTTGGGAATATGTTCACCAATTGTTGTTGCAGTATTATATAAAGAAAAATAATCATTTGGCCTAATCGGTAATAAAATCACGTCTGCCGAATAGAGAGCACGCTGACTAAAGAAATTCCAATTAGGCGACGAATCAATCAAGATATAATCATAATCTAGACTTAAAGAATCTAGTTTAGACTTTAAATCTTTAATTCTAAGCTGCTGATTTAGATTAGCCTCCTTGGGATCCAGTGCATTATCATTTGCTAACATCTTGTCAGCAGGTAAAACGTCAAAAGAAAATTCTCTTTTAACTTTTTTATTATAATAGGAATAAGTTTCCAGAACAGTTC
>CAYYWG010000006.1:269885-295965 GCA_964475335.1 uncultured bacterium
GTTCTAATATCTGATTTTTTATCTACTAGGTTTTGAATAACATTTCCATTACTTAATGGTAATCCCAAGAATTTAGTGAGATCTTGTTGACTAGGATCGAAATCTACGACTAAAACCTTCTTCTCAAGCATTGCAAAGACAGCAGCTAAGTTAGCCGTGGTCGTTGTTTTACCTACTCCACCTTTCAAATTGTATACAACAATAACTAAAGCTTTTTTAGGAGAAGCAATAATTTGCTTGATATTAGAAACTGTTTCGTCAATATTTTCTACAGTTAACTCAAGACATTTAGTTGCTGGATAGATGGTTTTTCCATGCTTCCGAAAAAGCTGAATGTGATTAGCGTTGGTAATTATGCCCCAATCACAGCTTTTACACCTTTTATCTAGCAAATATCCTTTTAACTGCTCGACAGTACTAACGTATCGAGGAGAATTGTAGGATAAATTTATCTGACGACCTTTTACCTCAACTAAAAGATTTGGATTCTCTTGAGTACATACAAAAATATCATCTGCTGTATTTTTACGTACTGCGTAATCAACAACCTTTGAATCTCCTGTGGGATATTCTGGATAAATTTCTCCTTTTTGAAACCCTAAAGCCTCCATCAGATATGGTTCAATAAAAAGAGATTTTACTAAAGACTCTGGGGCACCATCAGGTAGATTCTGCAAAGCGGCTTGGAGCTTCGTTGGAGTCATGTTCATGAGGAGTTATAAGTATATTTGCAGCGGTCGGGTTAGATTCCTTTGTTCAGAGTGCCCCACCAACTTACCGATCTAACGCTAGGCATCAGCTTTTTCAGGAACTTCTATCGGATATTTAGCTGATTTTTATCTTTTTCCTACAATAAATCCCGATCGCGGCTCCGATGGATGGCAACCAAACCGAGGGATGGGGCAGGGGGGCGATCGCGATGCTCATCCCGTGTTGAGGGGAGATCGATCAATTTATAGATTTCTGCCAGCGCTCCAGCCCAAATATCATGCTGATGAGTTCGTTAGATTAATTCAGGCTGACGCAAGGAGTGGGCTAATAATTGATACGTCATCCAAGGTAGTTGCAGAGCCATACCTTCTGGCTGTGACACTGTAAGTTGTAGTCAAAGCCTATTACTTGCCTATTTTTTCTGCACCGTTTGGAATGAGAAGCCTATTGCTATTTTCTATTCTTGAGATACTCAGCGATCGCTCCAGCAACATCGTCATCAGGCTGGTACACTGGTGAGTTCGGCTGCTCTGTATGCAGTTTATCTAGATAAGCTTGTAACGCTTCATCATCCTCCCGATGGGCCAAAACATAAGCACGAAGCTCAAGCGCAGTCATAGTAACAAAATCTGGTTTTACGCTCACACAAACCTCTATGCTCCGCTTGGTTCAATTTCAATATTGATTTCTGCTCTCGCTAAAATGATCACGTTTCCAGTGCGTTTATCCAACGTCACCAGATCAATCGAGCAATACTTTGTAGTCAAATCGCAACAAAGCTGAAAACATTTTAACGCCTGTGCCATCGTATGCATCCACCGCGTCCCCCTACACCAACAGAAAAAACAAATCATGCCTAGGGCAAAGCATTCCTGATACGGCCTCAATCGGTGAGGGGCGATCGTCGTCTGATCATTTAAGGCAAACCAACGCAATGAATAGACCCATGCAAAGTTTAAGCTGATCGACTGCCTTCCCTTCAGGGCATTAAACGGGTGGCGTGAGTAAGGCGAGAAGTTCCGGTTCAGAGAGTTGGGGAATGCCGAGATCTTGGGCTTTTTTCAGTTTGGAACCTGCGTCTTCACCCACGACGAGATAATCAGTTTTTTTGCTGACGGATTCAGTGACTTTGCCCCCCGCTTGGCGGATCAGGGCTTTGGCTTCGTCGCGGGTCAGGGTGGGCAGAGTGCCCGTAACCACCACCGTTTTGCCGCTAAGGGGGGTCGTCTGGGGAGTGGCCGCTTGCGCCAGGTCAGTGTGAAACTGGAGTCCGGCAGTTTGCAACCGCTCAATGAGATCGTGATTCGCCGGATTTTGGAACCATTGGGCTAAGGATTGGGCAATGATCGTGCCAATGCCATACACAGCGGCGATGTCTTCTACCGTAGCCGTGGCCAGCGCTGCCACCGACGGAAACGCAGTCGTCAACACTTGGGCATTCACGCTACCCACATGACGAATACCCAGCCCATACAGCACCCGCTCCCAGGGTTGTTGCTTCGAGGCGGCGATCGCCTGCACCAGCTTTTCTGCCGACTTTTGGCCCATCCGTTCCAGCGTGACCAACTGTGCCACCGTCAGGCTATACAGATCCGCCACCGATCGCACCAGGCCCGTTTCCACCAATTGCAACACCAGCTTTTCGCCCAAGCCATTGATATCCAGGGCATCCCGCGAGGCCCAATGTTCCAGCGAACCCCGCACAATCGCCGGACAAGACGCATTGATACACCGCGTCACCGCTTCATCGTCCGGCTTCACCAGGGGTTGGCTGCATTCGGGGCATTCCGTCGGCATTTGAAACGGTTGGGTCTGCTCTGGGCGCAACTCGTACAACACCCGCACCACTTCGGGAATGATTTCGCCCGCCTTGCGGATAATCACCGTATCCCCCACCCGAATATCCAGTTCCGCCACGCGATCGCGATTGTGCAACGTCGCCCGCGCCACCGTCGTTCCGGCCAACTGCACCGGGCGCATTTCCGCCAACGGAGTCACCGCCCCCGTCCGCCCCACATTCACACTGATCGCCTCCACAATCGTCGGGGCTTCCTCTGCCGGATACTTCAGCGCGATCGCCCACCGGGGAAACTTTTGCGTAAAGCCCAACTCATCTTGCAAGGCAAAGGCATTCAGCTTCACCACCACCCCATCCGTCAAATAGGGCAACTGCGCCCGCTCCGTAGACCAGCGATCGCAATAGGCCATCACCGCCGCCAACGACTCACACAACGCCCCCTCTGGATTCACCCGAAAGCCCCACTGTTTCAGCAGTTGCAGCACCTCCCACTGACTTTTGGGCGATCGCGCTGGGGCACCGGGCACATGCAACGTATAGGCAAAAAAATCTAGCTTCCGCTTGGCCACCACCCGCGCATCCAACTGGCGCAAGGTTCCCGCTGCGGCATTCCGTGGGTTCGCAAACAACGCCTCCCCCGCCTGCGATCGCTCCTGGTTAATTTGCTCAAAGGAAGCCAACGGCAAAAACGCCTCCCCCCGCACTTCCACTACCGGCGGCGGATCATCGACATGCAACCGCAACGGAATCGACCGAATCGTCCGTACATTGGGGGTAATCTCTTCCCCCGCCACACCATCGCCCCGCGTCGCCCCCCGCACCAACACCCCATTTTCATAGGTCAGCGCCAGGGAAGAACCGTCGATCTTTAACTCACAGACATAGGCCGCGTTCACATCCCCCGCAATCCGCCGCCACCGTTCCTCCCATTTGGCCAAATCCCCATCCCCAAAGGCATTCTCCAGACTGTACAGGGGAATGGCATGGCGCACGGACTGAAACTGACTGGCGGGCCGCTCCCCCACGCGCTGGGTCGGGCTATCGGGCACAATCAGTTCTGGATATTGGGTTTCGAGTTCGACCAGTTCCCGGTAAAGCTGGTCATACACGGCATCCGGCATGGTGGGCGCATCCAGCACGTAATACTCATAGCTAGCCTGCTGCAATAACCGCCGCAATTCTCTAGTGCGCTGGGCGATCGCCGTGGGAATTTGGCCCTGGGCCGAAAGAGAAAGCTGATTGGTCGATTCCATGCCCCAGATTCTGCAACACTTCCAATTTGTTCCCATTTAGTTTAACTGGCCAGGGTTCTTGTCGGGGCGATCGCAGTCCTGACCAGGTGATTTATCCCTTGAGTTCATATGCTTCGAACGCAGAAAAAACCGACAAGCCAAGACTGGGTAGGATTCTAACTCGCTTTCGGTTCATCCCCCATGACGACACCTATCCCATCCAGATGCTTAAACCGCCTCACTGTGAAAGTCCCAAAGCCCCTCGCCCTCATAAACTCTTCATAAAAAAAATACTGCATAAGGGTTACTCAATTTGGGGGCAAAATCTATGACAATACAAACATCATGCAGGGAAATAAAGCTCCGGCTTCAAGCGCACTACCCCAGGTCACCTCAAGTACGCTCTGTGGTTCAGGTCGCCGGGTCAACGCCTTCAGGCTAAATCCACCAGACCCAAGGCATCTGCTTTCATCCATCCGGGTTGCACCGTTTTACCGTTCAAGCCTCCCCCGCAATTTCGGGTTAAGCCCAATCCCCAATTCACATCGCCTCGCTCCCGCTAGTGCCCCCGATCGCGATCGCGCCCTGTGCCCATCGTCGTGCTGTTGCGGGGCAATCCTCCTTCCCATGCAGAAAACTAGCAGACCAGTCCCGATCGCCCGCAGTCGCTACCACCATGTACGAGCCGTTTTATCGCTACCTCCTCCAAAACTTTCCTGATTTTCAACTCGATCCGACTATCTTTAATCGTTACTTAGAAACCAAAGTCCTGAGCAAAGGCGAAATTTTATTTCAAGTAGATGATGCATCCCCATCCGTGGGCTTTATTCTCCAGGGTTGTGTCCGCATTTTTATCTTCAACCAGGATCGAGAACGCACGATTTCTTTTCACACCGAGCACGACAGTTTTGGTGATTTTAGAAGTTTTTTGAAACAACAACCCGCCACGTTTAATTGCGAGGCGATCGAACCCACCAAAGCCCTGATCCTGCATCGAGATGCCCTTTCATTTTTAGAGAGTTTGCCCAACGGAAATCAGTTTTTGCGCTTCCATGCCGAAAGCTTTGCCGCCAAAATGCAAGACAAACTGGTGTCGCTGTTTCTAGATACCCCCGAAGAACGCTATCGCCACCTGTTAGCTACAGAAGCCGACCTCCTGGCCCGCCTGCCCAACTACCACCTGGCCAACTATTTGGGGATCCAGCCCGAATCACTCAGCCGTCTCAAGCGCCGACTTTATCACCAGCACATTTCGTAGCAACCGAACCCTCCCGCAAAAAAAGGGGATTCAACCAAACGCTTGCAGCCTCCCTTTTTAAGCGAGATTTAGGAAGATCGACGCAAGATTGACTAACCTTTTCTTAACCCCAAGCATTTCTTAACCCAAGTCAAGGATCTGCCCCCCCGCGAGTTCTTAGATTAGCAACAGAGTAACTATTGTGCATTTTTACCAGAGGCATATATGTATCAACCCAGTGCAGATTGTTTTGAACTCATTAAGTCCTCAGAAGGGTTGCATCGCCAGCGGAGTGACGGTCAAATTGAAGCTTATTTAGACCCAGTTAAAATTCCCACCATTGGCTACGGTTTTACCATTCATCTTGATCAACAACGACCGATTACCCTTGAGGATGTCATTACGCGGCAGGATTGCGATCGCTGGCTGCAATTAGAAGTCACCAAAGTGGCCCGCACCGTCCAAGAGTTATGCACCGTTGACCTCACCCAAGGCATGGTGGATGCCCTGGTGTCCTTTGCTTACAACGTTGGGACAGGACAAGGGGGTTTTGCCACCTCAACCCTGTTGAAAAAACTAAACAATCGCGACTATGCCGGGGCCGCGAACGAGTTCAAACGCTGGGTGCATGGGGATGGCAAAGTTTTACCAGGTTTGGTCATTCGGCGCGATCGCGAAGCCACCCTGTTCCAGCAAGATGGCTGGTTGCCCACAGAACCGATCCCCCCGGCCCCTGACCAACCTTTTCCGGTCAGCGACTGGGCACCACCGCCCTTGCCCCTGGCCATTCACCGCACCTTAACCCACGGCGCGATCGGCCCCGACTGTTTCCTGCTCAACTGCGGCTTAGCTGAGCTTGGTTACTTAAGACTCGACTCTCAACCGGGCGAGTTTAACTCAATCACAAAGGGGGCTGTGTGTTGGTTTCAGGGCGATCGCGACCTCGAAGTCGATGGCAAGTTTGGCCCCAAATCCAGAGCAACCCTGGCGATCGCCTTACGCAATGCACGGCAACGAGTGCCCGCCCCCAAAGTGGATAACGTCTACTGCCGCCTGAGCCGCACAGGCACCTACACCTATAGCGAGTTGGAACAACTCACCCTGGAATTCATCAGCCCCAAAGGCCAAGTCCTAGCCAAATTACCCGTTATCTCTGGCGCACCGAACCACCAATATTTCCGCGTCCCCGAAGACCCAGCCAGCTATACCGGGAATCTGGAACCCTTACCCCAAGGGCATTACACCATCGGCGATATCCAGTGGGCCGGGGGCAAAGACAACTACACCGCCGTCCACGCCCACAGTGGCAACGGGTTGGGGCCGATCTTTGTACCGTTGATCAAAAACTTTATCGACGATCGCGATGCCTTTGGGTTTCACATGGATTGGAATCGGGAGAGCGCTCCTGGCAGTGCAGGCTGTGTGTGTCCCGGCACCCTGGACGACCTCCAAACCTTGGTCGCCCTTTTGCGCCGCTATGATCCACGGGATCTATTTGTCGATTGGGGCATTCGTTAAGCTTGCTTTAATCACTGCGCCCAACTTCGATGATTCATTGCCTTCAGCATCGAGTTTTAGCAGCGATCGCGATGATCGTTTTAACTGCGCGATCGCTGTTCTCAATCAATTCCATCTCAAGGCAAAACCATCTATTTATGACTTTCATTTATAAGTCTTTTTTCAGTCTAATTTCACGCTGCTGTTGTCGATTCTGTCCAGTAGATCGAGCAATCCCGCTCAAGGCATCCAACGCTTCCGCTCCTTGGATGAACAACGACAGCCCGTTCCATCGTCCCCACCAGGCCCCCAACCAACCGCGATCGTTTAAGGTTCGTTGACACAGTTGGGCGACATCCCCGCAAACCACTGCACCAAAGCCTTCAAGATCGGCTATCCTGCGAGAGAGTCATCAAGTCTTGAGTGTGTTTAGGTGAACCCATGAAGGTGTGGATTACGAGTTTTTTACTGATCTTTGGCATGGCAGAACTCTACCAATGGGCCAAAGAACTCACCTTGCCCATGCCCATTTTCATCTTAGGAGGCGCATTTTTAGCGATCGCGTCCAATTACAACAAACTCACCAACCTGCCCTTCCATCTCGACTATCAAGAACCCGAACCTTCCCCCCAAACCCTGAACACCAGCCAAACGCCGATTGTTGCTCCCAGCGCAGCAAAACCCACACCAACCGCCGTATCTTTTGAAATTCGGAAACCCTTTCAACCGGGCGACTAGGGAGTTTTCCTCAGACCTCAGCCCCTCGCGTTCCACGCAATCCACGCGAAACAGGTGCCATTCAAAAAGATCGTCAACAAGGCCCCAATGACCATGCCTTTGAGGACTTCGCGATCGCCCCGACGATATAACCACCAACCGAATGGCAACAAATAAATAAACTGAGCTAGACCAGGAAAAAAGAGTGGCACATACCAGTTATAGCCCAACTGAAGTATGGGACGAAGGAACTCTACACGATTGCCTAAAAAAGCGAGACATGGCACCAAGACAAACAAATACAGGAGTCCCATTAGACCATGCAACGAAAAGGTTAAAAAGGCTCCCCAGGCAATAGATGAGGTGCGTTCTGATGGACGGCGACTCATACAGACACTCCAGGAGAATGATCTAAATTAGACACAAGATGATAACCCTGGCTACCTGGACGATAAAACATATTGTAAGTATCAAAGGGAATAATACGGCCATCGGGATGGGCGATGTGAATACACGATCGCTTCACAGAGCGCACATCAAAATTAAAGGGATCTAAAAACTGAGTAATCAATACTCGAAATACATTTTCATAGGTTAAGCCATTAGGCACTTCAATCAACGGTAAACAACACAAAAGTTGCTTCAATGTAGTTGCCGAAGACTCTGGTGAATGACTTGTGGAAAATAGCTCAAACAAGAGTTTTTTGAGCTGGTGATTTTGTTCATATAACACCGAATTGGGCATGATTTTGACAAAGGTATCAGGATCTAATAATCCCGTTAGGGGAATCACTTTTCCCTCCACTTTCAAGGCATAGGCCATCGCCAAACAATCGGGATGGCAGGGCACGGGCAACAGGTCTTCGG
The DNA here is from genome assembly GCA_964475335.1 of uncultured bacterium. Classification (GTDB taxonomy): domain Bacteria; phylum Cyanobacteriota; class Cyanobacteriia; order Leptolyngbyales; family Leptolyngbyaceae; genus CAYYWG01. Next base: position 277,945 of record CAYYWG010000006.1, read on the forward strand.
GTTTGAAATAGGAGGTTTGCTCCAAAATGGCCCGACGCACCGCCGTCAGCGTATAGCGATCACGCCTGGGGTCAAAGCCATCTAACCGACCTGCGGCTTGCACAGGTTGAAACGTGACCCCCCGCACACAGGGTTGCTGCAACCCATAGTCAATAATTGCGCCAATTTCGTGATCGTTCAGTCCTTTTTTGACTGTGGCGACCAAGGTGGTGGAAATATTGAATTCGTTCAAATGGGCGATCGCCTGTTCTCGTACCGATCGCAAATCAGCTCCCCGCAATTCCTGCAACGCCTCAGCCGTAAAACTATCAAATTGCAGGTAAATCTCAATCCCCGGTTTAAACTCGCTCAACCGTTCGCAAAACGCGCGATCGCGGGCAATCCGTATCCCATTTGTATTAATCATCAAGTGTTTAATTGGCTTTTGTTTGGCCAACGCCAACACCTCAAAAAATTCTGGATGAATCGTCGGTTCCCCCCCACTCAGTTGCACAATATCCGGTTCACCTTCATTGGCAACGATCGCATCCAGTAATTTTTCGATCGCCGCCAACGAACGATGCGTTCGACCTGGATGACCATTGGGCGATCGGGCTGGCCCCGAATCGGCATAACAAATTGGACAGGTCAAATTACATTGATCGGTGAGTTCAACTAAAGTCAAACAACTGTGCTGTTCATGGTCTGGACAGAGGCCACAATCATAGGGACAACCGTGTCGAATTGGGGTGTTGAATTTAAGGGGCATATCCCCCGGTTTAATAAACTCCTGACAGAGTTTGTAGTAATCAATATCATCAGCAATCAGAACCTCCTCACGACCATGCTGAGGACAGTGCTTCACCAAGTACACATTCGCCTCACGAAAGATAATTTTGGCTTCAACTTTGGTGAGGCAAGTGGAACACACACTATTCGTTAAGCCGTAAAACAAATAAGGTCGGGTGGGCATGGTTCAGATGGACAAAGCGATGGGCCGATCTTAGGCGATCGCTCGTGATCACCCAGATTTCTCACCAAGAGAATTCAGAATCTAGTCTGGGGCGATCGGCCCCGCCCTGAATCCCACCTACAGCAATCTAGAACTCAACCAGCGACCCTGGGCGCAGTTCACTGAACCGGGCTAGAGTGGGCCTAACGTTTGCCGCACCGGAGCTATTCTTATGTTCGCCAAAATTTTGGTTGCCGTAGACAGCAGTACCATCAGCCAACGTGCCTTTCAGGCAGCCGTAACCCTGAGCCAACTCACAACCGCCCGCCTCTTACTGGTGCATGTCCAATCGCCCATTGAAACCGCCTTTCCCAGTCAAATCTTTCCCTACGAAAGTCCCTATCCGGGTGTCAACACCGAAGCGTTTGGGCTGCAACTCGAACGCTGGCAAGCCATCGCAGCTCAGGGTCAACAGTTGCTGCAAAGCCTGATGGACACCGCCACTGCCGCTGGCGTTCAGGCTGAAACGGCTCAACCTTTGGGCAATCCGGGGCAAACATTGTGTGAATTAGGCAAAACCTGGGGGGCCAACCTCATTGTGGTGGGCCGACGCGGCTACACGGGCCTGGAGGAAGCCCTGGCCGGGAGCGTGAGCAACTATGTCGTTCACCATGCCCACTGCCCCGTCTTGGCGATCCAGGACACACCCACACTCGAATGACGGTTGCAATTCTACTGGGGGAGTCTCATTGCCCGCCCCTTGGCAAATGCCATGCATAAAGTATACTGTATACACATATAGCCAACAGACTTGCATTCAGTCTAAGTAGACTGTCATGCGGTTGGCAATTATGCGCGATCGCCAGTTTGCCCCGGTCTTCCCCCTGGTTCAGCCTTTGTGACCAGAGCAGATAGAGACCAGAGCAAACAGTGGCCCCAGCAAATAGTGCCCAGAGCGATCGCCCAGTCAGCAGTTGCGCCCCACGGTGCCATTGCCCTTCGCCCAATGCAGAGGAGAGTTGTTTTGGCCCTTTCATCCCGCCCGCTCAAGCGTGCTCAGTCCCTCCACGAGCAGACCTATCAAACCCTGCGGAATGCCATCTTGTCGGGGGAACTAATCGCTGGTTCCCGGTTGGTAGAAACCCAGTTAGCCGACCAATTGCAGGTCAGTCGCACCCCCATTCGCGAGGCCATTCGGCAATTACAACGGGAAAACTTGGTCACCACCGATGGGAACGGAGCCTTGCGAGTTGCGCAGCTTGCCATTACCGATGCCGTGCAACTCTACGATTGTCGGATTGCCCTGGAACAATTGGCCGTGTCCGAAGCCTGCCGCAATGCCACACTGGAGCAACTGGCCCAACTCGAAGCCACCGTCCTCCAAGCGGAAAAGGCGACTGGCCAACAGACCCACCAGTTGACGAACTATCAACTGCTGCACATGGACTATGAGTTTCATCGGTTATTAGCCGAAAGCTCTGGCAATACCTGGTTGGTACAAATTTTGGATCAGGTGTTTGACAAGATGGCCCTGCTCCGCCTGCGCACCATGCAACACAATCCAGGTGTGCTCGAAATTCGGAGTGAACATCGCCGGATTTACCACACTGTGCGCGATCGCGATCCCGTCGCGGCGACCCAGGCCATCCAGTTCCATCTCATTTCCAGTAAAGAGCGGGTCGTCCAGGAGATTCGGGAATTAGAACAACAGCACCGCGAACAAGACGTTTCACCCTAGCTCCAGCGCCCTCAGCCAGCCAAGTTTTCCCCCTGTGATTTGCCCCACTCTACACATTCGGTCAACCTTTACTCATATAACCCACCTATGACAACGATTGAGACTCCGGCAACCAAGCGTATCTTTATCTGTGGTTCAGCCTTGCGCGGTCAACCCGATCACCAAAATCTGCAATCCGCTCAATTTATCAAAGCCGCAGCCACCGCCCCCCGCTATCGCCTTCATGCCGCTGCGGATGGTTGGCATCCCGCCATTTACGCAGTCGCCACTGGGGGCATTGCCATTCCGGGAGAAGTGTATGAAATTACCCTGCCAGAGTTTGAGCACCTCGCAGCCACAGAACCACCCCACATGTACCCCAGTGATGTGGTGTTGGAAGATGGGGAAGTGTTGACGGCATTCCTCTATCCTCAAGCCCTGGTGGAACAGTATCAATGGCCAGATATTTCCCATCTGGGCGGTTGGGCGGCCTACAAAGCCAGCCTGCAACAGGTTGCCGTTTAGTTAAAGGTCTGGGCGATCGCCCTCTTGCACCACACCCATATCCTGAGCCCGTTTCACCCTACTGCCCATGCCCTATTCCCTTGCCGCCTTGAACCAGATGGATCAAGCCGCGTTTGTGGCCGCCTTAGGCGCGGTGTTTGAAGAGACTCCCGCGATCGCCCACCAGGCTTGGCACCATCGCCCCTTCGACAGTGTTCCGGCCTTGCACCGCGCGATGGTACACGTCATGCAGAACCTGAGTTCCGCCGAGCAAATCGCCCTGATTCGGGCGCACCCCGACTTAGGCAGCAAAGCTCAAATGGCCGAAGCATCAGTGCAAGAGCAAGCTGGAGTTGGCCTCGATCGCCTCTCGCTGGCTGAATACGAGCGCTTCCATGCCCTCAACCAATCCTATCGGGCCACCTTTGGCTTCCCCTTTATCATTGCCGTCAAAAACCACACCAAATCTAGTATCCTCGCCGCCTTTGAGCAACGCCTGCAAAACAGCCCCACTGCGGAACAGGCCCAAGCGATCGCGGAAATTGCGGAAATTGCCCGCTTTCGTCTCGCCGCCCTGGTAACTCCCACCGCCTGAAGTATGCCGCGATACAGCAACAGGTCTAGCCATACTTTCTAATAGAAGTAAATTGCCGTTTTTTGTATACAGCATACAAATTGTCGGCAAGGTGTTGTGAGGAGTAGTTCAACGCTCATGTCTTTATTTTGGAAAATCCTGTTAGCCTTCCCCCTATTTGGCAGTGTTCTGAGTGTCGTTGCTGGGTTGCCAGCCCAGGCCCAAGCGCCAGCCCTCAGTGGAATGGAGGATATCAATCGGGTGGCAGAACTCAATGCCCCGGCGATCGCGCCGCAACCTGGGCTTGACCAGGTAACTTCTGTTTCCCAGTTTAGTGATGTTCGACCGACGGATTGGGCCTTTCAAGCCCTGCAATCGTTGGTGGAACGGTATGGATGCATTGTGGGCTATCCCAACAAAACCTATCGGGGCAATCGGGCGTTGTCGCGATACGAATTTGCTGCGGGGTTGAATGCCTGTCTCGACAAAATTCAGGAGTTAATCGCAGCAGCGACGGCTGACTTCGTGAAAAAAGAAGATCTGGAAGTCATCAAAAAGCTGCAAGAGGAATTTACCGCTGAACTCGCCGCCCTGCGAGGTCGGGTGGAGACCCTGGAAGTGCAGACAGCCACCCTGGAAAAACAACAGTTTTCGACAACAACCAAATTGTCGGGAGATGTGTGGTTTAACCTCACGGGGGCCACTGGCGGGGATGATATCTTGGCGGAGCGATCGCTCCGGGCTCCGGGTAGTGCTTTTGCGCCCCCTCAACGCGATCGCAACAACCGCCCCACCCGCGTCAGCCGCGAAGATCCAGAAATCACCTTCAGCTACTACACCTTTCTAACCTTCAACACCTCCTTCACCGGGAAAGATTTGTTGGTCACCCAATTAGTCGCTGGGAACGGCAACTCCCCCGCCAATCAACTGGTTTCCGCTGGCTTTTTCAACTCCTGGGGCACCCCCTTCCTGGATCAAACTGGCACCCCCACCCCCACCAATGTGGCCGTCCGCGAATTGTTCTACCAATTCCCCGTCGGCAAAAACCTCCAAGTCGCCTTTGGCCCCCGCATCAATTTCTATCGCTACTTTGATGGCAATCGTTTCACCTTCTTCAAAACGGGTGCAACCAGCTATCAATCCAATGGCAGCACCCTGTTAAGCGCCGTAGACCGAGGCTCAGGGGCCGTCATCAATTGGGATATCAGTCGGCAATTCAAGTTCACCGCCGCCTACCTGGCGGAAAATACCGAGTTTCTCAACCCAGCCGTTTTCAACACGTCCAGCAATCCCAACGACGGTTTGTTCAACAGTTCCAACGCCATCACAGCGCAGTTACAGTTTTCTCCCAGTCGGAACTTTGGCCTGCGCCTGATTTATAGCCGCTCTAGTCTCAAGGCTTACAATGGCTTTATCGGTGGAGCGGTGGGCGAACCTGTGCCCTATGGCTACGCCGATGATGGGTTTGGGGGCCAGGTGCGGGACTCTGGCGCAGATACGTTTGTCGCCAATTTCGACTGGTTGATTACCAAAAACTTTGGCATCTTCGGTCGTTATTCCTATGGCGTGACGGATATCAATCCCAAGAATCCGCTGCGGGATGGGGGCAAAATTCGGGTGCAGTCCTTCCAGGCGGGGCTTGGCTTCCCCGATGTGGGCAAGAAGGGAGCGTTGGGTGTGATCTCGTTCTTGGTACCCTATGACTATCTGGACGGTCGGCGGTTTTTGCTGTCGGGCGGGGGCGACGGTGGGACGCAGTATGAACTAGAAGCGTCTTACTTTTATCCCATTAATGACAATTTGGCATTGGTGCCCGCGTTCTACGCCATTTTTAATGCCAATAACTTTGAGAGCAATCCAACGGTGTTTGTTGGTAATTTACGGGCTCAGTTTTCGTTTTAGCAGCGGTGATGCCATTGCCCCAACGGTTCGCCAGGGTTGTGGATATCTTCTGCTGAAGTCGCTGATGGATGGAGATCGCAGGCTGAGAGGTCTGCGATCGCAAGGTCAAAACAAGTAGGAGGTGCCCATGACTGTTACAATTACGCCGTTGGTGGTAAATGGCGATCGCTTGAATCAGAGCCTTGATCGCTTGGCTGAAGTTGGACAATTACCCAATGGGGGCGTGCGCCGGATTGCCTTTGGCACCGAAGATCAACTCGCACGGCAACTGGTTTACACCTGGATGGAAGAAGCCGGCATGACCGTACGGATTGATGCGGCGGGAAATATCATTGGTCGCTATGGGGGCAAATACCAGGCTCCGGTGCTGGCCACCGGTTCCCACATTGATACGGTACCTGTGGCGGGGCGCTACGATGGGTGCCTGGGGGTGTTGGCGGGCATTGAAGTGGTCCGCACCCTCCATGAACGAGATCTTCGGCTCAACCATCCCCTAGAGGTGATTGTGTTTAGCGACGAGGAGCGATCGGTGCTGGGTTCTAAGGCGATGGCCGGACAAATTCGGGAGGCGGCCACCCACTATTGCCGCTTGGATGGCTCGTCGATTGAGCCTTGTCTACGGGCGGTTGGGGGGAACTGGGCTGAAATTCATACAGCCCGCCGCGATCGCAACGACATTTGCGCCTTTGTGGAATTACACGTCGAGCAAGGTGGCGTGCTGGAGTATCACCAAAAAGCGATCGGGGTGGTCACAGGAGTTGTGGGGCAATATCGCTTTGCCGTGACGGTGAAAGGGCGGGCCAACCACGCCGGAACCACGCCGATGGGAATGCGGAAAGATGCCCTTGTGGCGGCTTCGCGACTGGTCTTAGCCGTGAATACGATCGCCACGGAAACACCGGGAGAGCAAGTGGCGACTGTCGGGTTTATGGAAGTGTCCCCCAATGCCACCAACACGGTGCCCGGACAAGTGGACTTACGCATCGATTTGCGGGATTTATCCCAACCGCATTTAGAGTATTTGATTGACCGATTTAAAGCAGAATTTGCCGCGATCGCCCAGGCTACTGGCACCGAAATCGCCCTGCGGGAAACCTTGCATATTGAACCGACCCTTGCTGCCGAGTCGATTATGGCGGCGATCGCCCACGTCTGTGCAGATAGGCAATTAAGCACCTTTCACCTACCCAGTCGCGCTGGCCACGATGCCCAAGAAATTGGCCGCATCACCGACATGGGCATGATCTTCGTCCCCAGCCGGGAGGGCATTAGTCACTCACCCGATGAATATACCAGCCCCGCCGATTGTGAACAGGGGGCAAATGTGCTGCTCCACACCTTGCTCAAGCTCGATCAGCACTATCCCCTTTTGACCCATCAGGATAATTAGCCCGTCAGGATCATGGCTCTATCCGCCAGCCTGGGATAGCCCGTCCCACTGGTGGCGGCGATCGCCCTTACCCCACCCAAACAATAATCCCCCCAGGCGCGATCGCCTGAGGGGATTTAGAGCACTTAGACCTTCAACACCACAGCGGCAGAAGGCTCAGCAGCACAAAGAGCACAGACACTACATCATGCCCATACCGCCCATGCCACCCATGCCGCCCATGCCGCCCATACCACCCATGCCGCCCATGCCCCCATCGGGAGCCGCAGGAGCCGCAGGTTCCGGCTTCTCGACAATCAACGCTTCGGTGGTCAAAACCATGCCCGCAATGGAACCGGCATCTTGCAAAGCCGATCGCACCACTTTCGCCGGGTCGATAATGCCCGCCGCAATCATATCTTCAAAGCTACCCGTCAACGCGTTGTAGCCCATGTTGAAGTCCAGACCGCGCACCTTCTCGACGATGACAGCCCCTTCCGCCCCAGCATTATCAGCAATCTGACGCAGCGGTGCTTCCAATGCCTTGATCACAATATCAGCACCAATTTGCTCTTCCACCGATAGAGATGGTTTGATATCTTGTACTTTGGCTGCCAGGTGAATCAACGTCACCCCACCGCCAGGAACGATCCCTTCGGCCACAGCAGCTTTGGTCGCATTCAGAGCATCTTCAATGCGGAGTTTGCGATCTTTCAGTTCCGTTTCGGTCGCGGCCCCAACCTTGATCACTGCAACGCCACCGGAAAGCTTGGCGATCCGCTCTTGCAGTTTCTCCTGGTCATAGCTGGAGTCCGATCGCTCCAGTTCTTGCCGCAGTTGGGTCACGCGCTTCTCCACATCAGCCGAGTTACCCGCCCCAGACACGACGGTCGTGCTGTCTTTGGTGATGGTGACTTTCCGGGCTGTGCCCAACATATCCAACGTCACGGCATCCAGACTCAGGCCGATGTCTTCCGAAATGACTTGCCCACCCGTGAGGACAGCAATGTCTTGCAACATCGATTTGCGGCGTTCGCCAAACCCAGGCGCTTTGACCGCAACCACGGCCAACACACCCCGTAAGCGGTTCACTACCAAGGTTGCCAGGGCTTCCCCTTCGATGTCTTCGGCCATGACAAGCAGCGGTTGGCCAGCACGCGCGACTTTTTCAAGCACGGGCACCAGGTCTTGGATCGAGCCGATCTTCTTATCCGTCAGCAAGAGCAACATGTTTTCGTATTCAGCGATCATGCGCTCGGTATCGGTGACGAAGTAAGGGGAGATATAGCCGCGATCGATCTGCATCCCTTCAACGATTTCCATTTCAGTCGCCAGCGACTTGGATTCTTCGACAGTGATGACCCCATCGCGCCCGACTTTGTTCACAGCCTCTTCGAGCATTCGACCCACTTCTTCGTCGTTGCCGGAAGAGACTGTGGCGACTTGGGCGATCGCGTTCCCTTCAATGGGTTTTGCCACCGCTTGAATTTCTTCCACCAACTTGGCGACGGCTTTTTCGATCCCCCGACGCAGCGCAACTGGATTGGTGCCAGCCGCGACATTCTTCAACCCTTCGTGGATCATGGCCTGGGCGAGGACCGTTGCAGTGGTGGTGCCATCGCCAGCGAGATCTTTGGTTTTCGAGGCTACTTCTTGAATGAGTCTTGCCCCGGTATTTTCTAGGGGATCTTCGAGTTCAATTTCTTTCGCGATCGTGATGCCATCATTCACGATTTGCGGTATGCCAAACTTTTTCTCTAACAAAACGTTGCGACCACGAGGGCCGAGGGTTACCCGCACTGCATCTGCCAACGCATTTACACCGCGTTCCAGCGCCTTCCGCGCCTCTTCGTCAAAGACTACAATTTTAGCCATATTCAATCTGCTGTATAGTTTGCACTGTTGTCCAAAACTGACTTTAGCACTCTAGATTGTCGAGTGCTAACCCTTGATGCGTTTTTTTCGGATTTCCACACCCAACCGCACCCGCGATCGCCACCTTGCCTCTGCGGTTTCCGCATCTGGTGCCCTGGACACAGCCTCGCACCTTTAACCAAACCGTGTTTAACCGTAGAGTGGAACGCATGGAACATTTATTGCCACCAGGAAATTTTGGTCTGCCACTTTGGGGCGAAACAGGTGCCTTCATCACTGACCCCGATTTTGTGAAAAAACGCTATGAGCAGTACGGCCCCATTTTCAAAAGCCGCGTCCTGGGCCGGAAAGCCGTGTTTATGGTCGGGCCAGAAGCGATCGAATTTGTGCTCTCCAGTGGGATGCAGTCTCTCTCGTGGCGGGAAGGCTGGCCCCTGACCTTTAAGCAACTGTTGGGGCGATCGCTCTTTGTCCAAGAAGGGGAAGAACATCGTCGGAATCGGCGGTTGATGATGCCTGCGTTTCACGGCCCCGCCCTCGCCCGCTACATTACCACGATGGACACCATCATTCAAACCTATCTCGCCAAGTGGGTTCAGCTTGGCGAATTCGTTTGGTACGACGAGTTCAAACAGCTCACCTTTGATATTGCCAGTCAGATTTTTTTGGGCACGCCCCCAGGGCCAGGGAGCGATCGCCTCAGTCGCTTGTTTACCACATTGACCAACGGCCTCTTTGGGGCGAACTACCTCCAAGCATTGAACGCCCGTCGGCAACTGTTGCGCCACCTGGATCAGGTCATTGCCGAGCGCCAACAACACCCCGCCGACGATGCCCTCAGTTTGCTGATTCAAGCGGTGGATGAAAATGGCGATCGCCTATCGGTCAAAGAAATTCGCGACCAGGCCATGCTGCTGTTGTTTGCTGGCCACGAAACCACTACTGCCATGCTGACCTGGCTGGGCCTGGAATTGGGGCAGCATCCCGCCATTTTGCACCGTGCCCGCGAGGAACAAGCCCACCTCGCCGCCCAATCCCCTGAATTAGCGATCGCCACCCTGGGCCAAATGCCCTACCTAGAGCAAATCCTCTACGAAGTCGAACGGCTCCATCCCCCTGTTCCCGGCGGCTTTCGGGGCGTAATCCAACCCTTCACCTTCAACGGCTACACCATCCCCAAAGGCTGGTTGTTGCAATACTCCATCCTCGTCACCCATCGCCTGCCCCACGTTTACCGCAACCCCAACCAGTTTGACCCCGATCGCTTTAGCCCAGAACGCCAAGAAACCAAACCCCAACCCTTTCACCTGATTGGCTTTGGGGGCGGGCCGCGTGTGTGCATTGGGCTGGCCTTTGCCAAACTAGAAATGAAACTCCTGTTGGCCCATCTACTCCGGGGCTATCAATGGGAGATTTTACCGAACCAAAACCTGGAGGCCGTCCTCATTCCCACCCACCGCCCCAAAGATGGGCTACGAGTCCGCTTTGCCTCCCTCACCTAATTGGCCCACCGCCCTGCCCCGGCCCTCTGCCCGATTTATCTCTCCTTCAAAGAGGCAGGCTACTATCCGTGTCAATTTAAAGATTCCGACCAACCTATACGGAAACCTCAGAACTTTCACAGAAAACTTGTCAGGATAGCGTTATCAGGACGTGCATCCGGTCTGCCCATGACTCGGCAAACTTACGCAGACCGATCCATTGATTATCGCTACACCCTGATTTCCAGACCCTGATTTATGAAAACTCGTGTGTTCGTTCCTGGCGATCGCGGCCTTGCCCAGTCGCCACCCGCCTGTGTCGTCTGTTGCACGCCAGTCGGTTGTCGGAGCAAATGGCTGTCTACAGAACTCGCCCAACTAGATCGGCAATGGTATTTCTACCATGATGAACCGAAAGCACCAAGAGCACGGTGGCAGCGATCGCGGCGGTTGGCGGCCATTCGGGCCAGTTGGCAGGCGATCGCCACCGCCAAACGGCACCACGCCGATCTGCTCATCACCGGGCGAGCCAACCTGACCTTTTGGTGCGCCTTTTTCGCCCTTGTGCAACGCGTGCACGTCACCCACTTTGCAGTGTCTTTTCATTTGCGGCAGTTACCCAGAGGGCTTAATTTTCTCTGGGCGCAATGGGTCTATGGCACTGTGCAAAAGTTGATCATTCACTCCCGCGCCGAACGCCAACTGTATAGCGAATACTTTGGGATCCCGCCTGGCCGCTTTGAGATGCAACATGCCGCCGGAGATCTCCCGACCTATGCACCAGACTATCCCCTAGAAGCGGCAGACTACATTTGCGCGATCGCCCGCAGTCCCCAAGATTTTGCCACCCTGCTCGCTGCGATCGCCCATCTGCCCCACATTCCCCTCGTCATCGCTACCCCGTATCACCATTGGTTAGGGCCACGCCGCCCCCCCAACGTCAAACTCCACACCCGTTGTTCCACCGCGACCATGATGAACCTACTCAAGTTTTCGCGGTTTTTAGTCATGCCTTTACACCCCCACCAAGATCTGTGCGACTATGGGCTGCTGGTCGCCGCGATGCAATTGGGGAAAGCGATCGTCACCACTGATTCCCTCGCGGTTAGCGATTACGCCTTTCAGGATTCCAATGCCGTTCTATACCCAGCCCGCAATGTTGCCGCCCTCACCCACAGCCTTGCCGAGCTTTGGCGGGATGTTTTGAAATCAGAAGTCTTGGGCCAAAACGGGCAAGAGTATGCCCAGGCATTTTGTTCCCAAGCCTCGACCCGCAAGTATTACCAACGGTTACTGGCCCGCCACGGGATCTGACCGCAAAGTGGACTGCTGGAGCGATCAGTCTCAGCGCGATCGCTCCAGCAGTCCTGGCTATTTGGCCTTACTGGTTGTTTGGCACAATCGTCTATCCAGCACAAAGTTGGAACTGAGCCCGCCAACACCTGTGGTCGCTAGACCCTGTGCCCTGGCTGGCAAAAGCCCTGCCTATCAACCGCGAAGTCAGCCGTCCTGTTTGCCCGCCTACTGACTGTAACGGCCCCACCGCAAAACCGTCGTCAAAATATAGATGACAATCATCGAGCCGACGATCGCAGGAATGATGGGGACACTTTGCACACTCCAATGCAGGATGGGCGAGTCAACGCCATATTGCCGTTTAATGAGTTGGTACCCCCATTCCCCCAGCCACACTCCAGTAAACCCCACCAGCACCAGGCCAATAAACTTGCCCGGAATGCGCCGAGGAATTAACAGATTGCCAATCAGACCGCAGGCGATCGCGATCAACACCTGCACGATCAAATGAGAAAGTTCCATGAGCGAGACCTCCGATAGTGGAAATCAACGAAAATTGAGATCAGCAAAATGGCACTAACAGCGCTAGTGCATTGATGGGTTGTGTAAGATGGCATGAAACGGACAACCAATGCAGTGAGGACAATATCAGCGGCGATGGCGCTATCGAGCTATTGGGGGCGACCACCGCGATCGCAACCCGCTGTAGTCCTGTCGGGGTAATCCGTTCTAAGTGCTTGCTTCTTCTAATCTAACGTTGATTTTGGTCCCCATCCGGACAAGTCGCCCTGTTGGCCCCTTTTAGCAACAAAAATTTAGTTCTTCGCCGCCGCAATCATCCCATCAATAAACTGCTGCCAGGTTGGATTGGGCTGCCAGATTTGGTGCAAACTGGTGGCCGCGATCGCCGGGTCAGTCTCCAAGACCAACACCCGGTAGAGATACATAAATGCTGAAACCCGCATATTAGCCGCACAGTGGACATACACCCGTTGGTGGGCATGGGCTTGCATCGCGGCACAGAATTGCTCAAAGTCGCTCGGTTGAGGTGCTTCCCACAGAACGGGAATGGGGATATAAGTCAGGCCCAAGGCAGTCACCAATTCCACTTCGTTGGCGATCGCCCCAGTGGATGTGGGCAAAGCAAGATTGATCACCACGTCGTACCCTGCCTGCTGAATGGCTGCCAATTGGGCCGCAGTGGGTTGGCCGCTGGTGGCGATCGCGGCGGTCAGGGGTAAGTAGTGAGCAATTTCGTCCAGACTTGCCATGCTTAAGCTCCGAGTTCTCGCGATCGCTGATAGGCCGCCCGCACCGCTTCAATAAAGGCTGACCGCAAACCGACTTTTTCTAGTTGGGCAATCCCCGCGATCGTCGTGCCCCCCGGACTGGTGACTTGATCTTTGAGCACCGCTGGGTGCAACCCATTTTCTTGCGCCAGTTGGGCTGTTCCTTTCACCGTTTGGAGCGCCAACTTAGCCGCGATCGCCCGTGGTAACCCCACGGCCACCCCACCATCGGTCAACGCTTCCAGCACCAAGGCCACATAACCTGGGCCAGAGCCAGACAAGCCCGTCACCGCATCCATCATCGTTTCGGGGACAGACACTACTTCCCCCACGGCAGCAAAAATATGTTCAGCCCGCTCTAACTGCGCGGGTTCGCACTGCTGACCAGGGGCGATCGCCGTCATCCCGGCCCCCACCGTCGCTGGCGTATTGGGCATGGCCCGTACCACGGCCCGCCCCGGAAAGGCGGCTTCTAGCTTGGCGATCGGGATTCCAGCCAAAATCGAGATGACCAAATTCGGGCAGGGCGACCCTACCAACACGGTGGTCAACTCTTGGGCAACAGGCTCAAACACTTGGGGTTTAATCGCTAATAACAGCACCTCCGCGATCGCCGCCTGGGCATTGTTATCCGTCACCTGCACCCCATAGCGATCGGCCAAGCTTTGTCGCCGTTCCGCCAGCGGCTCACTCACCACAATCTCCTGCGGCGCATACACCCCGCGATCGACAAGGCGGGAGATGAGTGCTTCTCCCATCATCCCGCCACCAATCATGCCAAACTTTGCCATAGCCAATCATCATCCCCGTATCGCTATCAGCTTACTCGGAAAAGACCGGAATTTCACCTTCAACGCCTTAGTTAATTGGCAGTTAATAAACAGTTAATTGACCGCTGTTTCGCAGTGCTTCCCGGTGGGTTCAGGGGAACGGGCTTCTCATGGGTCGTCGGTGTGCAATTTTGGCCGCCGCCGCGATCGCCTCGCAGTTTTGTGTTGATTGCCCCAAGCCTGTGCCCTGTCCATAGCACAAACCCCCACCCCGCTAGCCACAACAGCCTGGGGTGAGGGTCAGAAAAAGCAGCGATCAGGCGATATTCAACACCGCCCCACTTAACACTACTGTGCCATCCGCATGGGTTCGTTGGCCCACACCTGCGCCGCAGCACTGCTCCGAGGCATATGAACTTGAGGCTGAGGCACTTCGCGCACAACGTTGTTTTGGGTGCTGACTTGCACACAGCTCGGCGTGAAGAGGAAAATGCTTTCCCCGATGCGCTCTTGGTGGCCATCAATGGCGTAGGTACCACCAGCCACAAAGTCAACCGCACGCTGGGCCTGGTCAGGATCCATAACCGTCAAGTTGAGGACAACCGATTTCCGTTCCCGCAAGGCTTGGATGACCTGGGGCATTTCTTCAAAGGTGCGCGGCTCGATGACGACAACCTCTGAGATCCCGTTGCTGGCTCCTGGCATCCCAATCACATTATTCATCGCAGTTCCGGTCATAGCTGGGGTCCCCATTGATGGTTCAGCAGACATTGATGCGCGATCGCGTAAACGGTTCCGGCGGCTCCGAACGTCTTCCATCGGAGTGGTTTGCATGGGCTGAGCATGCTCTTGTTGGTAAAGGTTCTGATACTCTTCACCATCCATTTCGTCGTACTCATACTCATACTCAGCAGAGCCATCAAAACCAACGAAATCACGAAGTTTGTTGAAAATATTACTCACTGCTTACGCTCCATCACGATCAGTTTTCGAAACAATCCATCCAGTGACCTAATCAATGCACGCTGACAGAAACGATTCACGGTCAGCTTTCCTTTGATGTCTCATTACCACTCACAAACGATTCCTGATCAAGCCGTCACTGGACTCATTCCCAAAGATAGGATTCAAAACCAACGTCCTATCTGTTTTCGCTGAATTGAGACACCAGTATACAGCGACTTCTTAAAAGTAGATCCTTTATTAAGGTTTTTTCTGGTTATCTCTTTTAAAGGTTGGGGAAATCAGCCAAAGCCCTTGATTTCTCGTGCCAATCTGGCTGGGATTTAGTCATGCTTGTTTACACAATAAGACGACATCAGACCTTAACACAAAGTTCGAATTTGGATTTAATTTTTTCTCAAGATTCTCTTTTCGATTTGCAAGCTAGTCTATAAGACGCTGCTCTTGATCCGGTGCTTTGAGCTACCAGGATCTGGGTTTACCAAGGGCTAGATTGAACAAGAGCTAACACTATCGTTTGCATCGATTACCTTGGCCAGATTTACTGCCAGGAGCGTGCTACGCTGCTTGCCAGTGGCCTCTGGGGGAAGTTGCTCCGGCCACCTTGGGGCAACGGAGTTAAGGCGTACGATTGCCAAACAAAATGCGGCCCAAGCGCACCATTGTTGCTCCAGCTTGAATGGCGATCGCGTAATCTCCTGACATCCCCATCGACAATTCTGTCAGGGTAATTCTTGACCCAGCTTGGGCATTGATCTCGGTTTTCAAGGTTTGGGCCAACCGAAAAAAGTCATGCAGTTCAGTCTCAGTTAAACCCAGGGGCGGAATTACCATCAGCCCACGAATCTGCAAATTTTCATATTGATCTAGGATGGCTAGATCCTGCTGCAACTCTGGCACTTCCCAGCCGCCTTTGTTGGGGTCGGGCTGCAATTTTACTTGTAAACAAACCTGCGGTTTTTGCTGTGCTGAAGCCGCAAGTTGATTAAGGCGATCGGCAATTTTCAGCCGATCAACTGAATGAATCCACTGAAACAATTGCAGGGCTTTGGCGGCTTTGTTGGTTTGCAAATGTCCCAGGAGATGCCAGGTGATATCCGGCAAATCTTGCAGTTCCGCTTGTTTTGCTTCGGCTTCCTGGATACGGCTTTCACCAAAGTCACGGATTCCTGCGGCATAGGCCACGCGCATCGCTTCTGGTGGCACCTGCTTCGACACAGCAATGAGCCGCACAGATTCTGGCATAGATTGCCGGATTTGGTCAATACGTTGGGTAATCGTGTCGGCGTTCAATAAGGTCATGCGGCAAACAGCAGAGGATGAGGAGCCATTGGGGCAATGGGCGATCGCGGGGGGGCTGGGCCAGCCCAGAGCGGCCAGCACAGATGGGTCAGCCTTATTGGAAGGTCTGTTTGTACATGGCCAGGAGGCGATCGTATTCCGCTTGGGGGCCAAGTCGTCTTAGCGTCCGCACCCGATTTTCGATCAAAACACGAGCGTCACTGCGCGTAATCGCTTCAAACTCCAATCCGGCATCAGCTTGTGTCACAAGAAAGAAAAGCCGTTGGGCGTATAGGGTTGTGAACAGTTCCCGTTTGTCGTCCAATATGCAGACCCGGAAGAGGAGGCCAAAGGTGGTGTGGTTTAGGTAATTCTCAGCGCTCATTCCGACTCGTTCAAATCTGGTGGGTGGGCGATCGCAGGTTTGCTGGTAAGAGCAAATCGATGCATACGTGATACCTCATTTCATCACGAACTCAACACTTTTCTCAGCCGTTCAGGCATTGAATCAGCCATTTAGGCAACTTCACCACCCCCCCAGGGGCTGAGCCGAGGGGGCGACTGGTGCCACCAGGTTGCGTGGGATTCATCCCAAACCGCTGTGGGCGTTACTGTTCAGCCCCCCAGTACAATCTAGCGGCCCACAGTAACCCCATGCCCACTAGGGCAATCCAATCGACTATCCTAAACCGAAATCGGTGCCATTGAACCTGGTGTTGGTGAGGAGCCGTAAATCCACGGACTTGCATGGCACTGGCAATCTGCTCTGCCCGGAGCAACAGGTTTTCGAGCAAACGCTCTGACACCATGAGCCAGACTTCAATACTGTGGCGCAGGCCCAATTTTTTCCAGTTGATGGCGCGGGTGCTGACCGAGCGAATCAGATTTTGCACTTCTTCCAACACCAGGGGGATAAACCGGAGCGCCAGGGTGAGCGTCAAGATAATTTCCGTTACGGGTACGTTCAACCGACGTAAGGGCTGCATCCAATTTTCCAGCGCTGCTGTGACTTCTTCCGGAGCGGTGGTGAGGAGATAGAGATTGGTGCTGTAGATCAAGGTAAACAGGAGCGTGCTGACACGAATGCCCAGATCCAGCGATCGCTGGGTGATTCTGAGCGGCCCAACACTATAAATCACATAGCGATAGTCTGTCGGTTGGGGTAGATCGGGAGCCTGGTGGCCTTGGCGAAGGGGATTTTCGGGTTGCGATTGCCCCCACCCAAAGGGATTGTACCAGGGCGGTTTGGCGGGGGGCGGTGGCAACGTCTGGGGTTGGCGCAATAGGGCAAATTCATCTGCCGGGAGACGGGGCTGGTGGGGCGTATTGAGCCCATCGGGCAACACACAGGTTAACCCCAAAATCAACAAACAGAGGAACAGGAGCCAACCCATTTGTTGCCGCCACACCCGCAGGGGAATGAAAGCGGACAGGGTGATGGCAATCAACAGCACCACGAGGGCAATGCGCCACAGCGGATCTGCCAGTAAGGGGGTGAGCAGAAAGGACAATAACCAGGCCAGTTTGACGCGCGGATCAAGCCGATGCAGCCAGGTGATGGGTTGTTCGAGGTATAGCCCCAGAGGGAGCGATCGCAGTAAATCCATTGCTACATTCTAAGGTTTCACTGGCGGTTGCAAGGCACCAAGCCCAATCCTTGCTCTCGCCTTTCGCGCCCAGGGCTATACGCGGGTGGCCCGGTTGGCGCTACGTTCCAGATCACGCATTTTTTTGCCCCGCCACAGCAGCCGCAGGGGGGTACCAGCAAAGCCAAGAGATTCGCGGAACTTGCGCTCGACATACCGCCGATAGCCATCGCCAAAGAGGTGGGGATCGTTGACAAAGAGGGCGATCGTGGGGGGATGGGTGCTGACCTGGGTGCCATAGTAAATCTTACCCTGCCGACCCTGCCGCGTTGTCGGTGGCGAGTGCCAACCCACAGCATCCTCCAGCACTTCATTGATCACTGCAGTCGTCACTCGGCGCTGATGTTGAG
The DNA here is from genome assembly GCA_964475335.1 of uncultured bacterium. GTDB lineage: Bacteria > Cyanobacteriota > Cyanobacteriia > Leptolyngbyales > Leptolyngbyaceae > CAYYWG01. Next base: position 295,893 of record CAYYWG010000006.1, read on the forward strand.
CAGCCGCATGGTTGACCAACTCCAGAATTTTCTCAACCCGTTGCCCAGTCACAGCACTGACAAAAATAATTTC
>CAYYWG010000007.1:0-269190 GCA_964475335.1 uncultured bacterium
TTCGTGCCTGGATGGCGGCGCAAGACCAGCCCCATGAAAACTTTGTCTTCCCTGAAGAAGTCCTGCCCCGTGGTAACGCTCTCTAAGCTGAAGACTCAGTTCACTTAAAGCATGGCTCCCAATTTGGGGGCTTTTTTTGTTTAAATTCGAGGGTTAGAACAGCAGGTGGGCGGCGAGTTGAAGCTGGGCGTGGGGGGCCAGCCGATGGGGCAAAACTGGCAAGTAGACCAGGGTTTGGTCGGGAAAGGCCGCAGTCTGTTGGGGGTGGGCCGGGGTAAATCGATTTTGGACGATGTAGTGTTGGGCGATCGCCATTGTGTGCAGCGATCGCGTTAACCGTTGGGCCTCAGCGACGATCGCGCCCTCAGTCTGGATGACGCCAATAAACTCAGTGTGCTGGGCATCTTTCAGCTTTTTCTGGGCATTGACTACCCGTTGCCGGAGCGTCCGCAAGCGGCTCATCAGTTCGACTTGGCCCAACACATCTTGATACTTCATCCATAATTTAAAGATCCATGCCAACCAATCTGCCATTGCCGTTGGCATTTCCAAAAAGCGGAGCAAATGGCCCGTGGGGGCAGTGTCGAGCACAATCAAATCCTGAGTTTTGGCCTCCAGCAAGTCCACGACCGTAACCAGCGATAACATCTCGTCGATACCGGGTAAAGACTGGGCCACAATGCGCCGCCACGCCTCTGGGCCATAGGCCAACTGCAAGGTGGCATCGCCCTTGCCTGTGTCGCCGCTCATCATGGCTGCCAGTTCCCACAGGTAGTCCTCGCGAAATTGCTCTAACACTAAGTCGGCATCAATCTCCTGGCCGCTGAGGTTGGGGGCGATCGCCCTGGGTTCGTGCCCGAGAGCCAACCCAAACGCATCCCCCAAAGAGTGGGCTGGATCGATAGAAATCACACGCACCTGCTGCGCTGGATGCTGCTCTGCCATTGCCAGGGCGATTGCAGCAGCAACGGTGGTTTTGCCCACGCCGCCCTTGCCCCCCACCAAGATGAGTCGGCGGCCCAGGGCGATGAAATCTGGTAGGTTGGGAGTCAGCTTGGTGGGTAGACTCGCCTGGGGGCAATCCACTAACGGCAGCGGAGCCGTCAAGGTGTGGATTTGGGGAATGAGTGCATCTAACGCGGTTGCCCCCGTGGGTTCTGCTGGTTGTTGGGGCACAAGCAACAGAGGCTGAGGGGTCGCCATAGCCAGAAACTCATTTAAGAGGGGTTGTTGTTCGGCATAGCGATCGCCATCGTGTATGGCCTGGGCCGCTGAAATCACCCGGTTGACAAAGACCCCACCACAGGGAATTTGTAATGTGGCCAGGGCGGTCAAAAAGCGGCGCGTTTCTAGCAAACTCATGGGTTCCGCGATCGCCACTACAAAACAGCCGGTTTGGATGGGGTTTTGCAACAATTGACGACCTGTGGTTAATTCTGTTTTCATTGTGTGCAAAAAATTATCTGCTTCATCGGCGATCGCTCTCCCCCCAAAGGTTTGCTGCATCACCCGATGCTTTTCCTGAAACAGCGCCAGAGCCGCCAAAAACTCATCCAAAAAATCCATCAACCCAAACAGGTTCAGGGTGTGGCCGCTGGGGGCCATGTCCACCACCACCCGGTCTACTTGCTGGTCGTGGAACAGGCGTTGAATTTCCAAAATGCTCATGAGTTCATCCAGCCCTGGCCAACTCAAATTCCATACGGGGGCCAAATCCTCCCGCTGGACAAAACTGCCACGTTCGACTAAGAGTTCTAAGACGGCTCCGTAGCGGCGTTTGAAGGTGTCGAGCAACGCCTCCGCATTCAGCGCCTGCACGGATAAGTTGGGTAAGTCCGCGATCGCGGTGGCCGTTTCCATCACCGGAACTTGCAGCACATCCCCCAGGGAATGGGCCGGATCCGTGGAGAGGAGCAAAACGCGATCGCCGGGAAATTGCTGTGCCCAGGCTCGCGCTAACCCGCAGGACAGCGTTGTCTTCCCGACCCCCCCTTTGCCGCTGAAGAGCGCCAACTGTAAGCCTTGTAACGCCGAGATCGCCCCGCTTTGTTCTTGATTTGCCGCCCTGACCATGCCGCTCCTCGCTCATTCTGCCCTTAGTATGCCCCGTTCAGGGACGGCCACACGCCCACTTCAACGGCAGTTTGGTAAACCGGATGCCAGGAGCGGATAGGCTTGGGCCAGTTGCAACAGGTCAGCCAAATAGGTGGCGGGTTTGAGGCGGTGTTTGAGTTGTTCAGTCAAATCGATCAGTTGCCACGCTTCTTGGATCAAGGTTGGTTTCAATGCGGTTAGGGCCGGAATGTCTTGACCAAAGCGCAGAATAGCCGGTTTGAAGGCGTCAATTCCCGTGATGCGCATGATTTCGAGCACGTCTGCATCGTGGGTAATCTGCTCGTTGATATCGGCGATCGCGTCAGTTTTGACGATGTATTGCGCGATGTATTCTGACCGTGGGGCTGCTACGCCTAAGTGTTCCGTCAGGTATGCGTAGCAATTGGCGGCACTGTCCGGTTCCCAAATATCTCTGCCGTTGCCCTGCCGCCCGGAATCGTGGAAGGCGATCGCATAGCGAATGGCAAACGAGTCTACGGCAGCAAAGGGACGGTACAACGTGGCCATGCATTCCGCCAGAATGAGGCTACGGCAAATGTGGAGCCGCCCGTGAAATTGGGGAAAGTCAAATTCTGCTTCGTGGCGGGCGTAAATCGGCAAAATATCGGTGTGTAAATTTTTGACAAAATCTTGCCAGGAATGAGTTGCGTCGTCCATTGTTTTGCCCTTTGTTGACCCCGCGATTTGCTTTGTTTGTAGTGTGGCACAGGTGCATAAAACCGCCCAGGGTGGGCTGTGTTCGTCGTGGCGGGGGAATGGGCATACTGGCTTGGGGTGCAGAGAACAAGTCTATGTTGCGATCGCTGGGTTGGCATTTGAATCATTGGGCGAGCTTAGTTTTAGAAGCGCCCTGTCCGTTATGTCGTCGGTTTAGTCCCCAATCTCTGTGTGGGGATTGTGCGCGGCGAGTGCAGGATTGCGCGATCGCCCCGGAGTGGCAGCAGCACTCTATCCCGGTTTTGCCCTGGGGCCGGTATGAAGGGAGTTTGAAACGGGCGATCGCGGCGTTGAAATATGAGGCAAACCCCTATCTCGCCCATCCGTTGGGTGATTGGCTAGCTGCCAGTTGGAAGGCCAGTCAACCGCCCGCTACACCATTAACGGTCGTGCCGATTCCACTGCACCGCGAGAAACTGAAAACGCGCGGATTTAATCAGGCGGAATGGTTAGCCCGTCGGTTTTGTGCCCAAACCAAACTGCCCCTGCTGGCTCACGGCTTAGAACGGATTCGGGCAACCCAGGCCCAATTTCAGGTGGCGGGTCGCGATCGCCAGCAAAATCTACAAGGCGCTTTCCGCGTTGGCCAGAGCTTGCTTACCCGCAAAGCCCCAACCTCCGTTCTCTTGCTGGATGACATTTACACCACGGGGGCCACTGCCTACACAGCTGCCCAAACCCTCAGACAACAGGGCATTGCCGTCAGAGGGATGGTGGTCTTGGCGATGGCCTACCCCGATCGCCGTGCCTAGCTGCCTGATTTCGTCAAGCCATTTTCTAAGGCAAATCGCACCAATTCTGTGCGGCTATTGGTGCCCGTTTTCACAAACAACCGACTAACGTACTTTTCCACATTTCGCACGCTGGTATCGAGCCGTCGCGCAATTTCTTTGTTCATCAACCCATCCACCACCAACGCCAACACACTCTCTTCCCGTGGGGTGAGGTCGAGTTGAATGGAACTGGTCGGTGGCGTCAACGCCCCTCGTTGGGTCAGCATACTTTTGATATCGGCAATTTGTCGGGCCAGGTCGGCAATGTTGTGCACTTCGTCGTCGCCGCTGGTCAGCCGTGCTTTTTGCTTTTCGATCAAATTGTTGACGATCGCCACCAACTCATCCGGGTCAAAGGGTTTAGATAAGTAGGCATCGCACCCTGCGTCATAGCCTTGAATGCGATCGGCGGTCATGCCCCGCGCCGTCAAAAATACAACGGGCACCGTTTTGAACTGGGGTTCTTCCCGGAGTTGTTGCAAAAACTGGTAGCCATCGACTTGGGGCATCATGATATCGGTGATGACCAAATCGGGCAGCGTTTGCCGTGCCAAATCTAACCCTTCGCGGGCGTTGCTGGCGGCGGTGACGGTAAAGCCACTGTCTTCCAAGTACGCTTGCACGGCTTCCCGTAACCCTGGTTCGTCATCTACCAACAATACTTGCCCCGTCATGCCTGCTCTCCAACCAGTTTTCGCCCTTCCATTTTATCGACTGTTGCAGCTTGCAAAACATTGTTCTGCGGAGGAGGGTGCGAAAGCCGCGATCGCGCCACTTCCGCCTAAAATCGGATAACGTTGCTTGCCAACCCTGCATACCCTCACCGAAGAACATCAAGACATTAGAACGGAAAATGGTTGAGTCTTTCATCTGTCCAGTTTGTGGAACGGCAGTGCCACCCAAAGCTCGTGCCTGCCCAGAATGTGGGTCGGACGATGAAACGGGCTGGTCGGCTGCCGCCCAATCCCTGAACGGGTTGCCCGATCGCGAGGACGAAGCCGACTATCCCCGCCGCACTATCTGGCAAACGACGATTATGCCGATCGCGGCGCTGTTGTGTCTCTGTGGGTTTTTGGCCGCAACGGGCGCTGTGTGGATGGCGATTTTGGTGCCCGTGGTGGCCGGAAGTTTGCGCTTGGGGCTGTGGGTGCAAGCCCGTTGGCGGCACCGGGGTTAGGCGAGCCAGGGTTGAGGCGGCTAACCCATGGGCGATCGAGCTACTGGAACATCCCCGATCGCCCCCTTGCCAGCCCAGCGATTGACTCATGTCGCGATCGCCAGGGAAACCGGGTAAAACATTGCATTGCGTAACGTTGTGGTTCCTGAATTTCACTTCTCAGTTACCTTTGACTAGGCAATAAACTCGAATGTCAAATCCTGAAAACTGCGCATCAAATCGGCGATCGCAAGCCCACCAGGATGCATCTGATTGAGTGAGGATAAGCGCAACCATGCTCCAAGTAACCCAGTCTCCCCAAACCCCCGTATTGGTGCAAAAATCCTTTACGGTCTTGGGCATTGCTTCAACCGTGTATGCTGGCCAGCGGCTTTCGATTTTGGTAGATGGTTCCTACGCTTCAACTGGCCCCGAAATTCAGGCCGATGGCACCTGGCAAGTCGCCTTTTTGTTCCAGAGTCCTGGGAATCGGCGGATGCGGTTTTCGATCGGGGGCGAAAGCACCGAGATTGTGGTGCCCGTGGTGACAACACCCATCTTGTACTTGAACTTCACTCAAATTCCGGCCCGCTTGCCAGCCCTGCAATCTGCCACCATCGAAGGCGAGGCTGTGAACTACGCCAATGGCACCCAACTATTGTTGCGGGCGGATGGCTTGTATGAACTGGCCCGCCCTGTTGTCTCCGGGGGCATGTGGCGGGCGACGATTGGCTTTAACCAGAAAGGGATTCGCACCCTTGAAATCTTAAGTTTGGATGGCCGTAACCGAGATCAACGACGGCTAGAGGTGCTTGATCCGTTGCCCCGTCCACCCAGAGTTGGGTTTAGCAGCCCTCCCCAACAGCTAAAAGTGGAGCAAACAGTGACTCTGCGGGGGCCAGCAACGGATTATGCCGATGGGGCACAGCTCATCTTACGAGCCGATCAACAGTTTGAGTTAGCCCGTCCGGTTGTGCAAAATCAGCAGTGGGAAGCGAATACGGGGTTTCGATCGCCGGGGAATCGCTTACTTGAAATCATTGGTTCGGAACAAGATCGAGCCCAAACCATCATCGAAGTGGTGCCTAATACGGCAGCTTTCCAAATTTTGCCTCGGAGTAGCTGGACAACGACAGTGACCTCTGCCAGCTTGCCTTCTCTGTTTCCTCAGCGCATCACCATTCACCACACCGCTTTGAGCAGTGCCCCGCCGGCCTCGGCTTCTGCGGATCAAGATGAAGCCCGGATGCGGGTGATCTGGAATAGCCATGTGTTTGGCAACGGCTGGTCTGACATTGGCTATCACTTTATCGTGATGCCCAGTGGCCGGGTTTTTGCTGCCCGCGATGAACGGAAGCGGGGTGCCCACGATGTCATTAATGATGGCTTGGGCATTGCGTTTGATGGGATTTATAGCAGTGCCACCATTAACCAACGGCAGTTTGAGGCCGCCGTGTCGCTGTGTACGTTGCTGTGTAAACGCTACGGCATTGCCAACACGGTGAGTCCGGTGCCGACGGCAACGGCAGATTTTGGGACACGGAATTTACCGCGCATTCTGGGCCACCGCGATCGCGTGGCTACGGAATGTCCGGGAAGTGCGGGGGGCACCACGGTGCGGTTGAATGACATTCGGGTTGCAGTCAATAACCTGTTGTAGGGCGCTGGGGCAAGGTTTGAGGCAATGGGCCAACCGATTATTGGAGTGATGGGGCCAGGAGAACAGGCTCGCCCTTGCGATCGCGATACGGCCTATGCCCTGGGCCAGCAGATTGCCCAAGCGGGGTGGATTGTGTTGACTGGGGGGCGCGATCGGGGCGTCATGGAGGCTGCTAGCCAGGGAGCCAAAGCCGCCGGGGGCCTGACGATTGGCATCTTACCCAGTCAGGATTTGGCCCATGCTTCGGCGGCAGTGGATATTCCCATCCTCACGGGCCTGGGCAATGGACGCAACATCATCAACGTTTTGAGCAGCCAGGTGGTGGTGGCCTGTGGCATGGGGGCGGGCACCGCCTCGGAGATTGCCCTGGCGGTGAAGACTGGTAAACCAGTGGTGTTGTTGAATGGAACGGCAGCTAGCGATCGCTTTTTCCTTGAGTTGGCCCCCGCTTTGGTTCACATTGCCGCTTCGGTAGACCGTGCAATGCACCTGATCCGGGGGCAAATTGAGCGCAACGGGGCGGCCTAAAGGGAGTGGCGTTAAGCCGCCTGCAAGTCATGCTGGAAATTCACTGTGACAGCCTAATCATTCGCATGGCTGAAGCTGGGGGGCGATCGCCTGCTTTTAGCTCTGTTCTATAGATCGCAATTGCCTGCGATCCAATGGCTCTTTGCTCCAAATTACTGCACAGGGGAGAAGCCTGGAACGCTTTGCTGGCCTCAAACAATACCTGATGTGTGCGATTTGCGCTATTCCTGTTTGATAAGTTTTTGCTAATCTTTTGTATGATGCTAGTGATATCTTTCAAGGAACTTAAAAATGGTTTACTTTTTAATTTCAATCGTTGTCATCGCCATTAGTTTGTTAATTATTTCTAAGTTGCCAATCGGGGTCGAAGTTGATAGCCCAATCAAAGCTTTGATTGCTGGTGCAATTATTGGTGCGTTCAATGGCTTGTGGGGCCTGTTTCCAAACTGGGCCACGGGAACGGTCGCTTGGTTGAGCTTGGGGATCATTCCACTCATCGGCAGTGTCATTGTGTTTGGGTTGGCCGCTTGGCTTGTCGAGGGTTTCCGGCTGCGCTGGGGGATTGGTAGTGCCATTTTGGGGGCGATCGCGTTGGCCATTGTTAACTCGATTTTGGTCTTCATTTTGCGTCAATTAAATGTCCCTGTATTTTCTTAATCGCTGATGAATAGGGTGATGGAGATTACACGGTCAAACCTAGTTTTTGCTTAGGTGTGCGATCGCCCAGGGGTTTAATTGCAGTCGCTGCTCACACTTTTTTAAACTTTAAAAATCCCGGCTTACATATAAACGGTGATTTTCACACCTGACTAACGTTTTATTTTGCGATCGCGATAGGTCATTCTTCGTAGAGATGTCTCCTATCTAAAAGTAGTGAATATTAATAACCAGAACGAAGAGTATGAAAAGGATTTTTGGATATGGCAGATTTAGTGGTCATTGGCTATGACGATGAATGGAAAGCGGAGGAAGTGCGGTTGGCTTTGCTCAAGCTTCAGAAAGAACATTTGATTGAAATGGAAGATGCTGCCGTGGTGGTGAAAAAAGCGGATGGCAAAGTAAAGCTGAAGCAGGCGATCGATTTAACGGCTGCTGGGGCCGCCAGTGGCGGTTTCTGGGGGTTGCTCATTGGGTTGCTGTTCCTCAATCCTCTGTTGGGTGCGGCGGCGGGTGCGGCGGGCGGTGCCCTGAGTGGTGCCCTGAGCGATATTGGGGTAGACGACAATTTCATGAAGGAATTGGGGCAAACCTTTGCACCGGGAACGTCGGCTTTGTTTGTTTTGGTGCGCAAAGTCACGCCTGACAAGGTGCTAGATGAAATTGCACCCTATGGGGGCAAAGTGTTGCGTACCTCGTTGTCGAAAGATCAAGAATCCCAATTACAAGAGGTGCTAAATCAGCGTAATTTGGCTACGGCTGTTTCTTAGGCCGGATATTTTGCAAGAAATGGGGGCACCTAAACAGGATGAGGGCATCCACGAGGGCTGCCCCTACGGTAAATATTTTTGGGACGGGGGCACCTAAACGGGGTAAGGGCACCCACAAGGGATGCCCCTACGGGAAATATGCTGTGGGCGCAGTGGGTTGAGGCGTTTGCCTGATTGGCATGAATAATGCGGGTTTGAGGGGTTTTGAACTGCGGAGGAGCCAGCGCTTCGGGGGCTTTTGCGGGTTTGTGGATTGGGCGATCGCGCTAGCCCTGTAATACCAGCAACGCGCTACAGTAGAACCCGGATAACTAGCAGGTGAGTGATGCATCGAATTGCGGCAATGCCCGGTGGGTGGAATCCCGAGGCAGAAGGGGTCATCTTCGTGGAGCAAACTCCGGCTCCGATCGTCATTCTGACTGCTGCTGATACGGATATTCAGGGGTTAGCCGCGGCCCGCGATCGCCTTCCGGCAGACTTTCCGGGGGTGCGGGTGGCGAATCTGCTCAATCTGCAACAGCATTTATCTGTGGATACCTATGGGGAGACGGTGCTGCGCCACGCGCGGGTGATTGTGGTGCGGCTGTTGGGGGGGCGGGGCTACTGGAGCTATGGCCTGGAAGTGGTGCGGGAGGTGGCGGAGACGACGGGGGCGGCGGTGTGGGTGTTGCCGGGGGACGATCGCCCCGATCCCGATTTGGTGAGTCATTCCACGGTATCGCTGGCCCAGGTGAACCAACTCTGGCGTTATTTGACTGAAGGCGGGGTGGAAAATTTGATTCACGCGCTGCAATTTTTGGCGGATGCTTGCCTGGGCACAGACTATCGACCGGGGCCAGTCCAACCCATTCCTGCTGTGGGCTGCTACACGCCACCAGCCCAGGGGGCGATCGCGCCTCAGGCTCCACGAGTGGGGGTGTTGTTCTACCGGGCGCACTATCTGGCGGGGAATTTGGCCCCGATCGATGCTTTGTGTCAGGCGTTGAGCGATCGCGGGTTGGCTGCCATTCCAGTGTTTGTCGCGTCCTTACGAGATCCGGATGGGCAAACGGAAGTCCAAGCCTGGTTCCAACCCAAAGACGAACCCGCTGTTGACCTGGTGTTGAACACGACCAGTTTTGCGATCGCGTCGCCGGATGGGGCCGCTCCCCGCCTTTGGCAGCAGTTGGATGTCCCGGTGTTGCAGGTGATTTTGAGCGGAGGCACCCAGGCGCAATGGGCCGAGCAGCCCCGTGGTTTGTCGCCCCGTGACATTGCCATGAATGTGGCTTTACCCGAAGTGGATGGTCGCATCATTACCCGTGCTATTTCTTTCAAAACGGTGCAAACTCGCCATGCCCAGCTCGAAACAGATGTCGTGACCTATGAACCTGTGGACGATCGCGTGGCGTTTGTGGCAGAGTTGGCGGCAAATTGGGTGCAGTTACGGCGCACTCCAGTGGGCGATCGCAAAGTGGCCTTGATCTTAGCTAACTATCCCACCCGCGACGGTCGGTTGGCGAATGGGGTTGGGCTAGACACACCTGCCAGTTGTGTAGAAATCCTCAAAGCTTTGCACCACGCTGGATATACCCTTGGTGACTATCCCCAAACCAGTGACGAACTCATTCAACAGTTGACCCTGGGGCCAACCAATGACCCCGAAGGTCGGCAAACCCGCCCGCTACAACAAAGTCTGGCCTTGGCCGCCTACCAGTCCTATTTTGCGAGTTTACCGCCCACTGTCCAACAGGAGCTGGGCGATCGCTGGGGTACGCCAGAACGTGCAATGGCGGAAACGCCGTTGCTCCCCATTCCGGGCCGACAATTTGGCCATATTTTCGTGGGCATTCAACCGGCGCGGGGCTACGACCAAGACCCCAGCCTGAACTACCATGCCCCCGACCTGGAACCCACCCACGCTTACCTCGCGTTTTATCACTGGCTGCGGCATGAATTTGGGGCGCAGGCGATCGCCCACATCGGTAAGCACGGCAACCTGGAATGGCTCCCTGGTAAGGGGATTGCCCTGTCCGCAACCTGTTATCCCGAAGTGGCGTTGGGTGCCCTGCCCCAGCTTTATCCCTTTATCGTCAATGATCCGGGGGAAGGTTCCCAGGCCAAGCGGCGATCGCAAGCGGTGATTATCGACCATCTCACGCCGCCCATGACCCGTGCCGAACTCTATGGCCCGTTGCAGCAATTGGAAGCCTTAGTCGATGAATACTACGAAGCTCAAAGCCTTGACCCGTCGCGGTTACCGCTGATTCGCGATCGCCTGGTGCAGCTTTTGGCCCAGGAACAACTTCAGCAAGACTTAGCCTTACGGCCCGGAACGGCGCAAACTCCCACGTTTGCCGAAACCCTGACTCAACTGGATGGGTATTTGTGTGAACTCAAAGAAGCCCAAATTCGTGATGGGTTACATATTCTGGGGCAATGTCCCCAAAATCGGCAGTTACGGGATTTGATTATTGCGATCGCCCGTTATCCTGGAGCTGGACGGTTGGGCCTCACCCGCGCGATCGCCCAAGATTACCACCTCGGCTGTGATCCGCTCCTGGTTGATCCCACCCTGCCCCTGACGGCACCACCCTTCTTTGCCGCGAACCAACCATTACGCACGATGGGCGACTTAATCAGTGCGATCGAAGATTACGCCGCTGACCTGATTGATCACTTGATTGAAGGCGCTCTGAACCTGGATACAAAACTCTTTCCCCATCTTACTCAGGAGTTGACCTGGATTCAGACCCAACTGGTGCCAAACTTGCGACAGACTTCCCAAGAAACTCAAAATTTTCTCAATGGATTAGCCGGAAGATTTGTTCCAAGTGGAGCCTCTGGAGCCCCTACGCGGGGCCGTGCTGATGTGTTGCCGACGGGCCGCAATTTCTATTCTGTCGATATTCGTGCCATTCCGACGGAAACAGCTTGGACAGTCGGACGAAAAGCCGCCGAAGCATTGATTGAGCGCTATACCCAAGAGCAAGGCGAGTATCCCCGCTCGTTGGGACTCTCGGTTTGGGGCACTTCCACGATGCGGACTGGGGGCGATGATATCGCTGAAGCCCTGGCACTACTGGGAGTGCAGCCAGTTTGGGAGGGGATGGCCCGCCGTGTAATTGATTTTGAAATTATCCCACTTTCAGTTTTGGGTCGGCCCCGTGTGGATGTAACTTTGAGGATTTCTGGCTTTTTCCGGGATGGGTTTGCGAATCTGATTGATTTATTCGATCGCGCAGTGATCGCAGTAGCAGCCCTAGATGAACCTGCGGAGCAAAATCCATTGGCAGCCCAAGTGCAACAAGAAACTCAACTTTGGCAACAAGCGGGACTTAGCTTTGACCAGGCCCAGACGCGATCGCGCCATCGAATTTTTGGGTCAAAGCCTGGTGCCTATGGAGCGGGCTTACAAGGGCTAATTGAGGCGCAAAATTGGACGAGCGATCGCGACTTAGCCCAGGCCTATATTAACTGGAGTAGTTACGCTTATACCGGCCAAGGACTGGGACACTCCGCGCCGGAAGCCTTTAATCAGCGATTACAACAGATGCAAGTCGTGCTCCAGAATCAAGATAACCGCGAACATGATTTGCTTGACTCCGACGACTATTATCAATTCCAGGGCGGACTCACTGCTGCGGTTCGGTCACTCCAGGGACAAGATCCGCTCGTGTACTTTGGTGATCACTCCCGGCCAGAGGCTCCTAAGATTCGTCGTTTGGAGGAAGAACTGGCCAAGGTTTATCGATCACGGGTCATCAACCCTAAATGGATTGCTGGAGTTATGCGGCACGGTTATAAAGGAGCCTTTGAACTATCAGCAACGGTAGATTACTTATTTGCCTATGATGCAACGACTCACTGCGTGCAGGACTTTATGTATGCAGGCGTGGCCACAGCCTACGTGTTGGATACCACGGTGCAAGCCTTCATGCAAGAGAAGAATCCTTGGGCGTTACGCGACATTGCTGAACGATTGCTTGAAGCTCACCAGCGGGGCCTCTGGCAGCAGGCGCAACCTACAATGCTCGACCAACTCCGCGCGATCGCCCATCAAGCTGAACGCTCCATCGAAGCCACCCTTTAACCCGTTTCCATCCTGTCCCTGCCATCCTGCCTGGGTAAGAGGGGCAGCAGTGACGGCTACACCGTTAGGGCGGCATTGTCTATGCAAAGATTTGGCCCTAATGACGTATTTGATCCGCCCAAGGGGTTAAGTGCCGAGCAACCCATTTCAACGCATAATCAAGGATCAATCCAATCAAGCCGATGAGGGCGATACAAAACAAAACTTTTTCCGTCTGCAAAAAGCGTTGGGCCTGAATAATTTTGTAACCCAAACCATTTTGGGAGGCAACTAACTCAGCAATGACTAGAAAGTTCCAAGCCCCAGAGATATTCACTCGCAATGTATCTAATACACTCGGAAAAGCCGCTGGAATAATGACTCTAAACAAAACATCACGTCGGGTTGCACCCATTGTATAGGCGACGTTGATCATGTCATTGGGGATAAACTTCACGGCATCAGCAATCATGATGGCGTTATATAAGACCACGCCCAACATGATGATTAAAATTTTAGAAGACTCACCTAAGCCTAACCAAATGACAATCAACGGCACAAAGGCAGTCACAGGCATGTAGCGAACGGTGCCCACAATCGGCGCAAACAGGCTTTCCATGCTGTAAAAGGTTCCCATCGCTAATCCCATTGGCACCCCAATGAAGGCGGCGACCATAAACCCAGCCAAAACCCGTAGACTACTGGCAATGACATCGGCAGTTAAATTATCTTCCGTAAACATCTTATAACCCGCTCCCAGTACAGCAGTTGGAGAGGGCAGAAAAATTGGGGGGGCCAGTTGCAGGGAACTAACAAGAAACCAACTAAATAAGGGTACCAATAAGGCGGCACTAATCAGCACAAATGACCATCGTTTAGGAAAGCCCTGGCGGATGCTCCAAAAGGTTGAAGGTTCTAAGTAGCGATATTGGCGTGGTTCGGAGTCTTGTTGAATTGGAGTAAAGGGTGTCATAGGCGATGGTGTAATGGATTAGCTATTAACAAATACACTTTTTAGTTTTGATTGAATGCTGGAGTGAGTTTTGCTTTGGTCGTGACTAGAAAAAATTAAGATACCGCTGAAGTTCCCAGTCGGAAACGTGTGTGTGATATTCTTCCCACTCTTGAGATTTAAACTCAATGTAGGTTTTGTACATTAGGGAACCCATTACTTTCTCACTGAATGGGTCACTGGCGAAGGCGGCGATCGCTTCTCCCAAGGTGCGTGGTAGGAAGTGGACACCCATTGCAGCCAATTGTTCCAGGGAGTAGTTATACATATTTTCAGTGTGGGGTTCGCCAGGATCGAGTTCTTCTCGAATGCCCTCTAGGCCAGCGGCTAACATCATGGCAGCACCCAGATACAGATTACTGGAAATATCGGCGGCGCGGCATTCTACCCGGCCACCCGCAAGGGGAATGCGGAGCATATTCGTTCGGTTGTTGTTGCCGTAGCACACATAGACCGGGGCCCAAGTAAAGCCGGACATACTTCCCCTGGCGACCAGGCGCTTGTAGCTGTTCACGGTGGGGGCGATCGCGGCACAGATGGCTGGTGCGTGACGCAAAATTCCCGCAATGAACTGATAGCCTAATTTGGAGAGTTTGCACCCCCGTGGGTCGTCGGCATCGTAGAACAAGTTTTGGCCTGTGTGGATGTCCGCCAGAGACATGTTGTAGTGGGCTCCACTGCCTGTTCGGTTGGCAAAGGGCTTGGGCATGAAAGTGGCAAAAAAACCGTGCTTGCGGGCAATTTCTTTGACCATGAGCCGGAAAAAGGTGAAGCGATCGGCCATTTTAAGCGCATCACAGTACATAAAATCTGTTTCAAACTGACCGTTACCGTCTTCATGGTCGAAGGAGTAGACATCCCACCCCAAAGTGTTCATGGCCTCAACGATTTCGGTAACCCAGGTGTAGTTGTCTAGTAAGCCTTGGAGGTCGTAACAGGGTTTGGCCAGGGTGTCGCGATCGCTGATAGGCACGGCTTGGCCATGCTCATCTTTGAGGATAAAAAACTCAGTTTCGACTCCCAAGTTGAAGGTAAATCCCATCGCCGCAGCCTCAGCCAAGACTCGTTTCAGAATACCGCGACAACAGGCTTCAAACGGTTGTCCGTGTAAGTACAAATCACTGGCAAACCAGACAACTTCTGGATTCCAGGGCAGAATAGTGGCGGAATCAGGATCAGGATAAGCCGCTACTTCCTCATCACTGACATCTTGGGGCACCCCATCCAGGGCGGCTCCGGTGAAGAGCTCTGACCCGGCCATCATTTGGCCAAAGTGGCTGAGGGGTACAGATTTTGCTTTGCACATCCCGTGAATGTCTACAAAGCTAGCAAGGGCATATTTTACGCCTTGAGCAGTGAGGTTGTCGTGCAACGCTTGGAGTTCAGCGGTTAAAGAAGCAGTCATGGTGATATTTTTAGGTTAGGAAATTTTGAGTCTTTTAATGGTCGTTGGGACATCCCGGTTTGCGGCGATGGGCCAGATAGTCGGCCATAATCTGTTGGTAGCGATCGCGCCCAAAGCAGTGATAGTGGCCGGGATAAACCGTTTCTACGGGTAACTTTTGGAGCCGTTCGTAGGTGGCAATGTAGGTGGGGATATGGCTACAGTGCAGTTCATCCAGCAGTTCGCCGTCATAAATCACATCGCCGGAGAATAGCTCTTGCGATCGCGGGTCATATAAGGCAATGCAGCCGGGGGAATGGCCGGGTAAATGTAATACTTCCAAGGCGCGATCGCCCAGATCGAGGACATCTCCCGCTTGCAAAATGCGTGTGGGTTCTGCCGGAGTCAAGGTGTATTGCTCAACGGTGAAGCCAGCAGACGGCCACTGCGCAAAATGATCTTCGTGAACCCAACCCTGTTCTGTGGCACACAAGGCGGCGTAATCATCGCCGGTACGCAAGGCTTCGGCTTCAGCCGCGTGAATAGCCCGGTGTTCAAACTCGTGCATTCCACCCGCATGATCAAAGTGAACATGGGAGGCGATCGCTAGCAATGGTTTGTCAATTAGGGTCGCAATGTGCTGGCGCAAGCTTGAAACCCCCAAGCCTGTGTCGATCAGGAGGTCTTGAGTTTGGCCTTTGATGAGCCACAAATTGGCACGATTGTACCAATAATAGTGGGGTTCAGTAATCAGATATAAATCAGCTCGGATTTGCTGCGTTGTAAACCATTGACTACAAATAGGTTTAGGCGATCGCGGCTGAGCGCATGGTGATGTCATACACGCTGGCCTCCTGGCGGCATCACGGTTAGCGATGGCTGAGTAGCTGTAATAAACTCAAAAGATTGAATGCGCGATCGCCGCTGAAGATACATCATTGCTCTCAGGGCGGCCTCGTGGGCTGCCTCATCGGAACCAATGCAACAGTCTTCAAGAACATGAAAATGATAGTCATGTTGATGCGCATCCAAGGCCGTGTAATGAACACAGACATTCGTTAATGCGCCCATCAAAACGACTGTTTTAATCTGGAGCCCCTTCAGAAGAATTTCTAAATCGGTTGCAAAGAAAGCACTATAGCGGCGTTTGGTGATAATAAATTCGCCGTCTACAGGAGTCAACTCAGGATAAAATTGGCTTCCTGGCCAGTGCTCTAAACAGTGAACTGGTTCAGCACCATCAAGTTCGCGCCCAAAGTCAACCAACTCTTTGCGGTGAATTTCCTGGGTATGGATGATTGGGAGTTTTGCTTGACGGGCGGCAGCCAAGACCTGTTTCGCACGGGGAAGAATCTCAGCGGTGTTGATGACGGGTAAGGTCGCCCCGACAAAATCCTTTTGAAAGTCAATGAGTAGTAAGGCGGTGGAGTGGCTTAACGTGAATGCCATAGCTTTGCGAACCAAGGGATGAATAGAGTTAAGCGGCTTTCACGAGAGAGTCATCGTAAAGTGAGTCAACATTTAACGGTTTATCAACAACTTTGAAGTCATAGGCACCTTTTGCGGTGAGTTCTAGATTCCCGATCAGACTATTCGGATTGGTTTTATCAAAGGCGATTTCTTTGTTCCCATCCAGGTCAAAAAGCTTTGCGCCCTTGAGTTGTTCTTTGACTTCATCACCAGAAATTCCGAGTTTTTTACCGGCGATCGCCAATGCATCTGTATCACTTGCGTTGAGTAAGTCAACGGCTTTGTCAATTGCTTTGAAATAGGCGACAATATCGGTTTTCCGCTCTTTGATGAAGTTCTCCCGCGCCACAATAACATCAGCAATGAGGTTGGTATTTTTAGTCGAGAAAATGACTTGGCCATCCCCTTGTTT
This sequence comes from uncultured bacterium, assembly GCA_964475335.1. Classification (GTDB taxonomy): domain Bacteria; phylum Cyanobacteriota; class Cyanobacteriia; order Leptolyngbyales; family Leptolyngbyaceae; genus CAYYWG01. The sequence goes on from CAYYWG010000007.1 coordinate 16,706, forward strand.
CACTGCATTGCTGAGGTAGGGTTCGTAGGTAACAGCAATGTCAACTTGCTTCGCGACGAAGGCGGCGGCGGCATCGGCGGCGGCTAAATCCTTGATGACCACATCTTTTTCGGTCAGTCCTGCTTTCTCCAAATATGCAGCTAGCAGAATTTTCTCAAACAAAATGTTTTCTCGTCCGATGGTTTTGCCTTTTGCCGCTTGCGGTGATTCAATGCCCCGCCCAACAATGCCATCGGAGCCATTGGAATAATCCACCAGATAAATCATCTGAATGGAGGGATCTTTGGCGGCCATTTGGATCGCATCACCGGAGGTAAACCAGGCCAAGTCCAGCTTGCCAGCGAGAAAAGCTGTGATTTCTTCACTGGCACTTTGGAAAAACTGATCCTGAACGTTCAAACCTTGTTCGGCAAAAAAGTTTTTACCGATCGCGACGTGATGCCCAGAATACCCTACCCAATTATTTGTTGCGGATACAATCGGTTTAGCTTGGGCTGGATTGGAACTGGATGAGGTCGTTTGGGGTTGTTGAGAACAGGCGATTGTTAAGACTAACGCTGCGATCGCAAGACTCACCGAACAAAATAGAGAAGACACTTTTAGCATAGGTAACTAATCAATCAATTGATAACAAAACAAAAACTAAAATAAAACTTAGTTGGACTCAATCTGAGTTAAGTGAAATCAATTCCTTTCACGTTGTGGGTACATTTGTGTGTAATGCCTGAAGGATTTGACGTTTGATACTCACAAATTCTGGAGATAACTTAATTTCTAAGTCGCGGTGTTCGGGCAGTGGAATGGGGATTTCAAGGTCAATACGACCAGGATTGGCACCCATCACATATACTCGCTGAGATAGATAAATTGCTTCTTCAACATCATGGGTAATCATCAACACCGTGACATGGGTTTCTTCCCATAACTCCAGCAAAAATTCCTGCATTTGCTCTTTCGTCTGCGCATCCAGGGCTCCAAATGGTTCGTCCATTAACAGCACGGCAGGTTCGTTCGCCAGCGCCCGCGCGATCGCCACCCGTTGTTTCATGCCGCCGGACAATTGCTTGGGGTAACTTTTGGCAAACCGTGAAAGCCCAACCACATCAAGAAAATAACGCACGCGATCGCGTTGCTCGGCTTTGGGCATTTTTTGAAACTGCAACCCAAAGGCGACGTTTTGTTCCACTGTGAGCCACGGATAGAGGGTGTAACCCTGAAACACCATGCCCCGGTCAGAACCCGGACGACCTGTGACCGACTGCCCATCCACAAAGACATCACCAGTTGATGGCGCAGTTAACCCGGCAACAATGTTCAGCAAGGTTGATTTGCCGCATCCAGAGGCTCCGACCAGGCAAACAAATTCCCTCGGAAAAATTTGAAAGTTCACATCCTGTAAAACCGTTAGCTTTTGCTTGCCCCGCGTGGAATAGATCTTGTTGATGTTCTGCGCTTGGAGTTTGGCCACGGGTGTTTGGACACTAGGAAGATTGGGGTGCAGGAGTTGCTCTAGCATGGGGTGAGGAGTAGGGTGAACACGCACGTTAAGAGGATAAACGGGTTGTTTATTGGCGGCTTTGGTGCAACGCTGGGCTGTGTATCGGATGTAACCTATCTGTCGATCGCGCATCTGTAACGCTGGCTACATTGCTCCCAGGGCGATCGCCCTTGTGCGGGCTTAGAACTGTGCTAGAGCGGGGGAAATGGGGTCTGGAGTGGAACTTGGGCGATCGTGGTGGAGATTGGCTTTAACCCATTCGTACCAGTGCTCTAAGCCTGCCCCAGTTTTCACAGAAACCGGAATGATGGTGACAGTGGGATTGATCTGCCGGATATTCGCTTCAATTTGGTTTAGATCAACATCCAGATAAGGAGCCAGGTCAATTTTTGTGATCAGCAAACAGTCGGCCTCGCGAAACATGATGGGATATTTCAGCGGTTTATCCTCGCCTTCGGTGATGCTCAGGAGCGCCACTTTTTTATGTTCGCCCACCTCGAATTCTGCCGGACACACGAGATTACCCACGTTTTCGACAAACACTAGATCGAAACGGGCTGGATCATAATCCTGCTGTAAGCGGTGCAAACCTCCGGCTACCATGCGGGCATCAAGATGGCAGGCCCGCCCGGTATTGATGGCAATGACGGGCACCCCAGATTGCCGCAGGCGATCGGCATCCAGTTCGGTGGTCATATCCCCTTCGATCACGGCGATCTGGAGCGAATCGTGGAGGGCCACCAGTGTTTTTTCCAGGAGCGCCGTTTTGCCTGCACCTGGACTGCTCATCACGTTGAAGCAGGTGATACCCCATTCATTCAGGTGGGCCTGGTTGTGGGCGGCTCCTTCCTGGTTGGCGTGGAGCAGGTTGATTCCCAGGGCCGTGTCATGACTCATGTGCATATTGGTTGTTCCTCCCATTCAATACGATCAATTTTGAGTTCGCGCCCAGAGCGGATATCTTCCAGGGGCGATCGGCAATTGGGACAGGCATACTGCATCCCAATTTCGGGGTGATATTCTTGCTGACAAGGATGGCAAAATGCAATCAAAGGTGTTTCTTGAATGACTAAGGTGGCACCATCCAGGAAGGTCTGGCGAATTTGGGTATCAAATGCAAATTGCAGACTCACAGGTTCAACACAAGTGAATTGGCCCACGATTAAATGAACCTTTGTAATTTTGGGGCGTTTTGGCTGTGATTCCCACCAATCTCGAATGGTGATAATCAATGCCTTGGTCATATCCGTTTCATGCATGGAAAACTCACCCAAAATGAACCAGAGAAGATACTTAGAACTTAAGGATTAAGTTATTTCAGTCATTGCGATGAATCTTTAGATGGCTACAAGGGCATCGTTAAAAAGGACATCGCCAAAAGCCCGATCGCGATCGCCCTTGCGTTCTAATTAGACTCAACCTGGACTGGCTTTATGTCCACGCTGCATCCACATTCATATTGACCTCGGAGTGGATATAAGCAGGTTTTTCTCGGCGGGGTAATTGGCCAGATAAAACGAGGTGGGCCATTGTGTCGCAAATGACGCGAGTTGCCATGAGGGAGGTGATGTCGCTGATGTCATAGGGGGGCGAAACTTCTACCACTTCGAGGCCACAAATGGGAGCCCGCTGCACAATCTTGCCGAGCAAGGCCAAAGCTTCGCGGGGGAGCAAACCACCGGGTTCTGGCCAGCCTGTGCCTGGGACAAAGCCAGCATCGATGCAATCAATGTCAAAGCTGATCCACACGCAATCGGTGCCATCCAATGCCCGCTCCAGGGCAAAGTCAGCGGCGGCATCAATTCCCCGCTCAACAATATCGGTCACGGTGAGAATATTGGTCGATCGCTCACGACACACTTTCACGCCTTGACGGGGCACTTGCCAACCCCCAATGCCCAGTTGCACAAGGTTTTTGGCGGGGGCATTGGCCATGTTGGTGGCGTGGAACCAGGGGCAGGTGTGCATGCGCTCATCTAAGTCGGTTTCTTGGGTGTCCACATGGCGATCGAAGTGGATAATGCCAACTTTTTTGTCTCCCAGATGACGGCACACGCCGCGCACAGTGGGGAAGCCGATGGAATGGTCGCCCCCCAAGACAATGGGAAATGCGCCGGACGCAAAGATGTGGGCAATGCCTTTGGAGATTTGGTCAAAGGACTTTTCGTTATTGGCGGGAATGGTGAAGATGTCCCCGACATCGCACAGGGTAATTTGTTCCCGCAAATCAACGCCCAACTCGAAGTTATAGGGCGTATAGAGGGCGGAGATGCGCCGGATGCCTTGGGGGCCGAAGCGGGTGCCCGGTCGATAGGTGGTGCCGGAGTCGTGGGGGACGCCAACGATCGCCACGTCATATTCCCCAACATTGCGCACATCTTCGAGATAGGGGGCTTTTAGGAAGGTGTTGATCCCGGCATAGTGGGGGAGTTCTCCTCGCGAAAAGGTGGGAATGGAGCGATCGCGAATACTGTCTGCTGCCTCCAGGCCATATTCCAGCCCCTTGGAAACTTCCTGCTGCCAGCCCGTTAGGGGCAGTTGCATTTCTTTGGCGAGGGCACGGTTTGCCTCAGAATCGCCTCCGCCCGGTGTTTGAAATAATGACTCGTCACTCATTTCGTTTTTCTCCCGAATAACCCGACTGCGTTGCTCCCAGGCTTTAAATGGCGAAAGCCCAGAAGAGGGAAAGCAACCATGCCTGCTTTCTCAACTCTCCCGGGCTTTTATCCCGCCGTGTAGCTGTGTGCTTAATTTCTAACAGCTTGTCTCTCTTGGACCAGACGCAAGTTAGCTTCCGCTCGACTGCCTTGCCGGAACCCTAGAGACTGAATAGACTTATTTACTTTTCCCTCTTGAGGTATAGCAGGATCGCCTAAAGGGGAAGGTATCAGAAAATACGAAATTCTCTGCCCTGCCTGGTCTCATCGGGTGGTCGAGCCGCAACGCCAGCGATCGCCCCTCCAAAGTCTATCCATAACTAGCTTCAGTCGCTCTTGCTGGGGTTTTGCCTCTGGTTACAACCGCTGCCATGCCGCAATCACAGCCTGGAGCGATCGGGGCAAGCCGGATTGTTCCAGGTCAATGTAAGCGACTGTGCTGCCCATGCCCTGCAATACCGTGGTGGGATAATCTGCGAAGGCTGCCGGGGTTAAATACCGCATGCCATCCAGATTTGGGAACCGCTGTTGCTGAAGGAGTTGTTGAAACTGTTGTAATTGCTGTTTGGACAAGCGTTTGATGATTTGCGGCTCGGAAACGACAGAAGCTTGCATCCGATTTGTTCGACGGTACAACGTGCCGTCTGCGGTCAAGACGGTTTCGGTGACGCTACCATCCATGCTGCCGGAAACGGTCATTTGAAAAATAATGTCTGGGGTGGGATTGGCGGGTTGGGACTCTGCGGGGAAGAAAGACGGCATAATCTGGCTACTGCTGCCGCTGGCGGTTGGATTTTTTACAATTAGCGATCCATCCTGGTTGACATGGTAGACCCAACTTTGGCGATCGCCACTCACAATCACCCGATAGCCCATAATGCCAATTTTGGTACACATCTGGTTGGGTTCATAAATGCCCATACAGCCATCCCAGGTTTTGGGTTGGGATTCCACCACTTTGAGCGTGTTGGCTGGCACCTTTTCCTGGCGGGCGATCGCCGTAAAGAGCAAATCCACTACTTGGGGCGGCAACTCAGCCGGATTTGGTGTTTCTAACTTGATGACGTTGGCCCGCAAATCCGTGCGATACACCCAGGTATCTTGCCCGTTGGTGATTTCGATGCGCCATCCTTCCACCGTTGTCATGGCACACCGTTCATTCGGTGCCCCTAACCCGAGGCAACTATCTGACCAGGTAGCGCGATTTGCCCGGACAATCCGCAGACTCCGTTCTGGTAAATTAAAGCGTTGAGCCAGGTCTTGCCGCACTTTCAGGGCCACTCGGCGGGGCAAGGGCGCACCCACTGACGGGGTTTGACTCCGTTGGGCGGTGGTGAGACGCGGGGCTGGGGGCGTGGCGATCGCCCCGGTTTGAGTTCCCATTTGGCCCACCATACCCAACACGGTCAGACTCAGTAGCATCAGGTACCCGGCTTTGTGCATTAGCCCCTGCTTGTTTGTTTGCAAATTACGAACCATCGTTTGAACCCACTGGCAACGAAGCCTTGAAACGTTGACTCTTTCACCCTAACTGTGGTTCAACGGTGCTTCGGCAGCGTTACAGAATTCGCTACAAAATGGGCGATCGCCTTACCACGCTTGCCAATCTAGATTGAAGATCGATGTATCCGGAAATTCCGTTGGATTATCGGCAGTTTCCAGGCGCGATCGCAATTGTTCTAGCAAGGGCTCTGGATTTGGCAAATCGTCCACCAGTTGATAGGGCAAAACCCGTTTCCGCAAGGCAAAATCTGCTGTTGTTCCCGCTGCGGCTCCTGCCGACCATTCAAACCCGTGTACCCGGTAAGCAGCGGCGGCGATCGTGCTATTGGCAATGCTTTTGCCCGTCACAATTAAATTGTCTAGTTTTTGCGGAATCATGGTGCGCAGAGGAATTTGGCCTGGATAGGCTGGCCCGTGGGCTTTGCGCACTCCTGGCCGTTCAATGTTGCCTGGTTTTTCTGGCGGCGACTCGGCCATGCAGGGGTGAAAGTCCATGGCGTATTGCGCGATCCCTACGGAATCTTGGAAAATCGTCGATCGCGTTCGGCGTTTCACCTGGCTTGGATCAAATTCTCCTGTCGGGATTTGCAAAAACTCCAACCCAGCCAACAGTTTCCACAACTTGTGATAGGTGGCTGGGGGCAAGTTTTCCTGATAATAGCGATCGCCCCGGTAGTCGATTCTGGAAATATCAATTTCGTTGACGCTGAACCCCTGTTCATCGACTTTGGTGGGGCGGCCAATAATCCGGCGTGATTCGCGAATGTAGGGATATTTGGAGAGGCCGTGCGCGGTGCCCATTGGGGAATTTGGCCCCGCGAGGTAGCGGTGGTTGGGGGCTGGCTGTTTGACCCCCTCGCCCAGTTGGGAATCGGTGGTGCCCGCGACAAACCAGTGATAGTAGGCGATCGCGTTTTCTTCCCCTTTGCGCAAGGTTTCTGCACGCAAGCCTCCCAGCCACCCGCCCGGCAGTAGCTCGCCGCGATCGCTCAGTTGCTCCCGCGAGTAGATCAAATTATCTTGGGCCGTCCCCGGTCGGTAATCGTTCCCCCAAGTCCAATTCTGCATGGAAATGTCTCCAGGCAAAATTTCTGCCCCCACGCCCCGCACAAAAGGACGTTGCTGATAATTGGGACTCCAGATGCGACGATAGGTGAAAACTCGATCAATACTGGCATTATTTTTATTTTCAAAGCTGAAATAGGGGGCATAGATGCCATAAAATTCCGGTTCTGGCTGGGGTTGGGGCGTTTCGGTGCGCTCCATCGCAAAAGTGTAGGTGAAACCCTGGGTGCAGTAAGGGTCGTTGGTTTTCACCGGAGAGGAGGGATTGTACGCCGAAACTGGATCTAACCCCAACCGATAGGGTACGTCGGCCAAAGCCACCAGCTCTCCCGTTTCCGTCGCTTCAATGACATACCACGGGGCTGGCCCTGGCTGGGTGGCTGCGGTATTGGTCGGGGCCGCAGGTGGCCCAAATTGCAGGATGGTTTTGCTCAGACGGGCCGAAGCCTCTGGCCGATAGGCATCTTCGATGATGCGCGAGAGAGGCTCGGTGTTGAGGGGGGGCGCTCCGGGGGCAGGGCGATGCTGAATGGCGATCGCGCTCTGAATCTGTTTGCCATCGGGGCGATAGGCTAAGTCTTTGATGACGGTATTGGGGAACCATTTGAGTTGACCTTTGCCCCGGCGCTCAGCGGTTTTTAGCAACGACCACAGCACTTCATGGCCATCTTTCGGCAAAAAGCAGGAGACGCTGACCCAGCAATCACCCGCACTCAAACTGTTGTATCGGTTAAAAATTAGGCGGCGTAGCTCGTTGTAGCCCCGAGGGAAAAACCGTAAGTCCCGCATTCGCTTCATTTCATCCAGAGCCGAAGTGCCCTGGGCGGAAACTTGGCCGCCAACCCAGTCTGTAATGTCGGTTAAACACACGGTTCGTCCGGCTAGCAGGGCTTCGTAAGTGGCGGCAGTGCCAGCGAGCCCAGCCCCAGCAATCAGTAGTTCGCATTCGATCACAGATGGAGCGCGATCGCGGCCCCCGGTTGGTTCCTGGGCCAAGCCCCTGGAACCTAGCCCGCCAAACACCAGGAGGGGGAGCGAAAGAGCAACCCGAAACAAGGAAAGAAAATGCATGATCGCAGCCTAGAATTGCTGAATTGGGCGAGTGGCACACTCAGCAATGAGCCCAGACAACCCGCCGCCTAAGCCCCCAGGCCCAGACTGCTAGATCGAAGACTGCACCCTTGCCGATGCCGCCTCTAGCGTAAACGCGATCGCGCTTTTAGTGCCATGCTTCGGTAAATCTTCCACTCGGCCTAATCTTTCACCGCGATATAAACATCTACGACTTCAGGGCACTCTTTATCGTGTACCTCGAAATCTGCTGTATAGGCCCGTTGGTAATCGATATTGTTGGCAAAATAGATGCGTACATCTTTCCAGGCTTTTTCCAGAGCATCTGGCATGCGCCCTTCCGCCGTGAATACCAGATACTTTGACGTTGGTACGGTTACACCAACCATCCCTTCTGGAATGGTGTCTAGGGTGCTGACCTCCGCTGACAAAATAAAGGAAAAGGGGCCGCGATGATCCGTTTTGTACTTGGTGTAAATGGCAAAATGGAGATCGCTGTCAATCCGGTTAGGGATTTGGTCTTCGATCTGCTCAGTTTGAAATTTTTGTTGCAAAGCGGGAATACGAGCCTTTTCTTGACTGGTCTCCAGTTTGTAGGAGGTTCTCACTTCCACACCAACGAATTTCATTTCCTGGTGGGTCCGAATTTGCGGTTTAACAAATCGATTTTTATTTTGAAATAAATTTTGTCTCATAGGTGCTAAGACTCAATGCTGCCCTCGTTGCACATTCAACATTACCGATCTTTTCAGCAAGCTTTGCGCCAAATCAGCGATCTGCTTTCTCAGCATACGGTTGATCACACCGTTCTCAAGCGGTCTGTTACTGAACTTCAGCAATATTTTCAAACCCAAATTTTGACCCTTAGCATGGCTGGGCTCACCGCCAGCTTGGAACAACACATTCAGTCGATTCATGTCGAGATGAATAAGCAATTACGAATGTTGGCGATGGATTTGATGTTTTTGCAGACTGCCCGCCAAGCAATCACTGTCACTCAACGATTGCAGCAAATTGACGATCGCGTGAGCATGTTACAGCGGTATTGTGAAATCATCTTGGCAACGACTGAATGAGCTTAACTACTATAACGCTTGAGCCAGACCGTTGCGATCGCGGCTTGGGTGGAAATCTCCGAATTCCGCTCAAACTCAGGTGCTAAGTTCAACAGTCTGGGCCTCAAGCGGGTGGTCGCCCAAGGGACAAACCCAGGCCCACAGGCCGTTAAGGCCAAATACACACCAGGGGAAAAAGCAGATATTCGCTGAAAAAGAGTTTCCAAATAAATTGATAAAAGTTGCTAACGGCGGCCTTGTCGTCGAGATCAACGGTGAAACTGCGCCACCAGAATAGGGCCAGTAGACTTAGATGGGGAGCTGCGAGGGCAAGGGCATTGACGGGTAAGCCGCCCCAAATTCCCGCGATCGCCATGCCAACATAACAAATTGTTAACACCCACCGCGCGAGGTTGAATACATTTTTGCGGCCCAGGCTCAGGGTGAATGTGGCAATGCCATAGTGGCGATCGCCCTCAGCATCGGGAATATCTTTGAAAATGGCGATCGCAAAGGTAAACACCAAAATAAACCCAGTTAAGGCCCAGATGACGGGTGGAATGGGCCAGAGAGAACGGCCCGCACCTTCACCGCCAGCAAGGCCCAAGAGCGTTGCCTGGAAGTGCAGAAATAACCCCAGATTGACCACCACCCCCCGCACCGTAAAAATGCACAGGGAGGCCCACAGGGGAAACCGCTTTAACCGCAGCGGTGGCAACGAGTAGGCGGTGCCAATCCCTAGGCTGATGGCTACCATCGCCAATAGATAAATTCCCTGGCTGGCGGCCAGGAGGATTGCCAAACTGCCGGTCAGGCGGACGATCGCCAGGGCCTGTTGGGGGGAAAACGCGCCAGAGGCGATCGGCAGATGGGGTTTGTTGATGCGATCGATCGCCGCATCTTCCAACTGGTTCAGCCCCACAATGTAAACATTGCCGCAAAGACAGGCCAGCAAGGTCATCAGCCCCGTTATGGCCAACTCTCCCCTGGGCAACGTGCTCCCCCACGGCTGATTGTGGGCCACCGTCAGCACCGCCAACGCCACCACACTCAGCGTTGTCCCCACAATGGTATGGGGGCGCGAAAATTGCCAAAAAGCTTGCCACCATTGGCCCGGTTGTTGCAGCAAAGATACCTCTGCTTGCGCTGGGGGACTGGCCGCCAAAGGTGAAGAAGTCTGTTTCATAGCAGCTCCGTCGTGCTAGTCGAATTGAACCTTTAGTAACGATAGGTCATCTTCAAACGACTCGCTGGGGCTGAGGGCTTTCACATAGTCCAAAATATCGGTCAAGCCTTGGTGATGGCCTTCTTTCGGGGAACGGCTCAACAATTCAACAAAGCCATCTAATCCCCAAATCTCGCCATCGGCCTGCATGATTTCATACACGCCGTCGCTAAATACATACAGGCTGCTGTAATCGTCAATGTCGCAGCGCTGATTCACAAATTTAGTATCGGGCATCATGCCGATGGGGAGGCTCACGGTTTTCAGCCGTTTCACTTGTTTGGGTTCGTTGGCCGCTCCGGTGACCAGCAAGGCGGGGGGATGACCGGCACTGGAATAAATCAATTGGCGTTTGGCCTGGTTATACACTCCGTACCAAATGGTGAAATATTTATCGTTTTGGTCATCCATTTGGAAGGTTTCGTTCAATGCTCGTAATACATGGTTGGGTTGGTAAAAGTTCACGCCATCCATTGATTGCGATCGCAGCAGATTCAACACCGAGATCGACGGTAGGGCCGCCCCCAACCCGTGGCCCGATACATCCAATAAATAAATGGCCAAGTAATCCGGATCCAGCCAGTAATAATCAAAACAATCGCCTCCCAATTGGCGGGAGGGAATAAATCGCGATTCGATATGTACGCCCTCATTGAGCGGACTGGGCAGCAGCGATCGCACATACTCCGCCGCTTCCATCAGCTCTGTTTCCAGCATTTGCTTTTGGTCTTGCAATGCCTGATAAACCCGGTTGAGCCGCAACCCCGCTTTGACCCTGGCCCGTAGTTCACTCAGGTCAATCGGTTTGGTCAAAAACTCGTCGGCTCCGTTGTCTAGCCCCTGAACCCGATCCTCCACTCCGCCGCGTGCCGTCAGCAACACAAAGAAAATGGTTGCCAGTTCTGGATCCGCTTTGACCCGCCGACACACTTCCAACCCATCCAGGCGAGGCATCATCCAGTCACAAATGATCATCGCTGGATGGAACTGAAGGGCTTGCTCTAAGCCTTCAATGCCGTCATTGGCCGTTGCGACCTCATATCCTTCCTCTTCCAACATCCGCTGCAACACTCGTTGGGTTGTCAGATCATCCTCGATGAGCAAAATTTTGGTGGGAATCTCAGACATACAGGCGGCAGGCAACTACTTTAGAACAGGGCACAAGGAATGAATTGGTGAGAATGCAACAATCCTTTACACAGGGTCAGTGCAAAACTAACTCATTCCCATCCATTAAAAACTCTTTTTACTGAAATTGCTCAAAAATGCAGAGACGTTACAAAAGCTGGCGAGGTATGGGTGCGGAGTAGGGGCAAACTGGGTAGCGGAATTAACCCTGCTTGGGCCTGGTGAGTTTGGGCAAGGCTCAAGTTTTGGCCTTCCAGGGGCCGTCACTCAGGGAATTCAGGAAGGTTGACCAGACGGTGAACTGGGGCACTGGGAAACCAGGGATTTATGCTTTGCACTGGCGCATGTGGCTGAAGCGCGATCGCGGCCTGTCAGTATGTAAATGTTTAAACTATTTTCGCGTGTTTTTCCGGTTTTTGTCTGAAAACTGGGCACCTTAAGATAGCCAAAGATGACTGGTTTTTTATGGGATGGGATGGCGGAAAATCGAGTTGAATCATGGGGCCAATTGGGATGAGGTCGTGACCCTCGCTGTGGTCGCAAGACTACTGTTGGGGCGGGCGATCGCGCCGAGCCGTAAACCCGCTGCTGGTGGTAAGCCGCGATCGGGAAGGTCGGCGTTGAACTGTGCCACTTTTCCTGCCCTGCAAGGGATTTCTACCGCGACTAAATGGCCCGATTTAGGGGTAGAAAATTGTAACAATTCCCATGAAGACAGGGGTCATTTCTGGAGAAAGAAATATACACTATTGATAAGGAGCGCAATTTTGCAATCATAAAATCCATTTAAATCGGTCACATCCATTGATTAATCGTCATAATCCTTAATTTAAGCTTAGGTTTTTCTATATTTTTTGTGTCTTGACTTGGTTAGCGTCTAAATAAATGATTTTTTGAGGATCGCTCACCAAAATGCCTTATTGTGAGGCCGCAAAATTGCTTTCCATTCATCAATTAAACTCATGCTGGTGAAGATTTCTGGGATCTCAACATTGCAACCACTTTATCGTGATTTTCTGCAAGTCGAAACAGACCTAGACGCTGTTGATCAAGTCTTAGAATGGTTTGACCAATTCAATCAGGCTCCGGTGCCCGGCGGGGTCTGGATGGCTTGTCAGCTTGCACTGGTTGAAGGGTTTACCAATGCAGTTCGCCATGCCCATAAGGGGCAGCCAAATGATCTCTTAATTGATTTAGAAGTTCAGATTTTTGACGATCGCATAGAGATCCAAATTTGGGATCAGGGTATTCCGTTTGATCTGCATCAACATTTGCAGATGATGCCGCCTTTGAACAGTGATAAAGATAGCAGTCGTGGCTTGCGGTTGATGGCCAAGATCGCCGATATGTTGGATTATTCGCGGGAGCCGGATGGTCGGAATCGCTTGTTGCTTGTCCGCAAGTATGATTCGCTCCCAAAATGATGTGGCCAGAGGTGGGTGGTGCGTGCTGCCACCGAGCGGCTGGTGAGCGCGATCGCCCCCTTGGGGAACCGTTTGCAGCCAGAGGTTAGGAGATTAGCACTGCTGAAACCTGGTCAGCGGTTTGCTGGTTGTGGGTCAACAGCCATCTGGGTCGGCTGAGTAGGCAATTGGCGATCGCTGGTGTTTGGTGATGAGAATGGCTTGGAGTGTTTGCAAGTCGGTTTGTAGCATTTGGATGCGTTCAGCAGCCTGGTCAAGTTGGTGTTGCCGTGCCTGAATTTCTAGTTCACTGGCGATCGCGCGCATTCCATTCAGGCCAACATTGGCACTAGCCCCTTTAATGTAATGGGCTTGCTGTTCCAACACGGGATAATTTTGGTCGGCAATTGTTTGGGCCATTGCCGCTAGATGAATTGCCGCGTCTTCTGCAAACGTTTGCAGTAATTCCAACTCAAATTCTTCATTGCCATCACAAATTTGATGTAAATGATTCCAATCAATTAAGGCCATCAGGTTTGCTGTTGTAGCTGTTGGTAAAGAGGGGGAAATTGTACTCATATTCTCATCCATACTGATCTCTTTTTGCGACAAAAGCACTTGACTCCAATAGTTCAACTTATTGGCTAACTTTTCTTTGAGAATGGGTTTACTTAAGTAATCATCCATTCCGGCGTTAATGCAGCGAACTCGGTCTTCGCGCATGGCGTTGGCGGTCAAAGCCACGATGATTGTATGGCGATCGCGACCTTCAATGCGGCGGATTTCTTGGGTTGCACTATAACCATCTAAAACGGGCATTTGGCAATCCATAAAAATGAGATCGTAAGGAATCTTTTCTAATAACTGGAGTGCCTCTTGGCCATTGGCCGCCACATCTGCACTATAACCCAGAATTTTTAATTGGTTGAGGGTAACTTTTTGATTGATCACATTATCTTCAACAAGCAAAATTTTGAGTTTAGCGGTTTTTGTGACAGTCTGGGGCCAACTGGTTGGGGGCTGATCTAAGGAGGGCGCGATCGCCGCATGGGTTTGAACAGTTAACGGTTGCTCGGCGACACTGGTTAACTGAGCGAGGGTCGTTTGAATGGAGTCTAATAAACGAGATTGTTTGACGGGTTTGACCAAATACGCCGCAAATCCCAGTTTCAAAGCTTGGCGCGCGCCGCCCCAATGGTTCAAGGATGTCATCATGATCAACTGGGTGGTTTGGAGGTGCGGATCTGTTTTAATGTGGGCACCCAGCATTTCTCCATCCATATCGGGCATTTGCATGTCCACAATGGCCAAGTGGTAGGGCTGGCCGGTTTGATGGTGGGTTTGGAGTTGGGCGATCGCGGCGGCGGCACTATCGGCCTCTACTACCTGCATTCCCCAGGCCGAAAGCTGATAGCGTAACACCTTGCGATTGGTCGCGTTGTCATCCACAATCAGCACTTTCACTTGGGGTAAATCGAAGGTGGTCTCCGGCCATTGTTCCGTTGACCCAGGGTAAGCCGCTTGTTTTTCCAGGGTTAACGTAAACCAGAACCGGGCACCTTGCCCCTCCAGACTCTCAACTCCAATGTCGCCGCCCATCAAATCGACGAGTTGTTTGGAAATTGCTAAGCCAAGGCCAGTGCCGCCATAGCGCCGTGTGGTAGAAGCATCCACCTGGGAGAAGGGCTTAAACAATTTGTCTTGGGCGGCTGGTGTAATCCCAATTCCCGTATCTGTGACCGAAAAGGTGATGGTTGCATGGTCGGCGGTTTCGCTGTTGAGGGCGGCTTGGATGACGACTTCACCACTGCTGGTAAATTTGATGGCGTTGCTGACCAGGTTGGTGAGTATTTGGCGAATCCGACTGACATCGCCTTTGAGGCGGGTGGGTAAGTTGCGATAGACCAGGGTGGCCAGTTCCAGTCCTTTGGCGTGGGCGGTGGGGGCCATTAAATCGGCAATTTCTTCGATGCAGGTGTTCAGATCAAAGTGCAAGATTTCGAGATCCATTTCCCCCGCTTCGAGCTTGGAAAAATCCAAAATCTGGTTGATGAGGGTGAGGAGCGTTTCGCCACTGAGCCGAATGGTTTCGACGAAATCCCGTTGTTCTGCGTCCAGGTTGGTGTCGAGCAACAGGCTGGTCATGCCCAAGACCCCGTTCATCGGCGTGCGGATTTCATGGCTCATGGTGGCCAGGAAGGTGCTTTTCATGTGGGAGGCTCGTTCGGCTTGGTGACGGGCCCGTTCCAGGTCTAGGTTTTGTTGGGCGAGGAGTTGGCGTTGTTTTTTCTCTTGTTCCAACAGGTAAGATTGGGCGATCGCAATCCCAACTTGATCGGCCAGTTGCCGCAAAAACTCAATTTCAAAGGTTCGCCAATCGCGCGGGCCAGAGCACTGATGCGCGATGAGCAAGCCCCAGAGTTTGGCTTGGCCCGTGGCATCGCGACTTTGCCGGATGGGAACAACTAAATTTGCACGGACTTGAAACTGGTCGAGCAGTTGGCGCTGGTCTGGGGTGAGGTTGGCTTGGTCCACATCATGCACCACGGAGATGTTCCCCGCATCGTAGTTTTTCCAGCGATTGTGCTGATGGTCGGTATCGTGAATGGTGGTGCCGAGGACTGAACTCCACGGCGCTTCAACGGATTCGACGACGATTGTGCCGTGCCATTGGGTATCAAAGCGATAGATGAGGACGCGATCGGCCTGGAGAAACTGGCGGACTTCGGCGGCGGTGGTGGTGAGAATTTTGTCGAGGTCTAGAGATTGCAAAATTCGCAGGGAACTGGCGGCCAGGAGTTGGGTGCGCTGGTGCTGGTGTTGCAGGGCTTCTTCGGCCTGTTTCCGTTCGGTGATGTCGTTGAGAACGCCGGTAATCCCAACCAGGTCTCCTTCGACGTTGCGGGCGACGCAGGCATAGATTTCGAGCCAGCGGTGATCGCCTGTGTGGGTTAAACCGCGAATTTCGTGGCGACAAAACTCGGTTTGTTGCGCGAGCAGGGGCTGAAAGAGGCTGGGGAGGAGGGCGCGATCGCTGGGATGCACGTAA
Organism: uncultured bacterium; assembly: GCA_964475335.1. Classification (GTDB taxonomy): domain Bacteria; phylum Cyanobacteriota; class Cyanobacteriia; order Leptolyngbyales; family Leptolyngbyaceae; genus CAYYWG01. Next base: position 32,360 of record CAYYWG010000007.1, read on the forward strand.
TCCACAATATTGGTGCCGAGGGTGGTCTCGACGGGGAACCCGGTGATGGTCGTCCAGGCTGGATTTAAGAACAACCATTTCCCATCGGGGTTGATTTGGAAGATGATTTCGCGGACGCTGTTGACGACGGCACGATAGCGATGGTCACTATCTTGGAGGGCTAATTCGGCCCGTTTTTGTTCGGTCAGGTCGCGGACAATGAGCAAGGCTTCGTTGGTGCCATAGGCGACGATCCGGACTTCTTCCCAACAGAGTTGACCAGCCCGAAGCAGCTCAAATTTGATGACTTGGGTTTGGCCGGTGGCCAGGGCACGGGTGATGGCGGCTTTTTGTTGGTGCGCGATCGCCGGGGGCAGGATCTCGTCTTGGCGCTTCCCCAGTAGACTGTCGTAGGGCACGAGGGGCGTGAACTGCGAAGCTTGTTTAATATCGAGGCAAGTCCCATTTTGGTCAACGCGCAAGATCAAGTCAGGAATGGCGTTGAGGAGGTCTCGGTGGCGGGCTTCGCTTTGGCGTAAGGCTTCTTCGATGTGTTTTTGGTGGGTGATGTCGCTAAAGGTGCAGAGGATGTAACCCTGGGGGCGATCGCGGCTGAGATGGGGGTCAAGGGTCAACAGTAACCAAATCAGCTCAGTGCGATCGGGCCATTGAATGCCGACAACGGTATTTTTGACGGGTTCTTGGGTGGCGATCGCGTGGTGCAGCAAGGGCGCTAAGGTCAGGGGGGTGCCTGCCCCATCAACGAGTTGCCACCCAATAGTCTGAAAGTTTTGGCCCAACAACCGATGGGCTTGGGTCTGCAAAATTTCAAGCGCTATGGGATTGCACTGTAAGACTTGTGTATCTGGCGCAAGGAGCACGACCCCGACTTGCAGATTGTGGATTAACTTGTCAAACCCGTCGTCTAATATATGGGGCATTGGTTCTAGACAAGAGGTAGGAGAGCGATGGGTGGGGATGGTGCGGGAGACGGGGCAATAGGCAGGGGCGGCACAGGTCGCGATCGCCACATTAGCGGGTCTCGAATCACGGGTACCGATCTCAGCCCCAGCGGGTTCTAAGGGCTGGCCTTGGGCGGCGGTGCGAACGTTTCTACATCCTGATATTTTTGGATAGGATTCCTCTCAGTATGCCCATCCGCAAGAAACCTTAACGCTCTCCGCCAATTTAATTAAATTTTGCTGCACTGGGCGATAAGGATTATGGTTGTTTGTAACGCGATCGCCCAGGCCGTTACCCGCTTAATCATCTAGCAACCAGGCCACACAGCCGAGGGCCAGCCCCAGGCTCACCCACAGTGGCAGGTGGAACGAGGCGAGCAGGCTGAAGGGCAGAAAAACGAGATTAGTAAAGCTGACGCTGAGAATCATCAACAGTCCTAAAAGAATGAGTAGCATGGAGATAGCTCTTGGAGAGATGGGCGATCGCCGTCGGGGGCACTGGCACTGGGCGGTTGGGAGTCCGGCTCAGGGGGGCAGCGTCCCTATCCTTAAAGATATACTGCACTGCTGGATCGGCAGAACGTTCCAGGGCCACGGTGCTATGGTGGGCTGATGAATTTTCGCTGGGAAGGTAAATCTGGGGCCAGTCCACCCACCTCAAGCTGGCGTTTGGGGTGTTGCCAGTTGCCAAAGTGGCTCTCCTGTTGTTGTCGGCGATCACGGCATCGTCTTCAGTAAAGAGGTCTACCCCAGTTGATGACACTTGCAGTGGCGCTGGGCAGGACGATCGTCACAGTTGCCGAGCGATAGCCAAATCACAGCACAATCGAGGGGAGATTGCCCGTATGTTGACCTATCCTAAACCAAGCCAATCAATTCTGTTCCTCATCAGTCTGGCCGTGTTGGGCCTTGCTAGTGGGGGGCTAGCTCCTCTTGCGATCGCCCAGTCTCATTTTGGTGACTTTGCCGTTGGCACTGGCCAACCCACAGGTAAATTACGTGGTACGACGGGTGGCAAAACGTCCCTACCAGCCATTGTCAGCAATCGCGATCGCCACAACAACCAATGTCTGGGCTACGCCGACAGCAAACCCGATCACCTGTTGATTTTAAAGGAAAGCTTGCCCAACCTTCGCTTGCAGCTCAAAAGCGGGAAAGTTGATACAACCCTGGTGGTGCAAGGCCCGGATGGGGTGGTGCGCTGTGGTGATGATACTGGCACCCAAAAAGCCGCTAGCATCGTTGATACGGATTGGGGGCCAGGAACCTATAAAGTTTGGGTGGGCACCACAACACCGGGGGAACAGGTGGATTACGTGCTCACGGTGCAACCCTAGGCCCCTGCTGCGCCCTGTACTATTCCCGGCGGTGGGTCAAGGCTCTGGCTCCTGGGCTGGGCTGGGGATACCCGCTTGCCGACCGGAGCGCGACTTTAACCTCACCTTGAAGTCACCTTCAAGCAAATAAAAGTTTGGTCAAGCTAAAATCTTGGGGGCGCGTCCTATTGCGGGCAGCAAAGCCGTTGCCGCTGGCTTTACCGCCGTTTTCACTCCTCCAAATGGGGCTGTTGCGTCTACCGTTCCAACGTTAATATGGACTGAGTAAGTTTTTTCTGAGGCACAGACCTGCCGTGCTATCAACCTTTATTGCAGACTTTCGCATCATTTTTGAGCGTGACCCGGCTGCCCGTAATTGGCTGGAAGTGCTCTTTTGCTACCCAGGGTTACAAGCTCTGCTGTTGCATCGCTTTGCGCACTGGCTGTATCAGTTGGGGCTGCCGCTTATTCCTCGGTTCATTTCCCATTTGGCGCGGTTTTTAACCGGGATCGAAATCCATCCGGGCGCTCAAATTGGCCGAGGGGTGTTCATTGACCACGGTATGGGTGTTGTGATTGGGGAAACCGCGATCGTCGGCGATTATGCCCTGATTTATCAGGGGGTGACTTTGGGCGGCACCGGGAAAGAAAGTGGCAAACGCCATCCTACTCTGGGTGAGAATGTGGTGGTGGGCGCAGGGGCCAAAGTCCTGGGCAATCTGCTGATTGGGAATAATGTCCGCATTGGGGCTGGGTCGGTGGTGCTACGCGATGTGCCTTCGGATTGCACGGTGGTGGGTGTGCCGGGGCGCGTGGTGCATCGGGCAGGCGAACGGGTAGAACCGTTGGAACACGGGCGTTTACCGGATTCGGAAGCTCAGGTGATTCGGGCTCTTGTCGATCGCATTGAGGTGTTGGAACAACAATTACAGACCATCCAGAAAGATCAGGAAATGGCCAAAGCTCAAGACAAGGTGCTAGTCCATGCGGCCCGGATCAACGGTACGGAGGAATTGGCCCCGGCAGACGATGAGGCGATCGCCCGTACCATCTCAGCCCTGGAGCATACCCTCAAAACCAATTGTCGGTTGAGCGATCGGGTGATTGAAGAATTTTTGGATGGCGCTGGCATTTAAGCCTGCTGTTGATGCCAAGACATGCTAAAAACCCCGGAACGTTGAGGATAGACGAGCCGGGGTTTGTTTATGGGGCTGTGGGCCGACTGGCCTCTGAGAGCCGAATTCCAAAGTAAAGCAAGACTAACTCTTCGGTGCCCGTGTTGGCGACTTCGTGGGTTTCGCCCAGTTCGACAGCGACACAAACCCCCGGTTGCAAGGCTTGGGGGCTACCGTCAATGGTGATTGTGCCCGTCCCCAATTGCACAAAAAAGACTTCGTACATATCAGGGTGCTGGTGGGCGATCGCCACCTGCCCCGGACTGAACCGCGCCTGGGAAAAGTTGGTGAGATGGGGGAGATCCAGCGGCCCAAGGATGACCTGTTTTTGAATGGCTGGATTGTGGGAAACCGCCTGAAGCGGCAACTCTGAGAGCGATCGCAACTTCATAGATAAAGCAACTCCCGATCACCTGGGCCAGTCAACACGGCAATGTCACCGTGGGATTTACCCACCTATCCTAAACCTAAACATTGCAATTCGCGCCTTGGGCCGTATCCATACCACCCAAAATTGTTTTCACAATGACACAACGGTTCGCGGCGGCAGCAGCAGTCGCAGAGCGTACGCGCACGGTAAAAATCCGAGATGTATCGGTTTCTGCGTTACGACCCAAATTGCCGCCCGCCCGTTGAATCGAAACGTCATCCACAAATCCGTTGCCATTGAAAACAAGCTGGTTTTGGCTACCCGCCGGGGAAATATCAAACGCCAAGGCTCCGGGCCGAATCCCGTCATTGCCCAGTTTTTCCCAGTTTGTAATCGTTCCCGTCGGAATGACCGCACTAGAGGTTGCACCTGTATCCGTCCGGGTGGTGCTGACGATCGCCGCCCGTGGCACCCCTTGGGCTGGTACCTCAAAAATGACGACCTTGGGCACTCGTGTCCGCCGTGCATCATCTTGGGCTCGTCGGATAATTTGGAGGGCATCATCCCGCACGGAAATGACCCGTTGATTATTCAAATAGGCACTCCAGCTTGGCGCGGCGATCGCGAAGAGAATGCCAATAATAATAATGACGACCAACATCTCAAGGAGGGTAAACCCCGCAATTGAGCGGCTACGCCATATTTTTCGAGGTCGTGATTTCATGTCACTTGCATTCCTTCCTAGGCTTTAAGTTGGATCAACTTTACGAAGTACACCCCGGACAAGTACCCGTGTTTGCAGGGGGCTGAGCCGATTTTTATTGTTATTGGCTCGTGGAAATCCAGGTTTACCAGAGACATTGCCAAACAAGGTGAGCAACACATCCTGGTTCACCCCCGCCCCTGCCGCATTACCCAGACCACCGCCCCGCACACAGGCATAAAACCCACGCATGGCCCGCCCGGTAATAGGGTCATTGGCCGCAGTCCGAGGGCTAAGGGCATTGGCCGCCGCCGCCGGGTCATTCGCAGGCGCAAACTCGGCACAGGAGGGCGTAAGAGGCGCAGTACCCGCTGCATTTAGCCCCCCCACCGGATCAGCAAAATCCACCAGGGTAAAGGCCGGATTGGTGGGCCGTGCTGCTTGTTGATTCCCAAACTGTCCGGTCGTGGGGTTTTGGCTGTAGGGCCATTGCTGGAACGAGTCACTGGGGCGACTGAGCGGCGGAAAATAACCCGCTGTCACATCTGCAAAGCCTGTCGCCGCGTTTGGAAACTGATTTAGCTCATAACGCAAAATTCGGGCATTCCCATCCCAAATGGTACTTGCTGGGTTGTTGGGGCGGGGGGCCACTGCATAGACCACCAGCGCATAGGTGCTACCCGAAATGCAGGCAGAACGCACATCATTCGGGAGGTTCGCCGCATTCGCTCCACAGGCGGTTTGCACCGCGTCGGGCAGGGGTTGGGTGCGCCAAAAGGCCAACACTGGCATGGTGTCGTTTTCGGTCATAGCGGTGGGAATGTGGTTAATTACCCCCGGACAATCTGTAGCGACAGTCGCGGGTGTAAGGGGAGCCGTGCCCTGCAAACACTGGCCATTGTAGACGAAGACTGCTTCCCGCAAATCCTCGGCAATGTAATCCATCGCGGCTTGCATATCCTGCTGTACCTGGCTCCGGGCCGCATCCTCCTGATTGGTTTTGGTGAGTTCCACCACAAAACCCAACAGCAAAATGGTGATCAAGGCACCGATGATAATCGAAACAAGTAACTCCAGTAAGGTAAAGCCGCTCGATCTCCCCTTCCGGTGCTGGCGGGTCTGGTGGCGCAGGAGAGCCTGTAACAAACGATTCAGACGTTGACGGGGTTTAGTGAAAGAGGTGCTACCCATAGGACACAGTTGGCGAGGGAAAGGACGGTCGGACAGCGGAACAGCGGCAGTTTCAATCATTACACCGCAACAAAATAGGCTAAAAACCACCGGAGGCGTACTAATTAATACACTGGATCGCGTTGCTGGTATTGGCGTAAGTCGTCTTAGAATACAGAGCTTGTAAGGGTTTACGACTACCCAAGCCATCATCACTACGGCCAGTCGTCACCTTCAAGTTAGCCCGATCTTTGGCCAGGGTCGGCGTGCTTCCGCCTTGGCTGGGTGTATAGGTGTAAACCCGTACCCCAAATTCAAACCCGCGCGGTGGCCCCCCAGCCACAGTCGCCGCACAATCCTTCGAGCGAAAAACCTGCATGGCAAATTCTGCCTGACAATCGCCATCCACATCTACCCGCACCAGGTTCGCACTGGTCGTTGGTTTCACTGTGGGATATTTGCTTCCACCGCAGGTACTTGGCGACAGAATTGTTGTGGTGTCTACGCTAGTGGCCACAGCCACGTCCCGCACTGCGGTATTACCACTGCTGGGGGGCAGCTCTACCTCGGTATAGGTGCCCCGCTCGACCACACTCCGAATGCGGTCAATTTCTTGTTGGGCAATTTGGTTGGCTTGTTCTGCCCGTCGGGCTTGGATGCGGGACGCAGTGGCCAAAAAGATGGGCGGCGTAATCAGGGCAACGGTCACGCTAATGACTACGATCGCCACCAAACATTCAATCAGCGATAAGCCTGCAATGTTGGCGCGAGACAGCGGCCCCTTGGGGGTACGGAGCGATCGCACCAGTAAGAACGGGACTTGGGTGGAACGGGGAAGAGGGGTAGGCATAAGGCGATCCACAACAACAGGATGGCAAAAGAAGCAACTGACGAAAGATTTGAACGAGAGAGAGCGAAGAGCAGCCTGGGAACTGAAGCTGCTCTACCGTAACGATCGCCTAAGCGGGACAGTTCAACGTACTGAGGTCTACACCACCGGGGGCTGGGTTGGCCTTTGCGGCGGCGCACAAATTCCGCATATAGGCATCGTTGGTGGGGGGTTCGTCGTAGTATTCGTTGCGCACACTGCTCAACTGGACAAACCGGGCAGCGGCTGGCCCTGCGGGCACCATCTGCAAGGCGACATCATACCCCCAGAGACGGTTGGGCGCGAACCCGTAGTAATCAAGAACTTCGTTACCATTGGAGTTTTGCGTGGGTTCCCAAGCATCCTGGTCATAAGGCCCGGTGGCGTAGTTGCTAAAGTTAAGCTGCAAGAACGAGCCAGCAATGCGGAGATCTCTACCCTCCCACCATTCCAGGAAGCGGGGGAAGTTGTGCAAACCACCGTAGCCCTGGTTCAGCCGCGAGGGCACAATCCCGCTAATCATGATGGTGTTGACGGAGGTATTGTCAGCTCTGGAAACGGTGCGATCGTCCTGTTGATTATCACCGCTACCCCCAGAGCCATAGCGGTAGCCACCGGCAAAAGTTGTACCACCTCCGTTGTACCGTCCGCTGTACTCAACCGGAAGCGACGAGTTCGAGGCCGTGTTTGGCACCATCAGGGGGTCGCCATTCCGAGACACCCGAATCGGAGAATTGGTATCGCCTGGAATTTCATGGAGGTATTGGAACCCGTTGGGAGGGTTAGCATCGGGACGATTTTGGTTGAAGAAGGAGGATTTGCCCGTGGTCGGTTCGACGGGGGCTTCGGAGCTAAACGATTCGTCGGCATGACCATCAATGAAGGCATCGGAGAGAATGTTGACGGTATCGGCATAGATTTCGGAAGGCCGCCACCCGTCTCTGGTCGGTTTGGCAAAGTCGGTTGTATCGACGGTTGTGCGACCGTAGAATGTGGCTGCCGTGTAATTCCCGTTCAACAGCTCTCTAAATTCTTCTAAGGGGGCACCGCCTGCGGTTTGGTGACGGTTGAAGTTGCCCTGGATATAAACCACATCATCGGAGAAGAACGACAGCCCTCGGATGTTATCCCGTTCAGGAATGCCGCCTGCCAGCCGTTCCAGCCGATCGCCATTGCGTAGGCGGAAGCCATGCACTCGCCGCCCCGGATCTGGGACAAAATCAACAGGCTTCGTCGAAACGGTGCCCGCTGCCAGGGGTGGATCTGTCTCTGTTTCACTCACGCCCGGAATCCGAGGTGTCATGGCATTGGTTCGATCGCCCCCCGCAGGCCGCGCGATCGCATCTTCCCGCCGTGCATCTTCCCGGAAGGCATACACAATCCCGCTCTTGGGTAGCCAACTCTCTTCTGCACCAGGCGAACTGCGCCGCAACATATCCAAATCCAGATCCAGCACCCGACTGGGCAACCATTCCCGCCCATCGAACAACACCTTATCGAGGAACGCGATTCCAAGATCTCTTCCCTGGTTGTCTTTGATGGTGTTGTTAATGGCGCTCGTGCCCGTTGGGATTGTCCAGGTGCCGACTGGTTTGGGGGTCATCCCCAGATCGACCACTCTGTCGGCCCCGGTTCGGAAGGGGGAATAGGCAAAGTAAGTAAAGGCCGTTATATTTGGATCGCCGCCATTGGGCAACATGTTGACCCCCGCCGTATAATCTGCGCCGACCCCAGTGCCATCGGTGCCCGAAACGGTGCCTGCGCTGACGGGCGTGAACTGATCCGCCGCCAAGGCGGCCCGAACCGTGGGGTTGGTGACGTAGGGTTCTTTCCAGGGTTGGAAGGCCACATTCAGGCTATCGAGGCCCGTGTTCCCCGGTTGACGAATATCAACGGGATTAAGGGGTGTGTCGCTACCCTCGCGATTGTGGGCAATCTCCGGAAAGATGTAGTACAGGGACGGAAACTCTGGCAACACCTGCGCCCGGAGCTGATTGTCAACATCTGCGATCGCGGTCGCGAGAGGCGCTGCCCTAAAGGCTGGGGCATCGGTATTGTACGACGGAGTGGCCCCTAGTGCTGCGGGGGTGAACTGGGGAACATACTGATTGATGGCTGGGGTTGTTGTGTCTCCGCGTGCTGGGAAGTTGGTATCCCCTTTGCCATCATGCACGGCCCCCGGTGGAATCACCGTGCCACACAACCGCGACAAGCCCAAGCGCGACTGCAATACCCCCGCCGTTTCGATCAGGGTGAGTGCCCCGGTCTGTCCAGTGGTGCTCCCCGTGCCACCGTTCCGAATCTTGAACATATTGGGGTCACAAGCCGATGACCACAGGGTGTACTTGTCTGCTGTGGCTGTGGTGGGCCGAAGCACGTAAGGGTTGTAGTTCCAGGTGTTTGCTGCCGGGGAAGGCCGGAAGCCATAGGTGCGATCGCGCCGAATCTGGAAGTTCTCGTGGATCAGCACCGCTAACAGATATTTACGATAGGAGGCAGTATCTTGCTCAATGCTGGTTACTCCAGCGATCGTTTCGTACCGCTTTTTCAGCTTGGCCAACACCATTGCAGGCGTAACGTTGTCATAGTTCCGCGCATTGTAGGGGCCAATAACGTCAATGACCTCATCAATCGGCACGTTATTGTTTGCCGCATCCCGCTGGTTAATTTCGCCATCCATTAAGGTGAAGATATCTTGACCAACGCGGAACAGATCATTGGTGATAGAACCAGTAACCGTTGACGGGTTGAATTGTTGAACCTGGTTAACGTTGTAGGCCAGCATCCCCAGGGTGCAGCCTGCGGTTTGTAAGTAAGTCTTGTCCGCCGGACTCAAACTGTCATAGGAAGACCCCAACGCCCGCCGCAGGTTGGAAAAATTCCCCCACATGGTCACAATCGGGTCGGGCCGCACCCGTGCGCCCTGCTGCGGTGGATAAGCGCCATCGGGGTCGCCCGCAAAGTTGGCCAGGTTTTGCAGCGCAGTTCGCATTGGCCCTGCTGACAAATCTGATTCTGCCGGAGGCGCAAATTCCCAGCCATTGGTGCCCGTGCCATAGAAAAAGTCAATCCACGGAGCATTGGGGGGAACCCACGGAGCACTCGCAAGGGGATTTGTGAAGTTGGTGGAATTTCGGATAGTTTTCTCGGTGCCAGGGTGGGCCGTGGTGACTAAACAGGCCGCCGGATAAGTCCCCCCGTTGATGGCGGTGTGGTAAATTGCCGTCGCTTGCACTGCCGAAAGGTTATCCCGCAGTTGCCGCCGTTGGCGGGCTTCGTGGGCGCGATCTGGCTGGTTAAACCGATGGGGCGGATAGAGCGGATCCCCCTGAATATCACTGGTAATGGCATCCGCAGTCGTTGGGTTTGCTCCTGCCGCAACGGCTGTATAGGTGTCAGCAACCCTCAACTGGTTAACGTCCCCAAACTCTCCGTTAACCCCCGCTGGATAGTTACCTGTTGCCGCAAGTTGTGTGTCGATTTGGGCCGAGGTTAAGGCTGCATCTGAGCGGTTCTTGGGTGGGAGCCAGCCTGCTGGGTTCCCCAGTTCCAACCGTTCGCCCACCAAAATCCGCAAACCATCCCGAATGGCCCGCCGCTCCCAATAGCCATCCAAACCGGGTTCTTGCTCTGCCCCAGCGGCCACTTCTCTGGTTAAGTTGTCATTTCCTGCGATCGCCGCTCCAATCTGGCCAGCGGGCACAGGGGTACTTTGGTAGTTAGGTCGGGGGCCATAGCGATTGTCCGCCCGATACAGATCGTCGGTATAGGGCCGAGTCCCCGCATCATCAATGACAAAGCGCTTACCGTTCACATAGACGTTGTTGGCGATATTGCCCAGCGTGTTGGCATTGTTGCCGCCATCTCTGGCCCGGTAACCGTCCTGGGTTTGGATCAAAACCGGGTCAAGGGAAATATCAATGGGCGCTTTGGTGCCATTGGAAAGGTCGTTCCCCTCCGCCAAGTCCACCCCGACAACCTGCTGGTTGCCGTTGTAGTAGTGCATCCCATAACTACGGTTACTGTAAGCATTGGTGTTGATCTGGCCCGCTGCCACAAGGCCATTGAAAGTGGTACCATTGCCCACCCGCCGCACAGAAATTTCGGAGTTGGTTTCTGGCAAGAAGAAGCAAGACCGAGGGGAACTAATGAGATAAGAGTTAAAGCGACCGGAGGTGCCCCCCCCAATCATCAAGCTGCCTTCGGTGTGCATGGCCCCGTTCCAGTTGAAGGTCGGGCCGGGGTGAATTTCCAGGTCATTGCGGAACCAGGCTCCCCATTTGTTCCCCCGTTCTAACACCCGGTCTTGGGCAAACTCCAGGGTGGTGAAGCTGGCGGGTCTGCCGGGTTTGACTGCATCATCCCGAATCACAAAGGCATCCACCTGGAACCGTTTCCGCAGTTTGGAGGTGTCGGTTTCGTCTGGAAGCCAGCCGCCCTCAACAGAAGTACCTTGAATCCGGCAGGAAGCGCCCGTACTATTACTGAGGGGGTTATTGCGCACATAGGGGCCAGCAATGGGGTCATCGGCTCCGTTTGCCTTTTGGGTTTCGTTCAGTTGCAGTAGCCGTTGATAGCCAGGTATCTTCTGATTAGGTGGAATATTGGGGTCGTCTGGATTATCTGGGGGCGTGGAAAAAGCAATGGAATAAACAATTGTCGCTTTGGCTTCGTTGTCGTGATAAATCCAGGCATTGTCAACGGTGCCATCGCCATTCGCATCAATCCGCCGTTCCCCGGTCAAGGTATAAGTATCGGTGGGTTTGGGCACAGCGGGGGCGGTGCCTTTAATCGTGCGGGCCTCGTTCAGCATCATTGAAGTGAGGAATGCTTCCGATGGCACCCCGCCGGGGTAACGGTCATCTGCAAACAGGCTTTCGATTTTGGCTCTGGCCCGGTCAATGGCTGGGGTCGCGGTGTTGTAGATTTCGCGGCTTTGCACATTGCCAATGGTGCGGGTGCTGTTGTTAAACGCTCGATAGGTCAGTGCGCCTGTGGTCAGGGTGACGACCAAGATCAGGAAAACGGTGGTCGGCAAGACAAAGCCAGCTTGAGCAGGGCGACGACGATTCAGCATGAAGGCCGATCGCAACAACCAGGTGACAAACCCTTTGGATAGGCTGTGGTAGAGCTGGTGGATGAGGCGGAAGATGCGCTTGACAAGTGTGGCTAGCTTGCGGTCTGACATGGCTCTGTTATGCGAAGAACAAGTGGACGATTTAGAAAAAGCAATCGAATGGTGAAAGGGAATCCACGGAGGGGGGGGAGCCTAGGGGCAATTTGCTAGGTGAATTATGAACGAAGTTTTAAAGAACTTACCCATTAAGCTTCACAAACTTGACATACCCTTGACATTGGGAATGTGTCTACTGTGCTAACAGGTTGACACTGGGGTAAACAACAGGGATGGTACGCGATGTTATGCAATGATTTGATGCGATCGCCCTCAGGGAAATAACGGAGAGGCCAAACAGACGGCCTGCGATCGCCAAATCGGAAACATCAGTCAGGCAACACACAAACGCTCGAATCCAGCTCAATGCGGCTTGAAGCCTGCAATTTGCGCCAGAATGCAGGGAGCTTACCCAGATTTTCCGCTAAATCTATCAGTTTGGGATAACAATTCTGCCTTTTGGCTGAGGAGCACCCAGGGCGATCGGGCGCAACACCGAGGCGAGCGAGGAATAGCTACAGGTGGGCAGCAGGTTTTCCCGGCCTGGAGGCATTAAGTTCTACGAAGCCCTGTGATGTAAAGAGAATGATGGGATGTAGCGAGAATCAATTAAAAATTGATCAGCAGAAAAAACTGGGTGAGAGTACTGAGGCTGTAGAAATCTCACAACGGCACAAAGCGGATAAAGTCCATTAACTCTTAGCACTTTGGCAGCGCAAAAGGTTGTAGGGCTCTATCCGCTCGGTTTGGCGCGATCGCTCACGCCTGATTAATTGCTAATGATGGGCCGCTAGCGATCGGCTTAGAGTTTGTTCAAGTTCAAGCCAGCTTCTTTGGCGAACTGCGATAAGCTCTTTTTCTCCAACGTTTTGATGGCCTTGGTTGACAGGCGCAACCGGACAAAGCGTTTGCCTTCTTCCCACCAAATGCGCTTCCATTGCAGGTTAACTTCTTGCAGCTTTTTCGTCCGCCGATGGGAGTGAGAAATGGCGTAAGCGTTGTTGGCTTTTTTTCCGGTTAGTTGGCACTTGCGGCTCATAGCAATCTCCAGAATTGATCGTTCTACTCTTTTTTGTCCCGATCAACCATATTACACAAGCACGGAGAGGGGCGCAATTTTTTGTTGGGTTTTTAGGGGGCGATCGCCCTGGTCTGGTGGTGCCCAACGGCGATCGCCCCTGGCCTTTAGGCGATTAGCCCATCCCCCCGTTTCAGGAGTTCTTTGAGGAACCACCGATGTTTTTGGTGGACTTGGACGAGGCGTGTATACAGGTCGGCGGTGCCAATGTCTCCGGCAGTGGTGGCGGTTTCGGCATCGGCGTGCATTTCTTGGATGATCTGCTCATGGGTGGCGATCGCTTCGGCAATCATGGCCTGGACAGTGAGTTGGCCAGCGGAAGGGGTGACAGTGGCGATCGGTAAATAATCCGCTGGGTCGGTTACGGGCGTTCCATCCAGCATCAAACTCCGCTCGGCCAATTCGTCTAACATGGCGAACACTGCCGTTCCCTGTTCTTCAAATAACAGGTGCAAATCCCGGAACAGCGGGCCAAAGGTAGACCAGTGATACTTTTTGTAGTTCAGGTAGGCCACGAGGGTATTGGCCTGTTGCCGATTCAGCGTGGCGATAACATGGGTGTTGTTCGTTGGCAGTGTGGTGGTCATAGGATGCTCCTATCGTGTCGTGCAAGGGGCATTGAGGGGGCAGACCGGGACTGGGAAACCTGGATGGCTAGTTCGCTCCCGGCGATCGCTGTCGGTGAGCTTCGCCCTTCAATGCCTGGCTTCTAAATCATAGTCGTTATGAATACGCTTTGACAAGAGCAGGCAAGGTAAGGCTTGGGTGGGCCGTTTGGCTGGGTAGTTTTTTTCCTCGCCGAAGTTAACCGCCCGCAGTGCTCCGCTGGTCAACGATCTAGACGGTTTGTGCTATCTAGACGGTTTGTGCGCTGGGATTGCCAATAGGGCCAATTTTTTGGAGCCTTTGTTCGGGGTTCATGGCCAATGCGAATTTGCCTGATGTTTAGGTAAGGAACGATGTAGAACTGCCTAGAAATCTAAATATTGATGTCAAACCGTAACGATCCGTGGCTTTTGGGGGGCGATCGGGCACTCTTAGCTCCATAACCTTCCTGAGTCTGTCCTATGTCTAATGCTGCTGTGGTTCCCTGTGAAGGTTGTGACGCGCTCTATCAAGAAGTGGTGGCCCTGCGGCAACGGGTCGCAGAACTGGAGCATACGGAAGCTTCTTTGCAGCGATCGCTCAAAGATTTGGCCGATGTCAAATTTGCGTTAGATCAATCTTCGATTTTGGCAATTACTGATCCGGCAGGTGTCATCACTTATGTCAATGACAAGTTTTGTGAGATTTCCCAATACGAGCGATCGGAACTACTCGGCAATACCCATCGCCTGATCAACTCTGGCTATCATCCCGCCTCATTTTTTGTAGAAATGTGGCAGACGATTTCAGCTGGTGAAATATGGCAGGGAGAAGTGAAAAATCAGGCGAAAGATGGCTCGTACTATTGGGTTGATACCACGATTGTGCCCTACTTAGATTTTTGGGGACGCCCCTATCAGTATGTGGCAATTCGGAATGATATTACCCAACGCAAACAAGCCGAAGAAGACTTACAGGCATTCAATGAAGAGTTGGAAAATCGGGTAGAAGTCAGGACGACTGAATTACGGGCTTCGAAAGAAGTTTTGCGCCAAAAAAATCAAGCCTTGTTAAAGGCATTGCAGGACTTGCAACAGGCCCAAGGCCAACTGGTTCAAAGTGAAAAAATGTCAGCTTTGGGGCAATTGGTGGCTGGAGTCGCCCATGAAATTAACAATCCGGTGAATTTTATTTATGGCAATTTGACCCATGCAAAGGATTACATTCAGGATTTGCTGAATCTGGTGGCAACGTATCAAACCTATTACCCAACGCCCCACCCCAAAGTTCAGGAAGCCCTTTTAGTCTTAGATTTTGACTTTATTGCAGAGGATTTGCCTAAGCTTTTAAATTCCATGCGGATTGGGGCCGATCGCATTCAAAAAATTGTGACCTCGCTCCGCAACTTTTCGCGAATGGATGAAGCGGCAATGAAAGCGGTTGACATTCATGAAGGGTTGGAAAGTACTCTCATGCTGTTGCAAAATCGCTTGAAGCAAAAGTGCGATCGCGCCCCAATTGAAATTGTTCGCGCCTATGCTGGGTTGCCACTGGTGGAATGCTATCCGGGGCCATTAAACCAGGTTTTTATGAATATTCTGAGTAACGCGATCGATGCGTTGGAAGAAGCGCGATTACAGGGAAAACAGAGTTTGCCGAAGCTGTATTTACGCACTCAAATTGTGAATGAAACCGCGATCGCCATTGAAATTGCTGACAACGGCATTGGGATTGATCCCGCCATTCAACACCGCCTAACTGATCCCTTGTTTACAACAAAGCCGATTGGCAAAGGCACAGGGATGGGGTTGGCCATCAGCGATCAAATCATTACCGAAAAACATCAAGGCACGCTGCAATATATTCCAGTGCCCGATGGCGGTTCCTGCTTTCGGATTACCCTGCCCCTCACCCAAGCTTCCGGCGGCCCACAAGCCACTGAAGCGATCGCGAAACCAGCGCCCGCCAAACCCTACGGTTAAAACAGGTCAATTCTGAACCAGGTCAACTCTGAACCAGGTCAACTCGTTCACCCAGCTTCGGTGGTGACTGGTTGGGCTTGAGCGGTGTCGAGGGGACGTGGCCCCAGCCCTGCTCGGCGATCGCCCGGAGGCAGAGTCACAAGAGCCACGTTTGATGGCCGGAGCGACGGTGGGGGGCTAGTTCCGAACTAACCATTTTTGGGCGTTTAACCGTTGGAGCGTCCAGAATACCAGGAGTTTCAAGTCTGCTTTGCGCTCATCAATCCGAAACGATTCGAGGGTGCTAGCTTTGGCCTCACTCTCCGAGTAGGAAAAGCCTTTGGAGCCGTTAATGTTTTCATCAAAGAAGTAGACATTGAACTGCCGTGGCTGTTTGTATCCGCTATTCCAGCGACCGATCAGTTGCCAACAGTCTGGCGATGGCCCAAACCCTTTGACCTCAATCCCTTTTTTCTCCAGGGACAAGGAGATGTCTGAGATGCCTTCTTCTTTCAAGCCTTTCTGCAACGCGGGAATGAAGTCTTCCTGCATAAAGTTGACAAAGGGTTTGTCTTCGACAGCGGGAGGTTTCTCTTTTGGTGGTTTGGCTGCCGAGGGAGCCTTTGCTTCTACAGAATCAGGAGTTTTTTCGTCTGACATGGGTTTGGCTCAATCCAATTTGCACGGCGTGATTGTACGCAGTCAAGGCTGATGACAGACCGCACCCGCCTGCACCAGGATGATAGCTGCTGCACAGCGCACAACCAACCGCCATTGTAATAGAAGAGCGCAGCCAGAAAAGCGCTGGATTGATATAAAAAGTTGTAGGGAATGATAGTGCGATCGCTAATGGTGGGCCACGATTCATTTGGAATAGGGGGACTTTAAGCCGGAATCTAGAGACCGGGCAAGGCCGTGAGCACTGTTAATCCCAGCTAGGTTGACTCCAGTTGGCCTAACTCCAGTTGGCTTGACTTCAGTTGGGCTGACTAGATTTGAGCTGACTACAATGGAGGTCAAGGGAGGTCAAGCACTCCAACCATGCGTTTTAGCTCAGGAGCAGGCCAAAGATCGTTATGCCAACTTCGCCAACTGCCGGGGGCGTGTCGCGATCGCCCCTCCCGTTAAATGTTTTAGTTCAAGGCCAAGGCTATCCCGTTCTGTGTTTACACGGTCATCCTGGTATGGGCCGCAGCATGTCCGTATTTACCGATCATTTAGCGACCCGCTATCGCACCTTAGCTCCAGATTTACGAGGCTATGGTAAAAGTCGTGTCTCCGCACCCTTTGAGATGGAAACCCACCTGGCCGACTTAGCTGCGTTGTTGGAGGCCCAAGCGGTAGAACAATGCCTGGTGTTGGGCTGGTCTTTGGGGGGAATTTTAGCCCTGGAGTTGGCTCTCAGATTGCCCCACCGGGTCAGTGGTCTGATTTTGGTGGCGACTTCCGCACGGCCCTGGGGCAACCATCCCCGCGTTTCCTGGCAAGACAATGCCTGGACGGGGTTAGCGTCGATTGTCAATCGGGTCTATCCGGGGTGGCAGTGGAATATTGATACCTTTGGCCAGCGATCGCTCTATCGCTATTTGATTCAACAGCATACGCCCCAGGCTTATACCTATCTTGCTCAGCAGGCTATGCCAGCGTTTTTGCAAACTTCCCGATATGCGACCCAGGCCCTAACCCAGGCTATCCAAAATGGGTATAACCGCTTGGCGGCGTTAACTGCGATTCAAGTGCCCTGTCTGGTGTTGGCGGGGGAGTGCGATCGCCACATTACTGCCGCATCAAGCCAAGCGATGTTGGATTACTTGCCCCAGGCAGAATGGCACTGCTACCCCAATACGGCGCACTTGTTCCCCTGGGAAGTGCCAACAACGGTGCTTGCTGATATCGATCGCTGGCTGCATACTCACCCCCAAGTTGTCGGCCAGTCAAGGCCCTATTCCCCACCGATGCATTCTGGTTGAGCCGTGCTGCAATGGCCCTGCGCGACCTCAGCCCAGCTTTGTAAAGTTAAGGTAAGAACGATCCGTACGATCGTGTGATTTTTGCAAATCTCCGTAGGTCTACTGGCTTCTCTGTAGGGAAGCCTTCACAATACGGAGAGGAAAATGCCACATATACCTGAATCTACTGTTGACTGTTGTCCATAATGATGAGCAAAATGCCGGTTACGTTGCTCCTGCAAGATTTAAAACATACAGATGAAACGGTTCGCGATCGCGCCACTCGGGAGCTATGGCGGCTTTGGTTTGAACAAAAGGGGAGCACTGGGTTGGCGTTGCTGCGACGGGTGCAATTTTTGTTAGAGTTGGGAGATTTTGATAAAGCCGATGAACTCCTTGAGCTCATGCTGGAACAGCAGCCAGATTTTGCAGAAGCCTGGAATCGGCGGGCGGTGCTCTACTACGTGCAGGAGAAATATACGGAGGCGATCGCCCTGTGTGAGCGGGTGATTCAGCTCAATCCCATTCATTTTGGGGCGCTCCACGGTTTAGGGTTGTGTCATATGGCTTTGGGCCAATACCGAAATGCGATCGCGGCGTTTCATCAAGCGTTGGCGGTGCAACCCTATTCCGTCGAAAATCAACGGTTGTTGTTGGAATGTTTGCTGAAACTGAATTAAAGTGCAGGCCATTGCTATTTGTCTGGAGCCGCGCGATCGCCCTCATTACAATCACCAGGCGATCGCGCTTTATCCTGCGGTTAAATTTGGTTTAAGAAATTTTGCCTGAAACCAACGATTTGAATGCAGCAGTTTTGTTGGCCAGGAACCCTATCTCTTTTCAGCGATCGTTGACAATATTCTGTGTGGTTAGCTCCTTGGCGCGATCGCTTTAACGCCTCAAGAAATAAGTTCAAGAGATTTGAATTTCTATGGGTTTTTGTTGCGGTGTTTGGAGAATTGATCCGTAACTCAAGCCTTAAGGAGAGTACGCTTTGATATCAAAAATAGATTTGTTCGCTTCCTTCTAACGGGTGAAGATTCGTCAGTAGAAGGCCAGAAGTAGGGTACTTTGGTCAGAACGGTTGGAGTTGCGTTAAGCCAAGGTAGATATCGCTCTTTCGTTCGGGGCTTGAATCTTAACAATTGGCTTCTAGGCGAACGAATTACTGGGCCTGGGTCTCCTTGCACTGGGTAAATTGCGGTGGCCCAACCTACGAGTTGACCAATCAACGGGGCGACTAAGGGAAAACGGCTTGGCTAGATTTGGTGTGCTGGCCCCTGTAGGGCGATCGCGGTTGTTGATACCGACATAGGATGAGGAAACCGGGCCTTTGGGCGATCGCGCTCGTCCTGTGCCAGCAGTGGCTGGGAGGAAAGAGAGGGATTCCAACACTAAATGTAGGGTTTACCCGCCCTGTTTGAACTCTAAAAAGCGGTAGAATGTCCCTGAGTGTTGCGCCTTGGAGTCGGCGATCGCGCCGGGTGAGGCAGGAGTTCAAGCAAAGTTAGAAAGAATATTAGGAGCAGGCCAGAAATTTGGTTTCCCCCCTAAGATAAAAGTCTAATAAAGGTCTGTTTCTATCGTGATCTAGATCACTTTATTGCCAATTCTCGATCACGCCTTCTGCTCTACAAACAATGGACAATTTATGGGCGGAGTTCCTTACTACATCTATGAGAAGTATCATTCGACGGCTCGTTGAAGAAGCCTTGTACTTTAAAAAACTAACTCCAGCGATCGAAAACGAGATCAACTATGAACTAACTCGTTTAGGTCACATTTCTGATGCTGATTTTGAAGCGCTGGAATTACTGATGTCTGAAATGGATGCGGGCCGGATTAAGTTGATTCCGAGTCCTTAAAAAAAATATTGAGAAAAACAACTGCCCCTGTTCTCTCCAGGTTGGGCAAATATTGCGATCGCCCAATCGCGATGATGGCCAATCGTAACTATTGTCTGCTTCCTACATTAACGCGATACAAAGGCTTCTGGGTGAGCGAGGCAAACTTGCCGAACAAAATGTTGCATCTGTTGATTATGCTGTGAGCGCAATGGCGTCGGGGTGGCTGGAGAGTGTTGGCCCAGGTGCATTAACAAGGGCATGACTTCTGTGTCAAGGGCGGCCCGAAACAACTGAAGCGGCAACAGCAAGTCCGAACATTCACGCAAATCATAAAAACCGTCATTGGCGATCGCGTCTCCTGCCAGCAACGCATCAGTAACTTCTGTGAGCACCAGCGGCCTGACCCAGCAAATGTGCTTCGCTTCCACGGTTTGAATGACTTCCCCATACAGGCGTTGGGCCTGATATTCCAAACAAACGATTTGGCAGGGTGCAAAGGTCAGGGTGTGGGGCGATGCTTGGGACGGCAAGAACTGGGACATAGAGTGTAACGTTTCGGGCGATGAGCGGCGGTGAAGGGGATGGATGGGTGCGTTTAACTGTTCATCCTAGCAAGTGGGCGGCGGTGTGGACATGGCCAATGCGAATTTCTAGAGCGATTCATCGACAGTTGCAATGGCTAATGGGTGAGGCCAAGGCGACCTGGCTGAACGGGGGAGAGGCGGAAAAACAGGCTAACCCAGCGGCCCCAGCGACAGGCCCCGAACGGCAAAGGCAGACACCTCCAGCCAAATGGTTTTGCTGTCATTTTGTCCCGAACCTGTTACATTTGTTCGTAAAGGCAAGCATACTAGAAGGGGAATAGTTCTTTCCCGTTGAGAATTGACGTGAGGTTAGCAACGTGTCGGTTGAGACTCTGAGCAAAAGTTCAACAGTTCGTAAAATCGCACCTCGGTATCGGGTGTTGCTCCATAACGATGACTTTAATTCGATGGAGTATGTGGTACAGGTGTTGATGACAACGGTGCCGAGTCTGACTCAAGCGCAAGCTGTGGATATTATGATGGAAGCCCATACCAATGGCTTAGCGTTGGTCATTACCTGTGCCTTAGAGCACGCCGAGTTTTATTGTGAAACGCTGAAGAGCCACGGGTTGAGCAGCACCATTGAACCCGACGAGTAACTGAGTTAACGGTTTTGAAAATTGATCCCGTCTTGATCCGTCGTTTGCCCGCAGGCTTACGGATCATTGTATTTACGCTGATTTTATTGCTGTTATGGTTGCCGATCGCGTTGCCGATGTATGCGCTGATTGGCGATCGCAACTTGGTGGGCATTTTGACCCTACTGGTGCTGTATGCCGAGTTCATCTGGCTTGTGCGCCGCTGGGGCAAATTGGTGCACCGTCAATCCCAGATGCTGTGGCACTACGGCCTGGAGTGGACTCCGCGTTTGGGCCGTGACTTGGGGGCGGGGTTGGCAGTGGGCCTGGGGTGTGTGGCCTTGCTTATTGGGGTGGAGACGCTCTTGGGGTGGGTCAGTTGGCGATCGCCAGGGCCGGGGCTTGGACGGGTAATCCTGGAAGGCTTGGTGGTGGCGGTGGCGCTGGGTTTTGCAGAGGAATTGCTGTTTCGCGGCTGGATGTTGGACGAGTTGCAGCGTGACTATGCGCCCGTTGTTGTCCTCTGGGCCAATGCGATTCTATTTGCGGCGTTGCATTTGCGTTTGTGGACCTTTCCGGCGTTGGTTTTGCTGGGGGTGGCGCTGGTGTGGGCCAAGCGATCGCGGGGGGAATGGGTGCTGGGTAAGCGGCGCGATCATCTGGGTTTGCCCTGGGGCTTGCACAGTGGTTTAGTCTATGGCAATTACATTTTGGAGGTGGGCAAGCTGATCACCTACACCGGGAAGGCCCCAGAGTGGATGACGGGGCTTGACCGCAATCCGGTGGCTAGTGTGATGGGGCTAGCGTTGTTGGGTGGTTTGGCCCTGGGCATGTGGCAGTGGGCGCGATCGCAAACACGCACCCGGCCTTTGCTTTAGTTCGTGTGTTTTAGTCAATCCGTTGGAGTGGCGAGACTTTGGGATCGACGATTTTTTGGCCGTAACCAGCAAAGCGGACGGCTAGACAAATTTTATTGCCAGCCCCAAAAATCCGGGTCACTTCTCCCTCCCCAAAGGCTTTGTGATTCAGGCGATCGCCCACGCTCCAGTCGTTTTCATGGGTATGGGGCATGGCTTTGGTGGGGGCTTGGCGACGGGCCTCGGCGATCGGCGTTGTCCAGCGGGTCGGGATGGCGGTGGCTGTGTTGGACGCCAGGAGTTCCTTGGGCAGCTCGGCCAAAAACAGTGATGGACTGGCAGGCTCCCGATTTCCATACAACCGACGTTCCCGCGCATAGGAAATAAACAGACGTTCTTGGGCGCGGGTAATTCCCACGTAGCACAGGCGGCGTTCTTCTTCCAAGGCGGCTGGATCGTCCATTGATCGGTAGTTGGGAAACAGCCCTTGCTCCAGCCCAACCAGAAAGACCACTGGAAACTCTAAGCCTTTGGAGGAGTGCAAGGTCATGAGGGAGACTTGCTCTTTTTCTTCTTCCAGGTTGTCTAAATCTGACGAGAGGGAGGCGCTGGCTAAAAAGCCCAATAAACTGGGGTCTTCGTTATCTTCTTCAAACTGTAAAACCGCGTTGTAAAGTTCCTGAACGTTGGTGAGGCGATCGCTGGCTTCTTCGGTGCCCTGACTTTGCAATTCCCGCACGTATCCTGAATCTTCCAACACACCCTGCACGACTTCATTGGCTTTCACAGAATCAAGCTCGCCGCGCCATTTTTTGATGATATTGGCAAAGCTCAAAACTCCCTTGGACGATCGCCCTGCTAAAGTTTTGACTGATGTTTCATCGCTCAAAATTTCCCACAAAGGCTGATTTAATTCTTGAGCCGCTTTGACCAAATTATCGATTGTCGTTTTGCCGACTCCGCGCCGAGGTGTGTTGATCACCCGCAACAAACTCACCGTATCAAAGGGATTGGCGATCGCCCGGAGATAGGCCAGGACATCTTTAATTTCGCGGCGATCGTAAAAGCGCAACCCCCCCACGACTTTATAAGGAATTCCCCACCGCACTAGAGAGTCTTCAAAGGCACGGGATTGGGCATTGGTGCGATACAGAATGGCAAATTTACCAAAGTGTAATTCAGGGTGACGAGCAGCTAGAGTTTGAATTTGATTCACCACAAATTCGGCTTCTCCGACCTCATCGTCAGCCCGATGGAGATACACCGTTTCCCCCTCACTGCGGGTGGGTTTTAGAACCTTATCAATACGCTCTGTATTATTTTCAATGAGTTCATTGGCCAGTTCCAGAATATTGGAGGTAGAGCGATAATTTTCTTCTAACTTCACCATCGTGTGGGTGTCATCATCGGCTAAACCGTCACCAAAATCACCTTGAAAATTCATGAGAATGGTGAAATCGGCAGCCCGGAATGAGTAGATGGATTGATCCGCATCCCCTACAACAAAGACTGAACGGTGTTCCCAATCTTGGAATTTTTGGGTTTCAACTCCGTTGGTGGCTAAAAGAGTAATCAGGTCGTATTGGGTGCGGTTGGTATCCTGATACTCATCGACTAGGATGTGGCGAAATCGCTTGTGCCAATAGGCCCGAACCTGCTCGTTTTGCTGAAATAATTGCACAGGCATTAAGATCAAATCATCAAAATCGAGCGCATTATTGGCGGCCAAGGTGTCTTGATAGACGCTGTAGACATTGGCAATCACTCGTCCCCGATAGTTGGGTTGTTCTTGCTCTAAATCTTGGGGAGACAGGCTTTGGTTTTTGGCGTTGCTGATGGCATATCGGACGGAGCGGGGGTCAAATTTTTTGTCATCTAAATTCAATTTTTGGGTGACGATTTCTTTGACCAAACTTTGGGCATCAGATTCATCAAAAATCGAGAAATTGCGTGTCCATTTCCGGCCATTGCGATCTTGATATTTTTCAACGTCGAGGCGCAGAATGCGGGCACAAAGGGCATGGAAAGTGCCGATCCACAATTCTTTGGTAATGGTTTTGTAGACTTGGGATTTGAGGCGGGTTTGCTGTTGGGGGGGAAGGGCCTCTAGGGGTTTACCAAATTCCGATCGCGCTTTTTGGTCGGCAAAGAGTTTTTCGATCCGCTCTTTCATTTCGCGGGCAGCTTTGTTGGTGAAGGTGACTGCCAGGATATTTTCAGGATCGACGTGGTGATGCAGCACTAGATTGGCGATGCGGTAGGTCAGTGCCCGGGTTTTGCCGGAACCCGCCCCCGCTACGACCAACAAGGGGCCAGCATAGTGTTCCACGGCTTGGCGTTGGGCGGCATTCAGAACACTGAGAAACTCTTGAATCTGGGTCATGCTTCGGGCGATCGCGCTATGGATAGTGGGAACTGCATTCTAAAACAGGGTATCGCATCTTATCAGAATCCGGTTATTGTGATAGGTTGATAGCCGCAAAAGGGTGGGTGGCCAGCACACAGCCTGGGGGACATTTTGCCTCAGCTCTGCCTGGGTCATCCAATGCCTGGTGACTGAGCGTTACCAGGTGGCGATCGCTGGAGTCCATCATTTACGGTCGGGTATGCAAAAAATTCCGGTTACGGTCATTACAGGGTTTCTCGGGGCGGGGAAAACGACGCTCATTCGTCGTCTGTTGCAAGAGAATCAGGGCCGACGCATTGCCGTATTGGTCAACGAGTTTGGCGAAGTGGGCATCGACGGGGAATTGTTGCGATCGTGCCGAGTGTGCGACGAACCGGAAACTGAGGCGATCGCACCAACGGCGGCCCCGAATATTGTGGAATTGGCGAATGGCTGTTTATGTTGCACGGTGCAAGAGGAATTTTTGCCCACCATGCAGGAACTCCTCAAACGGCGGGATGAAATTGACTGTATTTTGATTGAAACGTCGGGGTTGGCTTTGCCTAAGCCTTTGGTGCAGGCGTTTCGGTGGCCAGAAATTCGCACGGGGGCCACGGTAGACGGTGTGGTGACTGTGGTGGATTGTGAGGCGTTGGCGGCGGGCCAGTTAGTGGGTGATCTGGAGGCACTGTTGGCCCAGCGGGATGCAGATGATAGCTTGGATCACGAGACGCCGATTGAAGAACTCTTTGAAGACCAATTAGCCTGTGCGGATTTGGTGTTGTTAACAAAGGGCGATCGCGTGGCTGCCGAGGCCCAGCAAAAGGTGCAGCAGTGGTTGCGATCGGAATTGCGGGATGGGGTGAAGGTGATTCCCTGTCGGGATGGGGCAATTGCGGCGGATGTCTTGCTGGGGTTTAACGCGGCGGTAGAAGAAGATTTGGCGAATCGGCCCAGTCACCATGACACGGAAGCCGACCATGACCACGATGACACGATTAATTCGGTGCCGCTGGTGTTTGAGCAAGGGTTTGACCCCCAAGCGCTATTGGCGGTTTTGCAAGACCTGGTGCAGCAGCAGGAGATTTATCGGGTTAAGGGGTTTGTGGCGGTGCCTAACAAGGCGATGCGGTTGGTGGTGCAAGGAGTGGGCGATCGCTTTGACTCGTTTTATGATCGCCCCTGGTATCCAGACGAAAAGCGTCAGACGCAACTGGTTTTCATTGGTCAGGCCCTTGAGCCGGAGGCGATCGCTGCTGCCTTTACGCCGTTGTTGCCAAAGGCAGTTGCAACGTCTCCTGTAAGTGGGCTTTGAGTTGGGCGGCGAATTCAGCGCGCTGGGGAAATTTTTCCGCACGGGTGGGTCGCCGATCCAAATCCAGCGTCCAGCCGTAATCGCTACTAATCCGTAAATTGCCCTGCCAATCGGCGATGGAAACGATCAGGTTAGGATTGGGGCTATTGTCTACCCCCAAGACTTTGAACACGTAGTTATAGGTGTTTTGGGTGGCGGCGGCCACGGTCGAAGCTTGGCCAAATTTTTGGGCTAACAGTTCACCAACGGTGGCGGCTAATCCTGGTTCTTCGATTTCTTCTAAGGTACGCACGGCTAAGGTCAGCGCAAAATAGAACTGCTCAACCGGGACAAACTCAAGATCCATAGCTTCAGACTTTACTTTCGGACATGCGGGTCTACAGAACCAGTATCGATGAATGCGTCCCCTTTGCGATCGCCAATCCCAAATTGGCCTGAATCAATCGCCCGCTTCATCTGGGTTGCCTGCGCTCTGCCGGGAGGGTCGCCTTGGCGTTGATGGTTGGCCCTAAGTGCCTGATTTGGCTAGACCGCGAATGGCAGGACAAGCAAAACCCACACTAATACCTACACGAATGAATCAGCCCCCGGTGCGACTGGCTGCGCTACGGATGCCCAAAAATTGCCCAGGCCAAAATGCCCGATTTGGGAAACCGGGGTGGGTGTGGTGCCGATAAACACGGGGTAAACGGCGCTGACCTAGCGATCGCGCTGGGTTTCGGGATTGGTCGGTGAGGATAGGCGCTCCGGTTCCAGGTTTAGGGTGTCGCTTAGGGTACTCACTAGCCCAACGCACACTGCCCCCAGTAACACCACCCCACAGATGGTCAGGGGCGATCGCAAATCCCGCAAAATCCGAAAAAACGGATGACTTTCCCGCCGTAAGGCCCGAGCGGAGGCCGGTTGATGGAGCGTAAACGGATCACGGACATAGTGACCGCTCCAGGTAATGACCAAGCGCTCCCGACAGTGCTGACAAATCAGCAAGCCCTGGAACAGTTGATTGGATTCAACTGGGTGAGGCCGATGGCAAACTGGACAGACGTGAGAATGAGCTTTGAAGGTGGGAGCATTCATCAGCAGTGAGTGTAGATTCGGAGCTAGAACAGGCCAAAGATTGGAACCAACCTGATCTAGTGTAATCGTAAGCCCGGATCGCTTCCCAACGGAGATTTATGTTTTGTAATGTTTGCCAAGCTGGATACCGGGCAACCAGGGCAGGATGGCTGGTAGTGGGGCGATCGCGAATTCTGACTGCCGCTTGGTGGCTAAGGAGCGGTGCCAAGATTGCGGATGTTGGTGGCGATTCCGGCGCTGGGGGGGTAAGCGCACCATCTGGCCGACCCCGATCTGGGCCAACGGCTGATTGGGCCAACGGCGGTTTTTTCTACCGGGTTGATCCCCAACCTGGCCCTGGTAAAAAAAGCCTGGAATCGAGCCAGAATGCTTGCTGTTCTGAGATGGACAGCCCACAATGGAAGAGGGATGAAGCGTCGCTTTTGACCCCCTTGGCGGGGCGCAACCAACTTAGAATTAACCGAGCGATCGCGGCCCAAGCGATCAGTTAAAAAGGCCGCAGACGATGGCACCTTGGAGCTAACCCTGGGGCGATCGCGGCTCATCCTGCCCAATTGATGTGTTGCTGCGAATCCTTGAGTCAGTGGTTGTGCCCGGTGCCATGTGGGCAATTGGGCGATCGCAAGGGCGCAGGTGGCTCGACTGTGGCACTATTCAATACCATGAATTCACAACGATGAATTCATAAACGAGTGAGGCGTTGGTGCATTCATTTGTCTTGCTTAATTTTTGAACCAATCTATTTGTCATTTCCTATCCCTGGTGAGTAGTTACGCACGGTGCAATCTGAATCGTCGAATCCCCAAAAATCTGCCCTGCTGGCTTTAGATGTTTTTGCACTCCTGAAACCCACCCCCGAAACCCTGTTTCTGTTGCTGGGGATTGCAATCGGGGGGGGCACTGGGCTGGCGATCGTGCTGTTTCATTACCTGATTCAGCTTGTCCAGCGATTGTTGTTGGAAGATCTCATGGGGGTATTGGCGGGGTTGGGGCCGTGGACGTTGCTGTGTGCGCCTTGCCTGGGTGGCCTCACGGTGGGCCTGATGCGGTGGCGCTTAAATGATTTTGGGGTTTCCCTCTCTAGCCTGATTGCGGCTTCCCACATTCCCCGCAGTTTGTCTTCTCTCAAAGCGGTGGCCCGGGCGATCGCCGCAGCGGTTTCGCTGGGTTCCGGGGCTTCGTTGGGGCAGGAAGGCCCTAGTGTGGAAATTGGTTCCCATATTGGGATTTGCATTGGGCAACACCTCAAAGTGTCGCAAGAACGGTTGCGCCTGTTGATGGGGGCCGGAGCAGCAGCAGGGCTATCCGCCGGGTTCAATGCACCGATCGCCGGTGTTTTTTTTGCCCTGGAAGTTGTGTTGGGCACCACTTTTGCCACCTCGGCAGTGAGTGTGATTTTGCTGTCGGCGGTGGTGGCGGCGCTGATTTCGCAAATTGGGTTGGGGGGGCAACCGGCCTTCATTTTGCCCCGGTATGAGTTGAAAGGATTTCTGGAACTGCCATTCTATTTGGGCTTGGGGTTGTTCGCCTGCCTGGTGTCGATTACCTATACCCAAACCATTCAAATGGCCAAAAAGCTGTTTCAAGGCCAGTTAACCTCGTTGCAGTGGGTGGGGCAAATTCCCCCGTTTGTGCAACCGGCGATCGGGGGATTGTGTCTGGGCACGGTGGCGCTGTTTCTACCCCAAACCTTGGGCATTGGCTACGAAACCATTGATGTGATTTTGCGGGATGTCCAAATGCCGCTCTCCCTGTTGCTCACCTTGTTAGTGGTGAAACTGGGGCTAACGGCCCTGAGCTTGGGGAGTGGTTTTGTCGGCGGGTTGTTTGGCCCCGCCATGTTTTTGGGAGCTTCCCTGGGCGCGGCTTATGGCAAAGTTTTGCCCTATTTGCCCTATGCCTCGCTGTTGCCCATTTCTGCACCACCCGCCTATGCAATGGTTGGCATGGCCGCCGTGTTGGCTGCGAGTGTCCGGGCTCCGTTAACAGCGATTTTGTTGTTGTTTGAACTCACGCGGGACTATCGCATTATTCTGCCGTTGATGGCGGCGGTGGGCCTGAGTGTGTGGTTGATTGAATATTTGAAACCGATCGCCCCCGATATTCCAACGGTGCAACCCACAGAACTGAAACAAGAACCCAACCGCGATGAGTTGGTGCTGCAACAGTTACAGGTGGCTGAGGCGATGCAACCGGAATATCTGGCGGTGGATGCGGAGTTGTCGGTGGTGGCGGCCTTGGCACTCCTGACCCAACATCAATCGCGCTGTGCTTTGGTGTTTGAGCAAGCCACGGCGACCCTGGCGGGAATTGTGACTCTGCAAGATATTGAACGGGGAATTGGGCTGTGGCAGGCCGCGTTGGACTCTGTGCCAATGGCCCAAGAGGCAGAGGGGGCTGGGGCAGCGGCGGTTGTGCTCCCAACGACGGTGGGCCAAATTTGCACGCGGGAAGTGTTACATGCTTATCCTGATGAATCTTTAGCGGAGGCCAAAACCCGCATGGCGGGCCGAGGCTTGCGACAGTTACCAGTCGTTGATCGCGATGATGTCCGCAAGATTTTGGGCGTGTTAGACCAGGATCACATTGCTTTGGTGTGCAGTTTGGCGACAGCCCAGAAAGCGTTGGAACCGCATTTGGCCCATTTGAGATCGCTCATGGAAGGTGAGTTGCCATTGTCGGCTTCAACGGTTGTGCCAGCACCGCAGGTTCAAAATTTTGTTCGTTGAGCTAGAAGCACCGAGCGAAGCGATTTGGAGTGCAGGGGCGATCGCTGGGTTGGCTATTGGGGTGGCCACAATAACGCCCCAGCGCTAGCGCTGGGGCGGATCGCCTCAACTAGGGCGATTGAGGGGGTACCACTGGCATCTCGCCTGATTTTCACCAAAGGCTAACAACGAAGCCCAGATAGTCTCAGATTGTTTCGATTGGCTAATGGCAATCAATCGGCTCAACTCCTATATTCCCGAACCGCCGCGACCGCGATCGCAATGGTCAAGGTTATTTGATCATTTTTGTGTTACTGAAGGCCACAAGATAGCGTACAATTCTAGCGTTCAATTGGGGTTTTTACACCTAATTTCTATTGCTTGGTACTTTATCTGCGCACGATAGCAGGGCCGCGTCTAGCTGCGATCGGTGCGGGGACTTTGGAGTTAAGCCTGCGGCATTATTCAGCTCTCCTCCGATTGATTGGTGGGGCTTGGGATGGGTGACTAGCGATTGCGACTTGTCCAAATGCCTGTGAACATCATCAACATTCCGCCAACAAAGATTGCGATCGCCAGTGCTGCCGGAACAACGGTCATCCAATCAATTGATTCCATCAATGTCGCTACTTCCTTGTCAGTTTCTTGGGGTGATGCTTTAACCCTACCATTGATTTGGCAGTAAAAAGCTGCTGGCCATTAAGACAAACTTTGCCCCCCTGACCGCAGCTTTTATCGAATCAAAACTTAGCAATGCAAGGTGATTCGGCGTTTGAGTCAAACGGAATCCCTGAAGCGATCGCAATGGTACTATTCCTCTTGATCAATCTGCTTTAAGTGGATGTGCTTGCGGCCTAGGGAAATCTCAAATTCGTCACCCGGTTGCAGCTCCATTTGTTTGGTATAGGCGGCACCAATCAAGAGGTTGCCATTCGACTGGACACTGATGCGATAGCTGGCACTACGCCCCCCACGGCCATTTTGGCCAACTTTTCCGTCAAGTTCAATGCCCTCTGCATCGATCAGCGCATTGAGGAACTTCATCATATTAACGCGCTCTACCCCGTTTTTTGTCACGGTGTAGTAACCACACTGCTTCGCTTTTTCTTCTTTACTGAGGGAGTCTAGCTCTTTTACTTTTTTAACAAGCAATTCCCCGGTCAAGGGTTCAACTTTCTTCTTCTTAGACATCAATTTACTTCTTCTATCGCTACCAATGTACGCTTCAGGTTACTGATGGTTGAGATTAAAACAAATGCTCATCTACAAATGTCTGTAATGCTTCTACCTCAGTATCGGTTCAGTGCATGAAATCATCCTACACTGACATTCTATTTTTACTCATATTTTTTTCAGGAAACAAGCGATTTTGCCCAATGCGTTCGATCGCAAAACGGAGCCCGAAACTAAATGGAATGGATCTGACTGGAGGCCGCCTGCCCGATCGCGATCAAGCCTTGCGATCGCCCGTGTTTTAATTGCAAAATTGACAGCCCATGCAATGATTGAATCCCTGGCAATGGGCATGGATTGATCCCGCTGGGGCAAATCGCCTCAACGGGATGGCCGGGTGAGAATAGGGGGATTATTGTTGAGAGTCCTCATGGTTGATGACCTCGTTGAGCGCAGAGAAGCCCCGCGATCGAGAGGTGGAAACCCAAATAATTTTAGGCGCGAATCAAGCTTTTGCTAAACAAATTGCTGGGGCTGGGGGCTGGTTTGCCCCACGCTATCTTTACAAATGGGTTGTCCTTGGAAATGGCATCTTTGCAACGTCATCCAGGGTGGAG
This sequence comes from uncultured bacterium, assembly GCA_964475335.1. Classification (GTDB taxonomy): domain Bacteria; phylum Cyanobacteriota; class Cyanobacteriia; order Leptolyngbyales; family Leptolyngbyaceae; genus CAYYWG01. The sequence continues at coordinate 62,791 of CAYYWG010000007.1, forward strand.
AAGCCCGTCGATCGCCCGATTTCCCGCATCAGGAACCCCCGCTTTCATGACACAATGTTGGCGCGAGTGGCCCTCCCATTGTTCAATCGATGACTATCTCCGGTGCCTAGCCCCATGCAACTTTCCACCGTCTTGCACACCGTTCGACATGTTTTAACCCCTAAGCGACTCGCGATTTTTGAGGCGGTTTTAATTGGGTTAATTGCCGCGTTATCTGCGGTTTTGCTTAAACAAGGGGTGATCTGGCTCATGGCGTGGCGGGCTGCTATGAGTCAGGTGCTGCCAGTGTGGATCTTGCTGCCCATGATGGGGTTTGTCGGTGGTGGGTTGTCTGGGGTGATTATTGAACGGTTTGCCCCCGAAGCGGCAGGCAGTGGCATTCCCCAAGTGAAAGCAGCCCTGGCCTATGTCCCCATGCGATTGGATTTGCGGGTGGCGATCGCCAAACTGGTCAGCACCTTCCTCGCGCTGGGATCGGGGCTCGTCTTGGGCCGCCAAGGGCCAACAGTTCACATTGGCGCGGCCTTAGCCGCCCAACTCAGCCGTGCGGTGCCGACTTCTCCCGACCATCAGCGGCAACTCTTGGCCGCCGGGGCCGCCGCCGGACTGGCTGCCGGGTTTGATGCCCCTATTGCGGGAGTTTTATTTGTTATTGAAGAATTACTTCATGATGTGTCTAGTCTCACCTTGGGCACCGCTATTTTGGCTTCCTTTACAGGGGGAATAATTTCTCGTAGCCTTGCTGGGCCTAACTTTTTGCTGCACGGAACCGCAGCGTTCTCAACGTTTTCGACCCAAGAAATTCCCTTCTTTTTTCTATTGGGGTGTTTGGCGGGGGGTGGGGCGGCCCTGTTTAACCAAAGTATTTTGACCACGCTCCAGTTCAGTCGCAAGCACGTGCGGATTGCCCTGGGCTGGAAAATTGGGTTGGCGGGCTTGGTTTCCGGCGGGGTGATTGCCACGCTACCCCCCATTTTTTTGGATACGACGACGCTGCACGGCTTTTTGACTGCCCGCCCCCAGCATTGGCCCGTGGCGGCGGGGGCGTTTGTGGTGCAGTTTGTGTTGTCAATTTTGGCGTGTAGCGTGGAAACGCCGGGGGGCTTGTTTATTCCCAGTTTGGTGTTGGGGGCGGCATTGGGTCAGGTGGTGGGCTTGGGCACGAGCCACATTTTGCCGACTGCGGAGCCGCTGGTGTATGCCCTGGCTGGGATGGGGGCCTTTTTTGGGGCGATGGCGAAAGTCCCTGTGACGGCGATCGTCATTGTGTTTGAGATTACGGGGAACTATCAGTTAATTTTGCCGTTGATGATCAGCGCGGTGGCGGCGTATTTGGTGGCGGAGCGATTGCTGCCCGGTTCGCTGTATACCCATTTGCTGGAAATGAAGGGGATTACGCTGCAAGAGGAGGTGATTAACGATGGGCTGTGGGCCACGATTACGGCGACGGAAGTGATGCAGACGAAGGTTGAAACCCTGGACAGCCGGATGCCTTTAGATGAGGTGATTGCGGCGTTCTCTAAATCCCATCATCGGGGCTTTCCGGTGGTGGAGGGGGGCCGCTTGGTGGGGATTGTGACCCAAACGGATTTGGATCGGGTGGCGCAACGGCAGTCGCGGACTGACTTGCGGTTAAACGATCTAATGACGCCGCGCCCGATTACGGTGAGTCCGGGGGCGACGTTGGGGCAGGTGCTCTATCTGTTGTCGCGCTATAAGCTGTCGCGGTTGCCGGTGGTGGAACATCGCAAGTTGTTGGGCATCATTACGCGCAGTGATATTTTGCGGATTGAGGCGGAGAAGTTGAGGGGGCGATCGGAACGCTTGGGGCCACGGCCTGACCCGTCCTATGTGGTGTATCAAACGAAGGCTCCGGCGACTGGGCAAGGGCGGTTGTTGCTGCCGTTGAGTAATCCTAAAACGGCGGATGGGTTGATGAAATTGGCGTTGGCGATCGCGCGGGAGCGCCATTACGAAATTGAGTGTTTGCGGATTATTCCGGTGCAGCGGCATGTTGCCCCAGCAGAGGCAACGGTGAATATTACGATGAGTCAGCGGTTGTTGCGACGGGCCGTGAAGCAGGGGCGAGCCTGGAATGTACCTGTGCATACCCAAATTCGGGTGGCCCACAGTCCGGCGGAAGCCATTTTGGAAACGGTGAAGGAACGGCATATTGACCTGTTGCTGATGGGGTGGAAAGGCAGTACGTCAACGCCGGGGCGAATTTTTGGGGATACGGTGGATACGGCGATTCGACAGGCGAATTGTGATGTGGTGTTGGTGAAACCGGGGCGGCGATCGCTGCCGGGGGCCAACCTGGAGGATAAAGAGATTGCGGTGCGGACACTGTTGCAATTGAACCGTCTTGATCGGTGGTTGTTGCCAATTCGAGGGGGGCCAAATGCGGAGTATGCGATCGCCCTGTTGCCGGCGCTGGTGGCACTGAGTCAGGCTCCGACGATTCGGCTGTGCCATATTCAACCCCGCTCAGAAGCAAGTTACGATCCCCACGGGCTGGAAGAGGCCGCAGATTTTTTGCGCCACAAAAGTCGGAGCCAGGTGGATGTGGCGTTGGTGTGTGCAGAGTCGGTGGTGGATGCGGTGGTGGATATGGCCGCGAAGGATCAATGCGATGTGATTATGTTGGGGGCCAGTCGGGAGGGGTTGTTGCAGCAAGCGGTTCAGGGCAATATTCCCGAGGCGATCGCTCGGAACTGTGAATGCACGGTGATTTTGGTCCGCAAGGCGGATGCAACGGCGCTTCCCTAAACGCGGCGGGGTCAGACGGGGAAAATGGGCGATCGCAGAGGAATCCAATTCCCGATTGAGTGCGTAACTTCCATAACGTTCAATCAATCTTTAACAAAGTTTGCGACTATTCTAGGAAAACATGCGTCATTCTCCTTCCCATGTTGCAAGTACGCCCCCGGTGTCAATGGTTGATTTGGTGACTTCTACTCCGCAGTTGGAGTGCGCGATCGCCCGGTTGGCAGAGCGAAAAACAAACTGGTTACAGGTTTCTCTGGCCCAGCGCATTCAGTATTTACAGCAATGCTGCACTCGGTTAGAGGCGGTGGCTGAAGCGTGGGTTGAGGCGGGTTGTCGGGCTAAGGGGATCGATCCTGCATCGGCTCTGGCTGGAGAAGAGTGGATGACTGGCCCAGTGTGTACCATGCTGGGAATCAACGCGCTCATCCAAAGTTTGCAAGCCCAGGGGCAACCCCAGCCGCTCCGGGTCACGACCCGACCCGATGGCCAAACCGTGGCCAGGGTCTTTCCGGCCAGTTGGAGCGATCGCCTCCTGTGGTTGGGGTTTCAGTGCGATGTGTGGTTGCAACCGGGTCACCCCCCGACCCAGGGCTTTGGGTATCGGCAACCGTCCACCACGGGCACTGTGGGCCTGGTGCTGGGGGCGGGGAATGTGGCGGCGATCGCTCCCTTGGATGTGTTGTACAAACTATTTGTCGAAAATCAGGTGGTTTTGCTCAAGCTCAATCCCGTGAATGACTATCTGGGGGAGTTTTTGCTGGCGGCTTTGCACCCCTTGCTGCGGGATGGGTTTTTGGCGATCGCCACGGGAGATGCAGCGGTGGGACAGTTTTTGTGTCATCATCCCCAAATTGACACGATCCACATCACGGGGGCCACTCAGACCTATGACGCGATCGTCTGGGGGGAGAACCCTGCCGAGCAAACGGCCCGGAAAGCAGCCCAAACCCCTGTTTTGACCAAACCCATCACAGCCGAATTGGGCGGTGTCACGCCGATTGTGGTGGTGCCCGGACGGTGGAGTGGGGCAGAGTTGCGGTTTCAGGCGCGGCATGTGGCGAGTATGGTGGCTCACAATGCTAGTTTCAACTGTGTGGCCGGGAAGGTGCTGGTGCTGGCCAAAGACTGGCCCCAACGGGATGCTTTTTTGGCGCTGGTACAGGAAACGTTGGCCCAAACGCCCCCCCGCACGGCCTACTATCCAGGGGCACAAGAACGCTATCAAGCCTTTCTCGATCGCTATCCCCAGGCGAAACCCTTGGGCGATCGCACGGAGTCGGTGGTGCCGTGGACGTTGATTCCCGATGTGCCACCCCAGGCTGGCGAATATGCCCTCAGCACGGAAGCCTTTTGTGGGGTGCTGGCCGAGGTGAGTTTACCAGGGGCCACGGCAACTGACTTTTTGGCTGAGGCCATTCCCTTTGTGAATGATTGCCTTTGGGGCAATTTATCCTGCGTGGTGTTGGTGGATCCCCGGACGCAACGGCAAGCCCACGCCGCGTTGGATCGGGCGATCGCAGATTTGCGGTACGGGGCGATCGGGATCAATGCCTGGACTGGGGTCTTGTTTGGGATTCCGGGGGCAACCTGGGGCGCGTTTCCGGGGAATCCACCGCAGGCCATCCAGTCTGGGTGCGGTGTGGTGCACAATGCGTACTTGTTTGAGCAGCCCCAGAAGTCGGTGTTGTCTGCCCCGTTTCAAATTGTGCCCACGCCCACCTGGTTTGCAGACCATCGCAATCTCCAAGCGGTTGCACGGTGGTATGCCCAATTTTTGCTGAATCCCCGTTGGCAAACCCTGACCAAGTTGTTCTGGGCCGCCTTTAAAGGCTAGCCTCCCGGTGGATTTGTCTCTCGGCTTTATTTGATAAAAGTTAAACAAAGTTTACTAAGCTTTACCAGGCGGCTCTACTTTGCCTGTGCCGCGAGCGATTAGTGCCCGCGCTGTGTTTACCTGTGCGATTCACCTGTGTCTGTTGTCTCCGTAGTCTCGCTCGAAGCTGATTCGCGATTGCGATCGCTCTATCCTCTCACATTCGTATGGAGTCAGGTGCATGACCATTGTTCATTCCAAATCATCCAAACATAAACGCCGACTGCGTAGTGCTAGCCGTCGGTTCAAGCTGCATATGGCGACTGTCCTGTGGTTGGGGGCGATCGCGGTATTGCTGGCCTTCGGGCTGGCGTGGCTGGCGGGCGAACCGACCATTAACCAATTTTTCGATCGCTGGCACCAGGCCCAAACCTTTGCCCCGGCGTGGTTCAATGCGCCGTCTGGGGTGGGCATTGGTTTGCTGTGGCCCACGATCGCCTCGGTCATCGTGGTTTGGCTGACCATGCGCCTTTCCCCCCAACCCCGGCCCTGGTCGCGGCCTGTGGTGATTGGGGTGTTGCTGGTGCTGTTGGCGCGCTATCTGGCGTGGCGATCGCTCTGTACACTGAACCTGGCCAACCCGTTGAATGGGGCGTTTAGCCTGGGGCTGTTGGCCTTGGAACTTTTCACCATGACCAGCAGCGTGTTGCAACTGGGGTTGATGCTGCGAATGCGTGATCGCCGTCGCGAAGCGGATCAAGCTGCGATCGCCGTCACTACTAGAGCCTATACCCCCACGGTGGATGTTTTCATTCCCACCTATAACGAGCCTGCGTTTATCCTTCGCCGGACGATCGTGGGCTGTCAGGCAATGGACTATCCCCACAAGCGGGTCTATTTGCTGGATGACACTCGGCGGCCTGAAATTCGGGCGTTGGCGGCGGAGCTGGGGTGTGAATACCTGACCCGCCCCGACAACCGCCATGCCAAAGCGGGCAACCTCAATCACGCGATCGCCCAAACCCACGGTGAACTCATTGTCGTGTTTGATGCGGATTTTATTCCCACCCGCAACTTTTTGACCCGGACGGTCGGCTTTTTCCAAACGGCCCAGGTGGGCCTCGTGCAAACGCCCCAGAGTTTTTACAACGCCGATCCCATTGCCCACAATCTGGGTCTGGATCATGTGCTAACGCCGGATGAAGAAGTGTTTTACCGCCAAGTCCAACCCTTTCGCGATACGGTGGGCAGTGTGGTGTGCGCGGGCACGTCTTTTGTGGTGCGCCGCACGGCCTTGGAAGCCGCTGGTGGATTTGTGACCAATTCGCTCAGCGAAGACTACTTCACGGGGATTCAGCTTTCGGCCAATGGCTATCAGTTGGTTTATCTCAACGAAAAGCTGAGTGCGGGGTTAGCGGCTGACAATATGGCGGCCTATGCCATGCAACGGTTGCGCTGGGGGCAGGGAACTCTTCAGGCATTTTTTATCAAAACTAATCCGTTAACGATTCCGGGGTTGACGGTGCTCCAGCGGTTGGCCCACCTGGAAGGGTTGTTGCATTGGTTTGGGGCGATCGCGCGGCTGGGCTTTTTGGTGATGCCTTTGGCCTATGCGTTTTTTCAGATCATCCCTATCCAGGCCACGGCTGCCGAGTTGGTCTATTTCTTTTTGCCCTACTACGGGGTGCAACTGACGACCTTTGCCTGGTTAAATGACCGATCGCGATCGGCCCTGTTGGCGGATATCTATTCCCTGGTGTTGGCGTTTCCTATTGCGTTGACGGTGTTTCAAACAATGATTCGTCCGTTTTCGACGGGGTTCAAAGTCACTCCCAAGGGACGGTCGAGCGATCGCTATAGCTTCAACTGGAATTTGGCTTGGCCGCTCATTTTCTTGTTTGGGCTAACGGCGGTTAGTCTGTGGCAAAATCTGGGGCTGATGGTGGTGCAACAGGGCTGGCTGGGGGCTGGGGCAGCCTCGGCCACCTTCCAGATTGAACTGGTCAAAGGGGCCAACCTGGGCTGGTTATGGAGCACTTATAACCTGATCATGTTGGGCATTGCCCTTTTGATTTTGCTGGATGCGCCGCGCCGAGCCTTCGAGTGGTTTGACTTGCGCCGTCCGGTACAGATGACGGTGTTTGAGCCGGATGCCGTGGCTCCCCGGCAAGTGGTATTGGGGGGGAATACGGTGGCCCTGTCGGAAGGGGGGGCTATGGTGCAACTGGCGGCGGGGCAGGCATGGCGATCGCCTACTCCCCAGCGGCGACCCGTCGAACTCCAGATCGGGGAAACCGGGTTAACCCTCAAAGGGTGGGCATGGTTAAACAGCGATCGCCAGAATGGCACCACGGTGCAAATTGAATTTGAGGCGCTGACGACGGCCCAATCGCGCCAATTGATCGAACTGTTGTATTGCCGTCCGGGGCAGTGGCAACGCCGCACCACCCCCAACGAACTGCATTCCCTCTGGTTGATTGGCAAAACCCTGGTGTGTCCGCCGGTTTTGTCGGCCAAACCTAACCCCATTCGGGCGATCGCCCAGGGCTAGCTATCCGCCCATTACCGTCCCAGCGGTTCTTGCTGGTTGAGGACATCGTGCAAAATCTCCCGTGCCATCCCCATAAACCGCAACGCCTCAGGATGGTAGCTCCAGATGGGGCTATCTTGGGGGAAGATGTCCTCGGAAAACATTTCTCTAAAGGCGGCTAAGTAGGGTTGAAACACGGCGACATTGGCCGCTGATAACCGCTTGTGGATCTCTTGTTCGAGCGATCGCACCAACTGGCGCACCAGAGTCCACTGTACGTTGAGCGGTGGGTACAGCATCACGCAGAGGGGAAAGAGTTCTTGCTGGACAGCGGCGATGTTCCCTTCCAGCGCACACAGGCACAAATAGATCTGGAACATTTCAATGTCCCGGATGCTGGAAATCGTCACATCTGGATGGCTGAGTGGCCCAGTAAAACAGCGGTGGGTGGGGTTGAGGTTTGCCACCTTGAGGCTGATGAACTCGGCGATCGTGGTGGAGAGGGGCAGCAATTGCTGGACGGCGGCTAGGGCTGGCGCACCGTAGGAATATTGGGCCGCAGCTTGATAGGAGCGGTGCAACGGCATATACAGGTTGTCATCCATGACTTTGAAGTAGCTGACCACGGAACTTTTTTCTTCCAGCGTCAACTCTTCTAATAAAAATTGCCCTGTATAGTGGAACTGCATACTCAAAAAGCCCAAAATCCGGGGATCGGTTGCAGTATAGTGCCGCCGAATTTCGCCACATTTGGGGGCAATGATGACGGAAAAGCGTTCTGGGGTGACTTCGGCTTGATAGTTGGCGGCGGCTTGCTCAAACAGTTGGCGAGAATCATCGGCAATGCGCCAGGGGTCGATTAACTCAGACTTGATCCCGTGTTTTTGTAATTCTTGGAACAGCAAACTTTCCGTTTTGGCCCAGGCACGGGAACTGCAAAAGCGGAGTTGTTGGCCGAGTTTTTCAGCAGTGCGCGATCGCCCTTCTCCCAGTTTGACTGCGGTCGGCCTGGTGCCGCTACTGAGTTGCTGAACATACTTTTTTGCCCAAATGCCCGCAAGGGACTGTTCCGAAAACGCCGAATCCGAATGCATAGATCTCGCCTGACTAAGTACTCCGTGGCCGGAATCACACTGCATCTCTAGTCAGCCCTGAAGGGCGATCGCGCCAGTTTGTTCGCTGCTCGCACTGCCACAACCCTAAGATTGTGCGAGTTGCTAAGCCTCAACTGATTTCAAAGCGGCTGAAATACTACGATGGCGATTGGCTGCAACTCCTTTGGGCAATTCAGGGAAGACTAGATACACCTGATTATACTCAGGTTATGTATCACCCACTACACCCAATGTTTGTGACAGGTTGGATGGCGGCCTGCGATCGCCCCTGCGTCTAACCTGGTGCGTACCTCGCTTCCAAGGACTGCTAAACCATGCCGAATGAGCCTGCGGCGGCTGCCTCAACCCCAGTGCCCCATCAGAATGACACTGGCCCGCATCCGGATTTTCCTCATTGGATGCTGAAAGAAATTTACGACCAACCCCAAGCGCTGCAAGGGTGTTTGGCTGCTTATCCGGGGGGCTCTGGACGGGGCACGATGGGCGATCGCTTGCCTTTCCTGGATGAGATTCAAAGGGTTCAAATCCTGGCTTCGGGCACCAGTCGCCATGCGGGTTTAATTGGCCAATACTGGTTGGAGCAGTGGGCGGGAATCCCCACGCGGGTGCGGTCTGGAACGGAATTTTTGGCGGCTCCGTGGCCTGTTTTACCCCAAACGTTGACGCTGGGAGTAACGCAGTCTGGCGAAACGGCGGATACGCTGAAAGCGCTGGCGATCGCCCGTCAGCGCCAAGTGGCTCAGGCTGGCACGGGGCCATTTGTGGGGATTACCAACCATCCAGAACGTTCCCTGGCGGCTTTTGTGGATGTGGTGTTACCGACCTATGCTGGCCCTGAAATCGGGGTGGCGGCGACAAAAACGTTTACAACCCAACTCCTGGTGTTGTATCGGTTGGCTTTGGAGTTGGCCTATCGGCGCGATCGCCTCTCTTTGGCTCAGGTTCAAACCCATCTGCACCAGTTGCAAACCCTTCCAGCCGCAATTGATCAACTCTTGCAGCACGTCGAACCGATTCAGGCTTTGGCCCAATGCTTGGCTTCCGCCCAACATTGCCTGGTGCTCGGCCAGGGAGTACAACACGCGATCGCCCAGGAAGGCGCATTGAAACTGAAAGAAACCACCTATCTCCATGCCGAAGGGGCCGCCATTGGGGAATTTATGCACGGGCCGATCGCCCTGTTGGATGCTACGGTACCTGTGCTGGCGATCGCCCACGGCTGCCCCGACCCCGCAACCTTTTTGGGCTATCTTCGCAAGGCCAAATCCCACGGTGCGCCGTTGTTTGCCCTGGTACCGCCTGACTTGGCTCCCTCCACCCACGAGATCTGTGATCTCCAGATTGTGCTGCCTGCCGTTGACCTGGCGCGATCGCCCTTCCTCACCGTTATCCCTCTGCAACTCCTCTCGTACTACATCGCCGTCCTACGAGGTTTGGATGTTGACCGCCCCCGTAACATCACCAAAACCTTGAGTTAAGGCTGGAACTAAAGTAAGGCTAAAAGCTGGGCAATCATCCGGTTGGCTTGGCTGGCATAGCTTCCACCGAATAGATTGAAGTGATTCAGAATGTGATAGAGGTTGTAGAGAATTTTGCGGTGTTGGTAGCCAGAGTCAAGGGCATAGATCTCGGTGTAGCCCTGGTAGAACTCTGCCGGAAAGCCTCCAAACAACTCGGTCATGGCCAAATCGACTTCGCGATCGCCATAATAGGTCGCCGGGTCAAAAATCACGGGCTCGCCAGTTTGGCTCACTGCCGCATTGCCCGACCACAAATCCCCATGCACAAGGGCGGGTTGTGGATCGTGCCCTGCCAGTAAGGTGGGTAACGCCGCGAGCAATTGCTCTTGTTGAGGAAAGTGGCCCCCCCGGCGATTGGCCAGGTTGAACTGAAAGCCAAGCCGCTGTGTGCGCCAAAACTCGACCCAGCTTTCAGTCCAGGGGTTGGGCTGGGGCGTGGAACCGATGGTGTTGTTCATCTGCCACCCAAACCCGTCTTTGGCGGTTGTGTTGTGTAATTTGGCCAACTGTCGTCCCATCTCTCGCCATGCGCTGCTGCGGCCCTGACCCAGGTCTAACCATTCCAGCACGAGATAGGCGGAGTTGCCTGCGGTGCCCCAGGCGATGGGTTGGGGTACTCGAATAGACTGGGTGGCAACCATTTCGCGGAGACCAGCGGCCTCCGCCTCAAACATCGCCAGTTGGGCCGCCTGGTTGAGTTTCACAAAATAGGTGTGGTCTCCATCTGAGAGGGCATAGCCAGAGTTAATGCAGCCCCCACCCACGGCACGGCGATCGCGTCCCTGGAACGGGTGGCCAGTAACTTGGCTAATTTGGGTGGCAATTTGCTCCCACATGGCGATTTAAGCTGATTTGCTTCCTGACTCTAACACCCCTTGGTCTACCACAAACCAGGCACAGAGCCGACGGCCAAACAGCCCCGGAAAAAAGCCTGATCACCGAGATCAACCATTGCTTCGTCACCTTTGGTAAAGACGGTGACACTCCCGTTGCTGTACTTGGCACCGGAAGCTGCTTCCATTTTCGGCAGCGTAAATTCTTTACTGCCAAAGGTGGCCCGCATGTCGTCGTTACTGAGGTATGCAGCCACGAACCCTTTGCCCTCTTCGCATTTGTACGTGACTTTGTTAACCACTTTGGGGGCATCTTGGCTGAACGCAGGAGCAAGGGAAGCTGTCAAACTCGCCACGGCGGCGATCGCGGCAAAGCAAGGCGCAAACGACCGTTTCATAACAGAAAGTTCCTTGGCATATTGGATGTAGCCAGGGTAACAAGAATCTGGAAGTTTGCCGCTAAACTTTTTTGACGGGTTTAGGGGGTCGGGGCTTCTGGGCGAATGGTGACAACGCCATAGGCCGAGGGCGACAGGTAACGCTGGGCGGCAGCTTGGACGGCCTCTCGCTCAAGGTTACGGATATAGGTGGGGTAGTGCAGGGCGGGGGCCAAGTCGCCTAAAAGGGAGTAGTAGTAGCCATACAGGCCCGCGCGATCGCTGGGGGTTTCGTTCCCAAACACGAAGTGGTTGGCTGTCCGGGTGCGGACTCGTGCCAGTTCAAATTCGGTGATCAGGTCGGTTTGACTCGCGGCAATGTGGGCGGCGATCGCCTGTTCCACCTCGGCTAAATTCGCTTCCGGTAACTGCGCCGAAATGTAGAACAACCCCTGCTGTTGATAGCTAACATTACTGGCCGCAATGCTAGTCACTAAACCCCGCTCTTCCCGCAAATCCCGAAAGAGCCGTGCTGTGCGGCCCCGACCCAGGACAGCCGCCAAGATATCTAAGGTATAGGTTTCTGCGAGTTGGTTGAGGCCAGGTACTCGCCAAAGCATAATTAACCGGGCTTGTTGCAAGGTGGGATCGGTCACATCCCGCCGCACAACTTCAGGAAACGGGATTTCTGCGGTAAACGGGGCACGGGGAGTCGGCACTGTTGCCGCTGTTGGGGTTGCACCTGCACCCACCTGCTCAAAGCTAGTCGCCACAATGTCAATCAGCTCGTCTACGGGCAAGTTCCCGACGACGGCGGCAGTCATGGCGCTGGGTTGGTACCACTGGGCATGAAAGTCCCGCATTTGCTGGGGGGCTAACTGTTCGATGACGGTGGCTGGCCCCAAAACTTGTCGATAGTAAGGTAAGCGCTCAAACCCAACTTCGGTGGCGTGTTGAAAGGTGCGGCGGCGGGGGTTGTCCTGCGATCGCCGAATTTCCTCCAGCACCACCTGCCGTTCCCGCTCAAACGCTGCATCTGGAATGCTGGGATTCACCACCACATCAATTTGCAACGGGGCCAGGGCCGCAAAATCCTTGGGAGCCGTCGTGATGTAGTAATGGGTGTAATCCTGACTGGTGGCAGCATTGGTCACTGCGCCCCGAGCTTCGATCCGCCGTTCAAATTCACCACTTTGTAGGCGCTGCGTCCCTTTGAAGACCATGTGTTCCAAAAAATGCGCCATGCCGTTAATCGCATCGGTTTCCACCGCAGAACCCACATTCAGCCATAAATTGAGGTTCACCGCCTCAATGGGCATTTGTTCTGCAATGATGGTGAGTCCGTTGGGCAAGCGATGCACCGTGGGCGCAATCTGAACCGAGGCAGGGGATGCTTCGAGGAGAGTTGCAGTCATGAAATGCCCTGTTGAGATGTTTTCTTCCATCTTAATGGCCGAATGGGGCGATTTGCTGGATCCCTAAGCAAGGATTTTGGGGCGCTACCCCCTTGCCATGCCTTGAGGTTTAGGGTATCTGCGGTTGGTCAAGGGTGGGCAGCCCTGGCGGTGTTACCCGTTTCCTTGCTGGTGTAACCTGGAATACTTCTAATCTTTAGCTCATCTAAAGTTACCTGTTGATTTCAGAATGACTCCCTAAGATGGGAAATGAAGCGACCTGCTCCAGGTTTGGCGCGATCGCTTCGGTCTTAACTCTTTATGCAAGGGAGTTTGCAGCGATGGTAAATGCCTCCCAACCGTTAGATTACGATCTGGCGTTGGATCGTGACTGCACTACGCTTTCTCGTCACGTCTTCCAGCAGTTACAAAGCTTTGGCCCAGATGCTCAAGATCTCAGTGCGTTGATGAATCGCATCGCGCTCGCTGGCAAGTTGATTGCACGGCGGCTGAGTCGGGCGGGGATTATGGAAGGCGTGCTGGGGTTCACGGGCGAACAGAACGTGCAGGGCGAATCAGTCAAAAAAATGGATGTGTACGCCAACGAGGTGTTTATCTCGGTGTTCCAGCAAAGTGGTCTGGTCTGTCGGCTGGCGTCAGAAGAGATGGAAAAGCCGTACTACATCCCAGAAAACTGTCCCTTGGGGCGCTACACCTTGTTGTATGACCCGATCGATGGCTCGTCAAATATTGATACCAACATCAATGTGGGGTCTATTTTTGCGATTCGGCAACAGGAAGGCGACGATTTAGACGGCGCAGCCAGCGATCTCTTGCAACCCGGGCATAAGCAAATTGGGGCGGGCTATATTCTCTATGGCCCCAGTACGATGCTGGTGTATTCCTTGGGGCAAGGGGTTCATGCTTTTACCCTTGATCCCAGTTTGGGCGAGTTCATTTTGTCGAATGAATACGTGCAAATGCCCCAGCACGGTGCCATTTACAGCGTCAACGAGGGGAATTTTTGGCAGTGGGATGAAGGGCTGCGGGATTATATCCGCTACATGCATCGCCACGAAGGGTATACCGCTCGGTACAGTGGCGCATTGGTGGGTGATTTTCACCGGATTTTGTTCCAGGGGGGGGTGTTTCTCTACCCCGGTTCGGTGAAAAAGCCAGAAGGTAAGTTGCGGTTGTTATATGAGTCTGCGCCGTTGGCCTATTTGGTGGAACAAGCGGGGGGGCGGGCCAGTACGGGGACTCAGAATATTTTGGACTTTGTGCCCACGGAGTTGCATCAACGCACGCCGTTGATTATTGGCAGTCGGGAAGATGTGGCGCTGGTGGAATCGTTTATTCAGGAGCGATCGCGCGAACAAGCGATCGTGGTCACTCCGTCTTAACGCAGGGAGCAGGGCCTTCGGTTTGGGGAAAAGTAGCGATCGCTAACGCACAACCCGCCGACTAGGAGTATAAAACAAGGAATTGAGGGTGGCTGTCGTGCTGTGGGGCGATCGAAACCGCCCTTTGCCCTTGCCCCATCCCCTCCCGGCCCTAATTTCACCCAAGTTTGCTGACTGCTCCCTTCACCCTCCTGCCTGTTTCCCCTTGCTTTTCTAAACCAAACCTTCAACCCAAAAGCCTCAGCCTATGGTTACTTTGCTCGAAAATCCCCTCCGCGCCGGTCTCCAACAAGATCGCGTCCCCGAACCCCAAATTCTGATTATCTTCGGCGCTTCCGGCGACCTGACCCAACGCAAACTGGTGCCAGCGCTGTACCAAATGAAGCGAGAACGCCGCTTGCCCCCTGAACTGACCATCGTTGGGTTTGCACGGCGCGATTGGAGTCATGATTACTTCCGCGATCACATGCGCGAAGGGGTTGAACAATTTGGCAGCGGCCTGGGATCGGAACTGTTGTGGGAAGAATTTGCCAAAGGCTTATTCTACTGCTCTGGCGATATTGACAAGCCCGAAAGTTACCAAAAGCTCAAAGCCTTTCTCAGCGAGCTAGACGAACTCCGCCACACCCGTGGCAACCGTGTATTTTATCTCTCCGTGGCTCCCAAGTTTTTCCCGGAAGCCGTGATGCAACTGGGCGAAGCGGGCATGGTAGACGACCCCCGCAAACAGCGATTAGTCATCGAAAAACCCTTTGGCCGCGATTTGAACTCAGCCCAAGCCCTCAACAAAGTGGTGCAAAAGGTTTGTAACGAGAACCAGATCTATCGCATTGACCACTACCTGGGCAAAGAAACCGTACAAAATCTGATGGTCTTTCGGTTTGCGAATGCCATTTTTGAGCCGTTGTGGAATCGCCAGTTTGTTGATCACATCCAAATTACTGTGGCCGAAACCGTTGGCCTGGAGGGGCGAGCGGGCTACTACGAAACGGCGGGTGCGCTGCGCGATATGGTGCAAAATCACCTGATGCAACTGTTTTGTTTGACCGCGATGGAACCGCCTAACTCCCTTGATGCAGACAGCATTCGCAATGAGAAAGTGAAAGTTTTGCAGGCGACCCGGCTGGCTGATTTGAGCGATATGAATCTATCGGCAATTCGGGGGCAATATACCCACGGTTGGATGAAGGGCAAAAACGTCCCTGGCTACCGGGAGGAGGAAGGCGCTTTGCCCGACTCTACAACGCCAACCTATTCCGCGATTAAGCTGTATGTGGATAACTGGCGCTGGAAAGATGTGCCGATTTACATGCGGACGGGGAAACGGATGCCGAAAAAGGTGTCTGAAATTGCAATCCAGTTTAAGGAAGTGCCGTTTTTGATGTTTCAGTCGGCGGCGAAACAGGCGAACCCGAATGTGTTGGCGTTACGGATTCAGCCGAATGAAGGGATTTCGATGCGGTTTGATGTGAAAACGCCGGGTAATTCGCTCCGGACTCGCCCGGTTGATATGGACTTTCGCTACGATACGGCGTTTGGCCAACCGAATACGGACGCTTACAGTCGCTTGTTGGTGGATTGTATGTTGGGTGATCAGACGCTGTTTACTCGTGGGGACGAGGTTGAAGCTTCGTGGCGGTTGTTGACCCCGTTGCTGGAAGTGTGGGATGCCCCGGCTAAACCGGATGCGATTCCGTTGTATGAAGCGGGAACGTGGGGCCCGATTGAAGCTGAGATCTTGCTGAACCGAGATGGCCGGAATTGGCGCAGGTTGTAGCCGAGGGGCGGCGATATGGCACAATGCTGGGGTTGTTGCTCATAGCGTCGTCTGCGCCGATCGCACTGATATTAGAACGCTCCGATAACCTCTATTAGCTGCACATCACAAACCTATGACAACCACTCCACTTGTTGCACTCCAACGACCCAAAGATATTTCTCTAGACGAGATTGAGGCTGAACTGAATGCCATTTGGCACAGTCAAAATGCAAATACTTCGGCTTCTGTTGCGACACGGGCTTCGACGTTTACGATGGTGGTGTATGAGCCTGAAGAATTTCAGCAATTGCTGGCGGTGTTGGGGTTTTATAAAGGTGCGATCGATGGTATTCATGGCCCCATGTCCAAGGAAGCCGTCGAGTTAGCCCAAAAAGCCTATGAGTTGCCGATTAATGGCCGGATTGACTTAGCGACGTTAGAACGTTTGCGGGAAGAAGTGGCGACGTTGCCTAGCGATCGCCTCAAGGTTGGGAATCCCAATTTGTTGGGGATGAGTATTAGCGACGCGATCGCGGCTCAAAACCCCTGTCGCATCATCACCATTTGCCCCACCATTGGCGAAGATCAAGGCGTAACAGCCCAAGTTTCCGCCTATTGCCCCGTGCAAAAAAGTAGTGGCGGCAACCTCATCTGTTGCGAATACATCACCATCCGAGGTACCAAAGAAGCCCTCAATCGTGTTGGGGAAGTCATCACGTCCTTAATGATTCCTGACTTGCCCAAATTTGTGTGGTGGAAGGCCACCCCCAACCCCGAACACAACCTGTTCAAAGAGCTGGTAGAAGCGTGCCATTGCATTATTTTGGATACCTCTTACCACAGCCAACCAGAATTGGAAGTGCTCAAG
Organism: uncultured bacterium; assembly: GCA_964475335.1. Classification (GTDB taxonomy): domain Bacteria; phylum Cyanobacteriota; class Cyanobacteriia; order Leptolyngbyales; family Leptolyngbyaceae; genus CAYYWG01. Next base: position 79,172 of record CAYYWG010000007.1, read on the forward strand.
ATTCAACACTTGATTGATTCGGGAACGTTTGTGGCGGATTTGAACTGGCACCGTTTGGCTCCCTGGCAAGAATTGACCGCTGCCACCTTTGACCCACCGGAACGCCGCGCCTCCATTTATGAAATCGATCGCGTCACGGTCGATTACGAAAAAGGAAATGCGGCCCAAGCGCTGATGTTTTTGAGCTGGATGGCCAGTCGGATGGGGTGGCAACCAACCGCCTACACCGAAACCGATGATGGCATTTATCATCTCAAGCACATTACGTTTGATGGGCCTCATGGCAAAGTGGTCGAAGCCGAACTAGCGGCGATTCCTGTTGCTGAAGTTGGCGAGATTGTGGGTGATCTAGTTGGAATTCGGTTGAACTCGACCAATTGCAATGCCAACTGTTGCACGATTTTATGCTCGGAAACCGCAGGCTGTATGCGTATGGAATCTGGCGGCAGTGCCCAAGAATGCCAGACTGAGCAAGTGACCGCATCCAGTGATCAAAAGGCGGAATTTTTGCTTAGTCAACAGTTGCAACGCTGGGGCCGCGATGCTTTGTATGAGGAAAGTCTGGCTGTGGCGACGCAAATTATTAACTTGCGGGGGCATGATTAACGGACACCGGGGCTGGGGAGACACCCCGCCCAAGTTATGAGCTTAGTGATTGCAGGCGAGCGGAGCGGGGTTGGCAAAACGACGGTCACCCTGGCTCTGCTGGCCTATTTGTGTCGGCATTTTGACCGGGTGCAATCGTTTAAGGTTGGCCCAGATTATATTGACCCGATGTTTCATCGGTTTGTGACCGATCGCCCTTGTCGCACCCTGGATCCGGTTTTAACGTCGGCCCGCTACGTGCAACAGTGCTTTGCGACCCATGCCCAAACGGCGGATTATGCCGTCATTGAAGGGGTGATGGGGCTGTTTGATGGGGCAGGGCCAGAGATCCAAACGGGCAAGGTGGGGACTGAAACTGAGGCCGCGATCGCCGGGGCCTATGGTAGCACGGCCCATGTTGCGGTGTTGCTCAATCAACCCGTGGTGTTGGTGGTCGATTGTAGTCGGATGTCCCAGTCGATCGCGGCGTTGGTGCATGGCTATCGGAGTTTGGTGCCGCAGCTTCAATTAGCGGGTGTGGTGCTGAATCGGGTTGGCAGCGATCGCCATTTAGACCTGTTGCAAGCTGCCTTGGCCCCGTTGGGGGTGCCCATTTTGGGTGTTTTGCGCCGTCACCAGGAGATTACTATTCCCGATCGCCATTTGGGCCTGGTGCCCACGGCGGAATTGCACCAGTTGCGGCCTTTAATTGATCGGTTGGCCCACCTCGCGGCAGATTGGTTTGCGTGGGATCAACTGTTGCCGTTGCTCCGGGTGCCGCCTGGGCCGTGCCCAAGTTCACCGTTGGTGCCGCCTGCGCCCCTAGATCCACCTGTGCGGCTGGCGATCGCCGCTGATGCCGCTTTTAGTTTTTACTATCCCGATAATCTGGATTGCCTCAAAGCCTGCGGGGCGGAACTGGTGGAATGGAGCCCCCTAGGGGATGCCACCTTGCCCCCTGGTGTCCAGGGTCTCTATTTTGGTGGCGGGTTCCCCGAAATGTTTGCGGCCCGGTTAATGGCCAATGAACCCGCTCGCAATGCGGTCTACCAGGCGGTGCAGGCCGGAATGCCTACCTACGCTGAATGTGGTGGGTTGATGTATCTCTGTCAGCAAATTGTGGATTTTCAAGGGCAACCGTGGGAGATGGTCGGTGTTTTGCCTGCGATCGCCCACATGGGCCAACGGCTCACCCTGGGGTATCGCCAAGTCTGCGCCGTGCAAACCGGGGTGCTGTGCCCGCAGAACGCCATCGCCTGGGGCCACGAGTTTCACCGTTCTCACCTGACGACCACAGCCGGCCAAACCCTATTTGAACAACGGCTGCCCCACCCCACCACCCCAACGACCGAAGGCTTTGGGGGGCACACGCTACACGCCTCTTATGTGCATTTGCACTGGGGCGATCGCCCAGACTTCCCGCAACGGTTCCTCAACCACTGCCGCGCGTTTGCCCAACCATAGGTGCGATCGGTGACTAGCTTGAATGAATGCTGGCTTTGTCCATTGCTTCCCTCCCGCTCGGTGGCGTAGAGCGTCATTGGGGAATATGACCCGGATCCAAATTGGCGCACCTCAAATCTTGGGCCAAGACCGCATTTTTGCTTAATCATAAAACTTAGTTGAAGTTTAGATTCTAGGGTTTCGGGGAATTGATTTTGTTGATTCAATAGAGTAGAAATTATAAATCTAACACCTAATTTTTGGTTAAATTTAGGTTAAAAAGATTAACTTTTATTCCAGGGAAATATCCTTAAAGTTGATGCTTGTAACCCTTTGAGCTGGTTTATTGCAACCGCTATTTGTATCAGTCATTCCTTATCCTTGTTGTTAATTCCTATTGAGAATGATGGTTAGACTCAACGTAAAAACGCAACGGCCTAAACCCCAATTAATGGCACCGGAATTGAATTCTCCGAGCCATTTACGGGATTTAATTCTGCATTCTTGTGACTTACAAGTGAGTCAAACTGGGGCCGAATTATCTCTACTCCTGGACGCAAATCCGGTACTACCTGGCGTGATTCTCAAAGATGACCATCACTTTGTTGGAATGCTATCACGACGGCGCTTTTTGGAGATGATGAGTCGGCGGTATGGCCCCGAATTGTTTCTACGGCGGCCTTTGCAAATGTTGTATGAGTTTGCTCAGGCCCCCATGTTAGTGATTCCGGGGAATGCCACGATCGCCCAGGCTGTGGAGTTATCTTTGCAGCGATCGCCCGAATCTCTGTATGAACCAATCATTGTGCAACTCGGGGCAGAAAACTATCAACTGCTAGATGTTCATCATTTATTGGTTATTCATGCCCAAATTCATGAAACAACGATGCAGTTATTGCACCAACAAACCCAGGCCAAACTATTTCAAACAGAAAAAATGGCAAGCCTAGGTGAGATGATTGCTGGAGTTGCCCATGAAATTCTGAATCCGGTTAATTTTATTTGGGGTAATCTCGATTATTTAACAAACTATAATCAGGATTTAATCAGTGTTTTACATGCCTATGAAGCAGCTTTTCCAATGGCTTCACCCCAGATTGAGGAGTTAAAAGAATCTGTTGAGTTCGATTTTCTATTACAAGATTTGCCGCAAATTTTGTCTAGTATGAAGTTGGGTGCGGAACGTCTACGCAAGATTATTGGGGCACTACGGAGTTTTTCTCACATGGATGATGCGGTGATGCGATCGCTAGACATCCACGAGTGTTTGGATAATACGCTACTGATTTTGAACAGTCGGCTCAAAAATGTCATTACTGTAACTAAAGAATACGGCGATATTCCTGAGGTTCTGAGTTTTTCGGGTCAAATGAGCCAGGTCTTTACCAACTTAATTAGCAATGCGATCGATGCATTAAACGACTGTGCTGCCAATAATCTAAAAGCTGACTGGCAACCCCAAATTCTGATTCGAACGGGGGTTATGAACCCGTCCAAAGCCCTAGGAAATGCGGCTTCCAGCGTGATGATTCAAATTGAAGATAATGGGCCGGGGATTCCGCCAGATGCCCAGGCAAAAGTGTTTGATACATTTTTCACAACGAAGCCGGTGGGCAAAGGCACAGGCTTGGGCCTCGCTATCAGCCATCAAATTGTGGTGGAAAAACACGCGGGGCAACTGAGCTTTGAGTCTGTGCCCGGTCAAGGGACGGTGTTTACGATTCAACTGCCGCTGGCGATCGTCCCAACTCCGGCTTGTTGCTAAAAGCAGAATTCTCCAGTGGGTCAAGGGAATCACCATTGGCCCACTGTCTCTATTCTCGCTGGGATTGCGAGGGTCAGGGCTGTTCCTGGGCAATCGCCGTGTTCAATATCTTGACTCAACTCAGCGATCGCTGGGCCGCAAAAATGGGGAGTGTTCAGAAAATTGTGCCTGACAGGGGTGAAACCCCCGATTTCTCGTTCCCCGAACCAGGGTTTACACAAAATTCTGATCGCTCTCCAAAAACGAAGCACGAAGTAATGATAGCCTGCCGCACCTTGCAAGGTTTAGACTCAGGATATTCTTTCAACACTCACGTGTGATTTCTTGGAAGCGAATGGTTCCGAAAAAGCTTGAGTTTTTTACTGGGGTGCTAGGATTCGAACCTAGGAATGGCGGGACCAAAACCCGCTGCCTTACCACTTGGCGACACCCCATTGCGTTTCACCTCAATAATATTAGCAGCTACAGCCCACTGAATGTCAACACTTTTGAAGAAAATTGCTGAAAGTTGTGGAACTACCCCAGATTTACGGAAAATCTTATAGTTTGGCGCGATCGCCCATAATCCCTCAGACGTCTTTCCCCTAGCGGCATAGGAGTGCTTCGGCGGAACACGTTTAGTATCAAAAGATACAGTCTTTCCGGGATTCCCCTTCTATTGGTTAAAAGGTTATGGGTTCTTGCCATTTGCGCCTCGCTAAGACTGGGCGGTTAGACTCCGTGGCTAAATCGCCTGAGTGGGGCCTGCGGGCCTGTTTTTGGGCAGGAGCCTGGCTGGAGTGGGCTAGATGGCTAAGAGCAGCGCTGATGAGTGGACAGTAGGGATTTGGTGGCGACGGTGAACTTTAACGATTATGACCCAGGGGATTTTTTCGATGAGTTATTTCTGCGGCAGGGGCAACCCCGACCGGAAGCCGTGCCCCTCATTGAGCGGATGAGTTCGCTGGGGGTGGAAGAGGTGCTCCGGCGGCAGCAAGCGGCCCAGATTGCCCTGTTCAAAATGGGCGTGACCTTTAATGTTTACAGCGATAACCAGGGCACAGAGCGGATTTTGCCGTTTGATATTATTCCCCGCATTGTGTCGGCGGAGGATTGGGCCTTTCTTGAAAAAGGGCTGAAACAGCGCATTTGTGTCCTGAATTTATTTTTGTCAGATATCTACGGAGAACAAAAAATTCTCAAAGATGGGATTATCCCGTCTGAAATTGTGCTTTCGGCCAGCGGTTTTTTGAAGCCCTGCATTGGGTTAAAGCCACCGGGGGATATTTGGTGTCATGTGACGGGAACGGATTTAGTGCGCGATCGCGATGGGCGCTGGTACGTGCTGGAAGATAATCTGCGGTGTCCGTCGGGGGTTTCCTATGTGCTGGAAAATCGGCGAGTGATGAAAAGTACCTTCCCGCTTGTTTTCAACACGATGCCCGTGCAACCAGTCGAAGAATATCCCAGCCAATTGTTAGATACATTGTTGAATCTGGCTCCTCCCTACTTGAGCGATCCGACTGTGGTTGTGCTGACTCCTGGAATTTATAACTCAGCCTATTTTGAGCATTCCTTTTTGGCGCAGCAAATGGGGGCGCAACTGGTTGAAGGCCGCGACCTGGTTGTAGCAGATGGATTTTTGCAAATGCGGACAACCAAAGGCTTGCAACGGGTTGATGTGATCTATCGCCGAATTGATGATGACTTTATCGATCCGCTGGCGTTCCGGTCAGATTCGATGTTGGGGGTGCCGGGATTAACGGAGGTGTATCGGGCTGGGCGCGTGGCGATCGCCAATGCGCTTGGCACAGGCGTTGCGGATGACAAAGTGATTTATGCCTATGTGCCGGAGATGATTCGGTACTACCTCAACGAAGAGCCGCTCCTATCCAACGTCCCCACCTTTTTGTGTTGGGAGCCGAGCCAACTCCAACACGTGCTGGCGAATCTAGACAAGCTGGTGGTCAAATCGGCGGGCGAATCGGGGGGGTATGGGATGCTGGTTGGCCCCCATGCGACCCAAGCCGAACGCGACGCTTTTGCTGAAAAGATAAAAGCTTCTCCGCGTAATTACATTGCCCAGCCCACGCTCTGTCTCTCGCGGGTGCCTGCGATGATTGACGGTCGCTTTGAAGGCTGTCATGTGGATCTGCGGCCTTATATCTTGTACGGTAAGCAGATTTTTGTGAATCCTGGGGGGTTGACGCGGGTGGCGTTGCGACGGGGTTCTTTGGTGGTCAACTCTTCTCAAGGAGGGGGGAGCAAGGATACCTGGGTGATGTGCAAGTGATGGGCTTGGCTGAAGTGAAATGCCAGTGTGATGCGCGATCGCGTTGGGCTGGGGCTGGTTGTTAAGAGCGAGTTATCGCAGGGATAATCGGAGCTTTGTGAGAGTTGCTTTCGTGTCTTGTTTCAGTCATTTTTAGTTGATTTAATCCCGCTTTATTTTGATTATGCTAAGTCGTGTTGCTGATTCAATTTATTGGTTAAATCGATATGTGGAACGGGCAGAAAATGTAGCGCGTTTTATTGAGGTGAATTTGAATCTATTGCTGGATTCTCCACCAGGAACGGCGCAGCAGTGGGATCCAATTGTGCGGACAACGGGCGATAGTGAGCGATTTAGAACTCGCTATGGTGAGGCGACGGCAGAAAATGTGATCCGGTTTCTGAGTTTTGATAATGAATATTCCAATTCGATTAGCTCTTGTTTGCGGAGTGCCCGAGAAAATGCGCGATCGATTCGGGAAATAATTTCATCAGAGATGTGGCAGCAACTCAATGCGTTTTATCTGATGGTGAATGATGTGGCGAAAGTTGGATCGCTATCAGATATGGCTGAAGTACTCAAGTTTTTTGAGGAAGTCAAACTTCAGAGTCATTTGTTTGCTGGTTTGATGGATGCCACCATGAGTCACAACGAAGGCTGGCATTTTGGTCAAATTGGGCGTTTGCTTGAACGGGCTGATAAAACTGCACGAATTTTGGATGTGAAATATTACATCCTTTTGCCCTCTGTGAATTATGTTGGGAGTGCGCTCGATGAGTTGCAGTGGATGGCTTTATTGAAGTCGGCGAGTGCCTATGAAATGTATCGCAAACAAGGTCGGCATCGAATTGTGCCGATGACTGTGGCTGAGTTTTTGATTTTGGATAAGGAGTTTCCGCGCTCGGTGCGATCGTGTGTGATTCAAGCTGAGCGATCGCTCCACGAAATTACTGGAACCCCTTTGGGCAGTTGGCAAATGCCTGTAGAGCGATCGATGGGGCGGCTCCGGGCCGATTTGGACTATCTCACCATTGATGAAGTCTTTGAAACGGGACTCCACGAGTTTCTTGACCAACTCCAAAGCCGGATGAACGATATTGGCGCTCAAATCTTTGAAACATTTTTTGCGTTGGAACCTGTTGCCTGATGCGCTATTGCATTTCTCATCACACGGAATATCGCTACACCGAGGCTGTCACCTTAGCGCCTCATCTGCTGCGGTTGCGGCCTCGAATGGATGGTTGTCAACTTGTCTCGTCCTTTCGTCTGGAGGTTCATCCAACACCTCAGCACCAGTCTCAGCTTGTTGATTTAGATGGAAACGCGCTGATTAAAGTCTGGTTCGATCGCGCCCTCACGGAGTCCTTGAGTGTGCACATGACGGCTGAGGTGGAAACCCTGCGGATGAATCCATTTGAGTATTTGTTAGAACCGTGGGCCATTCGGTTGCCCATCGACTATCCTGTCTCCTTGCAACGACAACTCCAGCCCTATCTGGAGGGGCAATTTTCGGGGACGGCGGCACTAGATCCGATCGCTACCCAACTCGCCCAAGAACTCTGGTTAACGGTGGATGGTCATCCCGGTAGTTTTTTAACAGAGTTAAACACGCGCATTTACAAAGAGTGCCAATATCAACTGCGGGAAACTGGCGCACCCTTGCCACCAGGGCTAACCTGGACGCATAAGTCTGGTACCTGTCGCGATTTTGCGGTGCTGTTTATCGAGGTTTGTCGGGCGATTGGGCTGGCCGCTCGGTTTGTCAGTGGCTATCAGGAAGGGGATCCAGACAGCAATGATCGCCATCTTCACGCTTGGGCGGAGGTCTACTTGCCGGGGGCGGGCTGGCGCGGGTACGATCCTACCCACGGGTTAGCTGTTAGCGATCGCCACATTGCGTTGGTGGCTAGTGCCGTTGCCCGTGACACCGCGCCGATTATGGGGGTGATCCATCCGGGGCATGTCCAGGCCACCATGACGTATACTCTGACCATTCGTTCGGCGGATTAAGTCACCATGCCCCTTGAAGATCAGTTGGGATACTTTTTTTTTGATAAAAGTCACTTACGCCAAGCTTTGACCCATAGCTCTTATGGGTTAGAAGACCCAAACCCAGATCCGAAGCAGGCCCAATTGCCCGATCAGTCTGCCTATGGTCTTTTGGGGAGTGCGGTTTTAGATGCGGTGTTAACTGAACTGTTGATCCGCTCCGGGCATACAGCGCAGCAAGCGATCGTGGCCCGCAAAGTGGAACTCAAGCAGATTGAAAAGCTGGCGGAGTTGAGTCAAACCGTGGGGGCCGGATATGTGCTTAAGCTGGGGCACCGGGCGAAACAACAACAGGCTTACGATAATCCCATGATCTTGGCGGAAACGCTAGAAGCTGTGGTTGGTGCTGTTTACTTTGATGGTGGATTTAGTGCGGCTCGAAGGGTGGTACAAAAGTTATTTCGGGCTGAGTTTGACCTGGATTGATGGATTGAATTGAACCGTCGATTATGGTGCTTTGCCGCGACGGGCGATCGCGTCTGCTGGTCTTTGATTTCAGCTTTGTCACCTGGTGGTTAAGGGAAAGGTTGGTCAGCCGAAATGTGTTGTTTACGAGCGGCTTTCTGGCTATACATTTGTTTATCTGCCCGTTCCAAAGTGGCTAGTAAGGTTGAATCTGGCGATCGCGTTGACCAACCGATCGAGGCTAAAATGTTGGCAGCTTCCAACGCCTGTTGAATGCGATCGCTCAATTTTTGAGCAATGTCTTGATTCGCTTCTACCAGCAAAATGCCAAATTCATCTCCGCCTAACCGCGCAACTACATCCTGCGATCGCGTTTTTTCTTGGAGAATTTTGGCTGTTTGTTGCAACAATAAATCACCAATTAAGTGCCCGTGGCGATCGTTGGTAATCTTTAAATTATCCAAATCAATAATAAGAATAGAGGCCGATACTCCAAATACTTTGCACCGATTTTCTTCGCCTTCAATTAAGCGCTCCCAACCTCGACGATTATACAAACCAGTTAAGCTATCGAGCTGGGCTTCAGCTTCGGCACGCTCACAGCGACGGGCATTTTCCTGGGCTTTCAAGTCATGGACTAAGATGGTTGTTAATAGTTGAGTGGCCAACAAAAGAAGCGGTAGGTGCTGCGTAACTGTTTCAGGTTTCGTTTGTGGATCGATCGCACACAACGTCCCAAACAAATGATTTTCATCGAGATAGATCGGAATCCCAATGTAGGCATTGATCGGCACCTGTTCCCCAATGGGAGCCTCGGCATAGGCCGGGACTTGTTGACTACAAGGCGCAATATTGGGGCCATCCCCTGTGACCATGCGGTAACAAAAAGAATCAGACCATTGAAAAACGTCTCCGGCCTGTACACCATAGCCCTGATCATTAGCGCTCAAGACGAGCCAATCATTCCCTTCGACGCGGGTAAACATCCATAGTTGAAACCCAAGCTGTTGTTGCAAATACTCTAAAACAGCTTGTACGGCGGTGGGAAAATCTGCAAAGGGTTGAATCAATTGGCGATTAAACGCAGAGTGAATGTGCATGAAACGAGGGGCGCAATAGAATACTGAATTCCTTATAATTCTTCAGCATAACTCTTTGCTATGGAGCTTGAAATCCCCAAAAACCCTTGCTTTCGATTCACTGTTCTTGATGTCAGTTTAGGCTTGCTTATAAAACATCATCAATCTTGATGTTGGCCAACTTGACCATGAGGGCTGCAATGCAGGAATGCCGGATGAAAGTGTTGCTGTGTGTTTCCCTTCACTGGAGTTTCTTCCCTGTTATGGCAAAAAGCGGCGGTTTGAGCCTGGTTGGTAGAGGGTTTAGAATTGTCAATAAATTTGGTGTGAATGAGGGGATGGGGCTATGTCTAAGCTGGGTGCGGTGGTGGCGGAGGCGGACTATGAGGCTCAGGTGGCTCGGGCGATCGCGACCCTCCAGGCGGAATTACCAACTCTGTTCGACCAGGACTTAACCTACGACATCTATACGCAAGACATTTTCTTTCAAGATCCAGTCAACACCTTTAAGGGCAAATTCAACTACCGCATTATTTTTTGGACGTTGCGCTTTCACGGGCGGTTGTTTTTCACTACTCTGGGGTTTGATCTCCATCGGGTTGAGCAGACGAGCCCAGATACAATCCGGGCGGATTGGACAGTGCGAGGGCGTTTGCGCCTTCCGTGGCAGGCTCAGATCTGGTTTAATGGCTATTCCCTGTATCGCCTCAATGCCCAGGGCTATATCGATCGCCACATTGATACCTGGGATCGGCCACCGGGGGAAATTTTGCGACAGTTTTTACCAGGGAAGTCAACGGCCAAAAACCTATAAACGGTCAGTGTTGGTTTGGGTCTTGGTTGATGCAGGCGCTATTCTGGACGTGTTTGCAGACTTTTTGCCAGAGAATGGGGCGGGTTGCGGGGGCACCGACGGAAAACAAGACGCGATCGCCGCCCACCATTTTGATGATTTTGACTTTGCAAACTGGGCACTCTTGAAGGTTGGATTCAGCCATAGACTTTTGGCGAACGATTTGCGATCGCCCCAATACAACTTGTTTGACGTTTAGCATTGCACGGATTTTCTTGCAACCCGGTGAAGATGAATAATAATTCACCTAAAGTTGCCCTATTGTTTTGAGCCAGGCCGCTATGACGACGACAACAGAACCGCGCACCTACGACATGATCGGGTTTGGGGATGAAGTGCCAGGGGTGTTGGCACTGGTCAGTGCTTCGCGCGAGTACCAACGCCGTTTCAGGAAGAAACCCCGGCTCTTATTGATGTTTAAGGGCGATTCTCAAGCGGGGGTTGGGGGGCATTTGGTGCGGGGCAAATTGGCCTATCTCGATCGCAGTAGTATTGCGGCGGAGGTTCGCAAGGCCAATAATTTACCGACCTTTGGCGATCCGGCGGCGATTTACAAAGAATTCCTAGAGCGGGCGGGGGTAGCGGCGATCGCGCTGGATCCCATCAAGGCAAACACGGCACTACGTAGTCTGTTGAGCGATGCCAATGTGGATATCATCAGCCGGATCGAGATTGGGCAGGTAATCCGACGGGGCGATCGCATCCACGCTGTGCAGTTGACCAAAGGCGAAGTATATCAAGCGGCGCTGTGGCTGGATAGTACGGTCAATGCAGAACTGGCCCAGGCTGCGGGTGTCCCCAGCTTGAAAGGGTTTGCCACCTTTGGCTTACCCGAATCCGAGTTGCCAGTTTCCCTGGTGTTTGAAACGGTGGGGCTGACCATCAAACGGTTGCAAGACGTGGAATTGGTGTATCTGAGACGGTTTGCCAACCCCAACGACAGTCAAGCCCAGCAATTTTTGTTAGGAGCGGCGGGCAAAAATCCAACCTTGGCGAAGCAATTTCAGGTCGAGATGGCGAGTGATCTAGCGAAAAATCGCACGATGTTTGTCGGCAAAGATTATATTGACGTGCGCAGTCGGGCGTTGTCTCTGGCTTACCACGCCTTTCGGGGCAAGGCGTTGTCGTTGAAGGGCAGTGGGTATGTGCTGGATCGGGCGAATATTGCGGTGTTAGGGAGCGATCGCCTGTCGTGGAATGCGCTCATGTTTTTCACCACAGGTTCCCAAGCGATCGCCTATGCCCAGGCCAAAGGGCAGCCCAGTGCGGCCATGCTGACGGAATTTGACTATGTGACGCGGTGGTTCAAAACCTTGGGGGCGCAGACACTCAATCCGGGGTCGGAACTATACATTCGCCATGCAGGAAATGTGTTGGGGGCTGTGGCTCCGTTGACGGGGGCGCAAATGCTGGCGGGGGGTGTGCCTTCTCAAGAAGCCCTGGGGACGTTTGGCTATTACCTGGATGTGCGGGGGGGGATTGATGGGTTAGGCCCTTTGGCGGCCCAGCACGGCTTGACGAATATTAGTTTTCACACGGCTCCGTTGTTTAATTATGGGATTCAACACGCTTTGCTGACTGACCCAACCAATTTGGCGGTGGTGAGTCCGGCTTCGGGGTTTGAGGGCTATGCCTGTGCAGCGGGGCGGATTGTGGAGTTTAACGTGGGAGTGGGGCAGGGGGTGGGAATTGCCAGCGCGATCGCCCTCCACCAAAATCGACCGTTGGCGAGTATCCGCGATTTAGAAGTGCGGCAGGTTTTGGCCGCGACTGGCAAGTTACCCAAAATTTATGGGCGGGCTGACTACATCGAAGCGGCTCGCTTAGCGGAATTTGAAACCATCTTGGATCATGGCGCGATCGCCTGATTTCAGGCCATGTGACGGGCTTGGGGGCACTGGCAGCAACCAAACTTAAAATTTGGATGAATGATTGGGGCGATCGCGCATATTGGCTAGGGCTGCATCGTAGGGATACCTACCCCCGTTGGAGAAAAGATAGATGATGATTTCCCAACCTGTTACCCCGGCGATCGCTCCAAGTTCCAAGCCTGACCCCTCTCTGTACCACGGAATCATCGAAATGCTGGTAGACGGCATTCTCATTCTTTCGGTTGAAGGCAAGTGGGTCTATGGCAACCACAACGCTTATCGAATTTGTCAACAGTTGCAACCGCGTCAGCCTGTGCCAGAGACAGTCCCCCCGGCGGTGTGGCAGATTTGTCAACGCTTCCTTGACCAGGAGCCGATGGATTTACCGTGCCCGGCAGCGTTGGAATCGGAGGTCGCGAGCGATCGCTCAACGCGCTATCGGATTCGGGTGCGGTGGTTTTGTCTAGAAGAAACCCAACGACCGCAGTTATTAGTCACGTTGGAAGACTGTTGCCAAGCGGCCCTGAACCGGGCGATCGCAGAAGTCCAGCAATTTCGCCTCACGGCCCGTCAAGCCGAGGTCTGGCAACTCCACCGCAAGGGCTATAGCTACCGAGAAATTGCGGATACGCTGTTTGTCACCCTGAACACGGTCAAACGCCACATGAAAGACATCTACGCCAAGCAAAAGTTAGTGGCCAGCTAAGGGCAGCGGTGGCAGACACCATTTCCCACGGCTAAGGTTGCTGCTTGCCATAGCAAGCTATCTGGTTCATGAAAAAGCTTAGAGGCATGGTCATTGGTCAATCGTCCATCGTCATTTGCCAGGAATCCCGATGCCAATGACCAATGACCAATGACCAATGACCAATGACCAATGACAATGGACACCCTACCGTCAAACATCCACACTGTTTTTCCTCCGCAATGGGGAGACTGCCAATAGTTTTTTGAACCATTTTTCAATGCTCATGAATAAAGCAGGTTAAGCTGTTTTGCAAGCATTGGCTTTGCGGTGGGCTGGTGTTTGGGAAACACGCAAGGGGAAGAGAGCCATGCAACGGCGATCGCTACTCAAACGGCTATTGCAGCTATCGGGCGGGTTCATTGGGGCCAATTTGTTGGTCGGTGGCTGTGAGCCCCAGGGGCGATCGCCAAATTTAATGTTTATGTTAGATTTGCTAGATTCGGCAACACCCTTGCCCGACCATTTGGTGATCCCTGTGGGCGAATTCTATGTGCAGTCCTACGGGTTGCCGGTGGCTGTGGATGCCCAGCAGTGGCGACTGGAAATTGGGGGCGCAGTGGAACAACCGCTGACCTTGACCTTAGACGATATTTTGGCGGCTCCCCAGGATGATTTCTATTTAACGATGGAATGCATTGGCAATCCGGCGGGGGGCGACCAAATTGGGAATGCGTTGTGGCGGGGGACGGCGCTGCTGCCGTTTTTGCAGCGGGCGAAGGTGAAGCCAGAGGCGACGGATTGGCTCATGCACGGCGCAGATTATTATGAGACAAATTTGCCTGTGGCGGCGTTGCTGCGCCCAGAGGTGCGGTTGGTGCATCAGATGAATCAAGCGCCGCTGACGAAGGAACATGGCTATCCGGTGCGGCTGATTGTGCCGGGGCGCTTTGGGCAAAAACAACCAAAGTGGTTGGTGAAATTGGAGGCGATCGCTCAGTCTAAGCGGGGGTATTGGGAGCGGCAGGGGTGGTCGAATACGGCAGAAATCCCGACGCACGGAATGATTCGACAGGTGCAGGGCGATCGGGTTTGGCATCGACGGCACACTGTGACCTTAGCGAAAACGGGCGATCGGGGCTGGTCGCGGGGCATTTTGGTGGCCGGTATTGCGCTGGATCAGCAACGTCCGATTCAAGCGGTTGAAGTGAGTACTGATGGGGGGCAAACGTGGCACCAGGCAGATCACAATCGGCCCCCTTCGCCCCATGAATGGACGCTGTGGCGCTATGCCTGGAGGCCGGAAAATCCGGGTCGGTATACGCTGTTGGCTCGGGCGAAAACGGCGGGCAGCACCCAACCCTTGGAAGATGCTGAGCGGCAGGACGGTAGTGCAGGGGTGTTGAAAATCGATGTGACCCTAACGGCCTAGCCCGCATGATTCATAACGATTTGACCAAATCTTCAAAACCCCTGCCACGTCAGCGATAGCAAGATCGTTCAGAAACCCAGAAACCCGGTCTGGATTTTTCGCGGTAGGGGCAATCCCTTGTGGTTGTCCTGGCAGGAGAGGGCGAACCCCAGAGCCGCCCCTACGAATTCGCTCACGGTAAATTATCCAGGCTAGGAGACTCGTGCGATCGCGTGGGTGTAGGCTTGGACTTGCAGATCAATACCCGTAATTGCGGTGCCAACGACAACGGCATCGGCCCCCAGGGCGATCGCGTGGCGGGCCATGTCAGCCGAGGCAATGCCCCCTTCGCAAATGACAGGGGTTTTGAGGGTTTTGACCATTTGGCTCAGGAGTTCAAAGCCGGGCGGTTTGAGGTGGTTGGTCTTGGCGGTGTAGCCAAATAACGTTGTGCCTACGAGGTCGGCTCCGGCGGCAGCAGCAGCGATCGCGGCTTCGAGGGTGTCAATGTCTGCCATCACGGGTTTGCCCAATTCGGCGTGAATGCGCTGGATCAATGTGGGCAGGGTTTCGCCGTGGGGGCGGGGGCGCTGGGTGCCATCAATGGCGATGATATCGGCCCCGGCTTGGGCGATCGCGGCGGCGTGCTCAAACTGAGGGGTAATGTAGACCTCGCACCCTGGAATTTGTTGCTTCCATAACCCAATGATGGGAACCGTGACTTGAGCGCGAACGGCTATGACGTGGGCCGGAGTGTCAACGCGAATTCCAACCGCCCCCTGGTTCACCGAGGCTAAGGCCATCGCGGCAATGACTTCGGGCGCATGGAGAGGGGAATTTGCCGGAGCCTGACAGGAAACGATTAATCCGCCTTGTAAACTGGCAAACTCACTGGAAAAGGAGGACGACATAAACCGACTCACGGAAAAAACGGTAGAAGACTGATTTTACTCTCCTACCGCCCGGACGATGCGTTTTCAGTCAAATTGGTCAAATTACTGGTCGCGCAACAGGCCGTCTTCCAGGTAGGCAATCCGATCGGCCACATCGACTAAGCGCGAGTCGTGGGTGACCATCAACACGGTGCGATCGCCCTCTTTCGCCAAATTACATAGGAGTTCAATCACGGTATGCCCACTTTGCGAATCCAGGGAAGCCGTGGGCTCGTCGGCCATGATTAACCGAGGATTGCCAGCCAGGGCCCGGGCGATCGCCACGCGCTGTTTTTGCCCCCCAGACAAATCCTTGGGCAAGTGATTCATCCGATGGGCCAGACCCACTTGATTCAGCAAGTCACGGGCTTCCGCCTTCGCTCGTTGATGCCGAATCCCTTTCATCCGCAGGGCCACTTCCACATTCTCAACTGCGGTCAGCGCCGGAAACAAGTTAAACCCTTGGAAGATAAACCCAATATTTTTCAACCGGAACCGAGAAAGTTGCTCTTTGCTCATGTGGGTAATATCTTGCCCCAAGAGCCGCACACTACCACTGGTGGGGGTCAAAATCCCAGCGAGGATCGACAGCAGTGTGGTTTTGCCGGAACCCGATGGCCCCATCAATAACTGAATTTGACCCTGGGGAATCTCCAAGTTCACCCCTTGGAGTACAGTGGTTGGCTCGGCTCCCGATTGAAACACCATCTGCACCGATCGCGCCACAACCGCTTGCCGGTCAGTCCAATCACCAGCGTTGGAGCTAACCACAGGGTCTGTCACCGATGCCACAGATCGCTCTGGGGCTTGCAGATATTTAGCAAATGGAATTTGAGAGGCTGTCATTCGATTGAGGTATTGAGATGCTTGTAATCAAATAGGTGTGGTCGGAGTGGGGGTCTAAACTGCACGAACCGGAAACACTGGTGAAGAGCAATAGCATACTAGAGATTTAGACCGAGCTGTTGTCACTGAGGTTTAATTTTCGTAGGAAATTTTATCTTCTACATTAACCATTGTAACAATAGCTGACGGTCTGCCTGCTTAAATTTAGTCCCGCAACGCTGTCTCCGTCAGGCTTTGAAGACAATTGCCGGGTCAACATTCGTGACCTTTTGAATGGCAAAAAGCGCCGAACCGACACACATAATAACCGTCACACCTAAAACCGCGATCGCCGTACCAGGTGTAATTAAAATCACAATTCCCTTAGCCGCAACTGTCCACATCCCCAACCCCAGACAAAATGCCATGCTGGGGATGTAGCCGAGAATTGCCATCCACAGAGCCTGTTCCGTGATAACGCGGTATATTACCCAATCTGACGCACCCATCGCTTTGAGAGTTCCAAACTCTTTGATATGGTCGGAGACCGAAGAATAGAGAATTTGACTGACGACGACCATCCCCACGACAACGCCGACAGAAGCCCCCAAGCCCAAAATAAAGCCAATGCCCGTCCGTTTGAGCCAATACTCTTCGGTAATGGCAATCATTTCCGCTTTGGTGTGGGCTTTTGTCCCTGGGAGTTTCGCTTCTAGGCGTTGTTTCAGGGCGGTCAAATCTTCGCCAGAGGCCGCTTCTACCAAAACATAGACAATTGGATCGGAGAGATTGAGGCGACGCGGAGGGGGGATGGGGGCATTAGCCTTGGCAGGGTCGGTTGTGGCTCCCAGGGGCGAGTCGCATTGAATGTCACCGGCATCATAAGTACAGTTTAGCGCTGACCCCGTACTACCAACAAAGGCATTGGCATTTTCCAAGGAGGCAAAGATAGACGTACCTGATGCCATAGATTGAGTATCGTCACTTAAGCCGACCAATTTCGCCTGGGACGGGACAATTTTCCCAGTGTCCCCAACTTGTTTGAGATGGAGCGTACTGAGGTTACTGCGATCGGTAATAAAGGTATAAGGCTCCTTCAGATTCTTTAAAGATCCCTGCAACAGATTCCACTGGCCAAAAAGCCGCCCTTCAGGATTAAAGCCCCACACCCGCACTGGCACAATGCGATTGTCTTTGTCTAGCCAAATGGCTTGCCGCGAACTCAATGCCTCTGCCCGGTTTACACCTTTGACCTGGCGGGCCGTAGTTAACCGTTCTAAGGGCATGGGCAGGGTCACATCTAAGTGCAGCATTTCCTTTGCGCCGACCCACAGGTCTGCTTCTGATTGTTCGATGAGGCGGGTGGTGGAACGGCTAAACCCATCTAGGATGCCAACTTGAATGGTGACTAGGCTGACCGCAAACATAATCCCTGCTTGCGCGACGATGAAGCGAGGAATATCTTCAAACAGGTTTTTGCGAGCAATGGAGGCCATGATGGGGAAGATGCTACATTACAGGGTTACAAAATCGCAAGCTGAGGGAAAGGGCAACCATGACGATTGCCCATGCTCATTTACTCACCAGTAGAATCAGATTCCTCAAGGGGGTGGGGGTGATCCGCATAGTTCTTGAAGTTTGCATCAGTTTCAGGCAATCTTAGCTTTTTCGGGGAGCGTTGAGAAGTTGGCTAAATGGGCCAGGGGAATAGTGGCAAAACGCTAGGTGAGGTTCTGGGTCGGTCTTTTCGTGGGTTTGAAGGGGGGGATTGGTCGAAACCCTGGATAGAATGCTAGGGAAAATGCCTTTACCCAAAAAATTGCCCAAAAAATAAGGCAGCCTCCAGACTGCCTCTCGCGAAAAACTTTAGTTGTTCTCAAGCTGATGGGGGTTGGGTTGCCACTCATAACATGACGTTTATGAAATGACATCCATAAACTCACCTCGATAAACCTTAATGAGTAGAGGTTGCTAGTTCGGGTGAGAGTTGGAGGGCTTTGGGTAAGGACTGGCGTAGGCGATCGCCATAGAGGTTGAGCGTGTTGCCTGCAAGCAGTTGGGCCAGGTGGGCGCGATCGTAATTACCTTTGTGGGCCGCATCCCGCACACAGTTTTGTAACACTCCATCCCAATGCCCATAATCGCCAGAGAAACAAACAACGCGCTTACCCACTTCACCCATCGCTTGGGGCAGATAGGCTGGAGCGGGGTCATCCGATTCAAAGGAGACAAAAATCTGGCCCCGTTCAAAGTATTCTAGGGGATCGCGATGGCGCAGGTTGTAGTGTTCGTATAAACTTTCGTCATCAATACTCATCGAGTCGTGTTCGGCGGACCACAGTAAGTCAAACAGATTTTTAACTTGACTGATGACGTTAGTGCTATGGTGAGTTCCCCGTTCTTGCAGCATGTGCCGCGTGACATCCATCATGGACGGGCGGTAGGGATGTTTAGGATCAAAGTCACGAATCCGTTTTTCCCAGTGTTCGTGCATGGCGTGGGCTAAGTCTGGGAGCCAGCCACATCCGCCTTCGAGGAAGCCCACTCGTAGGGTTGGAAATTGTTCAAAGGCACCATCAAAAACCATGCGGGTCATGGCATGTTGCTGTTGGTTGCGCTGGACAAAAATATGAGTCAGCACAAAGGTTTCCATGTGATCGGCGATGCCACCCATCATGTACGACCCTGGAGCGCCATGAATGCCAAGGGCCACATCCAGATCTACTGCGGCTTGCAGAAGGGGCCGGAAGTCGGGATGGCTAATGGCTTTGCAGGTGCGGATATCGGGAAAGGCTTCGGGGGCGCGCGGGTGGGGAACAGGGAGGTTGGGGGGGACGGCAACCCCGACCATGCCTAATTCGTTGACGCAGCGATGCATTTCTTTGATGGCTTCATTAATGTCTTGCAGCGGTAAAACGCCGATGGGTTTGAGGCGATCGCCGTAGGGGCGACAGTCTTCTGCCATGTAGGTGTTGTAGGCTTGGCAGAGGGCGATCGCGAGGTCGTGATCGAGTAATGAGGCAAAAACTAAATTTAGCGTGCCATAAATAATGTGAACATCAATGCCTTCCGCATCCATTTGTTCAATCCGGGGTTGATTGAACATGGCTCCCAATGTGGTTTCAGGGTGTAGGGTACGGAATCCACCTTTGCCTAATCCACTGGGCTGGGGGAACAGTTGCATTAAATCATTTTGGCCAGTTTTGGGGTTGAAATCGACAACCCGAACCCGTTGATCGCCCAAGCGATCGATCACTAGCCCAATGCGATCGCGATATTTGGAATCCAAATAATCCCGCATGATTAGTGGGTTTTCAAGTTTGTGAGCATCGGCATCGATGACCAATAATCCCTCGTACATGTTAGTTAGATCCAAATGAAAAGGAACAGAAACTTAAGTCGATAGCGGTCACAGCAATATCCAGTAATTAATCATCAATCAATCTGTGAATTGTTGCCGCGATCGCCCTGAGAAGACTGACTTGACCAGTAAAAATCCTGGATATACAGACAACTGAACAATAGGCTAGACGGATAGATTAAATCTTGGGAAGAACAGTTTTGGCATTAAAAATAACTGAGCCTATCTTCAAAGACAATGCCAAAATTTTCTGCTTGACAGACAAAGTTTGAATCACATTCATCCAATCGTATATATTCTCGTTTGTCAATTTCCTGGTTTGTGAATTTATCTGCTTTCCGCTCAATCTTTAGCTTACTGTTGGTGTGAGTGCTTGATAAACATTGGGTAATTACTTCCTCGCAGAGATGATAGGAAAAAGACGAATGACGATAGAACTGGAAGAGGATTCCTGTCTTTCGATAAGCAAAATATGCGAGGTGATGAGAGAACGTCTGATTGATCAATCAGCTTAATAGTTACGATTTTCAGAACTCAATTAAAGATCGCAAGCTTTGGCTATCTGGGGTGAATTGGATTACCGGCAGTTTTCCTTATTTTTACTCTTTTTCGCTTGCTTTCGCTTACTTATGGATTTCCTTCAAATGGTCGAAAGCGAGTTTTTACAATGCTTTAGGCTCAACAGGAATAGAGTGAGGCTAAGGATAAAGGAGTCTAATTCGAATAAGGCTTACTAGCTCCTATACACTGAATTTAGCACGATGATAATTCAAGTTTAGTAGCAAGAAATGCTAGAAGTCAGAGAGAATACAATGAATTAAGATTTGCTTAGAACGAGCCTCATTCTTACTCTTTGATTTGTTGCGATCGCTGCAAAAGTTGACGTAAGCCAAACCAGTGTTCAAATGACCAGGATAAAGAGGCCAAAATGGTAATCCCTGGATATTTGACAAAAGCAGGTTCATTTTTCTCGAAAAAGGCATGACCACCTAAGGCGAATACCTGAGTTAAAACTAAGCAGATGATTGTGAATCGCCAATCCACAAATAGACAGATCACTGCTGCGATCGCCAATAGATTTGTTAAGTGATGTAGGGCTTGATTAATGGGATTTTGGTGGCTGGCAACAAAGTGGGCTTTGGCGGCCTGAAAGTGGCTTCTCATTCGCTTCCTCCTGATCATGCAGAGAGTAGACCACAGGATTTTAGGGCACGATAGCCTGGGCTTTCTATTTAAGTTACGAAGATTGAAAAAAACTTTGGAATTCTTTTTATCTGACGGAGGTATGGGTGAGGTAGTTAGCCGGGAGACTCTCCCTTTTGACAGACAACCCAACCGTTGATTTTCGTTAGCGTGTGAATGTTGCACTGCAAAGGAATGTAAATATGAGTACGCTGCGAGATAATATTCAAGGAGCAAAAGACGCTTTGACGACTCCGTTACCCACGCCTCCGGCTTTAACGGCGATCGCCGCTCCTCAGGATTTGAAGGCGCGTTTGGAGTGGGGCGAGCCTGCTTTGACCATTGTTGATGTGCGCGATCGCGAAACGTACAACCGCAAGCGCATTACAGGGGCAATCCCCATGCCAATCGAGTGTTTGGTGGAACAAGCCAAAGCCTCATTGGAGGCCGTTCGTGACATTTATGTCTATGGAGCAGACGACGCGCAAACGAAGGAGGCGGCTGAGTTGCTTCGTCAGGCTGGGTTTGTCCATGTGGCGGAATTGCAAGGCGGCGTTGAGGGCTGGACAGCGGTTGGTGGTTCCATTAATGGGGTTGATTCTGTCTCCACCCGGTAAGCTTGGGAAAGTCGAAGGATGATGCTTGAGTCGGGCAAAACTGGGTTGATCTGATGAGGTTTGACCCGATTCGGTCAAAGGTCTGGATGTTTGACAGTAGGGGTGCTGCTTGTGAGTGCCCCGGTGAGGGGAGGTGGCCATCTCCCCTTACTCATCCATTGGTGCTGAATAAGCCAGGTTAGAACTGTGGTGCTGTTGCACTGGCGAGAGAACTTGATTGATGGATTATGGGCAAATCGAACGCCAACGGACACAAAAAAGAAAACTCTCTGTCGATGCTGATTCTGGTTTACCAGCAATCACGACAGAGAGCGATCGAGTTAGGTAATTTGTGGTTTAAGTTTGGTGCTGACTTGGTTGCTTAAACGAGTTGAGCAATCCGATAGGGGCTGGTAAGTTGGTTGAGTTGTTGGACAAGCAAGCTCAAGAACAGACCCACATCGGTGACGACACCGACGGATTCCACGGAGCCGCGATCGCTGAGTTTGGTGACAACTGCCGGATTGATATCGACGCAGACCATCTTCACTCCGGCGGGGGTCATGTTGCCTACGCCGATGGAATGGAGCATGGAGGACAACATCAGAATGAGATCGGCTCCTTCGATGAGGCGGGCATACTCCTCTTGGGCTTTGAGCAAATCCATTTGGGTGTCGGGTAGGGGGCCATCATCCCGAATGGAGCCAGCGAGGGCAAAGGGAATGTTGTGTTGCACGCATTCGTAGAAAACGCCTTTGGTCAAAATGCCTTGTTCCACGGCGTTAGCAATGCTGCCGCAGCGACGAATGGTGTTGATGGCTTTGAGGTGGTGACGGTGGCCGCCCCGGACGGAGACGCCCCGTTTCATGTCCACCCCTAAGGAGGTGCCCATCATGGATTGTTCGATGTCGTGGACGGCGATCGCGTTTCCGCCTAGCAGGGCTTGGACATAGCCTTCGCGAATAAGCCAGGAAAGGTGGTCGGCCCCCCCGGTATGGATGACAACGGGGCCAGCGGTGACAACAACTTTGCCACCCTGGTCGCGGATTTGCCGGATTTCCCAGGCAATTTGTTCGACAACCAGTTCAACTCGCCGTTCGCTGGAAACGCCAGACCCCATGAAGCTAAATTCTTGGGTGTTCCGTTGTTCTCGGGATTCGGTTTTGCGGATAGTGCGGATACCTTCGATGCCGACGACGACGCGATCGCCTGCTTTCAAATCCCGCAGGAGTTTGCACTGAGCGTTGGAGCCAGTAGCGGTGTCACTGACCACAATGGCCGCATCCATCCGTTGATTTTGCACCTTCACCCAGTCACAGTTAACGCGCACTTCTGTGGGGTAAATCGTGGTGACATAGAAATCATCGGGGGCGACTCCATCCTGGTTGACGGTTTCCCAAATGATGTCGCAGACTTCTTGGGGCGGAGAGACGGCCCCCAAGTCAATCAACTGAGAAACGAGGGATTCCATGACTTCATGGGAGGGGGCGGTGACTTTGACATCGGCGGCGGATGTACTTTGTCGTTGTTCACCCAAGTTAAAGTTCAAGACTTGGAAGCTGCCGCCACCTTCGACAATGAGGTCGAGGGCCTGGTTGATTAACCCGGCATCGAGCAGGTGGCCTTCCATGCGAATGGTACGGCTTTCAACGGTGGCGATCGCCCGATGGTCGGGAATGATGGGTTCGGTGACTCGTAGGGTCAAGCATTTAGCCGCCCCACCCGCTTTGAGAAATTCGGTGAGCGGTGTTTCAACGACTTCAAAGCCCAAGCCATTTAATTGTTCTTTCAGCGCGTCACTGGCTTTGTTCATGATGACGGTCTGGTTCACATTGACCGCATTACAAGCAAAATTAACTGCATCTTTTTCAGGAATCGCAATGCGCTTTTCGGGGGGAACGCGCAGTTCAATCAAGCGATTGGAATAGGCATCAAACGCGGGGGGATAGTACAACAAATACCCACCGCTTAAGGGACAAAAGCAGGTATCCAAATGATAAAACCGCTCATCCATTAACCGCAGTGACAAGACTTCGATATCCAACCACTTGGCGAGATAGGGGTGGGAGTCCAACTCAGACCGGAACCCATAGCCCGCCCACAACCAGCGTCCTTCCCGATCCAACAAGGCATCCCCTGCGCCTTCAAAGGGGAGATCTTTAGGTAACTCATGCACGGTAAAGCCTTGGCTCTCGAACCAGGCTTTGAAAAAGGGTTCTTCGCCTTGGCGCTCTTTGTGGTAAAAACGGCTGAGGACGACCACGTTGTCTAACACTAAACCCGCATTGGCAGTAAACACCATATCGGGCACGCCCCGCTCAGGTTGCACCAGATCCACAATGGCCCGCTCTTTCAGAACTTGGTATAGCCCCTGCCATTGCTCAACGGCGCGATCGCGGGATGATTTATGGACGTTTCCCTCCATCCAGGGGTTAATCACGTAGTCCACGTCGTAATGATCGGGTGGGCACATCAAGAAGCGAATTGAAGAAGTCATAACGCTGAAGTTCAGTAGGATTTGGATAGACGCGAAGGACACGGAGACAGATAGCGCTGCGATCGCTGCCCAGCAAGGAGCGCCAGCTTAATGCAGACCACCCGTTACTGTCGTTGGCATGGCCGGTGGGCGATCGCGGTGTCAAACTTGAGAAACAGTCAATCTTTCAAAAAAGACAGTCTCTAATTTTACAGGACGCTACTGCGACTATTGGGCAATCTGGCTAACGCTGTTGATTAAAGTTGATAAAAATTTGGGGGCAGCAAAACCCGCACGAGCGCGATCGCCATCCCCCAGTCGATTCCCAAAAGCTTGATGTGGCAGCCGTTTTAGGGCATAATTTGGCCCTACTGGCCCTGCCCCAAACACCGAATTGCTTCCAGCATTCCCCGTGCTTTGTTCAGGGTTTCCTCATATTCTTTTTCCGGTACGGAGTCGGCTACCAGGCCCGCCCCCGCTTGCACGCTGACCCGATGTTTCCCATCTCCCTGGCTGCGCACCACCATCGTCCGGATGGAAATTGCCGTATTCAGTTGGCCCTCAAAGTCGTAATACCCATAGGCCCCGGAATAGGGGCCACGCCGACAGGGTTCCAGGTCATGGATAATTTCCATCGCGCGGATTTTGGGTGCACCGCTGACTGTGCCGGCGGGGAAACAGGCTTTCAGCAAATCCCAGGCGGTTTTGTCAGGAGACAGTTTGCCCACCACGTTACTGACGATGTGCATCACATGGGAATACCGCTCGATGACCATCAGTTCATCGACCTGGACTGAGCCATTCAGACAAACTCGGCCCAAATCATTGCGCCCCAAATCAACGAGCATGACATGTTCGGCGATTTCTTTGGGATCGGCTAACAAGTCGGCGGCGAGGGCTTCGTCTTCTTGGGGGGTTTCGCCCCGGCGGCGGGTGCCAGCAATGGGCCGCACGGTGGCAATGAGTGGATCGGCGGGGTTGCTGCTGCGATCGGCTTTGACCATCACTTCGGGGCTGGAGCCGATGATTTGCCAATCCCCAAAGTTGAAAAAGGCCATATAGGGGGAAGGATTGATTAAGCGCAACGACCGATAGAGGGCGAAGGGATCGCCAACGTATTCGGCGGAAAGTTGCTGAGAAATGACGACCTGGAAGATATCCCCGGCGCGAATGTGGTCTTTGGCCCGTTCGACGGCGGTACAAAAGGCTTCGGGGGTGAAGTTGCTGGTGTAGCCAGGGCTGAGGGTGACAGGCGCGGTGGGGGTGGGGGTGGGGGGTGCCCAGGCCAGGAGGCGGGCTTGTTCTGCCAGGGGCGATCGCAATTTGTGTACCAGTTGGGTCACGCGATCGCAGGCTTGTTGATAGGCGTGTTCCAGGTTGGTGTTGGGATCGCGCAGGTCAGCATAGGCGATCGCCCAGACTTTGCGTTTTACTTGGTCAAAAATCAACAAGTTATCCACCTGCATCCACAATCCGTCAGGCAAATCAGCCTCAGTGGCGGGATAAACGGGCACCCGTGGTTCGATCCAATGAATTAGCTCATAGCCCCAAAAGCCAAATAAGCCGCCAATTCCGGGTGGCAATTGGGGCAGTTGCACGGGATGATAGGGCGCTAAACACTGGGCCAACGCCGCGAAGGGATCGCCGGCAAACTCGTGGGTGGTGCCATCTCGATAGGTTTGCACGGTGCGATCGCCATTGGCCTTTAGCACCCACAGTGGATCACACCCCAACAAGCTATAGCGCCCAATGGTTTCGCCCCCTTCGACCGATTCCAGCAAGAAGCTGTAGGGTTGCCCGCTACACACCCGATACCAAGCCGATACGGGTGTGTCTAGGTCGGCGACCCATTCTTGGTAGACCGGAACAAAATTCCCCTGTTTAGCAAGTTCGACAAACTGAGCGTAATTCGGAAAAATCATAAGGCGACAAAAAATAGTGAATCTCAGGCCACGGTCACCAGCGCGATCGCCACACCATTACCATCCAGAATTTCAATCTTACTCTCCAACCGAGAACAGAAACCACTATCCTGCCGGTGGGTAAGCGGGATGATTGGGGGGCGCGGGGGCGCTTGTCTCCGTTGGCGTTGGCGGTGCTGGAGGAAAGGGGGCGATCGCAATTTCCTCATAGTGTAAGCAACCGTCGCACGGGCCAGATGGGTTGACGGCACACCGCAGCGAGGCCGACCGGGCATTGTAGCGGCACAAAATATTGCCAACAATGTAGCCTAAGCCCTCAACATAGCGAGCATCCTCCGCCCCCACCGTCGATGGCCAAAATGTCGTTGGGGTTCTCCGTCCGCTTGGGTTGCCGCCTCGTTGCAATGCTTGCATTTGGGCTGAGTGCGATCGCAACCGGGCGATCGTCAACCACGCTCCCAACCCAAATGGCGTTAACCCAATCAACAAAATCAGCGTCAGCGTTATGACCATAGCCTCCTTGACCCATCACTCCTGTTCCGTTTGGCTGGTGTAATAGCCTGCCACGGGCGGCCAGCCTAGTCTGTTGTGTGTGGCGATCGCGGTTGCCCCTGGCCCACCTAGAAACGAGTGCTCACGGGCAAAACCCTATCCTTGTTTCTATCAAAGCACAGGTGCCTCTGGGTTTGTCCTGAGCAATGCCAACCGTGCAAACAGGCTACCGTACTCAATAGTCAGGCCCAATTTTCCCGACTCAATTTCCCAGGCCCATATTTTCTGAAGCCATTTCTGGGGCCATTTCTGGGGTCAAAGTCTTGATTGCACTCCCATTTCTCATGGTGGCCTGGGCCTCCGGCGTATCCCCACTGCAACCTGGGGCGATCGCTCAAACGGCAACTTGACCTCGAAAAAATACGGCTTTAAACCTTCGATTGACGGCATAAATGACCCCGCTCTTGCCTAATGCCTGGGTCGGCTTGCCTAGCAATCTATTTTTCTCCTTTTGAAGTGGGACTGAGGGCAACGGTTAAGCCCTTGGGAACTCAATTTTTTCCCATTCAACCGACTAGATCGCGACAGGAAATTGAAATACCTAAAAAAATATAACAAAAGTCCTTTCTTTTTGGGATCTTCTGTACTAAAGTTCGACTGTACTGCTACGCTGAGAGTAGTCTTTTTTCATATTTTTGGAGCAAATGTAATGACCCAAGATAACTTTATGCCTTAGAAAAGATCGACCGAAGCCCTCCTGCCTAATGTTTTGAGCGAGAGTAAGGCTAACTTTGAGTTTGATCTTTGCCGTTAAACTGAGTTTAAAGTCTCCCTTCTTGGTTCTTTTGTACTGTCGTTTGATGGGGTGTTTACTTCGGGGAATCCTGCAACTGTCTATCCGCTAATTGCGCTTTTATGATTCCGTTACGCTTAGTCCTCAAAAATTTTCTGAGCTATCGAGAGGCGACCTTAGACTTTCGAGGGATTCATACTGCCTGTATTTGTGGAGCCAATGGTGCAGGTAAATCTTCTTTGTTGGAAGCGATCGCCTGGGTGATTTGGGGAGAAAGTCGTGCGGCGAGTGATGATGATGTGCTTCATCTTGGGACGGATGAAGGCCAAGTGGACTTTATTTTTATTAGTAGCAACTACATTTATCGAATTTTGCGCAGTCGGCAACGCAACCGCAGCACTCATTTAGAATTTCAAGTTGCCCAAGGAAAGGTTGACCAGTTGATGACAAGCTTGGGAGCCATCAGTCCTGCGACGTTGCCCTTTCGGGTGTTGACGGGGCGGGGGGTGCGAGCCACTCAGCAGCGCATTTTGGAGCATCTGCGCCTGGACTATGACACTTTTATCAATTCAGCGTATCTGCGTCAGGGGCGTGCGGATGAATTTATGCTCAAACGACCCAGTGAACGTAAACAAATTTTGGCAGATTTATTAAAACTGACCCAATATGATCAACTGGTTGAACAAGCTAAAGATCGGGCACGACAATTCAAAGGCCAAATTGAGTTACTAGAGCAAAATTTGACGCTCATTACACAGCAGCTTGAGCAACAAACGGCGATCGCCACGGAGTTGACGGCCCTCGAAGTGGCGTTGGCGGAGATGCACCGAGCCCAGGCTATTGATCGCGATCGCTTGCAACACCTTCAAGCCCACCAACAGCAGCGTATAACCTGGCAGCAGCAACGTACATGGCATTGCCAACATCAACAAACCTTACAGCGCGATCATCAGCAACTTGAACAAGAATTAGTAGCCGCGCAGCACACGCTTCAGAACTTAAAAACGATCTTGGCGCAGGCTGAAATAATTGAAGCTGAATATGCTCAGTTGCAAGCCTTACAAGCTCAGGAAGAACATCTTGCAAGTCGGTTTAAAGCCTATCAACTCGCCCAAACCCAGCGCCAACAATATTGCCAAGAACAGCACGAACAGCGAACACAACTGCAAAGCCAATTGCAGCAAGCACAGCATCAACTTGAATTCTTGGAACAACAACTGCAAGAGTTAAGAAAGGTACTTGACAAGGCTGAATCGATTGAAAGTGGTTTGAAGTCATTTCAAGCGGCGCGATCGCACTTACAAGAACTCGATCAAAAGCAGCTTCAAGTTTCGCCGTTATTGCAGCAAAAGCAACATTTAGAACTACAAATTGAGCATGAGCGATTGCGCCTTTCAGCACGCTTAGAAGAATTGTCAACTACAGCCCATCAATTTCAGCAGCAACAGGAACGTCAAACTCAGCTTCAACATGATTTGCAAGCTGTTAGCGATCGCATTTTGCATCTCGAAAAATGTCGTTCTTACCAACAGCAAGTATTGGAAAAGGGGACTGAACGGCGTAGCTTTATGGAACGCTTACAAGCAGATCAGCGAAATCTTGAAATGCAGTTAGTCAATGTTGAGCAAAAAATTCAACTGCTTCAGCAACAAACGCCCATTGGTATAGATAATAAACGGTCTGGCGAAGTTACTGAATATGAACAGGAACACCAAGTTGAGATGCCCCTGTTAACGTTGGCGATCGCCCCTGATGGCGTGGTTTCAACCCTCAACCATCCGCCTTGTCCATTTTGCGATCGTCCCCTTGATGCGTTGCACTGGGCAACTGCACTGGAGAAGCATCAACAGGAGAAGCAGCATTTGCTTGATCAAGTTTGGATTATCCGAGAACAACTGGCCGCCTCAGAGCGTGAAATCCAAATTTTACGGCAGGAATATCGAGAATTGGATCGAGAATTAACGATCTACACGGAATTGGTGGAACGTCGCGGACAATTACAAGAACAACTTCAGGCTGCAAACGACGCTCAACAAACCTATCATCAATTCATTGTTGAAATGGGAATATTAGAGCGATCGCTCCAAGTGGGAGATTACGCTGCATCCCTTAAGCAAGAATTGCAGCATCTCAATGAACAACTTGAAGCTGTTAACTACGATGAACGAAGTCATGCTTTGGCTAGAGGTGAATTAGATCGGTGGCGCTGGGCAGATATGAAGCACGCAGATCTAAAACAGGCGCATAAGCGATGGCAGCAATTAGAACAGCAAAAAAATGGGCTAAATCATACCCTTGACGAGCTACAAACTGCGATCGCAGATCTCCAGCAGGAAGCAACAAAGCAACTAGCTGGTTATGACCAGTATATTGCTGATATTGGCTATGATTTAGAGTTTCATGAAACACTGAAAAATAGGATTCGGCAACAACAAGAGGGACAGTTACGTTATCAGGAATTGCGGCAAGCTCAGCAACACTATGTCATAGCTAAGCAAGCCTATGATGACTTAAAGCAACGATTGCGCGATCGCTCCCATGCGCTGCATTTAGCCCAAGCGCAGCTCGAAACGTTGAATCAACAGCTCGAAACTCACCTGGATGAACAGGAAAATGTTCGGGAGTTAGAATTAGTTTTACAACAACGTCGGACAGAATTAGATGTAAAAATTGCAACTATTGGCCGACTGCAACAACAACAAATTTATTTGGAAAATTTGAAGCAACAAGAAGTTAATCTTAATCTTCAATTGCAAACAGCTCGTCAACAACATCGAATCCATGAAGAGTTAGCTCAGGCGTTCGGAAAAAATGGAATTCAAGCTTTAATCATTGAATCTGTTTTACCGCAACTAGAAGTTGAGACTAACCGGATTTTATCTCGTTTAAGTGCAAATCAACTCCATATTCAATTTGTTACTCAACGGGCGAATCGTCAAAACTCCAACCGCACTAAGGCTAAAAAACAGGCTCCCAAATTCATTGAAACGTTAGATATTTTAATTGCGGATAGCCACGGAACTCGCCCCTACGAAACCTATTCAGGGGGGGAGGCATTTCGAGTCAATTTTGCAATTCGGCTTGCTCTGGCACGCTTACTGGCTCAACGTTCGGGTACGGCTTTGCAACTGTTGATTATTGATGAAGGTTTTGGCACTCAAGATGAAACTGGGTGCGATCGCCTGGTAGCGGCGATCAATGCGATATCCAGTGATTTTGCTTGTATTTTAGCGATTACTCATGTGCCCCACTTCAAGGCCGCATTCCAGGCCCGGATCGAAGTGCAAAAGACGACTCAAGGTTCCCAGTTACATCTTGTGATGTAGAGCTTTACTGGATAATTGCTGCGACAGGGGGCTTGAGCAGGGGCGATCGCGCCGCTCCCCCAGATGAGTGATTTATGAGATGCCGCCCGAAAAGTTGATTGAGGTGGCTGTAGCTAGCAATGTCAAACACAACCACACAATCCAAAAGGATTCAATCATGACTTACACAAATGCTCAGTTTCGTAGTGTTTTGAACGGACATGGATTTGCTTACGCACCAGAGCCAGACTCGAATTTTCCTATTTCTAGCAACAACAGCCCATTAGCAGATAAAATCACGGTTGATGCGATTAAAGACTTTCAGGCTTACTTCAAGTTGAAGGTCGATGGCATTGCAGGGCCAATCACGATGGCAAAGGCAGAACAGGCTATGCGGATTTTGCAAGACAATTTGAATACGGTCATTAAAGCCAATATTCCTGCCAATCAGCCTTTCTATGGCCCTAAAACTGTTGCAGCCGTAAAAGAGTTTGAACGTCGTCATGGCTATTATGTTGATGGTGTTGCCAGCTTAGCAATGCGTCAAAAACTAAATGAGATGGCGCGACTCGCTTTGACTAAATAAAGCAGAGGTGTATAAAACGCTTGGCCTGAGTTTAATGACTACTCGCTAGGACTAAGTGTGCGAAGTTCACAGAAGGGGCGTATTCTTGGGGCTAGAATGAGATATTTTTGGCCATCCTTGTAATTGCGTCCCTTTCTCTTATTTAGATTAAAATTGAGTATATTTAATTTGATGTAAGACAAACCTCTCGTTGAGTTCAATTATGTTGATTGAGGAGGCGATCGCAGGATTGAGGTAAAGCCGTAGAAGTAATATTTAGGCTCTTTCTCGTCAAATTTGGTTTTGATTTAGGCTCCATTTTAGATGTTGATTAAGATCAAGCTTAGTTTAAAAGCATTGGATTCAAAAGTATTCGGTTCAAAATGATGTTGAATCAATAAGGTTCCAAGTTGCTAGTGTTGTACCTAACACCTGATCTAGCTGTGCGATCGCAGTAATAAATTCAAGTTTTGCATTGAGTTCATTGTTACGAGCCTCTCTCAGTGTATTTTCTTTTTGAGTGACTTCAAAAATACTATCTCGCCCCTGTCTAATCCGTTCTTGGGCAATCTCTAGTTGCTGCTGGGCCAGTGTTGTGGCTTGTTGTGCAGCAATGATTTGCTGTTGAGTTGCAGCAATTGTATTGAGCTGATCATCCAAGTCAGTCTGCACTTTTTCTGTCAGTTGGTTTAAACGGTTTGTATTTTTTTGGATGCCAATTTGGCGACGTTGAGTTTCCGTTTCTAGCTGTTGATTGCCAAACTCTCGTAATAAAACTAAGCTAGCTGCGGTTTGTGAAGCCGCGCCAATACTGGTATCGCTTTGTAGGGATAAATCCCACCGTTTATTATCCTGGGCGACAACCAGA
The DNA here is from genome assembly GCA_964475335.1 of uncultured bacterium. Classification (GTDB taxonomy): domain Bacteria; phylum Cyanobacteriota; class Cyanobacteriia; order Leptolyngbyales; family Leptolyngbyaceae; genus CAYYWG01. Next base: position 110,886 of record CAYYWG010000007.1, read on the forward strand.
TTCAGCTTTTCGGTTTCAATATCAATTTTGGCTTGTAGATAGTCTGGACGGTTCAGGTAAGCCGTTTCAAGTAAGGCTGTGCGGTTTAAGGTTTGAGCCCGAACAACTGCCATTTGAATGAGAGTGTCAATGCTTTCTGGCGCGATCGCGATCGTAAGGGGTTCTGCGGTGTCAATCAAACGCACCAATACAGAATTTGCTAATGTTAGTTGATTTTTGGCTGCAATTAAGGCTCGTTCTCCGTCAGCAATACTTTGCTGTACATTCACCAAGTCCACCCGTGCTCTACGGCCAGCTTGAACCAGGGCTTGGGTTACCTGAAGTTGATAGCGTTGACTAGCGAGGGATGCTTCCTGAATACGGACAGATTCTTGGCGTTGATATAGTGTGCAATAAGCAAGAATCGTTTCGGTGATTTTGTTGATGCGAGTTTGACGTAAATCAAGCGATTGTTTCGTATTTATCAGTCGGGCTGCTTTGATGGGAGCTTCGTTGACTGTGCGACCAAAGCCTCGGAGTAATGGTTGAGTAATACGTAAACTAAAAGGTAAGTCTGACAAGGGATCGGTTGTGAGTTGAACTTGAGTGCCAATTCGAGTTCTTAGTTGGGCTTGCAGTTGGGTGGTGCTGTTGAAATTAGTGCGATCGCTGATTCGTTCTGTGCGTCCAGAGCCAATGTTGATGAAGTTTTGGGGAAGTGTGCCAGTGCTTAAAGTGGGGCTGACTCCAGTAAATCCAGTGGTCGCTGAGTTTTGAGTAATGCCAACGGTGATTGAAGGGATAAATTTGGGATCGAATCGACTTTCCGCTTCTTTCAGTTCTTGGTGCTGGACGATGCGATCAAGCTGTGCGTTGCGTAAATCGCGGTTGGACTGAGCTACTAATGTAATGATGTCTTGGAGATTGAGTGAAACAGTGCGAGTAGATTCTGGGGGGGAGTTGGATAGAGATTTTTCTGGGAGTGTGGGTTGGGCCAAAATGGCGGGGGCGATCGCGAAACTGCCACTGATTGCCAGAGCGATCGTCCCTGACCAAACCCAAGCCGAGCATTGCCAAAACCATAACATCAACGCTGACTCCTTATTCGCGTAGTGCCGTGACAACATCAATCCGGGTGGCGCGGAGGGCCGGAAAAAAGCTGGAGCCCACACCGACCACGATCGCCGCTCCCATTGATAAGGCCGCAGTGCGAGGCGAAAATTGGTAAGGCGCTTGAATCACTGTTGTCGTCGTGAGGACGGTTAACCCATGAACTGTCGCGATCGCGACAGTTCCACCCAAAACGCTCAAAATTACGGCTTCCAAAATAAACTGCAACATAATCTCAAACTGGGTGGCTCCGATAGCTCGCCGTAGGCCAATTTCTTTCGTGCGTTCTAATACCGCTGCAATTGTAATATTGGCAATGCCGATGCCACCAATGCCTAAGGCAATGAGCCCAACCCCCGCCAGGGCACGGGAAGATGTTTTTTGCAGTTCTCGTTCTTTCAGTAAGTCTTTCGCATTACTGTTTGTAATCACAATGGCTTGCGGATAGCGTTTTTCCAGCACTTGTTTAACTTTCGTTTCAATCGTTGGTATATCTTCTAATTGATGCGCAGAGATTTGGAAAACATCGAAATAATAATGAGTAATACTACTAGCTAATGGTTGCGGAATCCATAGGGTACCCGAACTTTGAAAACTAGATTCTCTGTTGGTCTTTGTTTCAACTACACCCACGACAATTAAACGATTACCAGAAGCATAAATTGCCTGGTTAAGGGGAGATTGTTTTGGAAATAAGACATCCGCTAACATTTGATCAATAATCGCCACTGGGCGATATTGCTTGAAATCGGTGTTATTAAAGAAACGTCCTGCTAGGATTAAGCGACCTGTGGTATCCAGATAATTGTCTGAGATACTAACGATATCAACATTGTCTGCTTTTATATCTTCAAATTGAACGGAGTCTACAATCCATAAATTAGCCGTTTTGCTAATTTCACGAATTTCAGGGATGACTCGTTGTATGGCTAATTTATCAGCATCGGTTAGCATGGGCCATTCATAGCCTGATTTCGGTCTGATAAAGGGTGTAATAAATGGTTTGTCTCGACTCGCCAATTTCTGGTCAATTTGGGCATTAGTAATAGCCGCAACGTTAAGCGTGGCATTCACCGCCGCCACTCCCATAAAAACGCCCAGTCCAGTGAGACTCGATCGCACCCAGTCGCTCTGGAGCGATCGCCAAGTTAGCTTTAGTAAATCGGGAAACGAAATTGCCATGTTTAGGGTGTGCTTTTAGGGCTGGATTCAGTCTCAGTTTGTAAAGGGGTACCAGGGGCGATCGCTTGATTTGGGTTAGGCAATACCACCATTTCACCGACCTCCAAGCCTGATTTCACCTCAGTTTGGGTAAGGCTTTGTAAGCCAAGTTTGACTAGTCGTTTCTCTGCCTGTCCAGCTTGATTTTTGATCCAAACAAAGGGATTAGATTCTATTGCTTGAATGGCTTCTATTGGAATTGCAGGTACTTTTAAGCGTTGACTGAGAATAACTTCTACACTTACCTGACTGCCCGGAATCAGAATATTGCTGGGGCGGGTCAGGGCAACCACAGCATCCACTTTAGCCTGAGCCTGGGCACCAGCATCGTTATCTGAAGAACTGGCTGAAGCTTGGGGGGATAGACTCACCACTCGGCCCGAAAAAATCTTGGCATCCGGGCCAATCATACTCACTCTGGCAAGCTGATTAATGCGTACTTTGCTTGCCTTGAGGGTTGGTAACTGTAGCCGTATAATTTCTTGGTTTGGATTGCCTAACGTTAATAAATCTGTCTCTCGCTTTGTGCCATCTCCGGCTTTAATATTCACACTTAAAATGAGGGCATCAATTGGGCTGTTGAGGCGATTATCCCCTAAGCCTTGCTGAATATCACGGAGTGCGGCTTGCCCTTTTTGAATATCTAACGTGGCCTTCAGTTGTTCATTTTCAGCATCTTTAACAGCAGCGCGCGCGTCATCTACTTTGTCTTGTTCTGTTTGTACTTCTAAGGCCGAAATAAATCCCTTTTGTAATAAGGCTTGGACATCTTTTAAGCGGTCTTCGGCATTGTTGAGGGCCGTTAATTTTTCGCGGACAATTTCTTGTTTGCGGGTGAGTTCAACGGCTGCTTTTTGATTATCAATGACTTGATTGCGTAGTTCTTTTTGGGCTTGGCGGTTCCGTAACAGAATGAGAGGCGTTCCGGCTTTCACCCGATCGCCCGCCTCAACAAAAACTTGTTCTACGGTGGCATCTTCTGGTGACTTCAGGGTTTGTTGGTTGGCTAACTCGACGAGGCCACCCTCGCTAATGGTTTCTTCGATGGTTTCGCGGCTGACGGGAATGACTGTTACCGTAATCGCCGGTGGGGATTGGCGCAGAACTTGTTGATAAAGGCCCCATCCCCCCAATCCCAGGGCGGCGATCGCGCCGGATGAAACGATCCAGAACGCACCATTACGATAGGTTTTACCTGATTTGGTCATAGGGATCGGGAGCATAGTAGAGGCCAACACTGAAGGACGAGCAACCTCTGAGGCCGCATCAAGTTTGAGGTGTTTTGTGGGGCAGTGGTGACCAGGCCAAACTGGCTGGCTCTTGAATCACGGCGGCGCTGGGTTCAATGGCTGCCCCAGTTACAGGGATATTCTACTTTAGAAAAATACGTTGGCCGAAACTCTCCCCATGATTTTTTCGATCGCAGGAGCGGGGGCGATCGCGCCATGAATTGCATGGGTTCGATAGGGTGTTGCTTGGCAGAACTTGAGTCGCTTCATCGCTGTCTCCATCCCTTTAAAATTACGCTCTAGAACGATTGGCGGTTCGATTCCACCTAAATCTCCTTCTAATGGTGCGCGATTTCAGTAAGTTTTTCTGCCTAACGGGATAGGGCTGGGCGAGGCGATGGGCCATAAAATGTAGCTCCATTTCACTGCCAAGTTTGGCGGAGTAGGCCCAAAACCATGTTCCAACCACCAACTGACAAGCCCCTGAACAGTTTAGGTATTCTGGATGCTCAATCAGTATTAGACCGATACCCAATACCCAAGTCAGATCCAACGCATTCACGCCCCACGCGATCGCTCCGAATTTTGCAAATGGGTTCGACTGCTTATCGGGGAGGGGTTGCCACGGCCATCACAACCTTGTGTAAAACGCTGCACCAACAGGATCACGATGTCTGGCTGGTTTGTGATGGTGGAGACATTAATCCCCTGCGAGCCCAGGGCATTCCGTGTACTGTGACGGATTTTGCCCAACGGCCTGGGGCGATCGCGCGGGGCGCTTGGGATGTGCATCGGGTGATGCGGGAGTTTCGCCCGGATGTCGTTCATGTGCATGGCCGTGCCCCTGCGTTACGCAGCTATCTGGCGGGGCGCATTCCAGATTGGTTCACCCTCCACAATACCCAGTTCACCGAGCGGGTTGGGATGATGGATATTGGTGTGTTGCGGCGGTGGTTGTCCCCAAAAGGCCGTCGTTTTTTTGTGCTCAATGATGAGGCGCGGGCCTATTTGCAACGTTCAATGGGGGTGTCGCCCAGCAAAGTGGAGATTGTATTCAACGGGGTGGATTGCGATCGCTATCACGCACCAACTGCCGCAGAACGACACCAGGCGCGAGCCCAGTTTGGCCTGAAGCGTGACCAAACGGCTGTCTTGTTTGTGGGGCGGATGCATCCTTCTAAGCAACCCCTGGCGGTGGTGGAAGCGGCCAAAGCGATGCGACAAGCGGGCCGGGACGATGTGCAGTTTATTTTGGTGGGAGAAGGGGAATTAACCGACGCTGTGCAGCAGGCGATCGCGGGTTTGGGCCTGGAAGCGACTTGCAAAGTTTACGGTTGGATGGATCCCCGTCAAGCTTACTACGCCAGTGATTTACTCGTCATGCCCAGTTTGTATGAAGGGTTCCCGATGGCGGCGATCGAGGCGCTGGCGACGGGGCTCCCAGTGTTGCGATCGCGGACGGGCGGCGCGGCGGAAACGATTGTGGAAGGGAAAACCGGGTTCTGCTGTGGAACAACCGTGTCAGAGTTTGTTGACTGCTTAATGGGCGTTTTAGCCCAGCCCCAACACCTCATTCCTATGCGGGCTACTGCACGACAATGGGCCGAACAGCGCTTATCGGCGCAGGCGCAGGCAAAACTGCTAATCCAGCACTATCAAACTCATCTTGGGCGGCGGCGCTAGTTTTCGGTGGCAAGCTGGGCGATCGTGAGGCGGCGGGTTTTGCCCGTTCAACAGGCTTTGTTCCCGCTGCCAGGATCGTTGGCTACCAGGCTGGATCGGAATAGAGATGGATTGTCAATTGCGATCGCCCAGCGGGAACCGTGCTAATGCAACTACAAACTGCCCGCCCATCATCCATTTCCACTTCGCAGGCATGGCAAGACCCCATCAAACACCCCGTCGGAATCGTAATCCCGGCCCGGTGAGCGACATTCAAGAGGGGTTCACCGGCCTCGGCGGCAACGGTTACATTGTCTGGCAAAAAACAAACTTCAACAGCCATAATGGGGTTCGAGTAAGGAAAGAAACGAAAGTAACTAATAGTTAAGCTGATCCTAAAGAATATCTAAACGGAGCGCCGTTCCCTTTTTTTTACTAGTACTGTAGAAGTCAAGGACAAACGGGTACGTTGCACCGAAAGGGTTAGGGATTAAGCGCACTAGATTTTCTAGCTTGCGCTTATTTTATTTTAAATGTAGAGATGGAACAGTGGAGCTTTTTAGCGCGGAATTAATCCAATTCATGTTCCCAACTGAGTTCAACTGTTGATATGAATTTAGCCGACTATACTGTTTATGCTGGGGGCTGTCATTGTGGTGCGGTGCGGTTCCAAGTTTGGGCCAACCCCGAGTCAGAGCTAGCTACAGACTGTAATTGTTCGATTTGCCGCAAAAAAGGATTTCTGCATTTGATTGTGCCTCCAGAGCGGTTTCAACTGCTCCAGGGACAGGATGCTTTAACGCTATATCAGTTCAATACGGGGACGGCGAAACACTTATTTTGTCGTCATTGCGGCATTCATGGATTTTATCATCCGCGATCGCACCCGGACATGATCGATGTCAATGTGCACTGTTTCGACGATAACGTGACGACTCAATTTCGCATCACCCAATTTGATGGCGAAAACTGGGAAGCCAACATTGATGCCTTACAGGCGGAAATCCCAAACGCTGCTTCTGATGCCTCGACGGAGCACTCGGCTTAAGTTTGGTGGTGGTGTTCTGCACGCTTGAGCAAAAGGTGCCACGCGATCCCCAATTGTCGGCCAGATTGGGGCATGGCTAGATTGCAACTGGACGGTGCGATCGCTCAAATTCGTTAGAACGCCCAAATTCGTTAAAACGCTCAAGTTGGTTGGCATTCAGCACCGGATTAAAGAATTTCTTCGTGTTCTTTGAGTCGGCGTAACAACCAATCTAAGCGTGTTTTAGCCAGGGCCATACTTTCTTTCGCATCGATCGATAGTTCATCCGCCGGGAGTTCGGTCACACCGGCCCCGGAGATATCTAAGTTTTTGAGTTGTTGCACCGTGACGCGCAACCGACTGGAGAGGGAAATGGCGATCGCGCGGTAGAAGCGGGCCGCAAACCCCACATCAAGCTTGAGTCGGGTGGCGAGTTGTTGGCGATCGATGGCTAAGATGAGGGAATCTTGTTTGGCGGTTACGGTCGCCGACGGGGGGCGAGTATCCACAAAGGACATTTCCCCGACGATATCCCCACTGAGGAGGCTGGCAATTTCCTGGCCTTGCACGGCGTTGGTGGTGACGCTCAGTGCGCCTTCCAGCACGACAAAGAGCTGTTCAATGGGTTGTCCTTCGTTGATCAGCACTGTGCCGACGGGAATGGTGCGGCGATCGCCGTTCGCAATCATCCAATCAATGTCATCGTCGTCGAGTTCTCCCAACAGGAACAGGATTGTTTTCATGGCTGGTGTTTTCCTGGCGCAACCAAACGATTAAGCGGTGAATGAACCTGGCCAGTGCGGCCACCAAGCAAGGGAGGCTGGGCGATCGGCTCATCAACAGAAATCACAGTATAAAGCAAGGTTGCCCTATTCAGTGCTAAACCCTTAATAAAGGTCGCAGTTGATCGGCTAAGGTTTGGCTGGGTTGATCGGCGGTGACGATTTCGATTTGTTCAGGGGTGCTGGCCCCCAGACCCAACTCAACAGCCCGCCGGATTTGCTCAAGTTGCCAGATGGAACCGTTGGTGACGGCTGCGGTGGTGCCCAGCGATCGCAAAATGCCCACCGCGACGACATCCACCGCGACGCGATCGGTGCCAGCCAAGATGACCCCCGCCGGGACTTTTTTACCCGCTTCTGGCCCGCCATTGACCAAGGCTTCCACGCCATCTAGCAGGATGAGGGCCGGCTGATAGGCCGTGTTGGCTTCGGCGATCATCAAGCGTTGTTGGGGCGATGAATGTAACTCGCCCATATAGTTGTAGTCATCGCCGGGGACGTATTTGGCAACCATGCCAATGGTGTTTTTCAGCGATAGGGTAAAGTGGCCCCCAAAGCGATGGGTTTTGAGGCAACAGGTATTGATCACAGCGCCAGCTTGCAAGACTGGCCGCGCGATCGCAAATCCTTGGCTCCAATGCGTTTGGGCAGCGGCGAAGTACTGCCAATCGGCCCGTTGCAGCTCATCAAATACGATCGCCTTGAGGCCATATTTATCGACCAGTTGAAACACCCCTTTGGTGGTCATGGCCTGCCGCGTTTGCGCCATACCACTGCGATCGCCAACCGTAATCGTGCTGGCTTTGGCCCCTTGCACCTCCTGCACCAGCGCTTCTAACAAGGCGGTATCTGTGGCTGCCGGGGCCGGATCACCCGTGTTGTAATTGGGTTTGATGAAAACTGTTTGATTGCTGAAGCCCTCTGGCTGGAGCAGGTCTAGGGCTTTGCGAGTGCCCGCAACCCGATCATCCGTTTTGACTAGGACAACCCGACTCACCCCGGTGGGCGTAGTCCTGACAGGCATGGCGATCGCTTCTGGTGTGGTGGCGATCGGTGCGGCGGCGGTGGTAGAGGCAACAGAGTCTTGGCCCCGGCGACAGGCCGCTGGCAAAGTGGCCGCCCCCAGGGCTAAACCGCCCAGGTGCAAAAGTTGACGACGGTTGAGTGAATTAAAATCTGAGTTTGGCATGAAATGTTTTAACAGTGAGGCTTGCAAATCTTCACTTAGGATAACGAAGATGACCAAATGCAAAGATCTGCCCCAAAGCACACCTGCCAGCGCGCTAAACCGCCGAGACGACTTTTTCTGCCTGAGTTATCATGCAATAACCGATTTTCACACACCTGCTCATGGTTGATTCAAAGAGTTCTGTTAAAGACGAGGCTTTTGGCATTATTCCGATTTTGCAAACCAACGGCAGCCACGAGTATTTGCTGATTCAGCATCATGCAGGACATTGGGGTTTTCCCAAAGGGCACGCCGATCCTGGCGAAACCCCCCTTGAAGCGGCGTGTCGGGAGTTTGCCGAAGAAACGGGGATTGTGGATTACAGTTTGATTGAGGCGGTGAGTTTTTCTGAGCACTATGGCTTTACCCGCGAAGGGCAGCGGTTTGCCAAGACCGTGACTTACTTTCCTGCGTTTGTCCATGCGGCGCAGGTCAACTGTCAGCCGGAAGAAATTCAAAGCTATTGCTGGGTTGACTATGAGGCCGCGATCGCCACGCTGACCTTCAATGGGGCGAAACAAGTGCTCACCGCAGTGCAGGACTATTTGAACCGACAGGCGATCGCGGAGGCTTAGGGGCTGCTGCGGGCAAGCCTTGCTGGTACGGTGCTGGCTAAACTACCAAAGAGCCAACGCCCCCACTGACTAAAGGCTCATAAACTCATCTGTTGCCAGCAGAATTTCACCATGATCAGGAATCCAGGCTAACCAATGATTTGCAGAACATTGGCATAGCAACAAGGCTTCGTCGTAGCTCAATTCACTCGGTGGATACTTCAACTTGACCCAATCGGAGGATTGATATTCGGGCTGGAGTTCAAGCTGAGGCTGAAATAACTCGATACAAGCTTCTGTTGCCACACTGTAAGCACATCCGTACAAGGATTGGCTTAACCGCAACAACTGTAAGCGGATTCGAAATTCCGTCTCAAGATTCATTCGTTTCACACTAAGTAAGGGAACGGTTTACAGCATCTTTAATCGTCGCGACCCAGACAGGGATTAAAGGAGTGTTCAATATTTAGTATTATAAGATACAGATTTTCAGAAAGACTTGTAGTTCCCTATCTCAGAACGTTACGAATTGCGATGGACAGGCAAGGGGTGGAGGAGTTGCGATCGCTGCGGTTGCCCCGGCCTGGGCGAGACTGAGTAAGAAGTTCCTGGGCGATCGCATGAAACTTTCGCATTAAACATTACAATTTTTAATGTTCATGCATCACAAGGGAATGAAGCCTTATGCCATTGTCCGTTGGCGCTACCGCACCTGATTTCACCGTCAAAGACACAAACGGAAACACCGTTAAGCTGGCTGATTATGCTGGCAAGACTGTTGTGCTGTACTTCTATCCCAAAGATGACACGCCCGGTTGCACCAAAGAAGCGTGCAGCTTCCGAGATAACTATGAACAATATCTCGCCAAGGGGATCACGGTGTTTGGGGTCAGCATGGATGATGAAGCCTCGCACCAAGCCTTTACAGCAAAATTTAATCTGCCCTTTCCGCTGTTGGCTGATGTCGATGGCCAACTGACCAAAGCTTATGATGTGCTGGGTGACTTTAATGGCACCCCCTATTCCCAACGGGTCACTTACATCATTGGGCCAGATGGCAAAATTAGTCAGGCTTACACGACCATTAACACTGAAACTCACGCGACCGACATTTTCAGCGCGATCGCCTGAGTCAATTTAGCTAAAGAGCAACTCGATACCTTCGCCAGTCCATAGGACTGGATGGCAATAATAACAAAACCCCGCTCTGTCATTGGAGTCGGGGTTTTTATTGTGGTTTGATTGATGCGATCGCTCCTAGGGCGATCGCGTTTCCCAAATCCCAGAAAATTTAGGGATTCAAGACTTTGGCGACGGTTTGCACATCTTTGTCACCCCGCCCAGAGCAATTGATCACGATCCGGGGTGAGCCTTCCAATTGCGGACACAGGGTGTCTAAGTAGGCGATCGCATGGGCTGTTTCCAAGGCCGGAATAATCCCTTCCAGTTGGGAGAGGCGCTGGAACGCATCTAATGCTTGTTGATCCGTCACACTGTAATATTCGGCCCGCCCCAAATCTTTCAGGTAACTGTGTTCTGGCCCAACACCGGGATAATCCAACCCTGCACTAATAGAATGGGCCTCAGTCACCTGACCATCGTGATCCTGGAGCAAATAGCTCATTGCGCCATGCAAAACCCCAACACGCCCGTGGGTCAAGGTTGCTGCGTGTTTGTCTGTGTCTACCCCTTCCCCGGCGGCTTCCACCCCAATCAGCCGCACTCCGGCATCTGGCACAAATTCATGGAATAGGCCCATCGCATTAGAGCCACCCCCAACACACGCCAACAGGATATCGGGTAAGCCGCCCCATTTTTCCAGGCATTGCGATCGCGTCTCTTGCCCAATAATGGCATGGAAATCCCGCACCATCATCGGATAAGGATGCGGCCCAGCCACCGACCCCAAAATGTAGTGAGTCGTTTCCACATTTGTGACCCAATCCCGAATGGCTTCAGACGTCGCATCCTTCAATGTGCCTGTTCCTGCCGCCACCGGAGCCACCTCCGCCCCCATCAGCCGCATCCGAAACACATTCAACGACTGGCGCTCCATATCGTGAATGCCCATATAAATCACGCATTCCAGCCCAAAGCGAGCACAGACCGTGGCCGTGGCCACCCCATGTTGCCCTGCCCCTGTTTCCGCAATAATCCGCTTTTTCCCCATGCGCTTGGCCAGTAATGCCTGCGCCAACGCATTGTTAATCTTGTGTGCACCTGTGTGGTTCAGGTCTTCTCGCTTCAGGTAAATTTGGGGGCCAGTGCCGTCGGGCCGTGCGTAGTGTGCCGTCAGCCGTTCAGCAAAGTAAAGCGGACTGGGCCGCCCCACATAATCCCGCAACAATTCTGCGAGTTCGGCTTGGAAGGCCGGATCCGCCTTGGCCTCTGCAAAAGCTGCCTCCAATTCTGTCAGGGCAGGCATCAGGGTTTCGGGCACATACTTCCCACCAAATTTGCCAAACCGCCCATCAGCATCAGGACGCTGTTCAAGATTGGCAGACGGGGAACCAGAGCGCAGGGGAGTGGTAGTCACAAGAGCAACATCTAAAAACTAAACAGCCTTCATTATAAGGGCTGTGGCTTGGTCTGGAGTAGGCCCCCTTTGGCTAAGGAACCCCGATGACACCTTGACCCACCGCAAAACTTCTTATCAGAATTCCCTTCGCCTTTCCGCAAATCTTGGGAAGGCACCCCTGGAAAGCGATCGCTGCACCGCCAATTCTCAGTATTTTTCCGGTGAAGGAATAGCGTGCCGATTTGTTAGGCTACGCCCATAAAATGCCATAGCTATGGACTTGGACGATTGCCACTGCGGTCACTGCTGCCTGTTTTCAGGGATAGCTTCCTGGTTATGTCGTTGTTCTGGTGCATCTGAATTAAGAATTAGGGCAAATCCGAGAGACTACTGGTTCGTTTTCGCCTTAGGTAATGCCTGCTCGCCGTAAGTGCCAATTTCGTGAGGTTTATTCATGGATGATATCCGGATCTCTCAAGGATCACCACCGTCCACGGCTCAGACCTATGAGCAATTTCAGGAGCGCCGTGTTTTCCGGGCCTTAGACGGATTTCGTTTTATCAGTATCATTGCTGTTGTTTGGCACCATACTCAATCCTCGCCGCACCTTCAACCCATTTTGGGCCGGGGGTTCCTTGGGGTTGATATGTTTTTTACGCTCAGCGGGTTTCTCATCGTCACGCTGCTGTTGCGCGAACGGGAGCGTAACGGCTCGATTGACTTGCAAAAATTTCATATTCGCCGCGCCCTGCGGATTTTCCCGCTTTATTACGCGGTTTTGGGCCTGGTGGTGATTGGTTTGTTGCTCAAACCAGCAGCGGGTATGGCGCAACCGTTTTATGCTGAGTTGCCTTATCACCTGACGTTGACATCGAATTGGATTCACCTCACCACGTTCATGTCGGTGGCGTGGTCGCTGGCGACTGAAGCGCAGTTTTATTTAATCTGGCCGCCCGTGGAGAAGTTTGTCAAACGGCCTGCGGCGGTGTTGTCTATTCTGGCTGTGATTCTTGTCATCAATCAGTTGATCAACTTTCATGTGCTAGATCCAGTGCTTCTTGCGTGGATTGGGCCTGACTTTAGTAAGTTGGAAATTTTGCAGGCTACGTTTACGCCGATTTGTTTGGGGGTGTTACTGGCGCATATCCTGAATAATGCGGGGGCGTATCGATCGCTGACTAAGCTGGTGCAGGCAAACTGGGCACCCCTGGCTTTGATGGGGGCGACGCTGTTGGCTTGTAATTTGCCGGATTTTGGTGCGCCGTTGTCGTGGCAGCGGCTTTTAATTCAGATTTTGATGATGCTCACGTTGGGCAGTTGTGTGATTCATGATGGTGGTTGGCTGAGTCGTGGGTTGAACTATGCGCCCATTCGCCGGATTGGGGTCATTAGTTATGGCATGTACTTGTTGCATATGCCAGCTCGGCAGGCAGCAGATGTGATTTTGCAGCGATTGGGTTTAGCGTCGCCGATCGTCCTGTTCTTCCTGTGTTTGGTGCTCACGATCGCCGTGAGTGAGTTGAGTTTCCGGTTTTATGAGATGCCGTTTTTGAAGCTCAAAAATCTGTGGGGTCACCGGAAGCCCAAAGCAGGGGATGCCACTGTTTAAGCACTGATTCGGCATAGGGTGGGCGATCGCACAGGCTGAGCGCATCTCAGGCGAGGAAATTTGACCGGAGTCCCGAAGTGACGTGGCTGGGCACTGTTGTCACCGTTGCTTTGAGGGGTTGTTTTCCCGCTTCTGCGGTGCGCTTTTGTGCTGTTGTTGCGATCGCGCTAGGTGTCTAGCCGGGGCTGCTGATCAATCTCCTACTCTGGGTAGATGCAAGGGGCAAAGAGGAATTTTTAGTCACTAAAGCTTTTAAGCTAGTGATGACAAAATGTTGCGACTTTTGTGGATTGTGGGCAGAAATACGGAGCAGGGAAGCCGCCTTGTGAAGTCAACCCGCACTTGCTATTGTCGTTCACAATCGTCTGATGGTTACTCTTCCAGTCCCCAAAGCTTACCAACGAGTTCCGCTCATGCAGCCCCGACAGAGACTTGTCGATATTTTTTCTACGTTTGTTCAGTTTGAAGCGGATGATTTCAAACGGTGGATTGTAGATGCACGCTTGAAACGGAGTATGGGGAGTTGTTTAGAGACGAGCGATCGCGGGGCTTCCGATCAGTTCTGGGCGTTGTACTGGCATAAAGTGTGGGAAACCCAACAACATCCACTAGCCACGGCCCACATCACAGCCTATCTGCAAGAGGTGTGTTACTGGGTGGCACGCAAGATGAGTTTGAATTTGACGATGCGCCAATCCCGCGCGGATTTGTTCCAAACGGCGATCGCGCGAATTGATACCGTGCTGAAGCGGTTTAACCCCCAACTCAGTTCTAATCTCAAAAGTTATGCCGAGTTTGCCTTTGGTAACATCATCAAAGACACGCTCCGCAAAAACCAAGAAGCGGATATTTGTACCGATTGGGCTTTGTTAAACAAGGCGAGCCAAAAACGGGTGATCGATGCTTTGACGCATGGGGGCCTGGAAGCGCGTTTGATTGCGACCTATGTTCTGGCTTGGAAGTGTTTCAAGGAACTATACAGCGGGACGGAAGTGCGGAATACCCGTAAACTGGTGAAGCCAGAACCCGCGACCTGGCAGGCGATCGCGCAGTTGTATACAACCGAACGCTTGAGCCAGCTTGGGCCGAACAGTCCGGCGGCCTCCCCCGAAATTGTGGAACAGTGGCTGGTGACTACGGCCAAGGCCATTCGTGTCTTTCTGTATCCCAGTCCGATGTCGATGGATCAACCCCTTGCCGCTGATGACTCTGCTAGTTTGGGCGATCGCCTGTCCGGTGCCGGGGAAGATTCACTGTTGACAGAATTGGTGATTCAAGAAGAAACAGAACAGCGCCGTACTCAGATGCAACAGATCAGCGATGTCTTAAGTGGCGCGATCGCCCAGCTCGACGCCGATACCCAGTACCTCCTGGCGAGCTACTACAGCGAAAACCTGACCCAACAGCAAATTGCCCAAGCCCTGAATATTCAGCAATACACCGTGTCTCGCCGTTTGAGTAGCACCCGCAAAGCCTTGCTGAAACAACTCGCCCAGTGGAGTCAAACCACCTTGCATATCCCCATGACCCCAGACGTACTGAGTAGCATAAGCACCATCATTGATGAATGGTTGAGTGCCCACTACCGCACGACAGAGTCTTCCTCCGGTTAGGAGTACCTATGATGTCCCACAACGCTGCTTCATCCCATTTATTGAATCTGGAACACCTCGTTCTTGAAATTCCAGAATCTGCCTATGCACTACCCAGCCATGCCTATTCCACCAGTGGGGCGTTTCGGCGTGCCTATCTAAACCAGATAGCGCTAGAAAGTTTTTTGCCGTGGGTGCAAGCCGAGCAAGACCAACCCGCCCGACTAGCCCGCCAGAGCGCCACTTGGCCCAGCATTTGGGAGTTTGTCAATGGGACAGCCCTGACCGTGGGGGCACAGCGGTTGGTGGTGGTGCCGTCAGAGGCGATCGATGGGGATGAACTGCGGGTCGCGCAGGAGTGGGTTGATCTTCCAAACTGGGTTGCTGATTACTACGTGGCGGTGTATGTGAATCCCGATGAGGGGTACGTGCAGGTGCAGGGCTACACCACCCATCGGCAGTTGAAAGAACGTGGGACGTATGATGCGGGCGATCGCGCCTACACTCTCAGCACCGATGACCTCATTCCAGACTTAAATGTCTTGTGGGTAGCGCAGGACTTGGGCCTCCAGACAGCCCCACAGGCGACAGTTGCGCCCCTAGCTCCCCTGCCCCTTGAGCAAGCCCAGGCCCTGATCGAGCGGTTAGGTAATCCTGCGGTGGTTTTTCCTCGGCAGGCTGTTCCATTTCCCCTCTGGGGGGCGTTACTGGCCCACGATGGCTGGCGCAAGCGGTTGTATGAACAACGGCAAGGGATGGTAGAGCAGTGGTCTTTGGCCCAATGGCTGCGGGCGGGCATTTCGGGGATGGCGGCGGAATTTGGTTGGGCCAAACCCCAATTGCAACTGGCCACAGGGTTAGGCACTCGGAGCGCTGAGGTCGGGGTTTGCCGGATGCTGGAGATTGAAGGACAGGCTTACACCCTGAAAATTGGCCCCAGCCCCGAGTCTACGGGCTTGGAAACCCCAGTTTGGCGGTTTGAGCTGGCCCCCGTCGATGGGACTCAACAGATTCCAGTAGGGATGAAGTTGCGCCTGTTGACTGAAGATTTGCAAGCCTTTGATAACAATGAAGATGGGGCGATCGCGCCTGTGGCCACGCTGTATGTGGATGTGATGGCGGCTCCGGGCGAGGGCATTGTCTGGGCGGTTGAACCCACCCCTGAGGCTTATGAACCGGAGGTGCTGCGGTTCTAATCCTGGGGCGGGGGAAAGGGCGATCGCGTTAAGCAACAGCCATTGGCCAGGGCAGAATCGTTCCGGCTCGAAGGGGCAGGTTGTAGAATGACAATAGTGAGCTGTTCTAGTGATTTCTGTGGAGGCGGGTCTTCCCTGAAGTCGCGACAGTTCTTTTGTCATGATTTGCGGTTCAGGACTTAGCCATTTGCCCCCATTGACTCAGCTTCAAGGCCCTCTGCCCCAACGCCTGAGCTGGCAAGTTGCTATTTCTGTGCTCCAGACGCTTCGCCTAAGAGGGGTTTATCTCCGTGGGTGCTCTGTTTGTCCGTGGCCTCCTGCTCACCGTAATGGTTTATGGTTGCACAGTGAGGATGGCTGACACGCATGGCGATTTTACACGGTAGCTGGTTGCCCCAAGCCGGATTGACTCCTTCTATTGCTGCCGCTGCAAGCCCAGCCGCCCAAGGCCAGTTATTGATTTGGGGCGAAACTTGGCGCAGGGTAAGCCCGACCGAGCCAGCGATCGCCTGGTCAGAGCCACAACTGCATCCCTATGGGATGACCCCGCCGGAATTGCTGGCATTGATCACGGAGTTGCAGACTGCCGGACGGTTGCGGTTACCGGGGTTGACTGGATTAGCCGCGACGCTGCCCGCTGACAAACCCCCGCGATCGCGCAAAGGAGCCAAAACAGCGGCCAAGACGGTGCCAGCATTGCCCACCGCGACCGAAAGTACCTGGACGCTCCAAACTCTGGGGGTTATCTCGGATTTGGTGGCCGGAGATTGGGCTAGCCCTGAACAGGCGATCGCCCTGCCCCGATTGTCTACCAACACCGATCCAGACCCCGCTCCCGGCGAGTCTAGCTGTCTTTATCCCTGGAAGATTGCAGGGATTTGTCTATCAGCTCCAGCCGCCTTAGAGTTTCTCAACTCTCTGCCCTTGGGGACGGTTCATTTTGCCGATACGTTTCTGGGGGGAGATTTGCGCTTTTGGTCCCATGTGGCGCGGTGGAGTTTGGATCTGTTAGCCCGTTCTAAGTTTTTGCCCACGCTGGCCTCCGATGCCCAAACGGCCACGGCGATCGCCACCTGGCACCCCCTCCTCGATAGTGGGATCGACCAACTCCGCCTGATCCAATTTGGTGAACGGTTGCCAGCGGTCTGTCGGTTTTATGCCACGCCTGACCCTGACCCTGGCCTCCAACTGCCTTTACCGACCCATCCCCAATTCTTGCTCCAAGCCTTTTTGCAGCAAACGTTGGATGCTCAGATCCGGGCGGTGGCGGCAACTCAACCGTTACCAGACAAAGCGTTTGCCCAACTGCCTGGTCAGCAGACTGGGGCGATCGCCCCGGCGTTGCAAGCTTGGCTGCGGGCGCTGGGTCAACCAGACCCTCGGATCGCGATCGCCCCCATCGACTCGCTGGATATTTCCCTCCGCACCTGGACAATGCCGCTCCAGGCCCATCGGGTTGAAAACCGCTTCCGTACCTGTTTGCGCCTCCATCCGCCCCAACCGGGCCAAACGGACTGGATGGTGGAATTTTTGCTACAAGCCACGGATGATGAACAGTTTTTAATCGATGCCATCACGATTTGGAACAATCCAGTTGAACGCTTTTCCTATCGGGGACGGGCGATCGTCCAACCCCAAGAAACCTTCCTTATGGGGTTGGGGCTTGCCTCGCGGTTGTATCCCCCCATCGAAGCGAGCTTGCAAGAAGCCCGGCCCCAATTTTGCCGTCTGACCGCCGTTCAAGCCTACGAATTCCTCAAAACCACGACCTGGCGATTGCAGGATAACGGCATTGGGGTCGTCGTGCCCGAAAGTCTGGCCAGCCAAGGGGGTTGGGCCAATCGTCTGGGGCTCCGCATTCAGGCCGAAACGGGCAAGCTCAAAAGTGGCAAACGCATGGGGCTCCAAAGTTTACTCAACTTCCGGTGGGATCTGACCATCGGTGGCCAAACGATTTCCAAGCAAGAATTCGATCGCCTCGTTGCCCTCAATACGCCGCTAGTGGAAATTAACGGGGAATGGGTCGAACTCCGGCCCCAGGATATCAAAGCGGCCCAAAACTTTTTTGCTAGCCGAAAGGATCAGCCCGCTCTCTCCCTCGAAGATGCCCTGCGGATCAGTACGGGTGATACCCAGATGATCGAAAAATTGCCCGTGGTTAGTTTCGAGGCCTCCGGCGCGTTGGATGACCTGATCAGCACCCTCAATGGCACCCGCACCCTCGAAGCCGCTCTGACGCCCAAACAATTTCGGGGCGAACTGCGCCCTTACCAATCGCGGGGGGTTGGCTGGCTCACCTTTTTGGAACAGTGGAGTTTGGGGGCGTGTTTGGCCGATGACATGGGTTTGGGCAAAACCATTCAGCTTATTGCCTTTCTGCTCCATTTAAAAGAGCAAAAAAAACTGGAACAGTCGATTTTGCTGGTCTGCCCAACGTCGGTGCTGGGCAACTGGGAGCGAGAAGTTAAAAAATTTGGCCCTAGCTTGTCGGTGTTGCAACATCACGGCGATGGTCGGCCCAAGGGCAAAAATTTTGCGAAAGCGGTGAAGGGCATTGATTTAGTGATCACGAGCTATGCGCTGGTGCATCGGGATTTGCAGGATTTGCAAACGGTGTCTTGGCAAGGCGTTGTACTGGATGAAGCCCAAAACGTGAAAAATCCAGAGGCTAAACAATCCAAGGCGGTGCGCGAATTAGACGCCCAGTTTCGGATTGCGCTGACGGGAACCCCCGTGGAAAATCGGTTATCGGAATTGTGGTCGATTATGGATTTTCTGAATCCGGGTTATCTCGGCCCCAAAAACTTTTTCCAGCGGCGCTTTGCTACACCGATTGAACGCTATGGGGATACGGATTCGCTGCAAACGTTGCGATCGCTGGTGCAACCGTTCATTCTCCGTCGCCTCAAAACAGACAAAGACATCATCCAAGATTTGCCCGATAAGCAGGAAATGACGATTTTTTGTGGCTTATCTGGCGAACAAGCATCGCTGTATCAACATTTGGTTGATCAGTCGCTTGCGGAAATCGACACCAGTGAGGGCATTCAGCGGAAAGGCATTATCCTCGCGCTCCTCACCAAGCTCAAACAAATCTGCAATCACCCTGACCTGTTTCTCAAACCCGATAGCGACAGCGGCACGCGGACTGTGGCCAGTGAGTTTCAGCGGCAGTCGGGCAAACTGCAACGGCTCGAAGAAATGCTTGAAGAGGTCGTTTTGGAAGGCGATCGCGCCCTCATCTTCACCCAATTTGCTGAATGGGGCAAACTTTTGAAAGCCCGCCTCGAACAGCAATTTGGCCGCGAAGTCTTATTTCTCTATGGCAGCACCGCCAAAAAACAGCGGGAAGAAATGGTCGATCGCTTTCAACATGATCCCCAGGGGCCACGGCTGTTTATCCTCTCCCTCAAAGCGGGGGGCGTGGGCCTGAACCTGACTCGCGCCAACCATGTGTTTCATTACGATCGCTGGTGGAACCCCGCTGTGGAAAATCAGGCCACCGATCGCGTTTTTCGGATTGGCCAGACCCGCAACGTGCAAGTGCACAAATTCGTCTGCTCTGGCACCTTGGAAGAAAAAATCCACGACTTGATCGAAAGCAAAAAAGCGTTAGCCGAGCAAGTGGTGGGCGCGGGCGAAAACTGGCTCACCGAACTCAACACTGACCAACTCCGGGATCTGTTGCTCCTTGATCGCGCTGCCATCATCAACACTGAAACCTGAGTCGCAGCGCCCGCTCGCGATCGCCGCAGGCTGTACCACCGCTGCCCCTACCGCTGACGTATTAGGATTTCTGGCGATCGCTCCAAATTGGGATTAGAAATCTCAAGGCACTGCATAACAAAACGCCAAATCATGAAACAATACTTAATAGGTAAAAAGACTCATTTCAGGAGGTTGGTTCAGTGGCCAAGAAGACTGTAGCGAACTTATCGGCGGCTGATTTAGCAGGCAAGCGTGTTTTAGTCCGAGCTGATTTTAACGTTCCGCTTGACGAGCAAGGCAATATTACCGACGACACTCGTATTCGGGCGGCTCTGCCCACCATTCAAGACCTTACCTCCAAAGGGGCCAAGGTGATTTTGAGCAGCCACTTTGGGCGGCCTAAAGGCGATACCTTTGAAGCACGGGTGGCAGACAAGTTCCGGTTGACCCCAGTAGCCAATCGGCTTTCTGAAGTATTGGGCAAACCTGTGGTCAAAACCGATGACTGCATTGGCGATGACGTGGCTGCAAAAGTGGCAGCAATGGCTGACGGCGATGTGTTATTGCTGGAAAACGTGCGGTTCCACCCCGGCGAAGAAAAGAACGATCCCGAATTTGCCAAAGCGCTAGCTTCTGTCGCTGATTTGTATGTCAACGATGCCTTTGGGACGGCGCACCGGGCCCATGCTTCCACCGAAGGTGTGACCAAATATCTATCGCCCTCTGTTGCAGGGTACTTGATTGAGAAAGAATTGCAGTACTTGCAAGCCGCGATCGAATCGCCTCAGCGTCCGTTGGCTGCGATCATCGGTGGTTCCAAAGTTTCCAGCAAAATCACCGTCATCGAAACCTTGCTCGAAAAAGTAGACAAGTTGTTCATCGGCGGCGGCATGATCTTCACCTTCTACAAAGCCCGTGGTCTCAGCGTTGGGAAGTCGCTAGTGGAAGATGAGTTTCTGGAACTGGCAAAATCCTTGGAAGCCAAAGCTAAAGAGAAAGGCGTTGAACTATTGTTGCCGACCGATGTTGTCGTCGCCGACAATTTTGCGCCCGATGCCAATGCTCAAACCGTTAGCGTGGAAGCGATTCCCGATGGTTGGATGGGCTTGGATGTTGGCCCCGATTCGGTCAAAGTGTTCCAGGCGGCTCTGGCCGATTGCAAGTCGGTGATCTGGAATGGCCCGATGGGTGTCTTTGAGTTTGATAAGTTTGCTGCTGGGACTGAGGCGATCGCTCGGACTCTGGCCGATTTGACCAAGACTGGCACCACAACTATCATCGGTGGTGGGGACTCGGTTGCCGCTGTGGAAAAAGTCGGTGTTGCTGACCAAATGAGCCACATCTCTACCGGGGGCGGGGCTAGCTTGGAACTGCTCGAAGGCAAAGTCCTCCCTGGGATTGCGGCCCTCGACGAAGCTTAAACCGCGTAATGAGTAGCCTTTTTACTGCTTGAGCAATGACCACTGTCAAAGCGGCAATTGCACTCAGCCTTTGCTCGTTGTAGTAAGGGATTTGAGACTTGATCGTTTTCTCCTGATTTCATAGCTCTGACGCTCACTGTTTCTGCTAGACAGAGTTTGCTCTGTTGGGTTGAGGCAGTGAGTTTTTTGTTGCGGTTGTCGGCGGCGATCGCGGGTCTCTCGCTTAAGGTAGAGGGCGATCGCCTTGCTGGAGATAGAGGTTGAATCGATGGCGATCGGCCATACTAGATTTAGTTCAAAAAAGTCTGAAACAACTGTGATAGACGGGAGTGTTTAATAATGAAACTGTTGCGATATGCTTTAGCAATTTTGTTGCCACCGCTGGGCGTGTTCTTAACCTATGGTCTCAGCACCACACTTTTAATTAATATTCTTTTGACTTTTCTCGGTTGGATTCCGGGTAGTATTCATGCGGTATGGGCGATCGCCAAGCATGATGAAAAGTATGCCCAACTTTCCTAACAGGGCACGATTTTAACCACTCAATGAACTGATTAAGTTAGCCTAATCGATCTCCCTTAGCCACTATTTTTTGCCTCCGATTCCATTAGGCAAAAGTAGTGGTTTATCCAGTGCGGATGCGAGATGGGCGCGATCGCGGTGAGGGCGTTATTATCGTCTTTTCCTATTGCTTTTGAGGGTTTGAGGATACCTGCCAGCGGCGAAGAGCCTGAAGCAATCTAATATTCAGCTAATATTCAGGGAACTAAGTAAACCTATAGACGCATCGAGGCTGAAAAATCTAAATTTAGCTCACCAGGCCCGATCGCAACGCTAATACAGCGGCCTGAGTTCGATCATCAGCGCACAACTTATTCAAAATATTGCGGACGTGGGTTTTGACTGTGCCGAGGGAAATAAATAAGATTTCAGCAATTTCGGAATTGCTGCGCCCATCCACAATCAGTTCCAAAATTTCCATTTCGCGATCGGTCAAGGGCGACTCTTCAATTAACTTTTCCACCTCCGGTTTGATCGCGTCAATCGTAATAGTTTTGGCCGCAGCTTGGTCTACCGAATTCAACCGCACTTGTTGCAACACAATATTGGCGATCGCTGGATCAATCCAGGCATGACCTTCATAGGTAGTTTGAATCGCTTCCGCTAACTTGGCTGTGCTGACATCTTTCATGCAATAGGAATCAGCTCCGGCGGCAAACGCCGCTAACACCGAATCTTTTTCTTCATGCATCGTTAACATTAGAATCTTCGGCACTTGTTCTCGGCCTTCTTCCGCACATTGGTGCTTGAATTGGCGAATGAGTTCGATGCCATCAATATCGGGCAGGCCAATATCAACAACGGCAACATCGATCGCGTCTGAGGCTAAAATTGCCAATCCTTGCATCCCATTGGCGGCTTCATCGACAACTTCTAGCCGTTCGATTCGCTGCAACGCGGCCTTGAGGCCCAAGCGAGTGAGGTCATGATCTTCAATTAAAACAATGCGAATGTTGCCCATACGTTGCTTCATTTCAGGAGAGGAATTTCTGCCGGGATCCGCTCGTCCATATACGTGCGAGGAGAGGATATAAGCGAGGTTTGGTCTGACTGTAATTGGGAACAGGACGCAATAACTTAAATGAGATCATACTCTAGATATAGAGCTTGCAGTAGCGAAGCCTTATATAGTAACAGAGAATGTTCTTTCTTGAGAGAGTTTGCTTTGTTGTTAAGCAAGCTGATCCGCTTTAGCCGTGTGTTGAAACTATGAGTGAGTCTTCGGACTTTGTTGAGGGCTTTTGCTCTGACCAAGGCTTAGTAGCATCCCCCCAATTCCTAGCTGAACAAGTTCGTTGGCAGCCCGATTTTTTATCAATTTTGAATGCGTTTTCTTTTCTGGTTTGGCAGGCCGATTCGACGGGGACGGTGGTGCATTTAAGTGACCAGTGGGAAGCCATGACTGGTTTGGCCAAGGGGGAAGGCTGCGGGCAAGGGTTGTTTGACTGGGTTCACCCTGCCGATCGCGATCGCGTCTGGGCTAAGTGGCAGCATGCTGTAAAGACCCAACAACCCTTTGATGTGCGGGCGCGGTTTAGGCATCAGACTGGCGACTATCGACCTGTGTGGCTCACGGCGCGGCCCTTTGCCTCCGTCAGTTCGGCGGGGGGGCTAGATGGCTGGATGGGGGCGGTGGTTGATCTGGCGATCGCGGCGGATCTGCCTCTGGCCGAACGGTCTTTGGCCGAATGCTCGGCGGCGACGGAATTGGTCGCTGAGGTTCCGGCGATCGGTGATCTTGCCTCTGCCCCAGATTTCCAGGCTGTCATCACGCGGCACATGGCCGAAGGGTTGTGTTTGATGCGGTTGAGCGATGGCATGATTTTGGATGTCAATCCCAAGTTTGAACAAATGTTTGGCTATGGCCCTGGCGAGTTACACGGCCAAAATGTGGCGCTTTTGAACTATCCCAAGGCCGATGAGCACCCGGTCGCAGTGACCCAACGCCTTTTGCGCATAGTGCGGGAGCAAGGTGAATCGACCTATGAAGTCCACAACGTCAAAAAAGATGGCACGCCATTTTGGTGTCGGGTGGCAGGGTCGGTGGTGGAACATCCGGAATATGGGCCAACCTTGGTGGCTGTGCAGCAAGATATTACAGATCAGAAGCAGGTTGAACAAGATTTGCGCTACAGCGAGCAACGCTTTCAAGCGATTTTCAATCAATCGGTGCAGTTCATGGGGGTGCTCGATCCGACTGGTCTATTGCTTGAGGTGAACCAGGCGGCGTTGGATCTGGGTGGGGTGACGCTGGCTGAGGTTGCTGGCAAGCCTTTTTGGGACACTTACTGGTGGACAATTGCGCCGGATACGCAAGCCCAACTGAAAGACGCGATCGCGCAGGCGGCTCAGGGCCAGTTTCTGCGCTATGAGGTTGCGGTTTTGGGTCGGGGGCAAGCGGTGATTACCCTGGATTTTTCCCTCAAGCCCGTTCAAGACGAAAAAGGGCAAGTAGTTCTCCTGATCTCGGAAGGGCGCGATATTACGCAGCGCAAGGAAGCGGAGGCCAAAATTCGGAGCTTAAACACAGAACTCGAAGACCGAGTGGCGCAGCGAACGGCCCAATTGGAAGCTTCTAATCAACGCTATGAAACCCTAACGCGCGTTTCGCCAGTGGGTATCTTCCGGGCCAATCGGGATGGGACAGCGATTTATGTGAACGATCGCTGGGGGTTGATGGCTGGGCTCTCGACTGAAGAAGTGCAAGGGAACCGTTGGCTCAAGGCAATTCATCCCCGCGATCGCCGTCGAGTTCTTTCCCTGTGGCAACAGGCCGTTCAAAGCGACTCGCTCTTCCAGGCGGAATATCGGTTTCGTCACCGCAATGGCACGGATCTGTGGGTCTATGGTCAGGCGATTCCTGAAATTGACAGTACCGGGGAAATTGTGGGCTACGTGGGCACCATTACGGACATCACCGAATTAAAAAGAGCGGAACAGGCCCTCAAAGACAGTGAAGAGCTGTTTCGCGGCACCTTCGAGCAGGCGGCGGTTGGTTTTGCCCAACTTACTTTAGATGGTCGCTGGTTGAGGGTGAACCAAAAGATGTGTGACATCGTGGGGTACACGCGGGCCGAACTCCTTGAGCTAACGTTTGATGCCATCACCCATCCCGATGATTTGCCCCAAGATTTGGCTTGTATTCAGCGGTTGCTGACGGGGGAATCGGCCAACTGTGTGCTGGAAAAACGCTATTTGCACAAAGATAGTTCGCCGATTTGGGTCAATGTTACGGTGTCGTTGATTTATGACTCGCTTACAGGGAAACCCAAGTATTTTGTTGGGGTGATTGAAGATATCAGCAAACGCCGCCAGATCGAAGCCGATCGCCGATTGGCGGAACAAGCCCTGCAAGACCGCGCGATTGAACTGATTCAGTTAAATGCGTTGCTCGCCAAGACGGCCTCCAAATTGGAGGAGCGCAACCGGGAACTGGATCAATTTGCTTACATCGCCTCCCATGATTTGAAAGCGCCGCTGCGGGCGATCGCCAACCTCTCTGAATGGCTGGAAGACGATCTCCAGGGCCAACTGCCCCCGGAAAATCAACAGCAATTACAGCTTCTACGCAGCCGGGTCTATCGGATGGATGCCCTGATTAATGGCTTGCTGCAATATTCCCGTGTGGGCCGCACTGACCAGGCGATCGCCCCGACTGATATTCGGGAACTGGTGTTGGAAGTGGTCGATTCCCTGGATCCGCCTGCGGCGATCACCATCCACATGCCGCCGCACCTGCCCACCCTCCCGACCCGCAAGTTGCTGTTGCAGCAGGTGTTTGCCAATCTCATCAGCAATGCCATCAAACACCGCGATCGCCCCCAGGGTAACATTCACATCACCGCTCAAGATCATGGCTTAAGCTATGAATTTGCCGTCACCGACGATGGCCCCGGCATTGCCCCCGAAAACCACGATCGCATTTTTCTCATCTTCCAAACCCTGGCCTCCCGCGATCAAACTGAAAACACAGGCGTTGGTTTGTCAATTGTCAAAAAAATTATTGAGACAGAAGGAGGGGCCATTCGAGTAGAGTCTCAGCTTGGTCAAGGGACAACCTTTCGGTTTACCTGGCCCAAACAACCTGCGCGATCGCCCGAAACGTGATTTTCTGCCATAACTATGTACTGCTCTCCGCTGAAATCCCTCAATACACTTTGGCTCCGGTTGCCAGTGCGCCACCGGGGCGCAGTCGTCATTGCGATCCCAGCGATCTGCCTGGTGACTACCCTGGCCAGTTGGGTTTGGTCACGGGAAACCTTGAACACCATTCGGCAAAATATCAGCCTCACTGAACGGCAAATCCAATATAGTGACGAATTGTTGGATGAAATGGTGAACGCAGAAACGGGCGTGCGGGGGTTTACCCTCACTCGACAAGACCGATTTCTGGAACCTTACAATTCCGCGATCGCCACTATTCCCAAAACCCTTCGTGCCCACGAAGATTTTCTCAGAATCCATCCCCAGTTTCGCAGCGATTTTGAGGCAATTGAGCAAAGTGTTGAGTATCGCATCGCCTCTTTTGAGGCCGTGATCCAATTTGTGCGCACCCAGCCCTACAGCCTTGATCAATCCTCAGACTTGCAAGCCTTGCTAGAAGAGTCGAAACAACGCATGGATCGGTTGCGGGCTCAAATCTCAATCATGCAAGGCAAAGAACAAGAATTGCTCGACATTCAAGAACGCTATCGGGCGGAGGTGGATCAGCTCACAGCTTCGGCCCTATGGCTGAGTGCTATTTTTAGTACGTTTGGCTTTTGGGCGGCTATTTATCTCTTCACACGGCTCGATCGCGAACTCTACGATCGCCAAGAACGGTTGGAAGAAAGCCGTTCCCTCTTAGATGCGATCGTCACCCACGTGGTTGACGGGGTTGTCACCTTTGATGAAACGGGCAAAATTGAATTGGTGAATCCCACGGCTGCTGCAATGTTTGGCTACGACCCAGAGGCCCTCATCGACAGTCAGTTGAACCAACTCTTTACCGACCAAACCCACCAAGAAAAGCAAGTCGCGATCGCCCACACCATCCAAGAGGGCCAAACCTGGCAAACAATGGGCTTACGCAAAGACCGCTCCACCTTTCCAGTCGCCGTTTCGATCAGCGACATTCAAGTCGATGGCCGCCTTGTCGCCATTCTCCGCGACATGACCGAAGTGCAAGCCACCCAAGCCAAACTGGAATCTCGTGCCACTGAACTGACCCGCGTGACGGCAATCCTGGCCCAAACCAATGCTGCCTTGGAAGGCCGGAACCAGGAACTCGAACAGTTTGCCTATGTCGCTTCCCACGATTTGAAAGCCCCCCTGCGGGCGATCGCCAACCTCTCCGAATGGATCGAAGACGACCTGCAAGGTCAACTCCCCGAAGAAAACCAATATCAAATGCAACTTCTTCGGGGGCGCGTTCATCGCATGGAAGCCCTGATCAATGGCCTCTTGGAATACTCACGGGTTGGGCGCATCCAAGTCAGCGCAGAATACGTCAACGTTCAAAGTTTGTTAGAAGACGTGATCGATTTGCTGGGAATTTCTAAGCAATTTACCATCACTATTGGCCCCATGCCCCAGTTCACCACCAAAGCCCTCCTCCTGCGCCAAGTCTTTGCTAATCTCATCAGTAACGCCGTCAAGCACCACGATCGCCCCGATGGCACCATCACCATCACCGCCCGTGACCATGATGACACCCATTACGAGTTTGCCGTAGCCGATGACGGCCCTGGCATTAACTCCGATTACCACGACAAAGTGTTTGTTATTTTTCAAACCCTCGAAGCCCGAGACACCAAAGAAAGCACCGGGATTGGATTATCTATTGTCAAGAAAATTGTCGAGGCAGAAGAGGGCAAAATTTGGATCGAATCGACGGAAGGTAGCGGTAGCACATTTCACTTCACCTGGCCTAAAACATGTTGAAATTAGTATGAAATTTAAATCCCCTTAAATAACTATAAAAACTCTTGTGCTTCTCATCGTCCCCCAGATTGAGGTGTTTATTGCCATTCGCGTTTAGAATGGTGAAAAATAGCGAATATAAAATCAGAAAGTTAATGTGGGACTAAGTGGTTAACGACGATGGATGACAGGATGATTAATGTGCTTTTGGTAGAAGACGATGAAGTTGATGTAATGAACGTTCGTCGTGCGTTCCGTAAGAATAACATCACCAATCCGTTGTACGTTGCTTCCAATGGATTGCATGCTTTCAGCATGTTGCGGGGTGAAGATGGCGGATTGCCCGAAGTCCCCAACAGTCGGCGGATTATCTTGTTAGACTTGAACATGCCTAAAATGGGCGGGCTTGAGTTTCTCCAAGAATTGCGTCGGGATGAAAAACTGCGTTCAACTCCGGTTGTGGTGCTGACGACTTCAAATCAAGATCGCGATCGCATCGAAGCTTACAACTTAAATGTCGCTGGTTATATTCTTAAACCAGTCACGTTCGGTAATTTTGCTGAGGTCATGGCGACGCTCAACAAATACTGGGCCTTATGTGAGTTACCCTCATCGGCTTCGGAGTTAACGGTTAGCGAACGTTAAGCTGTTTGAGTGCAACTTCGTACCGCTTGTTGGGGGATGCTTAACAGCGCCCGCAGGATGCCATCTTGCTTGAATGGTTGGGGCTGGTTGACAGAACTCCCCTACTTCCTTGAGGCCTATCCTTTGTTTGCCAGTGGAAAACTTCAAAGTTTTAATCGTCGATGACGATGAAATTGATCGTATCTCGGTTCGCCGTGCCCTCAAAACAGCTAATCTAACCGTTGATTCGGTTGAAGCGTGGGATTGTAAATCGGCGATCGCGATTTTAGAACAGCAAAACTTTGATTGCATTTTCATGGACTATCGTTTGCCCGACCAAAACGGCTTGGTGCTGGTACGCGATATTCGGCAACGGGGTATTCGTATTCCGTTGGTGGTGCTTACGGGCCAGGGAGACGAGCAAATTGCGGTTGAGTTAATGAAGGCAGGCGCTTCTGATTATTTGCCCAAGTCAAAAATATCAGCGGAAGCTTTAGCACGGATTTTGCACAATGCAGTGCGAATCTATCGGGCTGAGCAAGATGCGGAAATTGCCAAACAGCAACGGGAGCAGTTAGCGCGGCAACGGGAAGATTTTGTCTATCGATTGACCCACGATTTGCGGACTCCGTTGGTTGCGGCTGATCGGATGTTGACTTTGTTTGAAGAGGAAGCCTTCGGGCCGATTCCGGCGGAAATGCATACCGCGATCGCCACCATGATCCGCAGTAACCAAAATCTTTTGCAAATGGTGAATACGATTCTAGAAGTCTACCGCCATGATGCTGGTCATAAGGTGTTGAGTTTCACTCTGTGCAATATTTTGAATGTTATTGAAGAGGTTACTCAAGCATTACAGCCTTTGGCCAAAGAGAAAAATTTGCAACTCATGGTTGATGCTAGCGAAGTCGCGAATCAGGCGCGATCGCCAATGGTGATGGGTGATTATTTAGAACTTAATCGAGTTTTTACCAACATTTTGGGGAATGCCATTAAGTTTACTGATCAAGGGTTTGTGAGTATTCATCTAAGCCTGGTGGAAGAAACGGCTAATTTAACCATGAACCCCATCAACATGATTGCGATCGCGATCGAAGATACGGGGGCCGGTATTTCTGAACATGACCAACCCCATTTATTTGAACGGTTTCGCCAAGGTGAAAATAAACGCTCTGGTAGCGGGTTAGGGCTCTATCTTTCCCACCGCATTATTGAAGCCCATCAAGGTAAAATCACCGTCCGCTCCCAATTAGGGCAGGGCAGTTGTTTCTGTGTTTTGCTGCCAGTGGCCTAACAGTTTGTCTCCGGGAGACAAAGGCTACGAAGCCTCAAATGCGTAGGTAATTATGCTTGAGGTGGGGACATTAAATGCAGGGTGAAAGCAGAAAAATGTCAGGATTTAGACATATAGAAAGCCGCTATCTTGCACAATTGATTGGGTTAGCATTAAAGTCTACCTAATTCGTTACATTTGTTGGCTGCGTCGCCAAAATTCGCGTTGTAGGATGAAGGATTAGAAACTATCGTTCGGAGAAATGGGCATGGTTTTGCTCCAGCTTATTTTGATAGTTATTGGCCTTTGTGTCATCGCGACGGCAGTGATATCTAGTCTATTTTCTGCACCTTGGTATGCTTTGGCTGGTGTGCTGATGGTTGCTTTTGTGGTGACTCGTTGGCTCATGCCAGAGCTACAAGCGGCGATCGCGGCGGATGATCTTGCGTTGACCGTTTCAAGTCAAACGGATCGCCCAGCACCAATTCCTTCTGAGCCAGCGGATACTCCGGGTTTGAGTTATCGCGGTGCGGCTTATGGCCAAGAGGTTGAGGGCGAGGCGCAATCGGCTGTTGCCATGATTACCTGTTCGCCGTTGAGCTATCGGGGGGCGAAGTATGCCACTGAGTTGAGTGCCGAGCCAAATACGCAAAGCCTTGAAGTGGAATTACATTCAGCCAGCGATCGCCAGCCTCAGTTGGATTGCCGCGCACCAGAAATGAAATATCGTGGGGTCAAACTGAGTTAGCCTGGTCGCCAGCCTTTGGTTGGGGGCATGGATGTGGCTGTGGGCATAGATGGCGATCGCGGTTTGGTCGAACCATCTGGGGTTGAACGGTTGCTTAGACTGGCCAGAGTCCTGCGTCTTTATATTGGCTTAACAAATCTCTGCATTTGCCAGGATTGTTTGTGCGTTAGATCTATTCAGCAAAGGGCATATTAGAGTTAAGAGCGCTGTGCCAGTTGAACCGTTGGGTGACCACGCTTTCAATTCGGCATTCGGTTTGTTCTTGGTAGTGCGATGGTTGGCAGTCTTGGTCTGCCCCCAACTTCCATTGCCCTTGCTGCTCAAAATGGTAGCGCCCCAAGCAGAATGACGTGGAGTTGCTGTGTGGCTGGCTCCAGCTTATATCGTTACTGTTTAAGGTCTATCCTAAAAACCATTGAGAAAGAATTATGGTGACTGCAACTTCTAGCTCAAATCTGGCCAAATCAAAAAACCCGAAAAAGCATAACCACTACGGCTTTCGTGACTTTTTTCAATTTGATCCTCAAATGGGCACGTTGAAGGATTGGAACGGGAGCCAAAACCTTCTCACGACCGAAGATTTTATTATTGGTTTGGTGGAAGGGCTGGAAGAAGAAGTGGGTGATGCTTCCGCCACAATCATGTACACGATTGGGTGTGATTGGGGGCAGAAGGATGCCTTTTTCTTTGAGAAGTGGTTTGAAAAGGAATTCGATCGCAACATTCGACAAACGAACTTGTTGTTTTTGCTGGAAACCTGGTGGTGGCCGTTTACTTCGCAGGGCTGGGGGCGTTGGGAGGTCGATATGGGCGATCGCAAACAGGGCTTCATGTTCATCAATGTGTTTGATTCCGCTGTGGCGCGAACCTTGGGGGATGTGGGCAAACCCGTTTGCTATCTCTACGCCGGGTTGTTTGCTGGCTTTTTCACTGAAATGGTGCGTAAACAACTGAGTTGCATTGAAATTCAGTGTTATTCCATGGGCGAAACCTATTGCAAGTTTTTGCTGGGTAGCCAGGAACGGATTGATGCGGCGGCCTTTTGGTTGAACGAAGGAGCCACCGCGCGGGATATTGAAAAACGCCTCCGGGCTGGGGAGGTGCTGCGATGACGTATACAATGCAGCCATCCATGAATGGGAATGGGGCAAAGGTGCCAAATGCGTCTCAGGCATGGCTTTATGCGTCGGTGCATGATTTTTTTTCAGGCTTTAATTGGGATGATCGGCCAGCGGTGGTGTCCGTGGCGGATCGTCCCTCGGCTGGGGTTGCTAGTGAAGCCGTGCCCCTCAGTCTCGCGATGAGTGTGGGTGGGTTTTGGGCAGCGTTTAATTGGGATGGCACAGCCGCGATCGCGGCGGCTCCCGTTCCCGCGCAACCCCAGCCGACTCCGCCGAAAGCGAGCGAATTTACCCTGGATGAATTTTCTGATTTGTTCTGATTTTGTTTTAGCAAACCGACATTTGTTGTGTTGAGTTAAGGTGTCTTGATTGAAGGCTGAACCCTATGCATCCCAAAATTGAAGCTTTGTTTGATGAGGCCGAAAATCGCTACCTGAAGGCCGATGAACTCCAAGTGTTGAATCAGTATGTCGATTCCCTGCCAGAGCGGTTGGTGGCCTATCGCACGTTGCGCGATCGCGAACTGACAGTTATGCAACACGTGGCCGATCAACTCCAAATTGAACTGCCTGATGAACCCATTGAGGCTTTGGAACGGGCGATTAAAAATGCCTTGTTGACCCTGCGCTATTGTGCAATGGGCATGTTGATGAATGATGAATCGTTTGTGCGCGATCGCCTCATGAGCTGGCTGGGTGGAGCTATGTCGCAATACCACAATCCCACCATTAACCAATCGCTCTATCGCTTGCTGAACCAGCAACTCTCCCAGGCGTTGGGGGCGTCTGCAATGAACTTGCTAACCCCGTACCTGGTATTAGCCCAAACCCTGATTCACCAACAAACTGCCGGAGCTACCGCCTCATAATTACGGCCTTGCCTCTGCCCTTGCTCTACCCAATCTTCACTTGGAAGCTGCCCTATGATTTCTGTTGCCGACCTGTTAACCAACAATCGCGTTCCCGGTAACTACTTCGCGACGGATGTGTACGTGCGGAGTGATCTGGAACTGGGCTTGCTCGAAAATCGCCGGGGCGATCGCCTCCTGGCCCTCCCCGAAACCCTGATCCAGGCCATCTATTCTGGTCTGGATAAAGAAACTGGCCAAGCCACCCGCCTGGTTTT
This sequence comes from uncultured bacterium, assembly GCA_964475335.1. Lineage (GTDB taxonomy): Bacteria > Cyanobacteriota > Cyanobacteriia > Leptolyngbyales > Leptolyngbyaceae > CAYYWG01. Next base: position 143,075 of record CAYYWG010000007.1, read on the forward strand.
GCTCAACTGTGGCCGTTGGTGGGGCAAAAACTTCTACACCCGCTTTCGGGAAGAGCTAACCGATTATTATGGGCAATCCCTGGCGGATATGACGATGGCCGAGTTTCTCCAGTGTTTGCAGCAATGTTGGGTAACTCATGGCTGGGGCAAAATCGAGCTAGATTACCAATATCACCAGCGGGGGTTTCTCGTGGTCAAAACCGCCAATTCCCCCTATGCCAAACTTGCACCCCAAGGGAATCGGCCCGTTTGCCATCTAGAAGCCGGGGTGCTCAGTGCGTTCTTCAGCCAACTGACCGGGCGCGAGTTGGAGTGTGTGCAGACGAGTTGCGAATCGTTGGGGGCGGCGGGCAACACTTTTGTGTTGGGCTTAGCTAAACGTCTGGAACCCGCCGATGCGCTGATTGAACAACACGCAGAGCATGAGACAATCATGGCCAAGCTCTGTGCTTAAGGCCAAGGGCCTCGGGCGACTCTGGCTCTGGATTGGGGCTGGCAGAGCGCGTTGATTCTGCTGAGTGTGCATTTATGCCCAGCCTTAGTCATCTACTACCCCTTTGTTTCGATTGAAATGTGTCCAACTTCCTCGCGAAAGAATTGCATCGTTCCAAGTACCGTTTGCTGGGCTTGGTTGGGCAAGGGCAATTTGGGCGCGTGTACTGTGCGGTGCATCGTAAATCGGGGCGGTTGGTGGCGCTGAAGGATCTCGATCGCGATCGCTTTTCGACCCATAAATTTTTGCGAGAGTTGCGCTTTTTGCTGAGTTTTCGGCACGAGAATATTGTCACTTGTCAAGCGCTGGAACATACGGCCACAGGGCGCTACCTGGTGATGGATTATTGCGAAGGGGGCACCCTCCGGAGTTTGATGGAGGAGGATGTTGCGCTCCACCCGGCCCAAGGTTTGAAACTGGTGCAACAAATTTTGGCGGGTTTAGATCATGCCCACCAGCGGGATATTGTCCATTGCGATATTAAACCGGAGAATATTCTGCTGAATGTGACTGCCGATGGCTGGAAGGCGCGGATTTCGGATTTTGGCATTGCGCGGCTGAGCCAAGAGCTGACGAATGAAGTCTTTAGTAATACGGGTTCGCCAGCATATATGGCTCCGGAGCGCTTTTATGGGCAGTATTCTGCGGCTTCCGATCTGTATGCAGTGGGGATTTTGCTGTTTGAATTGTTGGTGGGCTATCGTCCGTTTTCGGGGCCACCCGCAGATTTAATGTCGGCCCATTTGAATCAGCCGGTGAAATTCCCAGACTCATTGCCGGAAGCGATGCAACTGTTTTTGCGACGGGCGTTGCAAAAGCTACCGGCACGGCGGTTTCGGTCTGCGGGGGAAATGTTGGCGCAGTTGCAGGACGTGAGCGATCGCACACTAGAGGCATTGAGCCAGGGGTGGTCTGATGCGGCTGTGTTACGGCTGGTTACTCCCAGCCACAGTCAGCCCTTTCCAGCGGTGCTTGCTGAACCGTTGCCCACTCCGGTGAGGCAAATCGTGGATGCCCAGGCGATCGCGGCGCAACTGGGGGCTTCTGCCTGTGCGACTGGTGCCCCACTGGATGGCGCGATCGCGGCGGAGGCGGCTTTTTTCCGGGTCTTTGGTGCCCGCATCGGCTATCAGTCCGAGTTCCCAGCCCAACTGGCTGCCCCAGCCAGCCCCCCAGCGCAGACCCCAAATTTTGAGCAAACGGCGTTGCGGGTTGTGCGGTTGCCGGAGGCGATTGTCCATCTGTCGATTGGCCCCCAGGGGGGGATTGCGGTGACGCCCCAGTCGATTTATCGCCTGCCGTTGACGTTGTTTCAGGCCCAGGTGGCTCAACCCGATGCGGGCTATTTACAACACTCGCTTAAGGGCGATCGCTGGGTTTTGCATGCTGTTCCCCAGTTGATTGCAGAATTTGATCACAAAATTATGGTGGCGATCGCCCCGAATCACCATTGGTTGGCCGCCCTTTCTGCACCGGCTCAATCGGCAGCGGCGGTTTCTGCCCGGCTCAACATTTGGAACTTACGCCACTTGCGCCCGTTTCAAGCCCAAGTACAGCGGGCTGTGCCGGGTGGGTTCCAGGTTTTAGCCCTCGATAGTCGCCATCTGGCGTTGTTCCGCCACAGCACCAACCGGAGCGACACCGTCATTACAGGCTTTGGGCTGGATGTGTACACGCGCCGGGGGAATCAGATTGGCCACTTAAAACTCCCCCTTCCCTTACGCCAGTTGGTTGCAACCCCTTTTCCGTATCGGTTTCTGGCGACGGAGCCGGGCTATCCCAAGACGGTGCTGATCATTGACCTCAAACCGCTCAGAATCCAACGGCTGGATTTGCCGATCGCCCCCCAATTCTTGCTGGCTCTGGCTTGGGGCTATCTGTTCACCAGTGCAGTGGGCGAAATTGTTGCCTGCGATCGCTACGGTCAATTTTTGGGCCAAGTGACTGGGCCACCCAATCCCACGGCGATCGCCGCGATTGCGGATAACAAACTTGCGATCGCCAATTGGCACCAGAACAAAGGCCAGTTGTGTCTAGTCGATTTGGCGTTGTTAGGGCTCGATATTTTGTTTTGAACTTGCTGTGGTTTGAACTTGCTGTGTGCCGTCATCCAGTTTCCCCGTTTGCCCTGAAACCCCTGTAGACTAAACTCTGAAACCCTTAAACCCTGCCTCTTTTGTCCCCATGCTATCCACATTTCCTGATTGGTTAACCCCCAGCCATTTCATCATGCTGGGCCTCCTTTTGACCTTTGCCACCGCCCACAGCGGTCTGGCGGCCTTACGTTCGCGGGCCGAAAAAGTGATTGGAGCACGGCTCTACCGGGTGCTGTTTGCCCTGGTGAGTTTGCCTCTTGCCACAACGCTCATCATTTATTTCATCAACCACCGCTATGACGGGCTGCAACTTTGGCAAGTGCAAGCGGTTCCCGGCATTGTGCCCCTGGTGTGGGGGTTGTCTGCCGTTTCCTTTTTGTTTTTGTACCCGGCCACCTTTAACTTGTTAGAAATTGCTGCCGTCCAAAAGCCCCAGGTTCACCTCTACGAAACTGGCATTATCCGAATTACTCGGCACCCGCAGATGGTTGGCCAGGTGATTTGGTGCATCGCCCACACGCTCTGGCTCGGCACAACGTTTACGCTGGTGACTTCCCTAGGCTTAGTTTTGCATCACTTGTTTGGGGTGTGGCATGGCGATCGCCGCCTCCAAGCTCGGTATGGTGAAGCGTTTACTGCGGTCAAAGCCCGCACCTCGATTGTGCCCTTTTTGGCGATCGCCCAGGGCAAGCAAACCCTGAAATTGACCGAATTTCTCCGCCCTGCCTATTTGGGGGTTGCCGCTTTCGTTGGTGGCTTGTGGTGGGCGCATCCAATATTAATTCGTGCAACTTCGAGCGTTGGCTGGTAGGATGATCCCAAAGTAATTTTTAACCTCGGTACATAGCGGAAAGCGACATTACAAATCCAATGGTCGAACACACGTTTACGCAAGAAGTTTTAGATTCTTCTGAACCAGTTTTAGTGCATTTTGGTGCTCCCTGGTGTGGCCCTTGCCGAATGATCGAGCCATTGTTAGCACGATTTCAGGCCGAGTTTGGTAGTTCCTTTAAGCTAATTGGAATCAACGCCGACGAAAACTTGAAACTCACCAGTCAATATCGCATTACAACCCTGCCAACGCTCCTTTTTTTTGAAGGGGGGCGGTTGTTGCATCGCATTGAAGGACTCCACAAACGAGAAGTGCTGTGGAGCGAACTGACGACGCTCATCGCTAGTCCTTTGCAAGCGAACTAAGCTGAAGTTTTGCTTAAGGTTAGCCTGAATAGGATCAGAGGTAACTGATTTTACCCCAGCTTGGTCGGTGGGGCCACTTTGTCATAAGCTCAACCTGTTGCATGATTTTTGTCATTGCTCTGAGGTCTTTGTCTTTGTTGCACGATACCTGGGGCGATCGCCGCTACCGTCATCGGTTAAACGGTTATCGGTTAAACAGTTGTGGCCAGTACAGCAAGGTGTGCCGCTCGGAACAGCTGACGAGGAAACTCACAGGCGCAACCCCAGCAACGCTAGTTTGGGGTAAATGACGGTCAATGTGATCCTATCTTTAGAAATCTTTTGATTGAGCCAAGATCTGACTAGGGAACGAAATCTTCTGAAAATTGCCAAATTACCCAGAGTTTTTTTGCAAAACCGCCATAACAGCGTCTAAATTGACAGCATTAAAACTTGAAACTGGCTTTGATGCGTGTATCTGTTGTCGCTAGAGGCGGTTCAATCCAGTCCCTCGAATCATTCCAATCGGTCAAAACTGAAAACTTGTGATTCGTCTTGACAGCTTGTTGTTAAGTCTGTGTCAGAATGTTATCGGTTTTCATCAACCCGTGAAGAACTTTAACGTAGGCATTCGGAATGGAAACACTTTATCAATATGCCTGGTTGATTCCAGTGCTGCCGTTAGCAGCCGCAACGCTTCTGGGCGTCGGACTCATCTCGTTTAATAAGGCAACAAATGCCCTGCGGCAGGGGGCTGCTGTTTTTGTCGTCTCCGTCATGGGGCTTGCCATGATTCTGTCGTTCGCCTTGTTGTGGGGGCAATGGCATGGTCATGCACCCTTTGTCCAAACCATTGAATGGGCCGCAGCGGGCGATTTTCAACTCAGTATGGGGTATGTCGTTGATAACCTCACAGCGCTGATGCTGGTGATTGTGACGACGGTTGCCTTTCTGGTGATGATCTACACCGATGGCTACATGGCGCATGATCCTGGCTATGTCAGGTTTTATGCCTATCTCAGTTTGTTTAGCTCCTCCATGTTGGGGTTGGTCGTCAGCTCAAACCTGATTCAGGTTTATGTATTTTGGGAACTGGTGGGGATGTGTTCTTATCTCCTCATTGGGTTCTGGTATGACCGCAAAGCGGCGGCGGATGCCTGCCAAAAAGCCTTTGTGACTAACCGAGTTGGTGACTTTGGGCTGCTGCTGGGGATTTTGGGCTTGTATTGGGCGACCCGCAGTTTTGATTTTGGTGTCATGGGCGATCGCCTGACGGAACTGGTAGAAACTGGGGCGATCGGCGGATGGCTCGCCGCATTGCTTGCCATTTTGGTATTTTTGGGGCCAGTGGCAAAGTCGGCCCAATTTCCCTTGCACGTGTGGCTACCCGATGCAATGGAAGGCCCAACTCCCATTTCAGCCCTGATTCACGCCGCCACAATGGTTGCCGCCGGGGTGTTTTTGATCGCGCGGATGTTCCCCGTGTTTGAAGAAATTCCCACTGCGATGAACGTAATCGCCTGGACCGGGGCCTGCACTGCCTTTTTGGGCGCTTCGATCGCCATCACCCAGATGGATATTAAAAAAGGCTTGGCCTATTCCACCATGTCCCAGTTGGGTTATATGGTGATGGCAATGGGCGTTGGCGGGTACAGCGCCGGGTTGTTTCACCTCATGACCCACGCCTACTTCAAAGCCATGCTGTTTTTGGGGTCGGGGTCGGTGATTCATGGCATGGAAGCCGTGGTTGGCCACAACCCTGCCTATGCCCAGGATATGCGCCTGATGGGAGGGTTACGGAAGTATATGCCTATCACCGCTGGCACCTTCTTTGTTGGGGTATTGGCAATTTCAGGAATTCCGCCTTTTGCAGGCTTTTGGTCAAAAGACGAAATCCTGGGGCTAACCTTTGCGGCCAACCCGGCGATGTGGGTAATCGGATGGTTGACCGCTGGGATTACCGCGTTCTACATGTTTCGGATGTATTTCTTGACTTTTGAAGGCGACTTCCGGGGCGAGGATGCGGCGGTAAAAGCCACGATCAAAGCGGAACAGTTGAAGTTGCTGGGCCTGAATTTTGGGCCTGGGGCAATGAATCCCAAGGAACTGGTGGCGGAGACTGGCCACGATGACCATGACGCAGACCATAGCCATGATCACCACCACAGCCACGAACCCCACGAATCCCCGCTGACGATGGCTTTGCCCTTGTTGGTGCTGGCGGTGCCTTCGGTGTTGGTTGGGTTGGTTGGTACTCCCTTCCACAACTACTTTGAGGAGTTTATTCACGCACCTGGGGAAGTTGTGGAAGTTCTGGCACCGGGATTTCATGGTTTGCCAGCGGAAGAACTGACTGAGTTTTTGGTCATGGGCGGCAATTCAGTCGGGATTGGCCTGATTGGGCTGACCTTGGCTTCGCTGATGTATCTGTCGCGTAAGCTTGACCCGGCGGCGATCGCGGCAAAAGTCCCCACCCTCTATGCCCTCTCCAAAAACAAGTGGTATATCGATGACATCTACAACCAAGTGTTTGTCTTGGGGAGTCGTCGGTTGGCCCGTCAGGTGCTGGAAGTGGACTACAAAGTGGTTGATGGCGTTGTAAACCTTACGGGGTTAGTCACGCTGTTGACAGGGGAAGGGTTGAAATACCTAGAAAATGGTCGAGCCCAGTTCTATGCCCTCATTGTCTTTGCGGCGGTATTAGGGTTGGTCATTTTCTCTGGTGTGACCTGATCAATCCACCTGCGATCGCCCCTCTGGCTGGTCGCAGGGTCGGACTGCACCCCGCGGGGAACTGCCTCATTCCATTCCGAAGGCTGATCCTATGCTTGCCTGTCTCGTTTGAAGTTCTTGTTTGATGGAGGGATGTAGTGTAATGGGCTTAAAGCTTAGCCTGCCTCCACTCGCCCTCGCTCCCAATTTTCGATAAAACCCGTTTTTCCCTAACCTGCTGAACAGTCCTTTGCACGCAATCTCTAACGGCTAAGGCTTACAAATGTTGACCGAGAATTTTCCCTGGCTGTCGTTCATTATTTTGTTTCCGATCGCAGCCTCTCTGTTGATTCCTTTTATCCCAGACAAAGACGGCAAAACGATCCGCTGGTATGCACTCATCATCGGCTTGATCGATTTTGCAGTTATTGTCTATACCTTTTACAATTTTTACGATTTTTCCAACCCCGATTTACAACTCGTCGAGAGTTATACCTGGATTCCCCAGCTCGATCTGCGCTGGTCGGTAGGGGTGGATGGGTTGTCCATGCCTTTGGTGTTGCTGACTGGATTCATCACAACGCTGGCCGCCTTGGCGGCGTGGCCCGTTACCCTCAAACCCCGGTTTTTCTACTTTCTGCTGTTGGCCATGTATGGTGGCCAGATCGCCGTCTTTGCTGTTCAGGATATGCTGCTGTTCTTCCTGGCCTGGGAACTGGAACTGATTCCGGTTTACCTGCTGCTGGCGATTTGGGGTGGGAAAAAGCGGCAATACGCAGCGACGAAATTCATCCTGTACACGGCAGGCAGTTCGCTGTTCATCCTGGTCGCGGCCCTTTCGATGGCGTTTTATGGCGATACGGTCACCTTTGATATGCGATCGCTCGCAGCCAAAGACATGGCCCTCAACTTCCAACTGTGGATGTACGCCGCATTTCTCATCGCCTATGCGGTCAAACTGCCGATTGTGCCCCTCCACACCTGGTTGCCCGATGCCCACGGTGAAGCTACCGCTCCCGTCCACATGTTGCTAGCGGGTATTCTCCTGAAGATGGGAGGCTACGCCCTAATTCGCATGAACGCCGAAATGCTACCTGGTGCCCATGCCGTTTTTGCTCCGGCCCTGGTGATTTTGGGCGTTGTCAACATCATCTATGCTGCGCTTACCTCCTTTGCCCAGCGCAACCTGAAGCGCAAAATTGCCTACTCGTCCATTTCCCACATGGGTTTTGTGGTGATTGGGATTGCCTCTTTCACCGACTTGGGGTTGAGCGGGGCTGTCTTGCAAATGGTGTCCCACGGGTTGATTGGGGCGAGTCTGTTCTTCCTGGTGGGCGCAACCTACGATCGCACCCATACCTTGATGCTGGATGAAATGGGCGGTGTGGGCCAGAAGATGAAGAAAATCTTCGCCATGTGGACAGTCTGTTCGATGGCTTCCCTCGCCCTACCGGGGATGAGTGGCTTCGTCGCAGAGTTGATGGTATTTGTTGGGTTTGCCACCAGCGATGCCTATAGCCTTCCCTTCCGCGTCATTGTTGTTTGTTTGGCTGCTGTGGGTGTCATTCTGACCCCGATTTACCTGCTGTCCAACTTGCGCGAGATCTTCTATGGCCCGGAAAACAAAGAGTTGACGGCCCATGAAGAACTGGTGGATGCTGAACCGCGCGAGATTTTCATCATTACAGCGTTGCTGGTGCCCATTATTGGCATTGGGTTATATCCCAAAATCCTGACCCAAATTTATGATTCCAAGACCTTGCAACTGACTGAACGGTTGCGGGGTAATGTGCCTGGATTAGCCCAAACCCTGGAAGTAACTCCTGTGGCCTTGGCGGGTGCGGCCTTGGAAGCGAAGCAAGCACCGGCGATCGCAAAAATCTGAACAAGGTTTGCACAGGTAGACGCTGCCCTGTGAGATCTGGCTCAGGCTCCCCCTGGTTTCCCTTTTTTCCAAACGTGGCCTCCAGTCTTCGTTTGCAAAGGGGCTGGGGGGAGTTTTTGTTTAGTTACGCTTCCCGTTACACCGTTGGTGCGGGGGCGGCGGGGTGTGATCTGCGCCTGTGGCAAAACCCTGTAAAGATGAGCCCCACGGGATTATAGCGACTGACAAGTATAATTTTTCTCTGGCTTCGTACTTAAAAACAAGGGAAAACTGATTAAATCTGTTGCACTTTCAAAAGCCTCAAGTATAATCACAGCAACCGTTCTAAGAGTCTTGGGATATGAATAAAGGTGAATTAGTCGATAAAATCGCTGAAAAAGCGGATGTTACCAAAAAAGATGCGGATGCGATTTTGACCGCAATGCTAGATGTCATCTTAGACACCGTGGCCAGTGGCGACAAGGTGACGCTGGTTGGGTTTGGCACATTTGAAGCGCGCGATCGCCAAGCGCGGGAAGGGCGGAATCCTTCAACTGGCGAACCGATCAAAATTCCAGCCACACGAGTGCCTGCGTTTAGTGCCGGTAAGCTGTTTAAAGATAAAGTCATCGGTGCATAGTTTGCGAATCCTCGATCGCTGTCTGGTTGGGATAACACCGTGGTTCTCACCGCTCACAAATTGACATCCAACCGTACCCCCATCACCGTATCCAGACCAGGTGAGATTTGAGTTCATTGGGTGTCAACTGTGGGCCATGAAAAATAAGCCCGTTACGACTGATTTAGTGTTGATTGGTGGTGGCCATGCCCACGCGATCGCGCTGCGGATGTTTGGCATGAAACCCTTGCCAGGGGTGCGTCTAACCCTGGTGACAGAGGTTTCAGAAACCGCCTATTCCGGGATGTTACCTGGGCGCGTGGCAGGCTTCTATGCTGACGGGGACTGCCACATTAATTTATCGGGCCTTGCCGAGTTTGCTCAAGCTCAACTGTATTTAGACCGGGTTGTTGGCTTAGATTTAGCTGCCAAGCAGATTCTTTGTGCCAATCGGCCTCCGGTTGCCTTTGATGTTGTGTCGATTGATATTGGTAGCACGCCTACCCTGCCGATGCCCCTTGCGACTGTGGGGGCGATGGTGCCAGCCAAGCCCGTGCCCCAGTTTTTGCACCGTTGGGATCAGTGGGTGGCACAGGTCAAAGCAGAGCCGGGGCGATCGCGGCGTTTGGCAATTGTGGGGGGCGGAGCCGGGGGGGTGGAACTGGCGCTCAACATGCAGCGACAACTGCACGCTATCCTGGCTGCGGCCCGTCAACCCCTTTCGACGATAGAAATCCATTTAATTCATCGGGGTGATCAGGTCTTGCCTCGACACAATGCTTGGGTGCGCGATCGCTTTCGCCAGATTTTGCACCAGCGCCAAATTCGTGTCCATTGGAACGAAGAGGTTGAAACTGTCAATCAGCACCAGATTCGCTGTCGTTCGGGGTTGGAACTGGTGTTTGACTTTGGGGCCTGGGTCACCCAAGCGTCTGCGCCAGACTGGCTGGCCAAAGCGGGATTGGCAACAGACGACAAAGGTTTTGTGTTGGTCAATGACGGGTTGCAGTCCTGTTCCCATCCGGCGGTGTTTGCGGCAGGGGATATTGCCACAATGGGCGACCATCCTTGCCCTAAGGCCGGAGTGTTTGCTGTTCGGCAGGCCAAACCGCTGGTCAACAATCTTCGGCGTTATCTCCAGGGGCGATCGCTCCGGCCCTATCGTCCCCAAAAACGCTATCTCAGTTTGATTGGCACGGGCCAACAGGAAGCCGTTGCCTCCTGGGATCGGTGGGGGTGGCAGTCTGGCTGGTTGTGGCGCTGGAAAGAGCATATCGATCGCCAATTTATTGCTCGGTTGAATGAATTGCCAGAAATGATGACTGCTGGGGGCGATCGCGTGACTCCTTCACCGACGACTTCCGTAACTGAATCTTTACCCACTATGTATTGTGCGGGGTGTGGTTCCAAGGTGCCTCGGTCGGTGCTGGAACGAGTCTTGCACCGTATTCAACAGGAGGCTGGCAATCCGTCTGGGCCATCGCCTTTGATTGGTCTAGCCGCTCCCGACGATGCAGCGGTGATCCAAGTGCCACCGGAGCGGGCGCTGGTTCAAACGGTTGACTATTTTTCTGCTCTGGTCAATGATCCTTATACATTTGGCCAAATTGCTGCTAACCATGCCTTGAGTGATGTGTTTGCGATGGGAGCCACCCCCCACAGTGCGCTGGCGATCGCCACCATTCCCCACGGTACCACTAGCAAAATTGAAGAAACCCTGTATCAACTGTTGGCGGGGGCATTAAGCGTTTTGCACGAGGCTGGTGCCACCCTCATCGGTGGCCACACGGTTGAAGGGGACGAACTGGCCTTTGGGCTGACGTGCAATGGTCTGGTGTTGCCTCACCAAATTCTTCGTAAAAGCGGGATGCAATCTGGACAGGCGTTGATTTTAACCAAGGCGATCGGCACGGGCACGCTCTTTGTGGCCAAACGCCAACGGCGGGCGCGGGGCTGGTGGCTGGATGCTGCGATGCAGTCCATGCAACAGTCTAACCAGGGGGCGGTTCTCCTGTTACAGCGTTATGGCGCAACGGCTTGCACAGATGTTACCGGCTTTGGGCTAGTGGGGCATTTGCTGGAAATGGTGCAGGCAGCCCAAGTGGCCGTGGAGTTGGAGTTGGCCGCAATTCCCCTCCTTCCTGGCGCACTCCACACCGTGGAACAAGGGATTTTGAGTTCATTGCAAGCCCAAAATCAGCAAGCTGCTCAATTGATTGCGAACAGGCAACAGGTTTGCGATCGCCCCCAATTTCCCCTGTTGTTCGATCCCCAAACGGCGGGAGGTTTGCTGGCAACGGTGCCAATCTATCAGGCCCCAGCGTGTGTTGCTGCTTTGCACCAAGCAGGGTATGGCCAAAGTGCTGTCATTGGGCGGGTTCAGCCGTTAACTGACCCGGCTCATCCGATCGCCATTATTCCGGCTTAGCCCCCTGCCCTAGCCTGGATAATTGACCACCCGTGAATTCGTCGGGGTGGAGCTTGTGTCTGCCTGCTCCTATCAGGGCGTGCCCCGACCACGAAAATACAGACTGTTTGAACGCTCCTGATCGGGCTGATGGGGCAGGGGGGGAAGCGTGGGTCGAATCCTGATCAATTTGAATCCTGATCAATAATATGGACTGGCTCAAACCTTGCTGCACCAACCCCAGTAATTGCTTTACCCAGCAGTATGAGCTAGCTCATAGCTCCCTTGTGGCTGATTTGGCAGAGTAGAAGCATCGACACTGAAGGGCAATGCCATGACCCACGCCACCACCACTCACTCCACTCTCAATTTTGAGACGGCCACTGGCCATCAGGTCATGGCTGCCGCTGGGAAAAAGATTTTGCGTCCGGGGGGAAAAGCCGCAACAGCGCAATTGTTTCAGTGGGCCGCTTTTCAGCCGGGTGACCGGGTGTTGGAACTGGCGGCGAGTTTTGGCCATAGCGCGATCGCCCTGGCCCAGCAGTATGGGGTACAGGTGATTGGCATTGAGAAAAACCCGGCTAGTGTGGCACGGGCGCGGCTCAATATTCAAGCTGCCGGATTAGCTGGCCAAGTGCAGGTGCTTGAGGGCGATGTGTTCCGGTTGGAGGAACTGTCTGAGCAGTTTGACTATGTTCTGGCCGAGGCCATTTTAACAATGCAATCCTTGCCAGCCAAACGCCAAATTTTGCACGGAGTCTGCGATCGCCTCAAACCGGGTGGCAAGTTTCTATCCCAGGAACTTTTGGCCCGCGATCGCGCAGATGAGATTCACCGAGCTCTGGCCGCCACTTTGCGAGCAAACTCCACCCCCTTATCCGAAGCGGACTGGATTGATACTTGCGAAGCGGCTGGATTGCAGGTTGTGCAGTGTCGGACGGGTAAGATGGAACTGCTCAACCCCACGCGCATTATTCAGGATGAGGGCCTGAGGGATGGACTCAAATTCTGCTGGACTGTTTTGACGCAAGCGCCAGTTCGCCAGCGGTTGTTGCCCATTCGCCGCGTATTCCAGCAATATTGCCAGGAATTAGGCTACATCGTTTTGTGCGCCGAGCGGCAATGAGCCACGGGGCAGGAACCCCAGATGATTATGGGCTTTTGTGGGCGGGCTGGGAACCGGGTTGCTTGGTGGGTTTTGCGATCGCCTCTGGTTCTGCGGTGCCCTGGGCGATCGCGGTGAGTCCGGCCCAGTCCAGAATTGTGATTTTTCCGCCCCGGCTATAGGCCACAACTGCGTGCAGTTGCTTAAACAAACGGACACATTCTTCGTAGGTAATGCCAATGCTCCGAGCGATCTCATAATAAGAAAGGTAAGAACGCAAACACGCCCCTTCGGTGCTGATCGACAGATTGGGGTCACCCGCTGCACTTTGAATGAACCGGGCCAACCGCACGATCGCCCGTTCTGATACCAACCCATGCACGGTTTCATGCAATTGCTGGAGCCGTTGATTAAACACGGCCATCATCTTCAAGGCAATTTCTGGATTGGCCTGGATTACTGTGAGTAGGGCTTCGCGATCGACCATGAGCACTTGTGCCTCACTTTCGGCAATGACAGTGGCTGGAGCAATGCCGTTACCAAACAGGGCTGGGGCCGCAAAAATATCGCCATTGGCTAACGTGCGTAGAATGGTTTCCTTCCCACTGATGGCGGTTTTGGAAACGCGCAATATCCCAGTGATCAGGGCATATAGGCGGGCGGGGAGGCGATCGCCCTCGTGGGAGACAATTTCTCCAGGGCTGTAAGACTGAACCGTGGTGTGGGGCTGGAGGTTGGCAAGTTGGTCTGGCTGGAGTTGGGTAAACACGGCAATGGCGGCCAGTTGCTCAACAGTTGCTTTCATGAATCCTGTTCTTCGCCCCAATGTCATCAGGGTGGTGGTGCCCCTTAATTCTAGAGGCTAGGGGTGTTTTTGGGCTGAGCACACAACAGCCCCCACCCCAGGGGGCAAGGGCCGAGGCTATTGGTGGGGGCGATCGCTTATCCTGCTTTTTGTTGTTCTAGCCGCACCGCCCGTGGAAACAACACATTATTTTCTTTGTGAATGTGTTGGTGCATATCCTGTTCAAACCTCAGCAGCGCATCCAGCAAGGCCCGATAGGTATTGCAAGCCCACGCTGGCGGCGTAAAGTCGTCCGTCAGTTCACGCAGTTGGGCAAGGGCAACCCCCGCGCCGTCATGTTCCATCGTCATCCGCGCAATGGGATTGGCCACCGTCCCACAATGAAAAATGGGTAGGGTTGTGCTTGCTTCTAATTGCCGAATCATGGGGAACAGCACTTGCTCTTCCTTCCTCAAGTGAGTGGTCAACTCTGCTGACAACGCCAGGAAAATGTCCTTAATCTGCAACAGGCGTGGTTCTTTTTCTCCATGTACTGCCGCTACTTTTGTCACCATTTTGTCGAGGCGGGGCAGTTCTTCGTGCAGGTAAGCGTGGTGAATTCGTTCAATATGGTCGGCCAGTTCAGTCAGAGTCAGGGCGGCTAAATTCACGGCTGGCACTGCTTCCAGCGCAGTATAGTCTTCGAGTTGAGCCAGGAATTGATGCGGATCGATGCCCCGTTGACGGCAGGCTTCTTCTAAAGTCTTTTGGCCACCGCAGCAGTAGTCTACTTTGGCTTGCTCGAAGAGGCGAGATAGGGCTGGATGATCTCGCACAATTGAGCCTACGGTGTGATCAAGCTGAAAGGTTGTCATTGGGTTTAAACTCCATTGGATGAAGGGGGGCCATGGGCGGGCTATTGATTCAAGACGTCGCGTTTGTGTTGGGGCGCAGCCACGATCGCCCTAACTTCGGCTAGTAAATCTTCAGGGACTTCCAGTTCTTTCAAGGTTGCGATCAAATCTTCGGCCACAGCCTCAAAGTGTTCGCTGTTTAAGCCCTGTTTTTCAACCAGTTCTCGGTGAGCTTCGCGCATATAGCGACCGTCATATTGATCGGTTCCGCCCAAAGCATAGGTCAGAAAGGCTTTTTGGTGGGCCCGTTGCTTCACCATGTCGGTATCGGCAAAGAAGTGCTTGATGCGGTCATCTTGAAGTACGCGATTGTAGAATTTATCGACTACTACGTCAATCGCGGCTGCACCACCAAGCTTGGCAAATAAAGTCGTCATAGATTTCCTTGTTGATTCTTGCTCGGATTGTCCATCTCCGGAACCAGGCTGTGGTTCATCTCTACTTTGCCAAATTGGTGATGTCCCTTCTATGAGCTAGCTCATGTTAGAACTTGATGCCTGAGAACTTGATGCCTGAGAACTTCATGGGAAGGCTGGGTGAGGTGCTTAACCGTTCTGTAAGGGAAATGTTGTCAAAGGGGGAACGGCAAAGGGGATCGGATCGGCGCTAGGCTAAATCTCCTTGGTGGGCGATCGCTTGAAAGGGCGATCGCTCGCCAAGGAGCAGGATTTTATCTGATTTACAAAAAGCACTAAAGTGCTCTTTCCAATGCAAAAGCCGGAGGTACGCCCCCGGCTTTTGCGATCTGTCTATGCTGTTGGTCTACGCTATTAATCTGCGCCTAATATCAACAGCCCTCTGGCCCACAAAAACTGTGCCCGTACAGTACTTCTGCATCGCAGATGTAGATAATGCCTGCAAAGTCTATGAAAAACTGGACTGCAACCTGATCGGCGATCTTCTCAGCCGTGTCGCGATCGGAGGTGAGCACCTCGAACTTTATGTTTGCCTGGGTATCGGAAACATTAGGTTGTCCCGACGATCGCACGTTGCGACTACCCTTACCGCCCGTTTCCATGACGGTGTACCCAGTTGACCCACATTCTTCAATGATCTTGGCGATCTTTTTCAGCAGAATCTTTTCTGTGACGATGACAAGCTTTTTCGCTGGCTTAGCCATAGTTGGTTTACCTCCTTCACGCATATATTCATTAAACTACTTGGTTGCCGGGCAGGGAACGCTCCGGCAGCCCACAACCCAGCTGAGCTTAACCGCCGATCGCCTGGGCAAGCCCGAGGAAGAGCGGGATGGCCACACCGATCGCAATGGGTGTACCAATAGCAGTGGAGGCACCAATATAAGCGGAAGGATTAGCGGATGGAATACCAGCACGCAAAGTCGGCGGGCCTGAAATATCTGAACTGGAGGCCGCAATGACAGCCAGCACTACGACACCGCCCATGCTGAAACCTGTGGCATAGTGGGCAATCATGCCAAGCCCAAAGGCGATAAACCCATGCACCAAAGGGGCGACCACGCTGTAAACAACGTACCACTGGGCCACTTTACGCAGTTCACCAATTCTTGACCAAGCTTCCATCCCCATGACCAACATCAAGATCGACAGCAAACCACGGAACAAGGGATCGTAGAAGCTTTTATAGACACTTTCCGGCTGAGCGATCAGGCCCAGTGCAAGGCCCAGCAACATTGCTGATAGGGCTGGCCCCTGAAGACTTTCCTGTACGATGGGCCAAATCTTGACTCGACTATCCCCCGGTGTCTGCTGGCTGCGATACTCTTGGCGGCTGCTGGGATAGTCGGACTGATCGGGATAATCGCCTACGGTGCCGCTGGCGTCGCTGGAGTAGGCAAGGGCGGCAACTGGCTGCTTGCTGAAAGACTCTTGGATGGGCGCGTGGGCAGCGGCGGCGGCGGCTTTCCGCTGCTTCTTGTTGAGGTAGATGTTGGCAATTACGATCGCCGTTACGAGGGCTGGGATATCCATGAAAGGATAGAGTGCGCCAGTCCATGCCTCGTATGGGATTTTTTGTTCTTCCAGAAGCGTCAGGGCGGCAGCCATCGTAGAGCCACTCACGGCTCCAAACAACCCGCCAGTCGCGATCGCATCCACCGTTTTGACCTTGGGCAGTTTGGCCAAGGTGTAGCGCGCGATGAAGACAATAAGCACCCCTAAGACAACAGAAAACAGGGCAGGCAAAATCATTTCCGTGAGGTTGGAATTGCGGATTGCAATCCCACCAGTCAGGCCGATTTTGGTCAACAACATGAAGACGATGATCTTACAAATCGACTCTGGGATTTGTAGCTGGCTACCCAAGGCCGCAATGACCATGCCACCAATCAGAAAACTCAGGGTTGGGGACTGTAACTGCTTAACAAAGTCCATTAAAAACAAGGACAAAAAATCCACTTTGTAATTCCTCCATTCACGTACTAGGGGTCAGGACGGCAGGCACATGTGGCCTTGAATCCCCGGTAGCTGGCTATTTACATCCGGGTGAGGAGCGAGTTGCCTCATTGCTCCCTGCCACATCCCGGTGCGTCATGGGCTGAACGATAAAAATTTGCTCCGATGAACACAAATAATTGTGCGAACCAGTGCTAGCAGCAGCGATAAATTCTGCGGATTTGGGGAATGCATCAACTGAGTGCCCAGATTAGCCCAGTGGATGATGTTGTCGGTGGTTTGCCCTAGATCACCCGCCGCATCTTGCAACGAGCGCTCAAAGCTAAAATGCTTCAGCTTAAATACCACCGAAGTTTCCCCCAAGTCGCCAACTAGATGTAGATCATAGACTTTTATCTATTGAAGTCTAAACCTTCTTGAGATTAAGTCTATCGGTAAAAGCCTAATTTTCTACGTTTCGACGGTATAAATTTAAAACACAATATCAAATCTAATCAATAAGCTTTACTTATTGATTTTGAATTACAGATGTTCCTCTGGATGGATGGCGATCGCGATCGCGGGTTGTCCTTGCCGCATCTGTTGACTTGCATGTTTCCACGCGACCCTTTTTCCTGGCCTTGATGCTGATCAATCCTGTTTGAATGGCGTTTCCCCTCAACCTTTGCTGGGGTGGTTAACGCTGTTTTTTGCGCAACAGAAAAATCCCCTGAAGCAATGCTTTCGCAGTCAATTGCCCCAGGGAATATGCAGTGGTGATCAAGGTGAAAGTGGCTGTTCAAAGGTGAATCAAGCCGGATGACACACAAAAATAAACAGCCTAATTGAGATGAGTTAGCCCCGCGTTAGCCTGACGTTGTGACTAGATGATGAACTCGATAAATCTGAGACTAAGGATCTAAAGCTAGAGTTAATCATTACCAGGTAAAGCTATAGCGTACGGTGAGCGATCGCCCTCGTCCTGGCAAATATTGGGCATCACTGGTTTGTAACTGGGAGACAATCGGAAAGTAGTCAGTATTCAACAGATTTTCGATCCCGATCTGGAGTGTGCCATTACCAAGCTTAATCAGGCTGACAAAATCAAGTGTGACATAATCGTTTACAGCTTGGCGACCAAAGGCAGAACTGTTATCGAAGCGATCGCGCGTACCAGAGTAGAGCAATTGCAAACGGTTGCGCCAACCTGGAAGGGTTTCATTCTCTACATAGGCTGTTAGCTTGAGCGGCGGAATCCGAAAACCATCCAAGAAGTCTTCATAGTCTCCGTCATCATCAATATCAATGCGACCTTCTGCCAAGCTTGCCGATAAACCCAAATTCCAAGTGCTACTGGGTTGAACATCTAAGGTTGCTTCCACACCATAAATTTGTTCTGGCGCACGAATGATATCGACAAAACTGGAGCTAAAGGTTGATCCTAGTTTTGAGGTGCTGTAAAACCCTGCGATTGAAGCTTGAATGTTCTTCCATTCTCCGCGTAAGCCAATTTCATAGTTATTCACTTTTTGCGGTTCGGGGCGGACTCGCTCAAATTGGAAGTTGTTGGGTGCTGCTCTTAAGACTCGCCCAATGTCAGCCAGGGAGAAACCTTGAGCAAAATTGACAAACGTACTGAGTTCGGGCGTAATTCGATAAACGGCTCCAGCGTTAAACAGGGTTTCGTCGTAGTTCACCTTGCCGCCGACCACAGAATTATTGGCGATCGTCACAAAGTCGTTGACGCTAACAGCAGCCCGTTCATGGCGTATGCCACCGCGTAACACCAAGCGATCGCCCAGGTTGGCTTCAAGTTGCCCAAACAAGCCCAGGCTGTTTGTTGTGAGGGGGGGAGTCCAGGTGCGATCGCCGAGTTTGCGAAACTCCAGGCCGTTACTGCGGGTAAATGCAACAGGATCAAAAAAGGAGACGGGTTGCTTAGAGTTTTCATTGCTAAAATCCAGTCCCCACAAGAGATTGACGTTTTTATCTTGTGTGAGTGGTGTTTCAACATCAAACCGAGTACCAAAGCGTTGGGACTCAACTCGCGATTGAAAAATCAAACGACCCAGGCTGGGCGTGTTGCGAGCATCAAAGGGAAAGAACCGGGCTAAAACATCTCGATAGTAGACTTGGCCGCGCACTCGACTACCAAACACATTTTGATTTGTGTATTCCAAGTTGAAAAGGGAGTTTACGGTTCCGGGTTCATCTTCTAATTCAAGTCCTTCTAAGACTCGGGCTCGTTGACGACCGGGCAATCGATCAACACGGGGATCACTGGTAAAGTCAGGATCTTGTTCGTAGTTAAAGTGACTAGCTGATAAAACTAATCGTTGATTTTCATCGGGGGTATAAACGAGCTTACCAAAGAGATTAATTGCCAGGGCGTCGGATAGTCCTCCTTGACCTGTTGGATCGAGGGCAATGCGATCGCCATTAGCATCATAAAAGCTACCAATTCTAGCCAGTCCAGCACTGAAAACATAACCCAATTTATCCTCTGTGCCTGAAAAGGTTTGTTGTAGCGTCTGTCCCCAGGCATTTTCTGATCCAGTCAGCGATCGGGTTAATCCAATATCTGTTGTCGCTGTTAATGGATTTTGGGCAGGACTACGAGTGATGATGTTGATTACGCCTCCGGTTGCACCATCACCATAAAGTGCCGTTGCACCCCGCAACACTTCCACCCGTTCGATGATACCTGGATCGATCGTTTGCAAGTCTCGAAACACATTGGGTGTGGTGGCTTGCGGAATCCCATCAATCAGAACTGTCACATTGCGACCCCGCAAGGTCTGACCAAAAATATTATTGCGCTCGTTCGGTGGTGCCAGACCGGGCACGAGCTTACTCAACGCATCGGCTACATCACGGGAGATAGTGAACTGTTTCCGAAGCTCTTCCCGACTAATGGTTGTGATTGACTGGGGCACATCCTGGCGCGTGTCCTGGCTGCGAGTGACAGTAATCACAATTTCGTCTTCGTCTTCTTCCCTTTCACGATTGGCTTGTGTTCCCTCTGCGCCCGGTTGAGCATTAACGACTAAAGTTGTGCCGCTAGTGGTTGTTTCCAGGGTTGCACTGGGTGTTTCTGCTGTACCAACGATTGTGATGCGAACGCGATTTTCTGCGATCGCTTCCACGGTGACTTTTTGAATCTTTTCGGCTGGATTTTCTGCCTGAAAAGGTTGTTCCTGCGGTAATGCTAGGGTTGTGTTTTCAAACTCAGCAATGAGTGTTCGCTTCGACTCTTCGCTTTCAGTCGAAACCGCCGATCGCAAAATAGGTTGGCCTAGTGGTTTTGCCTCTGCTGTTTCCAGTTGCACATGAATTCCAGTTTCAGTTGGCAACACGTAGACGTTGGTAATCTGAACGCGCTCAGCTTGGCTAGTTTCAGGCGCTTGAGTCAGCAATTTTGCCGATTTTGGCACCTGCTGAAATTCCTGAATTCCCTGCAATGGTGTGGTTTCCGCGATCGCAGCCATCTGAAACAACAAGCAAATGAGTGGAAA
This sequence comes from uncultured bacterium, assembly GCA_964475335.1. Taxonomy (GTDB): domain Bacteria; phylum Cyanobacteriota; class Cyanobacteriia; order Leptolyngbyales; family Leptolyngbyaceae; genus CAYYWG01. Next base: position 163,111 of record CAYYWG010000007.1, read on the forward strand.
CCCAGAGTATCGCAACGCCCAATTCATATCGCCTCACACAGAAATTTTAAGCCAGTTCTTTATTGAGAAAATCTTTTAATAAAGAACTGGATTTAGATTATCAAAGTCTTTTGCAAAAAGCTTACGCAAGCGGGAAAGGCACTTAATCAAAACGGAGTATTTGGGGTCACAAATACTATTTGTTCTCAAAAAGAAGGCTCAAATGGCTAGGAGAGCACGATTCTTATCGCTGCCGAAACATTTGGGGACTCATTCCAACTTGTTTGTAAAAGGCATTGCTGAAAGCGGGTAGGCTGCTGTAACCGACCTTGGCGGCAATTTCCGTCACATAGAGGTCTGTTTCTCGTAGCAGGTGTTTAGCCCGCTCCATTTGACAGGCTCTCAAGTAGCCAAATACGGTTGTTCCAAAGACTTGGCGAAACCCTTGTTTCAGCTTGCAGTCATTCAGCCCGACTTGTTGCGCCAGATCCAGCAGCGAGGGCGGATATTCCAGCGATCGCTGCAAAATGTCCTTAGCGCGATCGAGTTTTTCTAGATCTTGAGCTTTCCAACGTCTAGGCGGAGTTGGCAATTGCTCATCGTTCGCCCAACGTGTTAGTTGGAGCGTCAGCAATTCCAGCGCCTTCCCTTCTAAAAACATCCGCCGAAAACCGCCCTGGTACGGGCAGGTGAGGATGTGTTGAAGAATCGGTTGAATGGTGCGTGGGGCAATCCCAAAGGTTTGATGAAAGGGAGCAACCGACTTGCCCTCTATGAGTTGCCGAACGAGCCCAGGAAAGGCTTGATCTGGGGCATAGGTTCGCAGAAAGTCCAGGTCTACGCTTAAGGTCAGGCGCTTGAGAGATCGCTGGGCAGGGTAATATTCAATCGAGCGGATCTGGGGAAAATAACAAATACAACTTTCGCCAACGGCCTCGGAGCGATCTTCCTCTTGGCTTAAACCAGGATTGACAATGCGGAAATCACCCGACAGGTAAAACGTGAGCGTGAGTTGTGGCACTTGATAAACATAATCCAAATGCAGAGGGCGATCGTACTCCACATCATCGAACCAAAGCTGCAACCCCTCCCGCAGGATGGTGAGATGGCGTTGGCCTTTACCTAAAGCTTTGGGTAATTGGCGAACACCTTCATGTCCTTGCCAAGTCCAAACTTGTTCTTTTTGTAATGCCGTTTGCCAAAGTTCATCAAATTCGTCTTGAGTAACCGTGTTCATAGATGAGTAAAGCTGCCCAGTGCAATTAGGGAAAAGAGTTTTTAGGAAAATTTCTCAGTACTAGATGCCAGGAAATTTTCCGCGTGATTTCAGCGATCGCGCCTAATCCAATTAGTTTATTGAAAACCAATCTCATCTAAAAAACAAGATATATCTTTCTAATTAAGCAGGTGGCCTTTGGCAAGTCAGGCTTATAGCGTGGAATGTGTACCTGCTCTTGCATCTCTATAGAATTAAAGACTAGCCCTTTTCCCCCACGGGCAGGTATGTTAAGTTATATTAACAGATATTGTTGTTGATAATTGATTGCATTAGTCTGCATAAAAGCAGCCGCGCTGAGAGTCTCCGTTCCTGATCGTCTTGATTAGGTTCTGGCACATTGGATTTCTGGTCTGTAGATTTGTCAACGGTTGCATCCGTAACTGGATGGCAGAGACAGCAAGAAGACTCTCGTGGTTGATCGTTATTTTGCGCTTTAAAATAAGCGAGTCATTTCACTCAATCCGATTCTCGCAATCTGATGACCAATCTATTGAGATTGCAGGTATATCGTTGTCGGGATCGCGTTGAGTCATCGTCTCGATTGAAAGGCTTTTTCCTCCGGCATACTGCGTTCATCTTCAACATAAGCAGCACTCGCTAATAAACCTAGAAGTGCCGAAACAACATTTGTAAAATTAACCACTTAAAGGTATCGGACAATGCAACCGATTCAAGATATTTCGCTTGCTAGCCCTCAAGATCGAGTATTGCTATGCTCGCCTCTATCCTCGACTAGCGTAGAATCTGATTGGCATACTGGAAAGACTAATCCTGGGACTCAGGATATTACTTTACCCGGCCCTATCTCAAAACATTATTTAGAGCGACAACAACATCGAGAATCGAATGCAAGAAGTTATCCTCGGCGCATTCATTTGGCGATTCGGGAAGCTAAAGGAATTTACATCAAAGATGTGGATGGTAACCTCTATTTTGACTGTTTGGCCGGGGCAGGCAGTTTAGCTCTTGGGCACAATCATCCTGCTGTGTTAGCGGCAATGCGAGCTACGCTAGACACCAATTTGCCCTTGCATACGCTCGATCTCACAACACCGGTGAAAGACGCCTTTGTTGAAGAACTGTTTGCTAGCTTGCCTGCTGAATTTGCTCAAAAAGCAAAAATTCAGTTCTGTGGCCCTTCTGGAGCCGATGCAGTTGAAGCGGCACTTAAACTGGTTAAAACGGCAACGGGGCGACGGAGTGTGTTGTCGTTTCAGGGTGGTTATCATGGGATGACCCACGGGGCCTTAAGCTTAACTGGAAATTTGAAGGCAAAACACGCGATCGCTGGCTTGATGCCCGACGTGCATTTTTTGCCTTACCCCTATGCTTATCGATGTCCGTTTGGTTTAGGTGGGGAAGCCGGACACCGCATGAGTAGTCATTATATTGAAGCATTGCTGGATGATCCAGAAAGCGGTATTGTACCGCCTGCGGCCATGATTTTAGAGGTGGTTCAAGGGGAAGGTGGCGTCATCCCAGCACCCGATGAGTGGGTTCGCCAAATGCGTCGTTTGACTCACGATCGCACTATTCCTTTAATCGTAGATGAAATTCAATCGGGCCTGGGTCGAACTGGCAAACTCTATGCTTTTGAACACGCTGGAATCGTACCCGATGTGGTGTTACTGTCAAAGGCGATTGGGGGGAGCCTGCCGCTGTCTGTGATGGTCTACAACGAAGCGTTAGATCAGTGGGCACCGGGTGCTCATGCAGGCACGTTCCGGGGAAATCAACTGGCAATGGCTGCGGGCATGGCAACCCTACGTTATATTTTGGAGCATCGCCTGTCAGATCATGCGGCGGAGATGGGCGATCGCCTGATGGCACAATTCCGTCAAATTCAAGCTGCGTTTCCTTGTCTGGGTGATGTGCGGGGGCGTGGGTTGATGATTGGGGTTGAGGTTGTTAATCCTGCGATCGCGGCTAATTCTTCTGGGAGTTATCCAGCCCATCCACAACTGGCTAGCTGCATTCAGGCAGAGTGTTTGCGGCGAGGACTAATTATTGAAATTGGTGGGCGACATGGTAGCGTTGTGCGCTTTTTACCTCCCTTAATTGTCATGGCAGACCAGATTGATAGTATCAGTGAAATTTTTGAGCGCGGCGTAAAAGCTGCCGTAGACCAGCTCTTGTGATGGACTTCGAGGTGCATACGTGATCAATCTTCAATCGACTCAGTTTAGTGCTCAATGGGATACTCACTTTTTGGCAGATACAGCTAAAAGTGTGACAGCCTATCGTGATGCGATCGCGATCGCGCAGGATATTTTACTTAAGACCTTTGCGAATCAAACTCAAGCCTATAGTGGTGCATCTCCAAACGCCATCGAAGCAGATTTGACAAAGATGGATATTTTACCAACTTTTGGGCATGATTTATCTCAAGTTCTAGCGGCTCTTGGTAACATCGTTCTCCGCCATTTGGTTAATGTTGCCCATCCTTGTTGTATCGCTCACTTACACTGCCCGCCGCTGATCCCGGCCTTGGCGGCTGAGTTATGGGTGAATGCTACGAATCAGTCAATGGACTCGTGGGATCAAAGTCCGGCGGCAACACTGGTCGAACAAAAAATGGTACAAACACTGTGTCGTCTATTTGGCTATAGCACTGGTGCAGATGGGATTTTTACCAGTGGTGGTACTCAATCGAATTTCATGGGTTTGTTGCTTGCTCGCGATCGCTTTGCCAAGCAACAGTTAAATTGGCAAGTTCAGCAACAAGGTTTGCCCCCAGAGACCAGTCGTTTTCGGATTCTCTGCTCTGAAGTATCTCATTTCACAATTCGACAAGCGGCGGCTTTGCTTGGGTTGGGAGAAAAAGCAATCGTCAAAGTAGAGGTGGATACAGCATATCGCTTATGTCCAGCGGCACTTGAGCACCAACTGAAGCGCCTTCAGGCCGAGAATCTATGGCCGATCGCCCTGGTTGCAACAGCGGGAACTACTGACTTTGGCAGCATTGATCCACTACTGGAGTTGGCTGCTTGTGCCCAACGAAACGGCCTATGGTTGCATGTGGATGCGGCCTATGGAGGTGCTTTGCAGTTGAGCGATCGCCATCAGCATCAGCTTGCAGGCATTGAACTGGCCGATTCGATCACAGTGGACTTTCATAAGTTGTTTTATCAACCCATTAGTTGCGGAGCATTTTTGTTAAAAGATCATTCTTATTTTGATCTCATCAAGCTCCATGCAGACTATCTCAACCCTGAAATAAATGTTGATCAGGGTATTCCTGACTTGGTAACAAAATCGATCCAAACGACACGGCGATTTGATGCATTAAAGTTATTAGTCTCTTGGCAAACTTTGGGACGACGACAGTTTGCTGAAATGATTGATACCACAATCGATCTTGCACAAGATACAGCCAAATTGATTGAGCAAGATATAGATCTGGAACTTGCACATCAACCCATGATTAATGCCGTGGTATTTCGCTATTGTACCAAGCAAAAAATGGGAAAGAAAAACTTGGCAGTGTCGAGTGATCAGATTAATCAAGCCATTCGAGCTAAGCTTTTGCAAACTGGTGAGGCTGTAATTGCTCAAACTAAAATACGCGATCGCACCTACCTCAAATTTACACTCTTGAATCCTCGCACGACCCTAACCGATATTCGCAAACTCCTAGACAAGATTAAGCACTTAGGACAAACATTGGAGGCAGTTTAATGATAGAAAATACCTTACTTAAATCTGTGAAGCAGGAAATACTTTATAGTGATAAACAGCTTGCTGAGTGGGCCACAATACGAAGCTTTCTCAATTGCTATTTGCGGGAAGCCGAAGGTTGTACAACAATCGAAATTCTAGATTTGTCAACTTCCAAAATAGATACTGCTGTCACTGAACTATTCAGCCATTTAGGTGTGCGATCGCTGATCCGATTGCCTTTAAAGCATCAATACGTTGATGTACTCATTGGTTTACGGTATTGGTCGTTGACGGGTCGCCATCTCTTTAGTTTTCCTATCTATCTGCAACCGTTAAATAACTCTACGGTAGAACTTGACTACGTTACCCTTGTGGCTCTGCTTGCCAAAGAAATTGCATTGATGCATGAGCGTTATGATCATCAAGCTGAATTAATGCTGCGCGTGATTCAGAGCTGTAACAATATTGAGCGCTTTATTCAACAGCGCCGATCTCAATCTAGCCAGCTTTATGCATTTCAAAGTTCGTTTATTGAAACTGAACAAGCTCTAATTTTTGGCCATCATCTACATCCTACTCCGAAGAGTCATCAAGGGTTTTCTGAGGAAGAATTACCGATCTACTCTCCAGAATTGCAAGGACAATTTTCTCTGTATTATTTTCGAGTTCATCTATCGCTAGTTCAAGAACGTTCGGCACTGCCACAAACAGCTACAACATTGATTAAGCAAGAACTCCTATCTGATCCATTGATAACCGACGAGTTTAAAGTCGCTTACTGCCAAGATGATGATTATGCGCTACTACCTGTGCATCCCTGGCAAGCTAACCTTTTGAAGCAACAATCTGTCGTTCAGTACTTATTAAAAACTGAACTTTTGCAAGATTTAGGAATGTATGGACGAGTCTATTTACCCACCTCTTCTATTCGCACGGTCTATCATCCAGATACAACGTTTATGCTTAAGCTATCTTTGAACGTTAAAATTACCAATTCAGTACGAACGAATCTATACAAAGAACTAGAGCGAAGTGTAGAGGTTCATCAACTGTTGTCAGGGGTGATTGGCCAAGAATTGCGCGATCGCTTTACAGCCTTCACCATTATTCGTGATCCTGCCTACATTACGCTGAAAATCGATGGCAAACCTGTAGATGACTTTGCAACTATTTTGCGAGATAATCCTTTTCCTGCAAGTTCTGAGGCTGATGCGACCTGTCTTATTGCCTTGTGTCAGGATTCAATATCCGGTGAAGGCTCTCGGCTAGCTCAGATTATTCGACAGTTGGCACAGCAAGAAAATCGCTCTACGGATGCAGTGAGTTTAGACTGGTTTCATCGCTACCTCAAAATGTCACTAGATCCAATTTTGTGGCTTTACTTTACGCATGGAATTGCGATCGAAGCTCATCAACAAAATAGTATTTTGCAACTACAGAATGGTTATCCTTCCCACTTCTTTTATCGGGATAATCAAGGCTATTACTATCGGCAATCCTTTCATTCTTACTTAAACCATCTACTTCCAGGTATTAGTGAGAAAAGCCAAACCTTTTGTGATGATGCCGTGATTGATGAGCGATTAGGCTATTATCTGTTCATCAATAACTTGTTTGGATTGATTAATGCATTTGGAGTGGCTGGCCTTATTGATGAGCGATCGCTACTCGTCGCATTGCGTAAAGAATTGATTAAACACTTGAATCTACAACAAGGTAGCTCAACATTACTACAATCTTTGTTGTATCAAAAGAAATTGCGCTGTAAGGCAAATTTACTCACTCGATTTCATAATCTAGATGAGCTAGTCGGCCCTGTTTCTACCCAGTCTGTCTACGCCAGTATTGATAACCCATTGTACTTAGATTCAGATGATGATGCCATCTAACACTGTGCAATACGCTTACGAAGTTTACGATACTACCATCCATCAAACTATTGCGTTTCGATTAGTGGAATTAGAGCGCGATCTTTCCCTAATTCACAATTGGATGAATCAACCACACGTTATTCCTTTTTGGAATCTGGCGTTTGATTTAAAGCAAATGCGATCGCACTTAGAAGCTGCAATCTCAGACTCTCATCAAACTCTGTATATTGGCTACCTTGATGATGAACCCATGAGTTATTGGGAGTCTTACTGGGCGATCGACGATATTGTTGCACAATACTATCCCGCACATGTCGCGGATCAGGGCATTCATTTGTTAATCGGCTCTCCAGATTATCTCGGTAAAGGATATGCTTTACCGTTGCTACGGGCAATGGTTTCATTTCAGTTTCAACATGCAGCAACCCAGAAAATTATTGCTGAGCCAGATCGTCGTAATCACAAAATGATTCATGTATTTCAACGTTGTGGATTTGAACAGCAAACTGAGATTGATTTACCTGATAAACGAGCAGTACTCATGTTTTGCGATCGGCAACAATTCTTGGAGAATTTGAAATAATGACCGAAACTATTTTTGATGTTATTGGGGTTGGTATTGGCCCTTTTAACTTAGGTTTAGCAGCTTTGTTAGAGCCTATCTCAGACATTAAGTCTCTCTTTCTAGAACAAAAGCTCTGCTTTCAGTGGCATCCAGGATTGTTGCTGGAGGGAGCTACTATTCAGGTTCCATTTCTTGCCGATTTGGTCACAATGGCTGACCCCAGTAGTCGGTTTAGTTTTCTGAATTATCTCAAGGCGCAATCGCGGCTATATCACTTCTACTTTCTAGAGCATTTCCACATCTTGCGGCAGGAATACAATCATTATTGTCAGTGGGTTGCCGAGCAGTTAAACAGTTGTCGTTTTGGTCAGCGAGTTGAGGCAATTACTTGGCAAGATGGCTATTTTGAAGTCAAAGTATTTGATCTTAATTTGCAAACAGCGATCGCTTACCACAGCCGCAATTTAGTTTTGGGTGTGGGGAGTGTGCCAAGGGTGCCCTCTTGTTTGGAAAGCTGCCTCTCTGATACTATGTTTCACTCAGCGAACTTTTTGCACTATCGCGATCGCTGTCGCCACCATGAATCTATTACGGTAATTGGTTCGGGGCAAAGTGCGGCTGAGGTCTTTTATGATCTGTTGCAAACCCAGGAAATGTATGGCTATCGACTCAATTGGCATACTCGTGCTCCGGGATTCTTTCCAATGGAATATTCCAAGTTGGGCTTAGAACATTTTTCACCGGACTATATTCGCTATTTTTATAGCCTGCCGTCTTATCGCCGCGATCAAGTTTTAGCCCAACAAAACTTACTATACAAAGGGATTAGTTTTAGCACGATCGCGGATATTTACGACCTGTTATATCAACGGTCGATTGCTGGTAATAAACTGCACGTTCAGTTACTTCCTTTAGTTGAACTTAAGGAAGTTGAAAAGATCGAAAATCAATACCGATTGGGGTATCGGCATGTGGAGCAAGATGAGCATTTTTCCCACAACACCCACTGCATCATTCTTGCAACAGGTTATCATCACGCTATTCCAGAGTGTATTGCAGGAATTCGATCGCTGATTCAGTGGGATGAGCAAGAACGATATCGCGTTAACCTTAATTATCGACTGGAGTTAACTCAGGCTATTCCGAATCAAATCTTTGTACAAAATGGTGAGTTACATACACATGGTGTTGGAGCACCTGATTTAGGGTTAGGTGCGTATCGCAATTCTGTAATCATCAATATGCTGGCTGACAAAACAGTCTACTCCACTGACCAGCGCAATGTCTTTCAAGAATTTGGGATTGCAGCATGAATCAGCGATCGCAGGTTGTGTCGGGTGTTCTATTTGTATGTGTTTTTTTAGCCATCTTCAACGAGGTCTTACTGTCACCGTTTTACCCTCAATTTTTCCGCAAGGTTTTCGGAATTGAGGATCTGGCATACACGGGATACTACATTTTTGTTTGTCGTTTAACAGTAGTGCTCTGCTCTCCTTTCTGGGGCATCTTGGCGCGTCGATTTGAGGTTAAATATCTCCTTTATTTAGGGCAGCTTGGAACGGCAATGATGACAGCCCTGATGGCCACCTCTACTACTACCAGCCAGTTCATCATTTACACCATACTCTTGCTAGTGTGCAAGAGTAGCTATTTACTCGTGTATCCTTTGATTATTCAATTAGCTGGTGAATCTAAGAGAGCGACTGTGGCTGGAACCTACCAGGCTGTATTTCATGGAGCAATTATTGTTGCAACGATCGTGGGTGCTTGGATGGTTGACTTGGATGCTCCTTTGTCGTTGTTTTATTGGATTGCACTAGCCGATATTTTTCAGTTAGGTCTCTGTCTGTATTGCTTGCGTGGAGTCTCTACCCAACGTCCAGATCTACAGGAAGTTTGTGAATCTTCTGCACGTAAAAATCAAACTAGTTTTATCCTTGCGATCGGCTGTGTAATTCTGACGTTTCAACTCGCTAATAATTTAGTGCGGCCTTACTTTACAGAGTATGTAAACGCACCACCTTTCAGCCTCAATTTATTATCCAGTAGCTTGTTGTTTTTGATTCCAAGTCTTACCGCGATCGCGGCCTTACCTTATGTCCGTCGGGCTTGCGAACCAAAACGATTACCTTCTATCTATTTAGTGGGTTTAAGCTTACTGGCAATCAGTTTGTTGATTCAAGGGCAGACTCAGCATGTTTGGGTGTTAACAGTTGCTCGAATTGTTTATGGATTCTGTTTGGCTGTTACCCAAGCTACGCTAGAACTGCAACTCTTTAACCAGAGCGCACTCAATCGGCTTCATTTCAACTATAGCCTAGCCACGTCGTTCGCAAACGTTGGGCATCTTGCGGCTCCGCTTCTGGCCTCTTGGCTCGTGAGTTCTGGTCACTTGGCGGCTCCTCTGTGGATAGCTGCAATGATTTGTGGTGCAAATTTATTGCTTGTTCGGCTCACTGTTTTTCGCAAATTAACGCTTTCCTTGCAAGCCTAATTTCAGGAGTTTTCCCAATGGAACTATTACAGACATTAAAACAGTCGTTGACCTCGCAACGCTGGCAGACTACCGGGCGCTCACTATTAGCCAAAATGTTGGCTGAATTTATGTATGAGGAAATGATTCAGCCTGAAATCATGAAAAAGGGGGAGATAAATCTATATCAACTTTCTCTGCCTGAAGGGGTGGCCTATCAGTTTGAGGCAAAACCTTGTTTATTTGATAGTTACCGAGTGATTCCAGAATCGATTCAACGATGCGAAGGAAATGAATACAGTCCTGCATTTAATCCGTTGCAATTTGTGATGGATGTGCATACAAAGATTGGCATGACGGCTGAAACAACGGCTCACTTACTCAAGGAACTGAGTAATACCTTATTAGCAGACATGCATATTCAAGCCTCAAAAGCAGAACAGGCAGTGGATTTACTCAATTTAGACTATCCTCACCTTGAAGGAGAGATGGAGGGGCATCCGTGGATTACTTTCAACAAAGGGCGTATCGGATTTGGGTATGATGACTACTTAGCCTACGCGCCGGAGCAAAAACAAGCTGTTCAGTTATTTTGGATTGCGGTGAAACGCGATCGCGCCCAATTTGCCGCCGTTACTGGACTAGATTATGCAACGCTGATGCAAGAAGAACTTGGCGAAACCGTTGCTGAATTCACAGCTCAATTAGCATCACTTCATTTATCAGCAGCGGACTATTACTTTCTGCCTGTGCATGAATGGCAATGGAAAAATATCATCATTCCGCTTTTTATTGAAGCGTTAGCTAATCAAACGATTGTGCCGCTGGGATACAGCTGCGATCGCTATTTACCCCAACAATCGATTCGCACTTTTGCCAACATTACCCAGGCTCAAAAACGCTATGTGAAATTGCCGCTCAGTATTCTCAATACCCTGGTGTATCGCGGTTTGCCGGGAGAACGCACGGTTATTGCGCCGCAGGTGACAGAGTGGGTGAAATCGATTTGCGATCGCGATCCGTTTCTGCGGGATGAATGTCGCCTGATCTTGCCAGGAGAAGTGGCTAGCATTAACTACGATCATCCGTATTACACTCAACTTTCGGGGGCACCCTACCAGTACAAAGAAACGCTGGGATGTCTTTGGCGAGAGAGCGTCTTGGCTTACACAGAACCTGACGAGCGACCCATAACTCTAGCTGCCTTACTGCATTGTGATCGCGATGGAAAACCCTTTATCACTCAGCTTGTGACTCAATCAGGACTTGATCTAGAAACATGGTTAGAACGATTGTTTAATACCATTCTGCCACCCTTATTGCATTATCTATATCGCTATGGCACTGTGTTCTCTCCTCACGGCGAGAATACGATTTTGGTGCTCAAAAACTATGTTCCCCATCGTCTTGCGATGAAAGACTTTGTGGATGATGTCAATATTAGTCGTCACCCTCTGCCAGAGCTAGAATCCTTACCAGATACGCTGAGAGCCGTGCTGCTGACTGAACCCCCTGAAGGGCTATGTCAATTCATCTTTGCAGGATTGTTTATTTGCCATCATCGTTATTTATCAGATTTGCTCGAAACCCATCACCACTATCCCGAATATCAGTTTTGGCGGCAAGTTCGGCAAAGCATCACGCGCTATCAGCAGCGCTTTCCCGAACTCAAAGAACGATTTGAACTTTTTAATTTACTGGCTCCGCAGTTTACCAAACTCTGCCTGAACCGAAATCGTTTACTGACCTATGGCTATGCCGATGACGGGTCACGTCCCCATGCTGCGGCCTTTGGTAAAGTCACCAATGCGCTGCATACGGTCATCGAACCCGCTGTTATTAAATAGAACTATTCTCAATAGAAGGCTGCTTAATTTGGCATCTTTTGAGGTTCTCTCCCCGTAGATTGACTATTTTTTCCCAGCAAATGGTACGATTTCCAGAAAGGTTGTTCAAGCTTATCAGAAATTATTTTCACTAATGCTAGGGAAAAGAAGGTGGTCACGATTGAGGCTCAACATGTCAGCATTGCCTATGGCGATCGCGTAATTATTCCTGATCTGTCGATCGCGCTCAACGCGGGTGAGATCACAGCGTTGCTGGGACCAAACGGCTCCGGAAAAAGTACTGTACTGCGGGCTTTAGCTCGGTTATTGCAACCGAGCCGAGGTTTGATTTATCTCAATGGCCGTAACATTCTTCAGCAATCCACGCGCGAATTGGCTCGGCAGTTAGCGATGTTGCCCCAATCCGCAGAGACTCCCGGTGGCATTACAGTGCGGGATTTGGTGGGCTACGGTCGGTATCCCCATCAAACGTTGTTGGGTGGCTGCTCGCAACGCGATCGCGCGGCGATTCAGTGGGCGCTCGATATCACTGGGCTGGCACCTTTGGCTGAACGGATTGTGGATACGCTTTCGGGTGGCGAACGGCAGCGGGCGTGGATTGCGATGGCGCTTGCCCAACAAACGCCCATTTTGTTGTTGGACGAACCTACAACCTTTCTGGATATTCGCCATCAATTAGAAATTTTGTCTCTGGTGCGCGACCTGAACTGCAATCACGGGTTGACCGTTGGGTGGGTGCTGCACGATTTGAACCAGGCCGCCGCCTACAGCGATCGCCTGATTCTGTTATCGCAAGGGCAAGTTGTCAAAATGGGTGCTCCTGCGGACGTGATGACAGCCGCAACCATTCGGCAGGTCTTTGGCGTTGAAATGACGGTCATTCCTCACCCTGTTACGGGTTCACCCACCTGTTTACCGTTTGAATTAACCAGAAATTTGGGAGGAGTTGATGCATCGGTTTAGTAGACGGCAATTCATGGCGACAGCACTGGCTTCTGCGGTGATGACGTCTTGCACACAGCGGCAAAAGTCCTCTCAAGCCGATGGCCGTTCTGCCGCAGCGGCAACTCGGATTGTGGCGCTGGAATGGGTGTATGTGGAAGACCTTCTTGCGTTGGGGCTTCAACCCGTTGGTGTGGCGGATATCCAAGGCTACAACACTTTTGTGGATATTGAGCCAAACTTGGCTGCAACAGTGGTTGATGTGGGCACCCGCCAGGAACCCAGTTTAGAAGCGATCGCGCAGTTAGAACCCGACCTGATTATTGGGACTCAACTGCGCCACGATGCAATCTACGATGCTTTATCCGCGATCGCGCCAACCCTGCTGTTTAACCCGTATCCAGACAACAGCCTGACGCAGTTGGATGAAATGCAGCAAACCTTTCGCGCGATCGCTCAACGGGTTGAGCGGCAAGAGTTGGGAGAAACAGTCTTGCGTCAAATGCAAGCGGCGTTTAAGACAGCCCGCGATCGTTTACAACTAGCCAAGTCAGCGAACAATGGGTTTATTCTGGGGCAATTTAACGACGCGACGCCACAGATTCGCCTCTTCACGAATAATGCAATGGCTGTGCAAGTCTTAAATCAAATTGGCTTAAAAAATGCCTGGAACGGCCAGTTTGATCGTTTTGGCTTCAACACGGTTGGAATTGAAGTCCTGCCCACCATTGAGCAAGCTAACTTTCTCTACATTGCCCCCAACCACAACACGCACCTCAAACAGTTACACAATCACCCCGTTTGGCAAGGGTTGCAGTTTGTCCAAGAAAACCGCTTTTATCCCATTGGTGCTGATACCTGGGTGTTTGGTGGCCCTAAAAGTGTTCAGGTGTTGGTTGAAAAAGTGGCTACGGCTTTAACCAAACGATGAAGTCCTCAGCGATGACGAAATCTATTTCTACCATCACCATTTTTGGTCTAGGCGTGATTCTGCTGTTGATGCTGTTTTCAGTGCATCTGATGCAGGGACAAGCCGATTTAGACATTGCTACGGTTTTAGAAGCGATCTTTGCTCCGAATGACAGTGCGACTCATAATATTGTGCGATACGTTCGCCTGCCACGAGTGATGCTGGGTGTTTTGGCTGGGGCCGCATTGGGTCTGTCTGGGACTGTACTGCAAACGATTACCCGTAATCCCTTAGCCTCTCCTGCAACCCTGGGTATTAATGCTGGAGCTTATCTCGCTGTGACGCTTGCGGCTGTTTTTGCCCCGGTTTTGTTGGCGGCTTCTCCTATTCTCATTGCCTTGTTGGGTGGGCTGTTTGCTGCTGTTTTAGTCTATGCGATCGCGGCTTCTGTGCATGTTACCCCCCTGCGTTTGACCCTGGCCGGGGTGGCGGTTTCGCTTGCTTTCTCCGCGTTCACAGCAGCCCTTCAGCTCATCTATGAAAACGAAACCAGTGATTTGTTTTTTTGGGGCGCGGGTTCACTGCTGCAACTCGACTGGAGTGGTACTCGCTATGCGGCTCCTAGAATTGTCCTTGGAGCAGTGTTGCTTTTTGGTCTGGCTAAAGCGTTGGATGTGTTGACTTTGGGCGATGAGGTGGCGCGATCGCTGGGGGCCAAAATCCAACTGATACGAGTCGCTGGTACGCTCTTGGCGGTCACCCTGGCCGCTATTGTCGTCAGTGTCTGCGGGCCGATTGGTTTCGTTGGCCTTGTGGCACCCCACTTGGTCAAACTCATGGGGTGTTGGAACCATCGGCTGTTGCTACCTGGTGCTGCCCTTTGGGGAGCCATTTTGTTAGTGGGGGCGGATATTGCGGCTCAGCAAGTCACGACTAACGTGAGCCAGCTCCCAACGGGCAGCATTACCGCTTTGGTGGGTGCCCCCTTTCTGATCTGGTTAGCCTGCACGTCAACGCAACTCGGCGGTGATACCGCTTCTGCGAACACCTTACAAGCGGAAACGGCCCGTCGCTTACCTTATCCAGTGTTGTTAGTGGGGTCGGTGCTGGTGCTGGTTGCGATCGCGATCGCAGGGTTATTACTGGGCAGTGCTGCCCTGAGTCTAGATCAAGTCCTTAATGGCCTTTTAGGGAATAGTAGTTCGTTAGCTCACACGGTGTTGTTGAATCTACGCTTGCCTCGGTTGCTGGTGGCAATGCTGACGGGTGCCACCTTAGCCGTGAGTGGTTTGTTATTGCAGGGAGTGGTACGCAATCCCTTGGCAGGGCCGGAAATCGTTGGTGTGACGTCTGGTGCGGGATTGGGCGCAATGCTCGTACTGGTTTTGTTGCCCACTGCGTCTCCCACTATCCTATCCTTGGCGGCCAGTGTTGGCGCAGTGACTGCCTTTGGCCTGGTCTACGGCCTTTCCTGGCAACAAGGTGTGCTACCAGCCCGCTTGGCGCTTGTTGGCATTGCTGTTTCCGCCTTTTGTGCTGCTGGCATTAATGTGCTGGTCGTTTTTGCCCAACTGCGGGTGGCGCAAGCGATCGTATGGCTATCGGGCAGCACCTATGCTCGCCAATGGGATGAATTCGGGCGACTGATAGGGTTGCCACTCCTCCTGTTACCGATCGCGTGGCTCTTTGCCCGTCGGTTAGATATCCTGGCCTTAGGCGAAGATGTTCCCCGCAGTTTGGGAATGCCACTCCAGCGCGTACGGGCTGGCATGATGGCGATCGCCGTCCTGTTATCGGCTGCTGCCGTTGCCGCCGTTGGGACTATCAGCTTTGTTGGCTTAATTGCGCCCCATGCGGGGCGGCTGCTGGTTGGTCATCGTCATCGTCAACTTGTCCCAATGGTTGCCATCCTGGGGGCTATTTTGGTGAGTCTGGCTGATGTGATTGGCCGAGTTGCGATCGCGCCGAAGGAAGTGCCCTCTGGGTTAGTCACCGCGATAATTGGCGCACCTTATTTTCTGTGGCTTATCTTTGTGAAACGAACGAACTAAGTGATTTCAAAGTTATTGCCAAACGCTAGGCGATAATCATGGTACTGAATCCCTTTTCCGTATTCCAATGTAGTCAGCGCGGTAGGCTATTTTGAAAGATTTGGTTCAACAACGTTTGGGAAATTCTCGAAGTTCCGTCGTACCCAATCCATCCCCACTTCATTATTCAGTTTGATTTTTTGTGGTGTCTTTGGATAGATTTTGCTCAGAATATCAGCATCCTGATCAACCACAACCTGCGCGAATTTGAGATAGTTGGGAGCCACTAATTTAAAGGCAGGATGTTTGGCCTGCCCAAAAAACAGGATGTAGGTGCGAGTACGCTGCTCGGCTTCTGGTACAAAAATATGACATTGGGCGACTTTCCCCCAGGCAATTTCAGTGCGAAAGATGACCATGCAGGGAAAGTGATTTTCCATGTGGGTCTTAATTGTGGCGGGAAGCAAAAATAAGTCCGGTCTTCTTAACTTTTCTGTAAGGGTATAGGGCGCAGTCGGCAGATCGTAAAATGCATGAGACTGATGTCCCTGATCAATAAACTGGTGAAACTCAACCTCTGTGATCCGAAATAGATCTCGGTGGGTGCCATTTTGATGGTTGTAATCATGCATATTCAGCAGCGTGCTCAACAGATCACTTTCGACGGTGCGATCGCCCGTATGCCCCACCAGGTAATATTCCTTGGCAATGTCATTTAATACTGTTGGAATCGGCAGTTTGGGTTCGTGTCCGCCATAAGACCAGATGAAGTCGCCTTGAATGATAAGGTCTAACGGTTTCAGCAGGGGTAGGGTGCGCTTGCCTGAACCCGGTAAAACGGTGCAACCCGTAGCCTCAAAGGGCAAGGCATGAAACGGACAAACCACCGCACTTTCACCATTACTTTGGACTTCGCACCATCCCTCCGATAACATTGCGCCCATGTGGGGGCAGGCATTGGGTAACCCATGAACCGCGCCCTGAGCGTCTTTCCACATCACATAATCAACCCCGCATAGCGCAATCTTGCGGGGTTGGTTCACTGGTAACATCGATCGATGGGTCAAGAGCCAGGGCGTACCAGGAAGCATTGACTGCGTGAACGCTAACGTACCCGTTCGCATAGGGTTCTCCATTAAGGCTAGAATTGTGAGAAATCTGTCACGTTTTAAGGTGTGCTATCAAAATATGACAGAACATTCACGTTCGTCAAGATCTCAGTCGGCTAGTAATTTGCGTCGCCAACCCAAACAACAGCGCGGCAAAGAACGGGTAGAAAAAATCCTGACGGCGGCAGCAGCCGTCTTTGATGAAGTGGGGTATGACGCAGCCACAACTCACATGATCGCGGCCAAGGCGGGAACGGCGATCGGGTCTTTATATCAGTTTTTTCCAGATAAGGCGGCTATTTTCAAAGCAATGGAGCTGCGCCATACAGAGCGAGTCAAGGCGTTTTGGGCGCAGGCAGATCCGCCGACGCTGGTGCAGTTGCCTTTGCAGCAAATGATTCATGTCTTGGTGACGGCAATGGCTGAATTGTTTGAGCAGCCTGTATCACGGGTTGTGTTTGTGCAGTTTTATTTGGCGCGTCAAATCTTTCAATCGATTGACGAAAGTATGAATCAGGACGCGATCGCGTTTATGGCGAATCTGTTGAAACACCGCAATCCAGCCCTTTCTGAGGAACAGTGTAATTTGCTGGCAGAGGTGTGTGTGCATAGCACAAATGCGGTGATTCTCGCTGCCCTTCGGAGTCCTGACCTGGCCCATCGCCAGCGGTTGACCCAGCAAATCGAAGCATTGGCCGTGTCCTATTTGGAACCCTATGTCGGCGATCGCCATACTGGCAATGTAATGAAAGTAATGATTTGTCCCCAGTGTGACTCTGGCCAAGTCTCGAAAAATGGCTACCGTCGCGGGAAGCAGTGCTATCGCTGTAAGGAGTGTGGAAAACAATTTGTGGTGCCTGGGGCTCGCGATCAGTGAAGCCAAATTTCGTCCCTGGGTCAAACCTGCCCCCGCTCCCGTCGGGCTTCCACCTTAGCTGGCTATCGACAGATCTCCCCATTTCAGCCCAGGAGTGGCGGGGGCCCAGCAGCGTTTTAGGCCGATTTGTCGCCTGTCAGGGTTAATATTTGCGTTCTTGCGGTTGAAACAGGGTGATCGTCACAGGCATCTGCGCCAGGTCGATTCCTGCTGGCGAGTAGTAGGCCAGGGTATGGTGCAAGAAGGTTGTATCATCCCGGTTGGGATAATCTTCGCGTGCGTGGGAACCGCGACTTTCCTGGCGATTGAGGGCTGAGGTTAAGATCATTTCGCCGACAATCATCAAGCTGCGTAATTCTAAGGCTTCGATAATTTCCGTATTCCAGGTGGTGCCGCGATCGCCTAACTGAATTTGGCCATACAAGGCTTGCAATTCTTTGAGTTTGGCAATCCCTTCGGTCATGACGGCTTCGGTGCGAAAGACGCCACAATATTCGGTCATGGTGTCTTGGTAGTGCTGCCGCAGTTGCCCAATCCGATAGGTTCCAGTCTGGTCGAATAAGGCTTGGAGTTGGGCTTTGGCTTCTTGGAGATACTGCTGTTCGTTGAGTTCCGGTAATTTGCGGTTTTGCACGTACTGCGCGATCGCGGCCCCTGTGCGCCGTCCGTAAACAACACATTCCAGCAACGAGTTACTCCCCAGGCGATTGGCCCCATGCACCGACACGCAAGCCGCTTCCCCCGCCGCAAAAAAGCCCTCGACCAAATCAGTGGCGCTACTCCGCACCCGGCCATCGGTGTTGACGGGAATGCCACCCATCGAATAGTGCACAGTTGGGCGCACGGGCATGGGTTGGTGTACGGCATCAATCCCTAACAAGCGATGGGCTTCTTCCCAGCAAAAGGGCACCCGACTCATGATTTTGGCTTGCCCCATGTGGCGCAAATCCAGGTAAACAAAGGGGCCACCAGCGCTGCCGTCTGGATGAATCCCCCGACCGGCCCGAATTTCGCGGGTGATGGCGCGGGAAGTGATATCCCGTGGGGCGAGTTCCATGCGGCTGGGGGCATAGGTTGCCATGAAGCG
The DNA here is from genome assembly GCA_964475335.1 of uncultured bacterium. GTDB lineage: Bacteria > Cyanobacteriota > Cyanobacteriia > Leptolyngbyales > Leptolyngbyaceae > CAYYWG01. The sequence continues at coordinate 181,740 of CAYYWG010000007.1, forward strand.
ATCGCCCTCGCTGTTGATGAGGTATGCGCCTTCGCCCCGCACAGCCTCCGAAATTAATACGCCAACCGGGTACAGCCCGGTGGGATGAAACTGGACAAACTCCATATCTTCCAGGGGCAAGCCCGCGATCGCCGTCATGGCCAAGCCATCCCCCGTTGAGGCGAAATCGTTAGAGGTGGTGTTAAACGCCCGTCCGTAGCCCCCGGTGGCGAACATAACCGCCTTCGCCCGGATAACCTGCAACTGGCCATCCAGCAAGCGATACATCACCACGCCTTTAGCCTCGCCATTTTCCAGCACGAGCCGCAAGACGTACCATTCGTCGTAAATTGTTACGCCCTTTGCTAATAGATTACAGATCAATTCGTGCAAGATGGCGTGCCCGGTTTTATCGGCAGCATAGCAGGTGCGATTGTGGGAATGGCCCCCAAAGGCGCGCTGAGCAATGCGGCCACTCTCCAACCGCGAAAACAACACGCCCATCCGTTCCAAATCGATCACAACGTCAGGAGCTTCCCGCGTCAAGATTTCGACGGCATCCTGATCGGCCAAGTAATCTGACCCTTTGACCGTATCAAAGGCGTGGGCTTCCCAGGAATCCTCTGGATCCGCATTTTTGAGCGTGGCGGCGATCCCCCCCTGGGCGGCAACAGAGTGCGATCGAATGGGATGGGTTTTGGCGACAAGACCCACATTTAAGTGGGGTGCTTTGCGCGTAATTTCTAGGGCTGCACGGGAACCCGCAAGGCCACCACCAATGATAATGACGTCGTGATCAATCATGAAAGGGATCTGAAGAGCGAAGGTCATCGGCCACGATCGCACGTCACGTCTTGTCCTACACGGAACGCGGCGCGATCGCCCTTCACTTTAACAAGGTAAACTCCGATTTCCTGATTCCAATCCGAGTCTTTTAAGGAATGGTGTGCAAAACACTTTGTTCTGAAGTGAATTTCTTCCTGCGAATTCACTCACGACTAACGCAAGCTCTGGGCGACTGCTATCTTGTCCCTGCTAGTGCCTAGCTAGGCCAGCCGTCCGAGTCAGTCGGGCGAGGGGTTGACAGGTTGAGATTTGATCCGGCTTCATTCAACCTGCCTTTGTCACTGGTCTGTAACCTGTGCTCATGCCAGCATCTACACTCAACTAGCGGCGATCGCGGCATTCCATTGGGCAAACAGTGTCACCAGACAAGCAACTCAACATAACGAGAATCAATCAACGAAAATTAATCAACGAGAACCAATATCGAGTGGGGCATCGCAAGTGGGTCATCCCGTTGGATGCTTAATCCCAAGCTCTGGCCATTAGAAGAAATAGCGAAACCCAAGCTCAATATTGTGGACTCCCAGCCCGTCTACTTCTAGTTCGCCTAACGGAGCCACATCAAAGGACTGTTTGGCCACATTAAAGTAGCGATAGCCCAAGGCCACGGAGGAATTATCAGAAACCTGATAGGCAACCCCAGCCCGGAGCTGGTAAACAAAGACGGTGCTACCGCCCGAAATGTCATAGCTGATGGTGGTGCCTGGGTAAGAGGCTGATAAGTTGTCAGCCCGTGCCCCAGAAAGGCCGACCCCGCCACCGACATAGGGTTCAAACCGGGTGCCAGTGGGGATGTCGTAATACAAATTGACCAGCCCGGAGATGGTGGTAATTTTGCCATCCACTTTTAAGGTGGTGGCTGGAATATCCGGGGTTCTGATCGTGGTGGTGCTACCAGGCACGCCGCCAGTGGTGGTAATGCCAGGGAGGGCCGACAGATCGGTGCCCGCAGGAATGGTGAAAACCCCCAAATTAATTGGTGTGGCATTGGTGAGTGGGGGGCCAGGATTCAGCACAACGCCAGCGGGAATGGTAGTACCAGCGGGAATCGTACCAAACCCAGGAACGGCGATCGGGACTGGGGTGGTAATCGGGTTCGCGATCGTCAGTGGAATCGCTGGATTGGTGACTGTTGTTGTTGTGCCTGGAATCGTTGGTAAACGAACCTCATCCACATTGTTTGACCCGTAGGAAAACTCCCCTTCGACCCGCAGATTATTCTTAAAGCGATAACCGATCGCTGAGTTAATGCCAAACCCAGGACTCAGAGAAATATCTGCATCAACCGGGGAAATAGTGGTCTTCGTCACAAAGCGAGCATCACCACTGACTGAAAAATAAAATCCGTCACGAGGTCTAACCGTGGTGGCCACTTCGGGTGTGGTCGTGGCCTCCGGTTCAGTGGTTTCTTGCTGCGCCAGGATTGGCTCTATTGGCCCTTGCAACTCCGCTGCTTGCTTGTTGTGTTGGATATCTTGAATTCGGGTAACGGTTGCTTGGGCGGGGGCGGGTGTCATGCCGCCAAACACTAGCAAAGACCCGACAGTCATGAGATGAAAAAACAGCTTTGACATAGATTGAGATCGTTGTTGAAACTGCATCTTGACTATGGCCAGAAAGCCTACAGAAGCGGGCCAATCTGGCCGTTCTTACTATACGCTTAACTTCATATAAATTTAAGCAATATGGCTTGACAAAGTTGAATATATCGATTCTCTCTGCGGCTATCATTGATTCGAGTCGATGAGTGTCGGGGTGTTGGGGCCGTTTTGGGTAGGCTTGAGGCGGCAGGGCAATGGAGAAACTTGTGGTGGAGGCTAGGGTGCCCCTTTAAACAGCAAAAGGCTCTTGGCCATTGGGATTTAGGGCAAGAACCTGAGAGTTTTAACGTTATGGGGATCTGGTTAAACTGGCCTTTTCAGAAGGAAAAAACTTGTATAAAGTAAAGTTATGTGTTGAAGCTTGGTGCGCGTTGCCGCGATCGCCCCTGTCTTAGCCTAACTTGCAGCTTGGGCAGGGCGTTGATTGGAGACGCTGGCCGTGGGGGTGACGGTACTCTTGGCTGTTGCTGGATCCAGCGGCATCAGCTCAATGTGATTCAACAAGGTTGTCACAAAGGCAAACAGCAAGAAGGGAATCGTTAACACCAAAATAAGCCCCACAGTGGCCAGGGCATAGATCGGTCTGCTGGCTCCCATAAATGCCATTGCAGCCGACAAGCTGACAAAGATGACAATCAACCAAACGATGATTTGGCCGTAAATATCACCAAATGACAGCGTACAAACTAAACGGTACTTCGAAATAGTGCTCATGACCTGCCTCTAGAGATTTGCAAGTACGACGGGCTGTAAATATATGAATAAGGTAAGGTGCATATTGCAGATTGGGGCATTTCTAAATCTTTTTGAAATGTTCGCAACTTAGCTTTACATTTGTCTCGGAATGTGGGCTAGCGCGATCGCAGCCTGTTCCTTGGGTGGGCTTGTTCCTTGGGTAGGCTTGAAACTGGGGTGTTTCGATTGGCGTTACCTCAGGCGATGGATTCGCGATCGCGGGGTGGTGGCCTTAGAGTGGTCGCAGCTACAAGCCGTACGGCAAAATTAAGTTGGCGATTGGTTGGCCCCCTGGCACAATTTAGCGACGACCGTTTAGGGCCTACCGTTTAGCGACTGGTGTTGCGATCGCCCCCATTGGGCAGGCGCAAGCAATTCCATGTATAGTGATGGCTTCGTTGCGGGGGCAAAGGGGGCGATCGCGGGATGAGGCAAAACGGCATCCGTGTGGGCCACTGGTTTGTTGTAGGCGGGAATTTAGCCTCATCGCATCTGGCCTTGGGCTTCTTCCTACTCCCTGTTGCTGTGCATAAAAAGGATTTTGACCTATGGCTGTGTTAACGCCTGTGTTATTGCTGTTTGATTCTCCGGCCCTGCTCAAAAGTAGCAGTCGTGACTGGGCCAACTTCCGGCAATTGGGGGAATGCTACGTCCCAGAGGGGGTGCTGGAAGCGCTGGAATTTTTGAGCAGTCAGGCGACGGAACCGGGGGATGAAAGCACAGCCAGAGAATTTTTGCGGTTTTATCCGACTCAGGATTGGAAAAAAACAAATGTCTCCGCTGACCATGCCACCTTGAAAGTGGCTCCAGGTCATGCTTTGAGTAAGCGGGCTCGCCTTGCTTTGGCGGTGCTGCAATGTGCTTATGGGCTGGCGCTGCGCTATCCCGATCGCCTGGTGGTGTTGGTCAGTCACGACCCATCTGTGCTCCAAAAGGTGCCGCCCTTAGAAAAGCCCAATCTCTGTGGATTGCCGTTGACCGCGTTGTTGCAGTGGGGGCGATCGCAGCGCCGCCCAACGGTTGTCAGTCATCATTTGCAGTTTGTGCGGGCGGCATCGGGCAAAGCCCAAGGGACACCGGGCAGTGCCACTGCTCAGCCCTCTCGGCGTGCAACTCCGGCGACGGTTCGCAGTTCGGCTCCGGCGACGGTGGATTGGGCTGCACCGAAGGGCCGTCGTGGCCAGTGGGGTTGGAGCTTGAAACTGAGGCGTGGGTTAACGAATTTAGTATCTCTAGCGATTTTTTTGGGGGCGATCGCCGTTGGGTGGCGGTGGCTCCACCCGGTTAGTTTTAATCAATTCTGGAACCAACTGCCCATCGTTGGCCAACCCAAATGATTTGGCAAACCCAAATGCTGCGACAGTGTGTGAAACTTGGACAGGCCCTTTTTACGTCTACTAAAGGGCACCTTCGATCGCGACTACACATCATGATGAGCACTATGGCACGCTACCGCACTTTGCGCCGCATGACGGCCCTGCTTCTGTTCACCAGTTGCGCCATGAGCAGCCTGGGGACGATGGGCGGGTCGGCGATCGCCGCTGAAGCCACCGCCCTCCCCACCCTGGAAGTCCAGTTCGAGCGCCTCAGCCAATTGACCAAGCCCGATGCCCAAATTCTGGCCCAAGCGAAAAAGCAATTACCCAGCGCGATCGCCGCTATCCTGCGCCAAGACCTGAGCCGCCAAACTGGAATCCCCGCGAAAAAATTTCAAATTGTGACAGCCGTCCCCCAAGACTGGCCCGACGGGTGTTTGGGCTTGGCGGAAACTGGCGAAATGTGCACCCAAACGGTGGTTTCAGGGTGGCGTGTCACCTTCAGCAATCGCACGCGGCGCTGGGTGTATCGCACTGATGCGGCGGGCAAAGTCTATCGGTTGGAACCGGCCTATCGTTCGACTCGCCCTGGCAAAAACCAACCCGCACCTCGGGCCACCCAACCCACCACCAGCAAACTTAAGCCCGAAGTCATTCCCGTCAGTGAGTTGCCGCCGACCTTGCCAGAAGATGTTTTGTTTGAGGCGATCGCCACGGGGGGCATTGCCGGCCAAACGACCCAAACCACCCTGCACCGCAATGGCAAACTGGTGCACCGTTGGCTCCAGGCCGATGGTACGCCCCGGCAATCGACGACCCATCAACTGACTCCGGGCCAGGTGCAGACATTTCAGGCGATGTTGCAAACCCACTCACTGCAACCCTTTCACCGCCAAGCCTATCCCGCGACATCTGGCTCAGCCGACTTTTTTACGGTGACGGTTTCCAGCTCCACGGCCACCGTTCGGTATGCTGACATTATTCAAGAACGCCTGCCAGTCGATTTAAAACTGGTGGTGCAAGCCTGGAATGATTTGATGCGATCGGTCTAGCCGTAACAATCCTTAATACAGGGGCAAGCATTTCGGTCTAACTACTAGGAAAACGCTCGAACTTACGATAAAAAGTAAATATGAGAAACATTCAAAAATCTTTATCAGTTAGTGAGAGGTACTGGGTATGTTTGACTGGCGGTTGCTAATTGTGGTTCTGCCGTTGGCGCTTGCTCTAGGCTGGGTATTCAAAAATATTGGGCAGCAGGCCCTCAAGCAAGGACAAGATTTCATTTCTAAGGATTAGTTGTTGCCGTTGAGAACTCATTTATTGCTCTAGCAGCAATGTGTCACCTTCGAATCATTTTTATGAGGAGGGGGTGATTTTTTATTGCTGTTTTCTAATTGTGGGGGCCATTGAATGTCTGCTGGTTGGGCGCGGGGGGCTTTGCCAGCAGTGGTTTAGCCTGGATGGTGTCTGACCTGTGAAGCCATCGGGACGGATTTTTGAGGTGACTGGGCATTCACGAGGGCTGGGCATCCACAAGGGTTGGGCATTCACGAGGGATGCCCCTACAGTTAAATATATGGATTGGCCAGGGGTTGAGGCGTTTGTCTATGGGCGTTAATTCTTTGACCTGGTTGATGTGGAACTGCTAGTAAGGAATTTTTATTAATTTATGTTGCGGGTTTTCAGTTTTTATAGTGGTGATGGTTGAGGCGCGATCGCTTTGGGATCGACTACCCCAACACCACACCTTTGGTGCTTAGAATGAATCTAGTTGTGAGCAAGCCAACTCTAATTGCGCCGTGGTCTAGAGACTTCTGATTATGTCCGGTTGGGGGCGATCGCGAGGTTCCAGGCGTGTTGGGCTGGAATTCTGATTTTGGTATTACGGTTGAGTTCTTCGTATCAAAGAACGCAGAATAATACTGGTTAGATCAGTGAGTTTAGGGCAGGAAAATTTAGAGTAGTTTTCCTGTTGAGGTGGGTCTGGATGAGCTTGGGAGCCTGGCTCCAAGGGCGTAGATTAGGGGGAGCGGCGATCGCGGGAGACCTTCAGGCCAAACTGCTCAGCTCAATTTCGGTTCCATGTTCTAAACTGAAGCCCAATAGGCCGATCCTTTGGCCGTTCAACGTCCCGCCGCTGGATTGAGCAACCCATAACTCAACCCAACGTTAATCTCCATAAAATCGTAAAAACGGTTACGGCAATCTCTCATTCGTTAAGTCGTTAGTTTGTTGTTATTGTAGTTCCAACCTTAAAGAAGGATGGTATCGTGATGCTAATGAGCGATCTGGAACGATGCTACAGAATTTTAGGACTAAAGCCTGGTGCCTCCTTGGAGGAGATTAACCAGGCTTATAAAAGCATGGTCTTAAACTGGCACCCAGACCGCGTTTCGACCCTGGATCCGAGTTTGGTGGCCGAAGCCCAGGAGCGCATGAAGGATTTGAATTATGCGCGGGATCAACTGCGGGCGCACCGTTCCAAACATCAAGCGAAAACGACTCGCACCAATACGTCCCGGCGATACTATTACCAGCCCTATCCTCGGCCTCATCAAACCTCTGGCACCCGAACAGATCGGCCAGATCGGGCAGAACAATCGACGAAGCATCAAGCCGCGAAGGCCAAGGAACATGATGCCGCGACTCGTGAACCCAGGGGGGGCGATCGCGGGGCTTCCCGCTCGTCGGTGACACCGCCCCAGGCAGAACCATTGCGTCGTACAGAACCATCGCCAAGCCAGCCAACGGCCTCTTCGCGATCGCAAGCTTCTCAGCCCTCATCCAGCTATTCATCATCCAGTCATCAGGCGTCCGAGCCCCAGCGCACGGGCTATTGGTCTGCCGCGCAAAGTTCATCTGCTTCGGCTCAGGCGAAACCGAATCAACAGCCAGAGAGTTATCGGGACTATTACCAATCCATTTCGGCCTATCGGCAACCCTATCAGCAAGACCCCAGCAACTACCGGGCTTATGATCCCCCGGCGGCGACCCCCCGCATGACTCCACCTTCCAGTGCGGACAGTCGGGCAGCCCGACGCACGGCCCACCCGGATATGAGTGGCACGGATTTGAGCCATGCCAACTTGATGGAGAAAGATCTGTCGAATCGGAATTTGCGGCGGGCGAATTTGAGTGGGGCGAACTTGCGGGATGCCTTTTTGCACAACGTGGATTTGCGGGAAGCGAATTTGCATAAGGCGGATCTGTTCCGTGCCAACCTGTTGCAAGCGGATCTTCGGAATGCCAACTTGCAAGAGGCGAATTTGATTGGGGCGGATTTGAGTGGGGCGGATCTGAGCGGGGCAGATTTAACCGGGGCCAAGATTGGGACGGGCGATCGCGTGATGGTGAAACTCACGGGGGCCATTCTCACGGGTACCATTTTGCCCGATGGCCGTGTCCATCAGTAATCTAGCTTCTGAGTTTAAGCTCTGCTTCAACCTGGAGATTGCGGTGAAAGCTGTGGCCGTGAATTGATTAACCTACCAGCCCCAACTGCCGGGAATTCCTTTAAAGGGGCCAACGATATCGCTGGTAATCCAACCGCCGTAGAAGTTGCCGGGTTGGGGTTGCACCCGTTCCCCATCGACATAGCAAGCATCCATTGGGGCGGGGTAAAAGGCGACGTAGTGGGCGATCGCGGCGAAAGCTGGGGTGGGTGTGGGGTAGTACCAGGCCACATCCTCTAACCGTTTATCCCCGACGACGACGCTATAGTAAGCGCCCTGGCCTTTCCATTCACAAAAGGTTTGGCGGGGGCTGGGCACCAGATATTCCATGCGGATATCTGCTGGAGGAATGTAGTAAACCGGGGGATGGCTGGTTTCGAGGACGCGCTGGGCTTGGTGTGTGTCGGCGATCGCCACTCCGTTATAAATAATTTGAAGGTGTTTGCTGGTCGGCTCCAGGCGGGGCGGGCGGGGATAATCCCAGACCGATTCTTGGCCGGGTTGGGGAGGGATGGGTTGAGGCCGCATGATGAAATGTAAAGACAGTTAGGTCAGGTTTTGAAGCAGGGTGGCGATCGGTTGGGTCATCCAATTCAGGCCGACGCGAATTTGGTGATCGAGGGTGGGCATCCGGTAGAGGTAGGCGAGTCGCCGCGCCACAACTGCCAGTGGGCCATTCAGTTTGAGGCCGAGGCCCGTTAAGGTCGCATCGCTGAGGCCCAAGGTCATCATTTCGCCTAAGTGCTGGTAGCGGAAGGGGAGCAGAGGGCGATCGCTCAGGGAGGCCCAGATATTCCAACCCACGTAATCGGCTTGTTGGATAGCAACTTGGGCCGTGGTGCCGACCTGTTGACCATCGGCGTCGAGGCAGTCTGCGAGATCGCCCAGAGCATAGATATCGGGATGTTCAAAGACTTGCAAGGTGGGTGTTACGACAACCTGGCCCCGCTGGTTCTTTTTCACGGGCAAAGCGGCGATCGCGGTGGCAACCTGGGTGCCCACAGTCCAGACCACAATATCGACCGGAATAGTGTCAACAGTGCCTTTGTAGTTGAGGGCAATGGAGTCAGCGGTGATGGCTTCGACGGTGGTTTCTAGATCGAGCCAAATCCCGTGTTCTTTCAGGGCGGCATCGGCGGCGTTCCGGTTGAAGTCTGGTGAGGTTCGTAAAATCTCGTTCCCTTGTTCCACGATGCGTAAGCGGCCTTTGGCTTGCAGGCGTTCGGCTAATTTGCAGGCCAATTCCACGCCAGAGTAGCCCCCACCGACGACGGCGACTCGAATTTTTTCGCGATCAGAATCGGCTTCGAGGTGCTGCAATCGGGCTTCCAGGCGATAGGCATCGGCCACGGTGCGGAAGGGAAAGGCGTACTCGGCGACACCGGGTGTGGAAATGGTTGGTGTTTCGCCCCCCATCGCTAAAACCAGGCGATCGCAAACCAGGTCTGGGCCTGTTTCAAATTGCACCCGTTTGGTTTCGAGGTCGATGTCGCGCACGATGCCCTGCCGGAAGTGAACGCCCGTTCCCGTCAGTAAATCTTGAAACAGGGGCGCAATCTCCCAGGTTTGCAACTCTCCCGTCATGAGTTCATACAGTAACGGGGCAAATAGAAAGCGATCGCTGCGATCGACGAGGATAATTTCAGGTTTGGTGGTGGGCCAGTCGAGTTGGCTCAGGCGCAAGGCTGTGTACAGCCCGCCAAAACCACCGCCCAAAATGCCAATCCGAGTGGGTTGCTCAGTCATAACAAAAATCCATTGCTCGATCCCGCTGCGTCACATCTTTCAGGATAACGAATCTCAGCGGATTGGGGGCATTGCAATCTAGCGACCCAAGTCCAACAGGCCATTAATTGTATCGGCACAGGTTTGGGTGGTGGCTTCGAGTTCGGCGCGATCGCCCGTTTGGGGTGGGGGAATCAAATCGCCCACCCGCACAGTGATGGGCACAGGTCGGGGAATGGCGGCGGAGCCTTTCCGAAAAATCTGGTGCGTCCCCCACAGGCTAACCGGCAGGAGGGGGGCTTTGGTTTTGGCGGCAATCATGGCGGCTCCCAGTTTGGGATCGACAATCCGGCCATCGGCTGTCCGGGTGCCGGTCAGGAAGATGCCCACGGCCCATCCGTTTTCTAGCGCCGCGATCGCCGCCCGAATGGCACTGCGATCGGCAGACCCCCGCTTGACTGGGTAAGCCCCATAGAGCGTAATGGCCTGTTTCAGCACGGGCACTTGAAACAATTCCTCTTTGGCCATATAAGCCACGGGTCGCCGCATACAGTTCGACAGCATGAGCGGGTCGAAGTCGCTAGCATGGTTGCTCACTACAATCAGGGGGCCTTGCTGGGGCACTTTTTCGGCACCATAAATCTGCCCCCGAAAGTAGGTATGCAATACGGGGCTTACCACCGACCACTTAAACAAGTGATACAAGACAAGACTGGCAAAGGGTTCGCGTTCGTTAGCCATGAGCAATTGCACTGGAACAGGCGTTAGTAGCGTAGCGCATTCCGTTCCTCCTTACGCAGGAATTTCGGCGATCGCCCCCACATTTACCAGCGCCAAACTGGGACTGGTGCGCTTGATCAATCCGGTCAACACTTTGCCTGGGCCAACTTCAATAACCTGAGTAATGCCACATTCGGGCAAGGCCAGGGAAATTTCTCGCCACCGGACAGAACCAGTCATCTGCTGGCTCAATCGCTGTTTCAACGTCGTGGCATCGGTCGCTGGCGTGGGATCCACATTGGATAACACAGGCATGGCTGCATCTTGGAACGTGACTCCATCGAGAACCGTTTGAAAGGCGATCGCGGCCTCTTGCATAAAGGGAGAGTGGAACGCCCCGCTGACATTCAGCTTGACGGCCCGCTTCGTTTTTACGTTAGCCATCACGGCTTCAACGGCTTCCGGTGCGCCCGAAATGACGACTTGCCCAGCATTATTGTCGTTCGCGAGCACCACCCCTTCGATCTGCTGGATTTGGGCTTCTAACTGGTCGCGATCGAACCCCATCAGGGCGGCCATAATCCCTTCTGAGGTTTTGTCCATCAGGGCGGCCCGTTGCTTCACCAGGGTTAACCCCGTGGCAAAGTCAAAGACCCCCGCTGTATACAGGGCGACGTATTCTCCCAAACTGTGCCCCGCAACGAGATCCGGTTGATGCCCGTTGGCTTTCATCGCATCGGCCAATACACTTTCAACAACGTACAGGCACGGCTGGGTATACAGGGTTTGGGAGAGCTGACCCGCCTCGTCTTTGCAAATTTCTGCCACATCCCAACCGAGAATTTCCTTGGCTTGCTCAAACTTTGCCTGGGCCTCAGGTAGCAAATCCAAACCCATACCTGCGGCTTGAGAACCTTGTCCGGGAAACACCCACGCGCTCTTGGTCATTACCATTACCTACGTCATCTATGCCGTAGCCCATTTTACAGGCTTCAGCGATCGCCCTCACGGTCCCCACTGAAAAACGGCGGCTCCCCAGGTCAACCCAGCGCCAAAACCTGCTGCTGCGATCGTATCTCCCGGTTTGACCGTGCCCTGGCGTACCACTTCATCCAGCGCCAGGGGAATGGACGCGGCAGAGGTGTTGCCGTATTTGGCAAGATTGCTGATGACCTTTTCGGGGGCAATTTTCAAGCGAGTCGCAACGGCATCCAAAATGCGCTGGTTCGCTTGGTGCAGCAACAACCAATCCACTTGCTCAGTGGTGAGATTGGCCCGGAATAGGGCTTTCTCAATCACTTCGGGGACTCGTCGTACCGCAAACCGGTAAACTTCTTGCCCGTTCATGGTAATGGGCTGAAAGGTGCCCTGCTCGACCTGAATGTCATCGACCAGGGGGGTCGAGGTGGCCTGATAGTTCAAATTCAAGTAATGGTTTTGGGTGCCGTCGCTCCGCAGTTCAAACCCCAACAACCGATCGCGATCGCTAGCTTGCAGCACCACAGCCCCGGCCCCATCCCCAAACAAGACGCAGGTGCGGCGATCGCCCCAGTCAACCCAGCGGGATAGCACATCGGCCCCAATCAATACTACGTTGCGGAAAGTTCCCGTTTGGATGTACTGAGCGGCAGTCACCATCCCAAATACAAACCCAGAACAAGCCGCCGTTAGATCAAACGCCACGGCATGGGTTGCCCCCAAACCCGCCTGAACGCGGCAGGCCGTACCAAACAAGTCGTCAGGGGTGGAGGTCGCCAGCAAAATCAGATCAATTTCCGGTGGAGCTAAATTGGCCATCGCGATCGCTTGGGCCGCAGCCTGGGTCGCTAACGTCGCCAACGATTCCTGGGCCGCTGCGACTCGCCGCTGCCGAATCCCAGTGCGGCTGGCAATCCATTCATCTGATGTGTCAACAACCTGGCTTAGTTGTTGATTCTCTAACGTTGCTGCCGGTACCGCAGAACCACTGCCCGTGACTGCAACCCCTGTGCCTACTTGTTTCAAAACCATTCTCCGTTCACTGGTGCAGACGGTTTAACCCTACCTGCCTTTCAACTCTCGCTAACTTAACTACTCACAGGTGAACTAGCTCCAGTTTTGCCATAGTTGGCGCGAATGCGATTCAGTACCTCATTGTCGATCGCTTCCCGTGCCAGCCGCACTGCATTGAAGATGGAAGGGGCTTGTGAACTCCCATGACTGATGATGCAAATCCCGTCTACCCCTAACAGCAACCCACCGCCATGTTCAGCATGGTCAATGCGCTGTTTAATCCGTTTGAGATTGGGCTTCAGGATCGACACACCTAACTTGCCATGCATCCCTTGAGGCAGCTCTTCCCGCAAAATTTGGAGCACGACTTCGCCGACAGCTTCGGCAAACTTCAGCAGAATATTACCCACAAAGCCATCGCACACGATGACATCAAAGTTGCCGGATAATACATCTCGCCCTTCCGCATTTCCACGGAAGCTGATGGCGGAGTTCTCGGTCAGCATTTTGTGGGTACGGAGGGCAACCTCATTCCCTTTCGATGCTTCTTCGCCGATGTTGAGCAAGCCGACCTTGGGTTCTGAAACTCCCAGCACGTATTGCGAGTAAATGGAGCCCATCACCGCAAACTGTTCCAAGAATTTGGCCCGACAATCGACGTTGGCCCCGACATCCAGGACAATCACGGGTCGTCCGGGAACCATCGTGGGAAATACGGCCCCGATCGCAGGGCGATCGATACCCCGCAAGCGACCAAGCCGCAAGAGGGCTGCCGCCATTGCCGCCCCAGAGTGGCCTGCTGAGACCACACCATCGGCCTTGCCTTTTTTCACCAGATCCATTGCCACGTTAATTGAGGCTTGGGGCTTGCGCCGCAGAGCACTCAACGGTTCCTCGCACATTTCGATCGTGCCTTCCGCTGGAATAATTTCTATCGAAGCGGAGGCGGAGGAATGATGCTGGAGGGCCGCTTCAATTTGTTGTGGATCACCAACTAAAAAGACTTCGACACCGAGTTCTTCTCTTGCCCTCAGTGCGCCAGCAACAATCTCACCGGGGGCGTGATCCCCACCCATGGCATCAATTGCAATTCGTGCCCGCGTTGATCCCATTACTCAATCGTGTTTCAGTAGCGTTTAAAGTCTTGAAAGCAAAACAGTGCGATTACCTCGCTTCAACCATTCTTACGCACAAGGGAACCCTTGTCACCTAAACTGTATGATTCCGGTTGCTTCAAGGGTGGGTTCAAGCTGGGTGAATGGGGCTACTGGCCGGAGTTCCACAAGATTGTGTGGTTTTTGATGGCTCCAGGGCTTAACTCAGTCTTAAGTAACCGCGATCGCTTATTTCTTGGTTGATTGCTCTGCCCCTTGCCTCCATCACTGTTCCTTAAGTTAAAAACATCATATTTTTAATAAAAAATTAATATTTTCCTTAAATCTTGTCGTGGCCCCGTACTTTGATGAATTTCCGTGGGCACCCTGAGGCATACACGCGATCGCTGCTCCTCATGAAGAATGAAACCGTGGTGCAACTCAACTCTCGTCAGCGTTTTGGTTCCGTGCGACCAATTCTGCTCCAATCGCTTATCGCTTTGCTCACGGCCTTGGGCCTGGTCGCTTGTGAGCCGGAAGCGCCCCGCCTGACCCCTACCGCGGCCCTCCCGCAAGATCCAGACATACAGGTCTATATGAACCATGCCACCACGGCCACCTACACCGAACCCTATCGCCAGGTGACTCGTGCCGGGGATAACTTTGAGCAAATTCTGATCGACCACATTGCCCAGGCCCGCACTTCGATTGATGTGGCTGTGCAAGAGTTGCGCCTGCCTGGGATTGCCGCCGCTTTGGTGAAACAGCATCAAGCCGGGATTCCGGTGCGGGTCATCCTCGAAAATACTTACTCTAAGCCCTACAGTGAATATACTGTGGCAGAAGTGGCCCAATTGCCAGAGCGGGAACAAAGTCGCTATCAAGAAGCGCGTCAACTGATTGATCTGAACCAGGATGGTCAACTGGGAACCGAGGAAATCGCCCAGCGTGATGCTTTGGTGATGCTGCGGGCCGCCCAAATTCCGGTGATCGACGATACAGCGGATGGATCAGCTGGCAGTGGTTTGATGCACCACAAGTTTGTGATTGTTGATGGCCAAACTCTGGTCACGACCTCAGCGAATTTCACGACGAGCGATGTGCATGGCGACTTTAAATCCCAATACAGCCGGGGCAATGCCAATAATTTATTAGTGATTCGCAGCCCAGCATTGGCCGCGCTTTTTCAGGAAGAATTTGGGTTGATGTGGGGGGATGGGCCGGGGGGCAAACTCGACAGTCGGTTTGGCACGAAGAAGCCCACACGGTCGGCGCGATCGCTCACCGTTGGTCGCAGCACCGTTGAGGTACAGTTTGCGCCAAGTTCCCGTGCGGTCCCCTGGGCGCAGAGTAGCAACGGGTTGATTGGCCAACAGGTTAAAACGGCCCAGCGATCGCTCCAAATGGCGCTGTTTGTGTTTTCTGACCAGACCCTGGTAAATAGCATGGAGCCACTCCGGCAGCGGGGCGTTGAGATTCAAGCTCTCATTGATTCTAGTTTTGCCTATCGTGCTTATAGTGAAGGGCTGGATATGTTGGGGGTCGCTTTGGCCGATGCGTGCAAGTTCGAGGCGGACAATCGCCCTTGGCAACCCGCGATCGCGACGGTGGGTGTGCCCCGGTTGCCCCCTGGGGATCTCCTCCACCATAAATTTGGTGTGGTTGATCAGCGCATTGTGATGACTGGTTCCCACAACTGGACGACAGCCGCCAACACCACAAACGATGAAACGCTATTGGTAATTCATAACCCAACTGTGGCGGCCCACTACGATCGCGAATTTCAGCGCCTTTATGCCCAAGCCATTTTGGGGGTGCCCCCTGCGATCCAAAAGAAAGTTGCAACCAGTCAGCAAAACTGCCCAACCCCAGCCAGGACAGCGGCTCGCTCTGGCTCTTCTGCCCAACCTGCCCAGCAACTCGTCCCTGAAGCCCCCACCGCCCAGGTTCAACCAGACCCAACCACCGCGATCGCGGCTTCCCCTCGTCCGGGGCGATCGCCCAACCCCAACGCCGCGCCGCCCAAATCGCCCGCACCAGGGGCACGGGTCAACCTCAATACCGCGACTCAGGCAGAGCTGGAAACTCTTCCTGGCATCGGCCCTAGCTTGGCAAAACGAATTATCAGTGAAAGACAGAAAAAACCATTTCGCTCACTGGCTGATTTGGATGCTGTGGCAGGGATTGGTCCGAAACTGTTGAAAAAACTCCAAAATCACGTTGAGTGGTGACCTGGTGAGTGCGTCAGGGATATCGCGATTGGGGAAACCGGAAAAGGGTAAGGGGGCGCGATCGGTTGAAATCAAACTGTGCAACTGAAAAAATGATTCTCAATGCTGTTTCAAATCAATGTTTGTTACCTGGTCTGAGCCTGGGTCAAGACCAACCGGAAGCAAGCACTTGTGCCCGAACGGTATCGCTGAGGGGGGTGGGGTGCGTATCAGCTGTTTGGCCTATTTAAGCCTAACCATAAAGTGCTTTAAGCTTTAAGCTAGTGGGTAAGTGGTTTCTTGATGCAAAGGCAAGGGCTGCTAACCGAGTCTGGGGAGTCCGACCTGAGTTGAGCTTGGGTTGAGTCCAACGGCTTCCGCCCCCAACCCGCCGCCCTGGTACCCCTTCTTTCCCAGCGAGGGCTGGTTCTGTCAGGGTTAGGATTAATGCAAGAATAGAACAGCCAATCGTAATGTGTCGCATAGAATTTGGTAGATGCTGAGGCTAATTTGTCCTCTCTATAGGATGTCAAGTTGGTCTGAGAAATCGCTAGCGTTAAATCACCGAACTCCCAATTTCACTCCGCTTGGCGATCGGACTAAGTTTTCTTGATAATCCCGTAGATCTATGTAGGAAAGTTATCAGTTGCTCTAAGCTGTAATAACTATTACTAATTGCTACAATTCTTCCTACTGAATCAACGGCGCTGAGGCTGTGGCTATGCTACTCTATCAGGACTTTACTATTAGTTACGGTTATTGACCCGATCTGCCTTTATGAGCGATTTGAGAGTGGAATTGGAACAGGCGATTGATGAGGCGGAGTGGAATTGGTTAGCGCCCCATGCTCAACGGGATTCGGTGATTGTGGTGTCGCCAGAGATGGATTTGGTGGATGTGGGTGTGGCGATCGCTTTGGATAATATTCCCTCGGTGCAACGGTGGATCGCCGAAGCGCTGATCCAAAAACCATCCCCGACCCAACTCAGTGATTGGAATGCAAATCAGGACAAGCGTTTCTATGCCTTGATTGTGCAGCCTTATGTGTTGATTCAGGAAAAGCCTTAACGGTCATTAAAGTGTTGGCTTAGGGTCGAGCCAGTATACCCCGTTGTCACCCATAGCAGGGCTCTGGCTCCGTCCCGCACGGCCTTTTGGACGGGTTCGTCATGCCGGGTTGAGGGGACGGCGACGGGTTTAAAGTAAATCCCCCGACTGCCAAAAACGATTTCACCAATGGTTCTGGCCCGTCGCATGTGGTAATCCGAGGTGATGAGATAAACGCTGCGAATGTTGCGGGCTTTGAGTTCGTCTACTAGGGTGGTGAAGTTCGTGACGGTATCGACGGCGGCGCGATCGATATGTAACCGCTGAAAGTCAATACCGGCAGTTGAAAATACATCTTCAGTGTACTCAACGTTGCTGCCACTGGAAATCCAAATGGGCAAGTTGGGGTGCTGCTGGGCAAATTCTGCGGCAAAGTCTTCCCGTTCGGGGGCTCCGCCCAAGACCAAAATGGCTTGGGGTTGGGTCAGGGCGTTGCCAATACTCCGATAGCTGAGCCAGACGATGGGCAGCACTAAAAAGGCCGTCAGAAGCCAGCGCCGTTTGGCTTTTCCACGGGCACGCGATCGCGCAGACCACGATGACACTGCGCGATGGGGCCGCTGCGGCTTGACGGTCATACTTTTAGAGGGTTCGTTTCTGGGCACCACAATGCTAGCGATGGGTCAACAGCTTGAAGGCAGTCAAACTTGAAGATTGAATATAAGCACCTTAGCAGAACCAAAAGACTCCGTTACATTATCATTTGGTTCCATCTCTCGCCATTGATGGTGGCGGTGATGGTTGGGGTTTATCCTGAACTGGCGGTTGCCCCGGATTCCCACAGCGGGCCAGGTAGCCCTCCTGCTTGGGCCGCAAAATGCGTTTTTGCCACAGAAAGGGGCTTGGCCGGGAGGTGTTCAAATCGATTGGCAGCACTGGTAGCAGTAACCCCCGGTGTGGCTGTTGGTCTGCTTATTCGGCTGGGCGCTCTGTGGTTTGAGGCCGTTGTTCTTCAAGTTGGATAATTGTGGCACGGATTTTGGGCGTGTCCAGTAATTTTTTGGTGTCGGCCAGGAGTTTCTCACCCCACAAGTTTTCTTTCAAAAAGTCGAGTTTGGCGTAGCGACTATCTAAGCGCACGGCGAATTCACCCAGGTTAAGCCCTTTTTCGACATCCCCTTTGCGGGCGTAGGTGGCAACGGCGATCGCGAGCCGGGGTTCGGCGGCCTTACTGTCGATATCAGCGGCCTTTTGCCATAACTGAATGGCTTCGTCTACTTTGCCTTCTTCGTACTTAATGAGGCCAATGTTGTTAATCGCGGGCCAAAATTTGGCTTCTTGGGCGATCGCCTGCTGATATTGGGCGATCGCGTTGCCATACTGCCGCTGCATGAGATAAGCATTGCCCAAGTCAAACAACGCCCCCGGCACATTAGGCTTGAGCTTCAACCCAGCTTTGAGATATTCGACCGACTTGCCGTAATCGGCTTTCTGAAAATAGGCCGATCCCAGCGCGAACAGCACCGCAGAATTTTTGCTATCCAACTTTTCGGCCCGGTTCAGTGCCACAATCCCATTGTCAACTTCGTTGGTTTGGAGATAGAGCCCACCTAAGAGTGCCCATACTTCCGGGCTTTTGGGTGCCAGTTGAGTTGCTAGCTTGGCCCGTTGCAAGGCTAAATCGTATTGCTGGAACTGCGCCAACTGCGAGGCATCTTGCACCAAACTGATGCCTTGTTGCTCTAACCGCGTTGGATCAAGCCGCAAAGTATGGGGTAGCAGCGCCTGGGCACGGGCGGGCCACGCCCCACCAACAACGAGATTGACAAACACTAGCAGGGGAAGGAAAAATTTGCGGTTTGGCACGGTACGGGCTTCCACTCTCACAACTAAATTCAGTTATCGATAGCTTAGTAGATTTGCCCCCTCATAGTGGCACAAATCCTTAAAAACGCTCGGAAAAAGCGGACAGACTTAAGAAATGCTGCGATCGGAATGGGCCTTGGTCTGTGGAGTCCTGGTACCAGGGCCAAGCGCCGCAAAAAACCTCGGCAATAGTGCCCGCCTTAAGAAATGGAGGAGATTGACCGTTCGGGCTTTGAGTCCCTTTTATGCTATAAAACTCACCGCATTATCGAATCACTGTCAGGTTTTATCATGGATCGTTTTACCGTTGCTGTGCTGTCTCAAACACCCAACCCTCAGCAAACTATCTACAGTGCAATGCACCAGGATTATTCGGAAGAGTTTGTTTGGGCCGATCGCGATCGCCTGCCCTCAGAAGCGAAGTGTGGTGAATTGGTTGTTAAGCATCTGCTCGCTGGCAATCGGGGCCACTACGGGCCGTTGGAACATCCCCAGATTGTGTTGAACTGTGGTTGGTTTCCCCACAGCACCATGCAACAGATTCGCACCCATCGCGTGGGCATCAGTTTTGATGTGCAGTCTTTTCGCTATACAGGCACGCGAATCCTGGATGTGGTGCAGGGTACACGAGATTTAGAGGATGTTTTTTACCTGCGTCCGGTGGGGAGCTATAGCGATCGCCAGGGCAAAAAGTATCACTACACACCAGAACTCCGGGAACAGGATTTAGCCTGGTGTCGTCAGGCGTGCGATCGCTATGCGGAGCGGATTGCCCAAGGGTTTGCGGAGGAACATGCACGGGGTCTAATTCCCTTTGATGTGCGCCAACATTGGGTCATGTCGGCCAATACGCGATCGCTGATGCATTTACTTGACTTGCGCTGGAAAGCCGATGCCCAACTGGAAGCCCAAAAGCTGTGCGAAACGATTTGGCCCCATTTCCAAGCCTGGGTACCGGCGATCGCCAATTGGTATGAAGAAACTCGCTTGAAAAAAGCGCGGCTAGCACCATAAAGTTCAAACAAAAACTAGCATCTAAAAACAACGACAAAAAGTATAGAAAATCTTCAGCCTTGCTTTAGAGAAATTGAGTTGTTTAACGCTGTAACTATTGGGTTCGTGGCCGGGTTTTTGTGGCTGAGTTTGAACCCAATGGAATTATTTTCCGTAAAAGCAACAAAATAGTTGTTACAAAAGCAGTGATTGCACTGTGCGCAGTTTTACAGTCACTCAGTCCATCCAATCCTGCGAATGCTGCTAGTTGACTGGCCCTTTGCTGTGGCTTGGGGTGATGCAAAGCACACGGATATCCTGGGGCGATCGCTGGTTTGGTCGGGAACCCTATAGGGCGCGATCGCCTTCTCCCAAGGGGAATCTGCACTTGATGCTCTTGCTGTGCTCACGGCACCGATCTCTACATCGGACTTCAGTCATTTCATGGGGATAGATGGCGTAACTCCTGCCCACCATTTCTAGCCAATCTATCCCAAATCTAAATACAAGCTAAATGCTTAAACGTAATCTTTTCAGCATGGCTAATTTGATACCACTAGCAATATTACGTTGTAATTCCTGGTTTGATTGAGCGCAAAATGAAAGCTAAGAAAAACCAAACAAAAAATATGATTCAGTATATGGCTAAAGGTATGTAGGCTATAGGTTTGAGCCTTTTTAACGGATAAAATGGCTAGTTTGAAGACGAGTATAGTAGCCAAATAAACACTGTTTTGCATGAGTTGGCTCAATGCGTTGAAATGGACTCAACAACGGGCTATATATTGCTACTAGCAAGGCACCCTCGCCAAGTTCGCATCCTCCTCTCCTTATTGGGGTGCTTAAGCTTTATGGTGGAAGTCGCCTGCTCGGAGGATCAGGCGATTTTGCAAGCTAGTCAAAATCCACCTTTTTTAGTGATTTTGGCTGGAGATCATGGTCATTGGTCACAACATTTGTTGGGGAAGCTCAGGGCACAGGCTAATGCCCATCACACGACTTTAATTGCTTTAACGGATTTTCATGCGCCGAGTTGGATTCACCAAGAAGAAAATCCTGGGTTTGATGGCTTTTTGGTCAATCCGATCAGTCAGGAAGTGTTACTCTCTTTGGTGCAAGCTGCTCATACCCGGCGGATTTGCTGTTCGTTTACCTAGTCAAATCTGCTGAGGTACGGCGGGTGATTATGATGATTGTTTAAAGACCTGTCGGGGCCAGGTACGGGTGCGGTCGATGCTCGGTAAGCTGAATAGCAGTCTGCCAGCAAGCACGGTTGGGATCCGGGTGATTACTAAAATCTTGTAAGGCGTTTGTCAAGATTGCGGAATTCTACGGGTAGCAATTGTGATGGAAAGCAAGCTATGACTGAGAAGCCAGGAGTTAGATGGCAGCGGCTGACGGCTCAAGGATTGATGGTTGGGGAGAACCATCCATTCATTTTGTGAAGAAAGAGAACGTATTTCTGCCTGTTTGTCGTTGTGGTCGATATACTAAATTTCTTCGATGAAAGTTTGTAGGGCTTCAGGGTGGGTGTAAACGACAGCGGTTAGGATTGCGACTAAGTCCTCTAGAAAATTCAGGTGTATGCCGTGCTGCCTTTAGTTGTCGATGAAAAACAAGTGTTTATCTTTAAATTCTGGTTTGACGGCGAAATTCAGAATGGGATGCATTTTCAAAATGATTTGTTTTGCCAGATCGGCACGTTTGACGTAAGGGAGCGATCGCGCATTTATCAGTTTGCGTGCAAGTTGGCGCAGACGGGGACGTTGCTCGCAATTACTTGTTCGGAAACAGGCTGTCGTCTGTGGGGCAATCTGCGCGATGAGACGGTTAAACAGCTTTTAGTGAATCCGGCGATGATCAAAATCGAGAGTTTGGCCCGGTTGTAGAGGCGATCGCTGGGGCATCGGCTGGGCGAATCTATCCAAACTCGGCTATTTAAACTAAACCGCCAGGAAGTATAGTCGTTACCAGCTCTGACTTCCTGGCGTTTGCAGTTGATTAAAGCGTTATTAAAGGAGTTGGTGGGCCTGATCCGACCCTGGATTGGGCTTAGGCGATTTCTACCAGTTGGATATCAAAGGTTAGATTTTCGCCAGCTAAGGGGTGGTTGGCATCTAAGGTTACGGTTTCTGGCGCGATATCCGTGATCACAACTGGAATGATGTTGCCGCTTGGGTGCTGGAGTTGGAGCTGTTGGCCAACTTCTGGCTGAATATCTTCAGGAATTTGTTGCCGATCAACAGTCAACACCATGTCGTCCATGTAGGGGCCGTAGGCATTTTCTGAGGGAATCTGCTCGGTTTTGGATTCCCCAGGAGCCATGCCAATCACAGCTTTTTCGAAGCCAGGAATAATTGAACCAGAGCCAATAGTAAATTCGAGGGGGGCGCTGTTGGTGGATGTATCAAACACTGTGCCGTCGTCTAATTTTCCGGTGTAGTGCACTTTAACTGTGTCGCCAGTTTTTGCCTGGGTCATAGCCAGTTTCCTCAATTGTGTTCATTGCTTGCAACATGCTTTGCCCATAGTGCAATCGCAATGATGGTCTGCCCGCAAATTTCCCAAGTAATTTAAGATTGTTGATTGTGGCCAAGAATGGTAGGAGTGGTCGGGGCTTCGATGGGGGCTGGGGCTGGCTTTGGGGCGCGGCGGGTGGGGGCGCAATTGCCTGGACTGCCCCCCAGGGTTCGTTACAATTCACACAGGATTTGCTAGGGCGGTTGAAGTTATGTCTACACAAGCAGCATCGCAGTTGACCAAAGTGGCCTTGGAGGCGGGGGCTGTGGATGTGGTCGTGGTGGGCAGTGGCATTGGTGGGTTGGTGGCGGGGGCGCTGTTGGCGCGGTATGGGCACCGGGTGGTTGTGTGCGAGAGTCACAGCATTCCGGGGGGGGCGGCTCACGGGTTTGAGCGGCAAGGGTTTCGGTTTGATTCGGGGCCGTCGTTTTTTTGTGGGCTGGGCGATCGCACCTCGTTGAATCCGCTGCGGCAGGTGTTGGATGTGTTGGGAGAGTCAGTGGCGGCGATCGCTTACGATCCCCTGGGGCACTATCATTTCCCTGATGTGACGTTGCCGATATATGGCAATCTCGGTCAATATCGGGCAGCCTTGGCGCGGGTGACGCCGCAAGGGGCAAGGGAACTGCAACGGTTGGAAAAACGGATGTTGCAGCTTTATGGGGCCTTACAAGACATTCCAACTTTGGCGCTCCGGGCTGATTGGCAGGTTTTTCTGGGGTTGCTGATGCACTATCCAGGGGCGATGGCCAAAATGGCCTGGCAGTTACCGATGATCCAGGCTTCGGTTGCCGATTTGATGCGCGATTTGCAGGATCCGCTCTTGCGCCGATTGGTTGATTTGGAGTGTTTTTTGTTGTCTGGATTGAAGGCCGATGGTACGGTGGCCCCAGAGATGGCGTTTATGTTTGGGGAGCGATCGCGATCGGTGGTGGACTATCCTGTGGGGGGGAGCGAGGCGATCGTCCAGGCGTTGGTCAGAGGTTTGGAACGGTGGGGCGGGCAATTGCGCTTGAAAACTCATGTACAGCAGATTGTGGTGGAACAGGGAGCGGTGACTGGGGTGGTATTGCAGGATGGGACGCGGCTCCAGGCTCCGGTTGTGATTTCGAATGCGACGCTGTGGGATACGTACACGCAGTTGTTGCCGCCGGACGTGGTGCCCCAGCGCGATCGCCAACTTGTGGCCCAAACTCCAGCGGTAGACAGCTTTATGCATGTGCATTTGGGCATTCGGGCCGAGGGGTTGACGGGGCTGACCGGGCATCATGTTGTTGTGCATGATCTTCATCGCGATATCACCATCCCCGGCAATACGTGCATGATTTCGATTCCTTCCGTGTGGGATGCCTCCCTGGCACCGCCGGGGCACCACGTGATTCATGCGTATACCCTCGAACCCTATGCCGGGTGGCAACGGGATGGCACCTACCCCGATCGCAAACGGCAACGCGCGCAACCTCTGTTACAAGCCCTGGAACGGGTTATTCCCGATGTGCGCGATCGCATCGTGGTGGAATTGATTGGCACGCCGTTGACCCATGCGCGATATTTGCGGCGATACCAGGGAACCTATGGCCCTGCGATCGCGGCGGGTCAGGGGATGTTTCCCAGTTGCCAAACCTCGATTCGGGGGTTGTATCGGGTGGGCGATAGCACGATGCCTGGAATTGGGGTACCCGCTGTGGCCGCTTCGGGCATTTTGTGTGCGAATACCCTCGTTAGTCTGCACCAAAACCGGGCGCTGGTGGCAGATTGGCAGGCCATTACCAGCGTTGCGGGTTAGAGGGGTATGACGAATAGCTGGCTGGCTTATCCGGGAGAATTGGCCGCGTTGAGTGCGGCGTTCATTTGGGCGATCGCGTCGGTGGTATACACGGGCATTGGTCGTCAGTTGTCCCCCCTGACTTTGAACCTGGTCAAAGGTTTGATTGCGCTCCTCCTGCTGGTGTTGACGCTGCTGTTAACGGGGCAATTGGTTCCCACGGTGCCACCGCTGGCAGTGGGGCTGTTGCTGGCGAGTGGGGCATTGGGGATTGGCCTGGGGGATACGGCCTACTTCGAGGCGCTGAATTGTCTTGGCCCCCGGCGATCGCTCGTCTTAGAATCTCTGGCCCCGCCCCTGGCGGCTCTGCTGGCTTTTGTGTTTCTCAACGAGACCCTCCACCTCCAAGGCTGGTGCGGTATTTTGCTGACGGTGGCGGGTGTCACCTGGGTTGTCCTAGAGCGCACTTCCCACTTGCCTAACTTTGTCATCCGTTCTCAGCGGGGCATTGTGTTTGGTAGTTTGGCGGCGATCGCCCAGGCTAGCGGCGCTGTGTTGTCCCGCGCGGCCTTAGCTGGGTCTGATATTGATCCTTTGTGGAGTACCTGTGTGCGGTTGGCGGCGGGGATTGGGGTCTTGTTGGTGTGGGTGGCAGTGCAACGGCAACCTTGGCCCAACTTGAAACCACTAGCTTCCCCGCGTTTATGGGGCCTGCTGACCCTCACCGCCTTTGCCAGCACCTATTTAGGCATTTGGCTACAACAACTCTCGCTGAAATACGCCCCCGTTGGCATTGCCCAGGCATTGAGTGCGACCAGCCCGTTGTTTGTCATTCCGATCGCGGTATTGGCCTTGCGGGAACGGGTCGGCTGGCAAGCGATCGCGGGGGCACTGGTGGCGATCGCGGGAATTTGGCTCCTCTTTGCTCGCTGATGGGCTTCCTCCCTGCGTTTGTAGGCTAGGAAAAGATGTATTGCCTGGAACTGAGATTCACCTTGGGTCAAAGCAAAAAACGAAGGAAACAAGGCTGAATTAACTGCATAAAACTCCTTACCTCCACGTATAAAAATAAATGACTCCTGTCCTCAAAAGAGGCAGTGTGGATCATTTAAAAACTTGAACTCTAATTCAATTAGAACTCTTGAGAACGTGATGAAGTGAGTGATAAAACTAGCTTGAATTTTGGTTGAACAATTTCGTTAAACATATGGTTTAGCTCTCTATTCTTGAATAAAAAAATGGAAGCTTAGACTTACTGCCTGATGCTGGGCCTGGGGCTTGGCTTTGACCAAAAACAACCGATGTTAAGGGATCCAATGCCAACCCTGGATTCTAAAAACTTAACAATCTTTGGATGATGCTGTAACCCCAACAAATCCAGCGGTTGCGTGATAAGTTGGGGCGATCGCCAGGTGGTAATAACACTAGCTGAGCAATATTTGTTGGTATTTCTAAATCTTTTTGGTGGAAACCTGGGGTTTAGCGAGTTTCTGAGATAAGGTATTCACCAGGAATCGTGCCTGGTTTTAAATGAGGGAGTGGAGATGAATTCAACAACTGGCACTACTCAAGATTTTTTGGCCGAAATTGCCCCCTTCGACCGCTTATCTCCGGACGCGCTCACCCGCTTGGTGGCCTCAACCCAACTGTTGCGCTATCGCATGGGGCAGCCAATTGTTGTGAAGGAAAAGATGCCAGCCCAAATTTCGGTGCTGTATCACGGTCAAGCGCGTTTGCTGGGCTACGATCCCAACAGTCAGTTGCCGATTACCCTCCAACGGCTGGAACCGGGCGCAATTTTGGGTTGGGTCAGCCTGATTCGGGGGGTGGCCTGCGAAACGGCGATCGCCTCCACAGAAGCCATTTGCCTCACGATTCCTGCCACGCAGTTTCTGGCTCTCCTTGCCCAAAACCAGGAGTTCGCAGCCTACTTTTCTGAGCAGCCCGCCCTGATTGAAGTTTTTGATCTCCTCAGCAATGATCTGCGCGATCGGGCCGACAGCAATCTTATCCTCAAAAGAGCTGGCGTTGATGATCTCAAACAACTGACCCTCAAAGCCCTGTCGCGATCGGTTGTGCAAAATCTCAATGGGCGCAAAAGCCAAGAACCTGGTCTTGATTCAGCCCATTTGTGGTTTGTGAGTGGTGGCAAACCTGCGACCGATCTTCCCGTTGGGCAGCGCTACAACCGGGAGCAACCCCTGCGATCGACTGAAAATCTGCGGTTAGTCGGGCTTGATGCCGCCCTCTTCACTACCCCGGCTTTCACCCCTACAGAACCCATCATCGACGCGCCGACGCTGCAAGCGCCTGATGCCGAAATTCCCTTTGCCCCTGAATATCCGGCAGAACTGGATCCGCAATGGCAAGGCGGCAAAAAAAAGCAATATCCCCACGTTTCTGGTAAAGGTGACATTGAGGAAGTGGTGGCTTGCTTCCAAATGCTGGCGCAACATTTAGGAATGCCCTTCCGGCGCGATACCATTCGCAAAGTCCTCCTTAACCAGCATGAACGAGTTGGTTCGCTCTCGCTGATGACCTGTGGCGCAGTTGCCGAACTCATGAGCCTGAATGCTCAATTAGTCACTGTGCCAGCGAGTAGTATTAGTCGGCTCCAAACTCCGGCCATGATTAGTTGGCAAGACAGTTTTGCCGTATTGTATGAAATCAGTGAAAAAATGATAGTGCTGGGTGTGCCCCGCCAGGGTATTTTGCGGCAAAAGCCCAGCGATTTCGAGCAAATCTGGGGTGAACAGGGCCAAGTCTTATTGTTGCAACCAACCCAATACACCCAACAACAAAAATTTGGTCTCAATTGGTTTTTGCCCTATCTATCTAAGTATCGTTCTGTCTTAATTGAAGTTTTAGTTGCATCCTTTTTTGTGCAATTGTTTGGGTTGGCAAACCCCTTGATGACTCAAATCATCATTGATAAAGTGATTGTGCAAAATAGTGCTGAAACATTGCAGGTTTTGGGTCTATTTCTGGTTGTGATTGCCCTTTTCGAAGCAATTCTAACCAGTCTGCGCACGTTTTTATTTGTTGATACAACGAACCGAATTGATCTGGCGCTTGGTTCAGAAATTATCAATCATTTGTTGCGGTTGCCATTGCGATACTTTGAGCGGCGGCCCGTTGGGGAATTGGCAACACGGGTGAACGAGCTAGAAAATATTCGCCAATTTCTGACGACGACAGCATTAACCGTTGTGCTAGATGCGGTCTTTTCGGTCATCTACATTTTGGTGATGTTTATCTATAGTTGGCAATTGACTCTGGTAGCATTGGCCACAATTCCGCTTTTTGCCCTGTTGACGGGCTTTGTGTCGCCGATCGTTCGGAAGCAATTGCGACATAAGGCTGAACGAAATGCCCAAACCCAATCTTATCTAGTGGAGGTGTTATCGGGCATTCAAACGGTGAAGGCTCAGAATATCGAATTGCGATCGCGCTGGCAATGGCAAGAGCGGTATGCCCGGTATGTGAGTGCAGGGTTCAAAACGGTACAAACCGTGACGGCAGCCAGTTCTACCAGTCAATTTTTGAACCAGTTATCGAGTCTGTTGGTGTTGTGGGTAGGGGCTTATCTTGTGCTCAAACAAGATCTGAGCTTAGGGGAGTTGATTGCATTCCGCATCATTGCTGGCTACGTTACTAGCCCCTTGTTGCGGTTGACTCAACTGTGGCAAAACTTCCAGGAAACGGCGCTGTCTCTCGAACGGTTGGCAGATATTGTGGATACGCCAATGGAGTCGGATGAGGCCGATCGCACAAATATTTCGATGCCCCAAATTAAAGGCCATGTTGCGTTTGAGAATGTTTCTTTTCGCTTCAATCCCAGTGGCCCGATGCAACTCAATAATGTCAGTGTTGAGTTTGAGACTGGGGGATTTGTTGGCATTGTGGGACAAAGTGGTTCGGGTAAAAGTACGATGATGAAGCTCTTGCCCCGCCTGTATCCGCTGGAGTCGGGACGAATTTTGATCGACAACTACGATATCAGCAAAGTAGAGCTTTATTCTCTGCGGCGACAGGTTGGTATTGTGCCTCAAGACACGTTGTTATTTGAAGGGACGATTCAAGAAAATATTTGTTTGAACTATCCCGAAGCAACTAATGAAGAAGTCATTGCAGCAGCTAAAGTGGCAGCGGCTCACGACTTTATTATGAACTTGCCCAATGGCTATAACACTAATGTGGGCGAACGGGGTTCGGCGTTGTCAGGCGGACAGCGACAGCGGATTGCGATCGCGCGGACGGTGCTGCAAAATCCCAACTTGTTGATTTTGGATGAAGCCACGAGTGCGCTGGATTATGAGTCGGAACGCCAAGTCTGTTTGAATTTAGCTGAAGCTTTTCGCGATCGCACGGTGTTCTTCATTACTCACCGACTCAGCACAATTCGCAACGCGGATAAAATCTTGATGATGGATCAAGGGGTGGTTGTAGAACAGGGAACCCATGATGAACTGATGGAGATGAAAGGGCGTTACTATTGCCTCTATCGTCAACAGGAAGCAGCTAGTGTCTAGGATAGTTTTGGAGCTAAGCAATGAGCCTTGATTCGACAGCAGCAAACGGCTCTCTGCATGAAACGGCAACACCAAAGCATCTTTCAAACCCGCTTACCTTGGGACAAAAGCGGTTGCAATTGATGGCCGTGTTGGAGGCAGAACAAGCTAAACGAATAATTTTTGAACGGTATTTACATCAAAATACTGACCATGATACCGCTGCAATTTATGAACAGTTAGTCGCGCAGCAAAATCGGGTCACTCATAAGTTGGAGCGGCGCATTGCTGAACTGACTGATAAATTAGAAGGGCCAGAATTGCGATCGCGGTTGCAGCAGGTTGAACTTGAACTGAATCAGACCAGTCAAACCCTCAAACAATTGCAAGAACAGTTTCAAGAGGCTGAAAGTGCTCGATTGCAAGCGGAAACAGAGGTTAAACTATTAACTCAACAGGTACAAAATTTGCAAGGCTTGAACGAGTCTTACGTGAATCAAATTGCGACACTGAGTGTGCATGAACGACAGAACGCCGAAGACCATGCTCATACGGTATTAACTATTTCTCAGGTTTTGTCTAGACATAGTTTGAATATACCTGCTAAGGCTAGTCTAGCGTCATTGGATAGAGATTTTTCATGCGATGCCAATACTGATACTGCGTTTGCATCGGATGCTCGGTTTGATCAAACAATTTTTGCTGTGCGATCGCGCAAAGGAGAGCGGACGCAAATCTTGTCGTTGGTGATTAACTCTGTTGCTCCTGAAGTAGATGTTTCACCCATTGAAATCAAGCTTACGGAGTTGCGATCAATGGATGAGCAACCCCAAACAAAACTCTTAAAAGCCTTCTCAACTGCGAGTGCGATCGCGGCGGCTGAAGCGTTTGTTTCGTTGTATCACCAGTTCCACTTTCCCGAGTACCGAGTGGGGTAGCCTTCTAGTTTTACCTTGTTTTAGCTAGTTGGCTTGGGGAGTGCAACAGGGTAATACTTCAACCTTGCTGGGTGGATTTAACTGCCCTTGCTGAAGCAGTGCTGACCAGGCTTGTACCACCGTTGGCGCGACGGCTGAATCGTTTTGTATTTGATTACCCAGTAGAGTCAAAGCATCATACCAAATGCCATGTTCCGCGAAGATGACAGCCCGTTCTAAAGGAGTCTTTGCTTGTTTCAGCGTTTGCATCACTGCCTCTGAAACCGCTGTGCGCTGAATATAGCCCATCAGGTGAAAAGGTGTGTCAAAACTGGCTCCGGCTAAGCTACTGTCGCCAGAGTTGCAAAAGACAGATAGTTGCCAGGTGTAGGGCTGGTTGGGCTGTAGGGGTGGTACGGACGGGGGCACAGCAAACCGAACAATTCCCGCCTGTTGCTTGGGCACCGGAAACCGTACACGATAGAGAGATTCCTGGTGGCGATCGCGCATGGTGAGGGTGATCAACGCGCCTTGGGGAAAGCCTTCGCCCGTCTGGAGCCAGAGGGTGGGATGGGCCTCGGTGGTTAAGCCCCACCGGACAGCGTGTTGCGCTGTTGAAGTCAGCGGCACGAGGGGCATCAGGGCATCGGTCAGACGATTGTTGTTGCAGCCCCGCCGACCGCCAGAGCCACGCCCAGTTGGTTCGCTGCCACCACTGGGGGGATCGGGCAAGTCGGAATTGTTGAACCGAATCAGGTCTGGATTGATGGGGGTTGCGGCTAAAGGAGATGGCGATCGCTCGTGGGCAAAGACGGTCGTGACTGGATAAAGCAACACTAATAGAGGGAATAAAAAATAGCATTGCTTGCTAAAACAGATTCGCAGGAGTGGACTATTCATGACGCAAAGGATACTCATCTGAGGAGACTAGGATAAACCAGAGGGTTGTACCGGATACCAACAGGGTTAATCCAGCGGGGAGGAGGGGAATCCATCCACTGTGGACTAAGATTAGCCAACATAACCCAAACAGCGTACAGACGGCCACGATCGCCCCACCGAACAGCCGTAACCGATGGGGATGAAAAGCCCAAACAATCAGGCTGCCCACTAGCGCCCAACTGCCTAGCCAGAGCACTTCAACGCCAAAGGGCCACGCCCACAGCAGCGATCGCCCATTCAGGGCTGCGCTCAGAATTTGGCTGATCATGTGAGCGTGAATGACAATACCGGGAACTTGCTCATGGCGCGATCGCCCGTAGGGAGTGGGCCAATAGTCACCGCCGCTGAGGGGGGCGGCAATCCCAATCAACACAATTCGGTTTTTGACCGCAGTGGGATTCAATTCGCCGCGCAAAATTTGGGCAACGGTCACAGTTTGGGCGATGCGATCGGGGGCAGATACCGCACGATAGTTCAGCAAAATTTGGCCGTTGCTGACTCCCATCGGTTGGTAGCCACTGGTGCGGGGCTGCACTTGGGGGAAGACGGCATGGCCAAACTGCAAATTTTGGTGGCGATCGAAACTGGCGGTGATGCCGTTGGCTTTGAGGTAGCGGGCGGCGACTCGTACACTCAGGGCATAGCGGGTGGTGCAGCGAGAGGTGGGGTTGGGGGGCAAAAATAGGAGATGGCGGCGGATGACCCCATCGGGATCGACGACTAAATCCGCAAAGCCCACGCGCGCTTCGGGGACTTCGGGCGGGGGCAAAATGGCCGTTGTGGCCTGGTCGGGTTCGGGGCGTTTGCAAATGGTAAACAGGCGATCGCTCTGCTGTAACCGTTGCGCCAGAGCGGGTTCGGTGGCGGGGGTATCGCGATAAATATCCAACCCAATGACGGCGGGGTTGGCCTGTTCAATGGTGGCCAGGACTTGGTTCAAGGTGCGATCGGAGATGGAACCTCGGCGCATCTGTTCCCCTTCGGCCTGGATATCGGCATCGGTGACGGCGACGATGAGCAGGCGATCGTCTGGGGGTTCGGTGGGGCGCGTTTGTACCAGGCGATCGAAGGCCCACAATTCCAAGGGTTGCAGCCAGCCCAACCACCGTATTCCAGTCACGACTCCGGTGACGACCAGACTGCTCAGGGCGATCGCAGACCACTCTCGTCGGGTGGGCGATCGCCAGCGCCGTTTGGGGTAGCCAGCCCACTCGTGCCAGGTGGGGGGCAACTCCGCTGGATTTTGGCAAATGACGGGTAACCAGGTGGCAAAGGGAAATTCGGTTTCGATGGCCTGGAGTTTTTCCCTGGCCTCTCGCACGGCTTTGTATAACGATTTGCCCCCCGCAAAGGCCGTCAGAAAATGCTTGAGAAACTCTTGGGCTACCGGATCGGGGACAGGCTCCCGCATGACAATGACCTGAGGCAAACTCAGATCCGCCAGCGCACGGGCTAACCCCAAACCATCACAGGAGTTAAAAATCGCGAGTTTCAGGCCGTGGGCGATCGCCGTTCGCAGGCCGTATTTCAGTTGATCAATCGTCAGGCGATCGTGCTGGTTGACTTGGATGTGGCCTTTGCCCTGGCTGGAACTGTGCCCCGCAAAAAACAAGATATCCCAGCCCGGTTCCCACAACTGCTGGTTGAGTTCGCTGGCTTTGGGTTCCACCAAAAACTTCAACTCCGCCTGGGGTAACTGCTGCAAAATCGCCTGATCTTGCGCCACATTAATCCCTTCGCTATTGCCCAAAATCGCCAAAATCCGCACTTTGCCCTTGGGTTTGGGGTGGGGCAGTTTGACCGGGCGGGCGTATTCCGCTGGACTCAGGGCAATTTCTGCCTGGGGATAATCTTCCAGGAAATGCCACAGACTCCACGGTAACCGCAACACGGCTGGATCGTCGGCCACAATAATCAACCGAATTTCGGCAGTAGGCACTAACCGAGTCCGCAATTGGCGATCGATATGCCGAAACGGGTCACTGTTTAACCAGGCATTTAACGTGGTTTGCAACTCTGCCCCAACCGCTGCAAATTCAGCTTGGGAAACGTGGGTAATATCCTCATCATCAATTTCAAACTGGAGGCTGGCCGATCGCGATCGCCGCCATCCCAAATTCGAGTACAACGCCTCATACAGAGCTTGCCAATGGCGATACAAAGTGTCGAGGTGGGGGGCGGGGGGCAAACTCCCCGTGAACTGCATCGGGGTGGGAGTGTCGTCATCCCACAATTGCGCGGTGACAGCGGGAAGGCCAGACTGCCAGTTACCTTTGCCCAAATTCAGCACAATCAGGTGGGACATGGGACGGGGGAAATGGGACTGCAATACAGGAACTCGAAGGGCAAAGTTAATCAGGAATCCAGGGAAACCAACCGGGGCAACTCAACTGGGTGGCATCAAATTCGGCGGGTTAAACAATTTTGGTGGGCTAAACACCGAAGTCTTCGGTGTGGACGATCGCCGCGATCGCCACTTGAATCCGAAATTCGGTGCCCGGTGGACATTTGAACCGTTTGAGTTGAATGATAGTATCCTGCGATCGCGCCTCGACCGACTGCACCACCTCGCCGGATAACTGCACCAAGCTGAGCCGCAGCGTTTCTGGTAACACCTCGGCCCGACGGTTCGTTCTTAATTGCACCCGCACCCCCACGCGATCGTCGGCTTCCGGTTCTACCCCCACCACCAGCAGGAAGGATTGGCCCAGCAGCTCCAGCCGTTTAGCCCGTTTGATGGCAGTATCGGCCAGGTCGGGGGTTTGCCGAAATCCCGTTGCCAGTTCTGACGGAGGCTCCAACAGGCTTTCCAGGGTTTGCCAACCGGCTTGGATCTGGTTTTGCAACCACTGGCTTAACTGGGTGATGGGGGCGATCGCGGGTGCAGGCGCGTTTTGTTGCCGCAATTCTCCCAGGCGTTGCACCAAATTGGCATTGCTTACCAGTGCGCCCCACTGCGGAAACGGCACGGCCAAGCGGGGGTTGAGGACGGTGCGATCGCCCAAGCGCAGGAGGATTGACTCGGCCTCGGTGGCGGTCAAGGTTACTAGCTCTGGGATGGCGACTTGGGTTACTTCCTGGGGATTCAACTGCTGCACCACCCACAACGCGCTGAGGTCTGTCACCATGTGCTGGGCGGTCAAACCATAGGCGCGATCGCGGCGATCGTACTGGCCCTGGGTTTTTAACTGGCGATGGGTCGTGTAGCCCCACACCCGCACGGTCAGGGCATCGGAGTCTACTTGAACCGCCATAAAGTAATCACCAGCCCACGCCGGAATGTCTACCCACTCTTGCGGTACGCTGAACTCGCTGGTATCCAGGGTCATGTTTGGCACCAGGATGAGCCGTTTGCCCCCCAGCATGACGACGGTTCCGGGCACCAGTTCCACCAGGGGATAGGCGGATTCAGCGGGGGCGATCGCCGTGGGAGCCTCTGCTTGTAACCAGGGCAAAAGAGCCGCTTGGCAAAGTTGATTCAAATACCACGTCCAGCGGCAACGGGGCGAGGTCGCGGCTTGGGCGTGTTCCCAGCATTGCTGTTGCAGGTCGGGGTCAATGTCGAGCCAAAGTTCGGTCAACGGATCACGGGTGAAGCTCATCGGTACACTACTCCTTAGGAGCCGCCAGCCTGGTCGTGGGCTTGCAGCCATTCTTCTAATATTGCGCTCATGGATTGGATCACGTCCGAACTGGGGGAAATATGCAACGTGGCTTGGCTCCACCGGGCCAGGGCCAACAACAGTCCCTCTCTGGCTTTGGCTAGTTTGCGGGAAATGGCGTATTGCTTGAGGTTGAGCTGTTTGGCGAGTTCCTGTTGGGTCAGCCCTTGGTGATAGTAGGCGTGGAGGAGGGCTTGGGCTTCGTCGGATAAGGCGTTTAAGGCCGTATGCAGGATTTCGTTGATGGTGTGTTGCTGGGTTTGGCGATCGCGCTGGGTTTCTGCCGCAATCAACTCTGCCAACAAGGACTCATGGGTATCGGCGGTCAAATCATCTTGAATTTCCCCAGTTTCCAGGCCGGGGCGGGGGGCGTTGAGCGAGGCAACAGCGGGATAGAGATAGGCACGGGCACGGGCGGCACAGGTGAGCAACCACCGTTCCAGGGTGTCTGGGGTGAGTTCGGGGCCGGGTTGGGGCAACTGCGATCGCTGCTGGTTATAGTGGTGGGCGATCGCTGCCCAGGTTGCGCGATCGGGCGCGGTTAATTGCCGCACTTTGGGGGATTTTTGTGGCATGTAACAATCCCCAAAACACGACCAGGCCAATAGTTGCTGCTCCACTTCGGCGGGGGTTAAGCCAGCGGTTTGCAAGGCTTCGGTCAACTGTTTGCGACTCAGTTTGAGTAACAGCCCCCAATTATTGCAGCGATCAGCTTCCCGGCGCGATCGCAAATCATCCCGAATGACATTCCCAAAGGCAATATTGGCATAGGTCTTCAGGCTGGGCAGTTGATCAGAGTCAAATGCCTTCAAAATTTTGGGAATCGCCGCGATCGCCACCTGAAAGCAATCGGCCAAGCGATACTGCACCCCTTCCACTTTGGTAACAGCCCGCTGAGCCGACCAAAAGCAGGTTTCTTGCAGATACGCCGATAGATGGGCCTCTGGTAAGTAACGCCCAGTTAAGTCATGCTCGGTCGGGGTTTGCGGGGTCGCCTCGGTCCACTGCTTGTGCCAATAGACTGACCAAAAGTGTTCCGAGGTGTGGGCCTCTGGTGTTTGGGTCAGTCGCTGCTGCATACTGCGCCGCAAGCGGGGATCGATCGCCCAGCTCCCTGCGCGATCGCCCTCCATTTGCAGGAAGGTCGAGAACTGTTCCAGTAAGCTTTGCCGCGATCGCATCACCAAGGATTACCAATTAGCGTAAAGGCTGCCCAGTAGTATGGATGAGACAGGTTCACTTTGGCAAGCTGCGCCACTTCTTCCGGCATTCGCACCTGCTGGCTCCGCAAGGCCACTTGCAACTTGTCTTCGGTTTGATGGCGCAATAGGGCTAATTGGGCTTCCCGCAAGGCTTCGGCCTTAATCGGGGCGGTCTGCAATGCCTGATAGAACTGCGTCATCAACATCAGCGTGCCCTGATCACTCACTGACCACAAACTGGCCAAAGCTGCCTTGCTGCCCGATTGCACGGCTAACCCCGCAAAGCCCAACTCCGCCTGCGGATCGCCCAAGGCCGTCTGACACGCGCTCAACACCAAAAGCTGCACGGTCGGAATTCGCAACCCTAGTTCACGCAACCGATGGGGCTGTAACCGTTCATTCCAAAATTGAATATAAGAATTGTTGACAGCACCGGGCAAAAACTCCGCATGGGTGGCCAGATGCACGATGCCATAGGGGGTTGCGGCGCGTTGCGCTTTGAGATTGTCAATGGTGAAGTTTTGGTTCAACAGCGACTTTCCGGGCCACAGAGTGTCTGCGATCGCCTCCAATTCCGTGGGAACCGCAGGCAACGGCGGCTGATCAGTAAACTCAGACGCACCCATTGCTAACACTTTGACACCGGGCAACACTGCCGGATGTTGATCCAATAAGTTGAAGGCTGGGATTAACGCTAAACTGTATTTTTCGACCAAAAATTGTTTGCCATCATGCAAGGCCGCCATTGGTAAACTTCGTAATCCTGGCCCTACACAAAAGATCAAATTATCAATTTTTCGTGCCTGCAAAGTCGGCTCTAGCGGTGCGATTAACCAGGCATACAATTGTTGCGCGGCGGGTAGATACTCTGCGGCTCGCGACAGTGGATCAACCACCCCCATCCGAAAGGTTTGGGCGACAGCCTGAAGTTTTTCGCGGGGCGCTGCACTGATCCGGCGATGAATGGGTTCACCGTTTGGTGTGACCAAAATCAACTCTAAATTTTCGGGCGTGGGAATGGCATAGACGAGGGCTGTTTTTTTTCCCGTCAGGCGATGCAATCGCGCCAACGACAACATCATTTGTTCCAGGTCTAAATATTGGCTAGTGAGTTGGCCTTGATAATAACTTTCAAATTTTTGTTTCCAATCCAACTCGATTTGGCGCACGGCTGAAGAGAGGTTATTTTGATCCAGAGCACTCATGAAAGTGGCTGGATTCAGTTTTTGCCCAGCGGGTTGACCAAACAGGGTTTTAAGCCCAGGGGTGATTTCGCTGGGGCTGCTGGTGGGCTGGGCGATCGCCGGGAAAGGGCTTGCACTGGCCAGTAAAGAACCCGCGACAATCACCAGGATTTGGGGCAATTTGGTGAATTTCATAGGACGATATTATCTTGGGCAGGGGATGACCGTAACTGAATCAACCGGGCAACAAACTAATTCAGCAATACGCTGACAAGGTGCGATTCTAACTGTCAATAGCCTAATGGATTGGGGGCTAAGTTAAAATGCTCCGACTGGGTGAAATTCAGATCCTAATCTGCTCTGCTCTGTCAGCCTAGTTTTAAGCTTGATCCCTTACAAATACTGACTGATCTCAATGACAAAAGACTGCGATCGCGAGGATCAAAATTAGTCAACAGGGAACAGCTAAGGTGTGTTGCGAGGCAACCAATGCTTTGCTTTAATCAAATTAATACTTCTAGTCTCAATGGAGAATAATGGTATTTTTTCGATGAGTTTAATACATTGAAGGGCTTGAAATTAGCTGAGTCAACATGATTCTAGTCTCCTT
The DNA here is from genome assembly GCA_964475335.1 of uncultured bacterium. Lineage (GTDB taxonomy): Bacteria > Cyanobacteriota > Cyanobacteriia > Leptolyngbyales > Leptolyngbyaceae > CAYYWG01. The sequence goes on from CAYYWG010000007.1 coordinate 218,632, forward strand.
TTGAATTGAGGGTTAATCATTAAAAATGATTGTTTTTACGGATTTAGAAAAATGTCCCGTAGCAATTGCAACAAAGATAAAAAATGAGAAATTTATAGGGTAAATAATTGGATTGTTGTCAAAAAAATGGGGCGATTGCACATCACCCCAATAATACTCCCACAACAGAATCAACGAAACACCTTCATTGTCTCAGTTGTTCATAGATTGATTTCACGGCACGATCGCAGATTTTATGCAAAATTCGCTCCAATTTTTTGGAAAAAAGATCTGGAAGACGGTGCGATCTGCCGGGGGCAGGGCTTTGGTTGAGGTGTTCAACCAACTCTAGCTCAAGGCATATTGCTTCAAATCGTCCAGCGTCACATATTCCAGGGCCAGCGCATGGGTGGCGGCCAACACCACTGGCGGTGCAACCCCATCGTCCAGGGCTTCTTTCCACCGGGACGCACACAAACACCAGCGATCGCCCGGTTTCAACCCTGGAAAGCCATAGGCGGGCACCGGAGTTGAAAGGTCATTGCCCTGGGCTTTGGTATAGTCCAAAAAGGCTTGCGTGACCTGGGCGCAAACCACATGGGCTCCAAAATCGCCGCCGCCCGTGGTGCAATAGCCATCGCGATAGAACCCTGTCATCGGCGAGCTACAACACAGTTCCAACGGCTCACCCAACACATTTTTAGCTTCGCTCATATTGCCTCTCTGGTTCCACCCACTTGTCCAATACTTCTTGAAGTGTGTTCGGAATTGGCTCCTTTTGCAACCCCATGGCTCAGTCGCCAAGGGCTATCTCGGTGCATTGCTGGGCGTTGGGGCCGGTGGGAATTTGGGTGAAGGTGCGTCGGCTGAGCGCGATCGGTCTGCGCCCCCAATTCTGAATGGGCCGAAACGGTAATGGCATCCCTCGATCTCCTCCCCAAGTTTCAGCACCCATCAGTATGGCACGCTTACAATGGAGTTAATTTGCTTCGATTCCATGCCGTTAAAACTGCTGACTCATGGCTTCTGTTGACCGTCAATCCTGGGATTTTGGCCGCTTTCTCCAAACCCTGACCTTTTTTGAAACCTTTCCATTCCTTCGTTGGATTCGCAAAATGTTCTTTGGTTCTACCCCACTGCCACCGCCCCAACCCCAAGCTGGCATGATCTTTGACTTTACTCATCCTAATGACACCCTCAAAGCCACCTGGGGGGCACTGGATGATGTGGTGATGGGCGGAGTCAGTGCGAGCACGATCCAACTGCAACCGGAGGGTGCGCTGTTCACAGGGAATGTTTCGACGGCGAATTCGGGCGGGTTTGCCTCGATTCGCACGCGCAACTTCGAACCGCCGCTCAACATCTCTGGTTATAGTGGCCTTGAACTCCAGGTTAAAGGCGATGGCCAGCGCTACAAGTTTTTAATTCGGGATGCGGATTCCTGGGATAGTCTGGCCTATTCCTATTCCTTTGATACGGTGGCGAATCAGTGGACAACCATCCGCATTCCGTTTGCGTTGATGGTGCCCGTGTTCCGGGCGAAAACAGTGGCCAATGCACCAGACCTGAAGCGCGATCGCATCTATTCGCTGCAACTCATGTTGAGTAAGTTTGAATACGATGGCGCACTCAATCCGCAATTTAATCCTGGTGAGTTCCGATTGTTGGTTCGCACTATTGCGGTCTATTAACTTGCTTCAGGATAGCCCGATATAGTGACATCCTGTGCATACAGCCGTACCTTAGCGAGGTGGTGGCCATGACGACGATCGCCCCCTGCCAACTGAGGCTATCCTATTGAGGTGATTCTCTCGAATTGCGATCGCTCCTTGCAAAATATGGCATTACCTAGGGATGGGTGGCATTTGGCTTGATGGTGTAGTGCAGTAACACCACCCCGTTGGCATAGATGGTGCGATCGCCGAGTTCGAGGGCCGTTTGGGGAATTGGGCTAGCAAAAAGGGGAATGCCTGCTCCCATCAAAAAGGGATTAACTTTCAAAATTAGTTGGTCAATTAAGTGATGGGCAAACAAAGTGCTGGCTAAGATGCCACCACCACATAGCCAAATCCCCTGTCCTGGTTCTTGCTTGAGTGCAGTAACGAATTCCACAGTATTGTCAGCAACCAATTCCACAGCAGCATCTGGGCTGGTGGCTAAACTGCGAGAAAAGAGATATTGCTTCAGGTGTGAGTAAGGACTGGTTACACCCTCTTTCAGCCCAATCTCGTAGGTTTTACGCCCCATGAGAACCGTATCAAACCATCGGTTTTCACCGTGGATACCCATGACATCGCGAAGATGGGTTGGGAGAGTTTCGGGAAATGTCGAAAATAGGTCGATAAAATAATCTTGATCCTGTGCAAAGCCAGTGTGTGATCCATCTAAATGGGCAATAAACCCATCAACACTGCACGCAACGTAGTAGGTGAGAGGACGCACGGAGACTCCTTTCGGGGATGAGTTTGGTTCGGTGACAGGGGTTGGTCAGTTGGTGAGCCGCACCCCAAAATCTGCGCTCAACATTATATTCAGTGATGCGGCGGAACGGCACGATCAACGCTGATCTCTATGGTAAACGACCTTATTGCAAAAGGTGGAGGGCTTGCGGTGGGCGAATCACCATTTTGGGGCAGGCCAGCAGAATTCAAGTTCGCTGATGCAGAGGCCATTAGAGATGCGACTTGGGTGGTGAAGGCTCCAGTGGGATAGATAGTGTTTTTAGGCTCTGTATTAGGTTTTTGATGGTAAAGGGCTTGGCTAAAAATAGAGTTGCACCAGCGGCCAGAGCGGGTTCTCGGTTGGATGGTAATGCACTCATGGCGATAGTCTTTACTATGGGATTAATTTCTCTTAATCTTTGGATTAGGAGAATGCCGCTCATGGTTGGCATGGTGATATCCGAGAGTACAAATTTGATGTCCTGGTGATGTTGCGTATAAAGCGCGATCGCGTCTATTCCGTTATTCGCTGTGAGAACGCAATAGTTATAGTTTTCAAGTAAAGATTGAAGGCTCTGCTGAACAATCACATCATCATCAACTAATAAAAGTAAGTCGCCGTTGCCGTCTAAGGACTGTTCGGCTAGATCTGAGAGTAGGGATTCTCCTTTGATGCAGGGTAGATACACTTTCATTTGAGTCCCCTGGTTGACTTTGCTCATAACTTGCAAAAAGCCACCATATTCTTTGATGATGCCCAGGACTGTGGCCAGTCCCAAGCCTGTGCCCTGGCCGGGGGGTTTGGTGGTGAAGAACGGATCGAAGATGCGATCGCGGACTTCTGGGGGAATGCCAGTGCCAGTGTCGGCGACGGTCAGGACAATGTAGTGACCGATTTGGGCATCTAGGTTGGTTTGGGTAACAGCGTGATCAACAAAGCAGTATTCCACGGTGACAGAGAGGACTCCCCCGTTGGGCATGGCATCACGAGCGTTGATACAGAGATTCATCAAAATCTGATGGAGAGCGGTTGAGTCTGCTGAGACGACCCAATCCCATGCTTCTGGGAGGCGCTGACGCAGTGTAATTGTTTTTGGAAAGGATTGTTGAATGATCTTCAAAAATTCTTGGACTAAGGAGAGCACCTGAATGGGTTGTCGTTCTCCGCCAGTGCCACGGGTAAAGGTCAGAATTTGTTTGATCAGGTTTGCGCCTCGTCTGGCGCTGGATTCGATCAGGTCAAACATTTCCTGGGATTCCAGGTGTATGTCAGCATATTGCGATCGCAAAATCTGCGTTATGGCCAAAATTGGCGTTAACACATTGTTGAGATCATGGGCAACGCCACTCGCCAAAGTGCCCAGGCTTTCCAGGCGTTGCGCCCGATAGAACTGGGCTTCTAGTTGTTTCTTTTGGGTAATGTCCGTATCGACTGAGAGAATAAATTTTGGCTGGTTGGCTTCATTGCGAACGAGCGTCCATCGCGATTCCACCGTGACGACGTTGCGGGTTTTGGTGGTTTTGTGCAATTCGCCGTGCCACTCGCCCTCAGTCAACAGGGTTTGCATAATGGTCGGGAGGCGGTCAGTCTCTTCTTGCAGGAGGGGATAGGCACTCTGGCCGATGACTTCGGTGGGTTGCCAACCGTAAAGCTTGGTGGCCCCTTGGTTCCAGTACAAAATGCGGTGGTCTAAGTCGCGCACAAAAATGGCATCAGAGGTGATATCCAGCAGGGCAGCCTGTTCCCGAATTTTTTGTTCAGCCTGTTTGCGATCGGTGATGTTCTTAAACAAAACGGCGACGCGATGGTCGGAAGGTGGCCCCAGTGGCAGGATATGGACATCGTAATAGCCGCGCAATTCTTCCAGTTTGATGTCGTATTCAAACCGGATGCCCTGTTGCGATCGCACCACCTGGCCATACATAGGGAGCCAGGGAATGGGCTTACCTGGCGCAATCTCGCGCATCGTCAAGCCCACAACATCCATCGTCAACCCAGTTTGCACATAAAACGCAGGATTCACTTCCAGGCAACGGTAATCTATCGTTTCGCCGGTGTCATCAAATAGCACTTCCGCAATGAGCAGTCCTTCGTCTACGGTGGTCAAAATGCTGCGGTACTTTTCTTCCGATGCGGCTAACTTGGCTTCGGCGCGGGCTCGTTCCAACCGGGGAAAGAAGCGCTCGGCTAATTCGCGGACTAATTCGATTTCGTCTTCGCGCCAGGTGCGGGGAACCCGATCATGCACAGAAAATAGATATTTCCAGTATCCGTCTTGGTGGAATGGCACGGTGATAAACGATCGCACCCCGATCGCCGCATTGGCCTGAGCCTTGGTCACAGAATTTGTTTGGGTGTTGTTGCTCACCACGATTTCACCCGCCCGCACTTGGTGATAAAACGCTTCACTCACCTGTTCGGAAAGACGCAGGCGATTGGGCAGGGGGGGCGCATCATCTACCGTCCAACGACCAAGATAGATCACTTCGTCGCGGGCTTCGTCCACTTCGCAGAAGTTACAGGCGGTGACTTTGAGATAGGCACCGAGTTTGATGCCGATCGCCTGGATAAGCTCCTTAGCCGTAGACAACTGTGAGAATTCTTTTGCCAGGTCAGTGAGGAAGGTCAGGTTGGCTTCGCGCCGTTTGCGCTCTGTGATATCAGCAAACAGCACCGCGACCAAATTTTGACCGGGCGCACCACTGGGAAATGCATAAATATCAAAGATCCGGTTCATAGAGGGCACATCGGCTTCAAACCGGACGGCTTCACCTGCCCTCGCCACTTGACCGTAAAGTTCGGCCCATTGCGGTTCCAGGTTGGGCACCAGTTCGAGAATGGTTTTCCCCGTGGCATTGACTAAACTGCTCTGTTGTTCAAAGGCTTTGTTGATTTCGATAAAGCAATAGTCAATGGCTTTGTTGTTGCTATCAAACAACACTTCGAGGAGACAAAAGCCCTGGTCGAGCGATTCAAACAACGAGCGATATTTTTCTGCTGACTCGCGCAAAGCTTGTTCGGTTTGTTTGCGATCGCTAATGTCAATCATAGAGCCAATGTACCCTTTGAACTGGCCGTCTGTGCCCAGCCAGGGGCTGGCCGCATCGATCATCCAGTGATATTCCCCATCATGGCGGCGCAGTCGATACTCTAGCCGAAATGCGGCGTGACGGGCATTGGCCGCAAGAAAGGTGGCGCGGGTGCTGTCTCGGTCATCGGGATGCACCACATCCAGCCACCCAAACCCCAATCCAGTGGCTTCGGTTTGCCCAGAAAAGTCATACCAGCTTTGGCTCAGGTAGGTGCAATAGCCCGTTGGATCAGTTACCCAAACCATGACCGGGGCATGGTCGGCCATATTCCGAAAGCGTTCTTCACTATCGCGAATGGTGATCTCAGCTTGCTTGCGCTCGGCTTCTAACTGTTTGCGGGCACTGATATCTTTGTAGATGACGGCGACCCGTTGGTGATTGGTGGCCTCGATGCGAAAGGCATAGAACTCGTACCAGAGGTTTTGGGGGGTGGCCGGGAGTTCCATGCGAATGGCTTCCCCGGTGCGGGCTACACTACCCAAAATTTCAAACCACTCTGGGGCAAAGTCAGGGCTAATCTCACTGGTGCGCCGTCCGACTAGCGCTTGGCCGGTCATTCTGACGGCGGCATCGTTGGCCTCAAGATACAACAGGTCAACTGGGCGATCGCCAGCAAAGATCACGTCGCAAATGATGAACCCTTCGTCGATGGCGTGAAACAGGGTTTGATATTTTGCTTCTGACTCGCACAGGGCGGTTTCGGCGTTTTGTCGATCGCACAGTTCTTGAGCCGTCTGTAAGGCCCGCTGCACACAAGGCCCTAACCGTTCAAGGCGTTGCTTCAGGACGTAATCAGTGGCTCCCTGCTGGATTGCTTCAACGGCAAGCTCTTCCCCCAGTCGGTCAGAGATAAAAATAAATGGCACCTCAGGACACCGTTGGCGGGCGATCGCCAAAGCCGCTAAACCATCCCACCCCGCCGGGGCATAATTTGCCAGCACCAGATCAACGCGATCGGGCTTCAACGCCCTGACAAAAGCCAAGCGCGTCTTGACTTGGCGCAGTTTACACTCCAATCCTCCGCGCAGCAAAACGGCTTTAATCCTATCAGCGTCTAAAGGGCTGTCTTCCAGCAGCAAGATCTGAAGCGGCATGGCTGTTTCTCGTGGGGGCGGTTTCCTGGGAATCCTAAAACAATACCTCAGGTCAGCCACGGCGTAAGTCACTTATTGCACCCTTTCGCTTGCCCTCCAATCCTCATCCCCAAGCGTGCTCTGGTTATTGCTTGCAGCCGCGATCCGGTCTATTAGAGGGAATGGTTTCATGGTGATTCAAATCCGACTGTCGTTAAGACGGGATCTGAGCCTTTCAACCCTGGTTGCCCTGGTTAGAATGCAACCTCCATCTAAAGTGAGTCTGATCGAAATTATAGAGCTGATTTATTCGATCTGAATGATGTTTTTGAACCCAAACCAGTTATACCGCTGCGCCGCCCAAGGCAAACCAATAAGCAAAACTAAAAAGACAAAGGAAAGCGCCAATCCAGCCGGAAATGCAAGTGTAAACGTTGAACCTAAATACGTCAGCAATAGAGTGGATGGAATCATTCCTAACACAGTTGAAATGGCAAAAATAGGAAACGCCAGTCCTGTTAGACCAGCCCCATAACTAATTAAATCAAATGAAAAAATTGGTAATAATCGCGTTACAAAAATTAACCAACCCAGGAACGGTTCGCCCCGTTGCTTTGAGAAATAAATGACTTTTCCCGTTAATAGTTTGACCGTCGATCGCCCCAAGGTATAGCCAATGAAGTAAGCGATCGTTCCCCCAACGAAGCCACCAATAACGCTGTAAAGACCAGCCAGAATTGGCCCCCAGACGGCCCCTGCAACCATTGCCAGCGGCGCGCTAGGAATTGGACTGATGACCACCGATAGGGCCAACAGGCCCATATATACCAACGGGCCAAAGAGTTTAGATTGGCGAATGAGAAGCTGAAGTTTTTCGGGTGAGAATAAGGCCAAAGTGGGTTGATGCAACCAGAGGCAGACCAACCCACTCCCTAGCAAAATAACCAGAGCAATCTGATTGACCACAGTCAACTTAACTTTTGATCGGTTTCTTTTGGTGCTACTTCTCTTGACCATATAGACTACATTAACTGATCTGCTTATTGAGTGACCTCTACCCAATAGTCAGCCGTAATAATTTCACCATTGCGATTAAACTGTCCCCACACTTTATATTTTCCGGGTTGGGGAAAGCGTGTGGCAAAATGCACTTGACTAGCCGAAGTATTAGGCACTGCGTGGGCGTGGATGTAGTCTTCTTGGGATAGATTAGGAGACTGCCGAAGAATCACCAAATGTCCCTTTTCACCTAAATAGGGTTGTAAATTGGTAACAGGTTGTTGCGTGTTGGCATCTTGCAAGTGGAATCGTAAAATGGCTTCTTCCCCTGATTTAATCGGTGTTTTTGGTGGTGCAAAGCCTACGCTCGTTTGACCCAATGTTTTGCTCCGACTCCAATTGATTGCTGGTTGAGCAGGTCGCTCTCCATCAACTTGCGTTTTCAAAACAGAAACGTGCTCGGCTTGTCCGGTAGGTTGGTAATCGCTAAACAGGGTGTAGTTCCCCGCTTGGGGAAATTTCATGGCAATTGTAAACTGTCCGTTGCCTTGGGCGATCGGGTGAAGGTGCTGAAACGTCTGTAAGTCATCGCTGACCGCAATTAGGTGCATAACCTGTTCCTGAATGCGATCAAACTGAGTGATGGGTTGACCGCTGCTATCCTGCACGGTAATCTCCAGTGAGGTTTGAATATTAGGATAAATACGACCAGCCTTGGTTAGTTTTGCCTGAGTATTCGTTGAGTGGATGTGGGTATTGTTATGGGATGAATGAGCCTGTTTGGTTTGAGCTACAGCATGGTCAGTTGAATGCTCCGTTACAGGATTCAGGGTGGAATGTTCTGATGTTTTCAAGAATTGAGTGCAACCTTGTGCGATCGCTAGGGTTGTCACAATCGCGATCGTTGTCAAAAAACGATTCATTTGAGTGCTCCAGATTTATTGCAAAAATAGTGATTGAGGCTGGTTTAGAATAGATGAAAATGTGCTTCTATCCAGAGACGAACTTTGGCTTCAGCGGTGAAGTGAATCGTTTGTCCTGTGGTGGGTAGATAAATATTCCAGCCTGTAGTGCCAAACCAATCGTTGGTTTTCCAGACTTTTGGTTCGGATGTGGTTGTTAGACTTTGGGCGATCGCCTACCACAGATGGGTTAACCAGATTGTGATTTTGGTTTTTTTGCTTTTGTCGTGGGACTTGGGATAAGTTCTACTTCCCAATCCAGCGCTCTTTGGACTTTGATTGGCATAGTCGTTTTTCCTTCAATGCATCCGTTGCCATGAAAATTTGGTCGCGACGAAAGACTTGAGCAGATCGATCGCTGCCAGTTGAATGAAATCTAGATTGAGCAATGTTTGGCGTGACTTGAGCTGTATCTGCGGCGCTTGTTTCATCCTGGGTTTATTCTAAAGTCTCTAGTGGAGGGGAGAATCAAGCCCGCGATCGCAATTTTTTAGGTGAAACTTGTTTATCCCCTGGGCCAATCAAATTCGGGTGCATCATTGGGTTGCTCATCTTTTCACGATCGCCCTTGGGCAGTATGCTAGGTTGGTTAACTCCCTAAATTTTCTGTGCAACCGTCAGCCCATGACTGAAACGACCCTGCCTCCGATTATCCAAGCGATGCTCCAACCGGAGTTTTACCCCCATCCGGTCACTACTCCCATCGAGCTGATTCAAACCCATGTTTCTTACATCTGCTTGACTGGGGCCTTTGCTTACAAGGTGAAAAAGCCCGTCAATTATGGATTTCTTGACTTTTCAACCCTTGCCTTGCGGGAGCATTTTTGTCATGAAGAAATTCGGCTGAATCAGCGCGGGGCTGCCGATATTTACCTCGAAGTCTTGCCGATCGCGCAGGTCAACGGTACCTTTCAGTTAGGCCAAGCGGGAGATAGCACCGCAGGCGACATTGTGGAATATGTCGTCAAAATGAAGCAGTTTCCCAGTGGGACGTTGTTCACCGATTTATTTGACCAAGGCAAACTTACCGAAGACTTGCTCAAACGGTTGGCCCAAGAACTGGTCAATTTTCATCAGCAGGGGGCAATCAACGATCACATTCGGAGTTTTGGTGAAGTCGCCCAAATTCGGCAAGCGATCGACGAAAACTATGAGCAAACGGTAGGCTATATTGGTGGCCCCCAAACCCAACAGCAATTTGACGAAACCCGCCAATATACCGATCGCCTCTTTGCTGAGCAACCAGATTTGTTTGCAAATCGTGTCGCCCATGACTGGATTCGTGAGTGTCATGGTGATGTGCATCTTCGCAATATTGCATTGTCTGACGATCGCATTTTGTTGTTTGATTGCATTGAATTTAATGAGCCGTTCCGCTTTGTCGATGTTATGTTCGACATTGCCTATATCGTGATGGATTTAGATGCTCGCGATCGCCCTGATTTAAGTAATGCTTTTTTGAATGCTTACATTGAAATTATGGGAGATTGGGAAGGTCTACAAGTTCTTCCGTTGTATCTCAGTCGTCAGTCCTACGTTCGGGCGAAAGTAACATCGTTCTTACTCAATGACCCCGCTATTCCCGATGCGGTGAAAGCCGAAAGCGCCAAGACCGCCGAGCGCTACTACCGCTTAGCCTGGGAATATACGCGATCGCCGCTGGGCACCGCTAGCGAAAAATTTGGTGGCCAACTTTGGCTCATGGCCGGCCTCTCTGGCTCCGGGAAAAGCACCGTTGCCCAGTTGCTTGCTCGCCAAACGGGTGCAGTCTTGATCCGGTCTGATGCCGTGCGGAAACACCTGGCGGGGATTCCCCTTGATCAGCGTGGTGACGGGGATCTATACACCAATGAAATGACGGCCAAAACCTACCAACGCCTGTTAGACGTGGGTTTGACCTTAGCCAAGCAAGGGTATCCTGTGATTTTGGATGCGAAGTACGATCGCCAAGCTCATCGCCAAGCCGTACTCGATGCTGTTGCTGAAGCAGAGAGCGATCGCCCCATCTCCGTCCAAATCTTGCATTGCGATGCGCCCCTCCCGACCCGTCAACAATGGTTACGCGATCGCCAGCACGATGTCTCTGATGCAACCGCAGACTTACTCCCGAACCAACACATGGAAGCATTTACGGAACACGAAAAACCTTACGTTAAATTCTTCGACACAACCCAAGATTTAACGCCACAATTGAGAGAGATAACTAACCCCTAACTCTTTTTCTCCTTCTTCATCGGCTCATGGCTCTCCAAGCAAACTCCTCCCTCGGCTACAAAACCGCTACCAAATTTTTGATTGGTTCCATGTTTGGGTTTTACTTTTTGGGCTATTCTCCCTGGCTCAGTGTGGGACTGGGCCTGATCGCTGGCTTGACCAGTGGCTTCATTGCAGCTTGGTGGAATGCCCAAGAAGACTACCTCACCGACCAACCCGCCGAAACTGAAGCAACACCGCTCACGGAAATTATTGTGCCCGCCCAAAAATCCCGAGACTATCCCCCCGTTCGCTATGGCTTTGGGATTAAAACGGCGCGATCGCCCCGGCAAGGTATCCAAGGGTTTGGCTGGCCATTTCGGGGGCGACGACGACGTTAACTCCCCCTTTTCCCAACCTGGCCTTCTAGCTTGCGATCGCCTGTCTGTGCTTGTTTGCTCAACCAGTCCACTTTTATTGCCACACGTTTATGAGTAGTTATTTTCGTTCCAACATTGACGCGATGACGGGTTACATTCCGGGCGAACAACCCAAACCCGGCACCCCCATCATTAAACTCAACACCAACGAAAATCCCTATCCCCCTTCGCCCGCCGCAATGGCTGTGCTGCAAAGCTTTGCAGGGGAATGGTTACGGCGCTATCCCCACCCCTATGCCAACGACTTTCGGCAGGCCATCAGCGAGGTGTTGGATATCCCGTTGGATTGGATTATGGTCGGCAATGGCAGCGACGAAATTTTGAGTGTTATTGTGCGGGCGTGTACCGACGCTAGCCGGAAAATTGCCTATCCTACCCCCACCTACGTTTTGTACAAAACTTTGGCTGAAATGCAGCCAGCTGACGTTGTAGAAGTGCCCTATCCGGCTGACTACAGCTTGCCGATCGCGGAATTAGTTGCTGCCGACCCCGCCGTTGTGTTTTTGGCCTCCCCCAACAGTCCCTCTGGCCATGTGATTACCAATGACGAGTTGCGATCGCTGGCTACCCAAGTATCGGGGGTGGTGGTGGTAGATGAAGCCTATATCGATTTTGCCGACTCAAGTGCCCTTGAATTAGTTCGTGAATTTAGCAACGTTATCATCAGTCGAACCTTGTCTAAAGGCTATTCATTAGCAGGGCTTCGCTTGGGCTTTGGCATTGCTCAGCCATCTCTACTCAGTGGTTTTTTCAAAGTCAAAGATAGTTACAATATTGATGCGATCGCAAACTTGATCGGTGCCGCTGCTATGCGGGATCAAGCCTATAAAAATGAATGCGTCGCCAAAGTCAAAGCTTCTCGAACCAAGCTCCTGGCTGATTTGAAACAACTCGGTTTTGCTGTGGGCGAATCCCAAACTAACTTTTTGCTGGCCCAGCCGCCCAACGCTAACGCCGAAGCGCTATACCTGGCCCTCAAAGCTCAAGGCATTTTGGTGCGCTACTTCAATCAACCGGGCCTCAGCGACAAACTGCGGATTACCGTCGGCACGGATGAGCAAAATCAGACGTTGATCACTGCATTGAGTCATCTCATCTAAACTGGGATTGAACTCTCTGCGGTACACAGGCTTCCGCCCCAGACAGCGGTTGCGACACATCAGGGGCATTCCAGCAACACACCAGTAACGCCAGACCAGCAAGACAAAAGTGCGTGAGCAAAGGATACACGATGAGTTGGAGATTGACTGCAATCGGGTGGGTTTGTGGCAGCATTTTGTTGATGATTGGGATGACGGGATCTGCCGTGTTAGGGCGTGGGGGGTGCGATCCGGCTTATCCTGATGTTTGCATTCCGTCGCCGCCCCCCGATTTGGATTGTGCCGATGTTTCGGCCCGAAACTTTCGTGTTTTAGCCCCCGATCCCCACCGATTTGACCGGGATAACGATGGCATTGGGTGCGAAAAAAACCGTTAGCAACAAAGGCGATCGCCATGACGCAGAACGACTGGATTCGGCAAGCTCAAAATGGGGATGTTACCGCTATCACGGTGTTGTTGAATCGGGCGATCGCCGCCCAACAGATGACGGCCACACTCCGCTTAACCGGAACAACCCTCCAGATTGTGTTAACCGCCCCCGAGCAGCCTGATCAAGCCTCGGCGATCGCCCTCATTCGGCAAGGTTTGGAACGGTTGCGCCCAACCCACATTCGAACCGTGCAAATCCTGGGGCAATCCCCCAATCCTGATCAACCGGCTTGGCGGGCTCAGTTCCTCCTCGAAAAACCCTTTTGGGAAGTGGAGGAAGCCGTTGCCCCGCCGGAGGCCAGTCCCCCACCTGCGGCCCCCGCCCCAATGGCGATCGCCCAGACCCATCCGCCTGCCCTGGTTAGGGGTTCTGTTCCCGTCCTCCGGCCTAAACCTGTGACCAATCGGGCGATCGGGGCTTTGCTCACAGGGCTGATCTTAGCCATTGCCTTAGTTGGGATTGGCCCCCTGACGGTTTTGTTTCATGGCTTTTTGGTTCTTGTCCATGAACTGGGCCACGCCCTGACCTATTGGCTCTTTGGCAGTCCGGCCCTGCCCACCGTCAATATTCTGTATGGTGGCGGCATCACCTTCAGCGCTGGGCAAAGTGGTGTGTTGCTGGCGCTGATCTATGGTTGCCTGGGGTGGCTGGCCTACAAACTGCGGGCCTATCCGGGTTGGTTAGGCGTTCTCGCTGGGTTCACCCTGTTGTATTCGCTGTGTCTGCTTACTCCGTTGCACATCATCTTGCCGATTTTGATGGGGCATGGCCTGGAATGTGTTGCGATCGCGCTGTGTCTCTATCTGGCGCTGAGTGGCTATTTGTGCCGCATCAAAGGCGATCGCGCTATTTATGCCATGTTGGGCTTTTTCACTTTGCTGAGAACCATCCAATTTTCCTGGCGACTGGGCCACGATCCTGACTTTCGCGCTGGGTACGAAGAGGGGATTGGTGGTGTGCTCGATAATGATCTCGTCATTCTCGCCAATCAATATCTCAACGTTGATCTGTCTGCGATCGCGACAGCCTTTTTGATTGCCTGTCTCGCTGCACCGATAGTCGCGTTCCTGATCTTTCGCTATGAAGCCTGGTGGCTGGCTGGCCTGACTAAACTCAGCCACCGACGGGCGATCGGCTAACCCTCTCAGTCCGGCGTTTCCATCACCTGTTGCAACTGCTGGAGCAATTCCGTCATTGAGACCTGGGCCGACAACACCCGCCGCGCCAGTTGGTGGACGATCGCCGGCAACGGTGGCAATTCCGCCCCAGCCCTGCCCTCGGCTGGGCGATGATCCAACACCACAATGGGCATCCGCATGGCGATCGCCGCCAACTGCTCCAACTGCACGGCCACATCTGGCTCAACCTGGTCTACCGTCCAGCACAACACCAACACATCCGCTCCCCCAGAAGCCACCTGCTGTAACACTTCCGACCACGATCGCCCCACACTGCCCCGCAACCCAGAGGTGTGCAAATATTGCTTCAACGCCTGCAACCACTCGGCTTCCTGCAACGCCTCCCCAGCCCCCAAAATCCCATTCGGTTCACCTTCTCCCCGCAGGGGCAACGTCGCCACATCCACCGCCAACACCAACGGTCGCCAAACATACCCCGCTGCAATCTGAATTACCTGTTGCAGGGTTGAAAGCTCTGTTGAGCGTCGCCCCTCTGGCCCAGGCTCCCAGGAGAGGCACGGAAACACCAGCAACCCCGGAATTTGATTGGCTGCTTGGGTGGTGTGCTGGTCGAGGGTCACCAGCGGCAACGACGCAATAAATGACAGGTAACTCAGTTGCCGCAAATAGCTTGTCGGGTCGTGCTTGGGGCTACTCAACAACACCACATCTGGCCGCCACACCCGCGCCAACAACTCCGCCTGTTCCAAATCGTGGGATTCCAAAATGCGGTAGCGTTGTGCCTGGAAAAGTTGATTAATTTGTTGGGTCAAAATATCTGGCGTCAATTCCAATTCCACATCTGGATAGAGGTGCAAAATCGTGAGCTGTTCGGAAGTGCTGTCTTTCGCTGTAATTTGCTTCCCGCCCAACAACAGGTGTTGCAATGTTTGTTGTAGTTCTTTGGCTTGCACAGGCAAACTTAAAAATCCATCAACGTGATGGGGGGGCGATAGGTAAGCATCTAGCCCTGTGGCCGTAATCACGACGGGAATATGGTGGGTTTTGCTGTTGGATTTGAGCAGGGTCAACACATCCCACCCCGACAAGGTGGGCAAGGCTGGGTTCAAAAAGATGACGCAAGGCTGGAGCCGACGGGCTTTTTCTAACGCTTCGGTGCCCGATCGCGCGATCGCCACCCGATAGCCCGCCCCCGTCAAATGGTGGGTCAACGTTTCTACAAACGCTGGCACCGCTTCTACAATCAGCATTAACCGACTGCGCTGCAATGGCAAGCGTAACTCTTGGGGGGGCTGGGCCAATTCTGCCCCCACCGGGGAATATAAAGGTACTCGGCCACTGGGATACTCACTCAATTTGGAGGGTTCTGGTGTGGTGTCGGCGATCGCCTCCCCCCGCGTTAACCGCGTTTTCTCTGGCGGACGGGGAGGCATCAAAATCGTAAATTGGCTTCCCTGGCCCTCTTTTGAAATGAACGTTACATCCCCCCCGTGCAACCGTGCCAACCGCCGCGTCAAAACTAACCCCAGGCCCACCCCTTCAAACTGGCGCGTTAATGGATTTTCCAGTTGCTGAAACTTCTGAAAAATCAAATGTTGTTTGTCCGCTGCAATGCCAATGCCCGTATCCCACACGGTAAACGCAATCCACCCGCCCCACCGATTCACCCGCAGCCCAATCGGTTGCTCCACTTCAGTAAATTTCAACGAGTTCGAGAGCAAATGCACCAACATTTGCCGCAGCCGCAGATCATCCGCAACAATGAGATCCAACCCAGGTTCAATTTCTAAAGAAAATTGGGTATTCAGATGCTCATCCTGCAAGTCGGCATTGGCTTTGAGATCGCTTAATCGAATCTGCTTCGCCTTTTCAAAGGCCCGCTGACACACGGTTTGAATTGGCACGACATCGTAGATTAAGTCTAATTGCCCCGTTTCGATCCGCGTCAGGTCAAGAATATCGTTGACCACGGCCATTAAGTGCCGACTGCTTTGATGGATCAGTTGGGCATAGTGGACTTGGCGCTGGTTGAGCGCACCGAGGGTTTGATCTTTCAGGAGGCTGGATAACCCGAGCACGGCAGTCAGGGGGGTTTTAAGCTCGTGGCTGATGCACGCCAGAAACTCGTCTTTCAGCCGATTGAGCTGCACTAAATCCGCATTTTTAGCGGTGAGTTCCTTGGCCAGGTGTTGCTGCTCGGTCAGGTCTTGGGCCAAAACCAGCCATAACGTTTCGGCAGCGGGGGCCGACGTTGAGGTTGGCTCGGCCAGCGGTGGCGAGGGCAACGGTTCTCCTCCTTGGGCAATTTGGTCTGTATCCGTTGTCAGGGCGGCTAGTTGAAAGGCGCGATCGCCCGGTGACTGGCTCTCGGCTTGGGGGCTAACTGAGTGGCCGCCTGCCTGGGTGGCGGAATGGGCGGTGGCGATGGGGGCAATCCAATCTAAATTGAGATCGGGTAACAAGCGCCCTAACGGAATTTTGACAAACTGCAAAACTTGTTCGTGCCCATCCTTGAGCGGACACACACAGACACACATATCTGGAGTATCGCCCAGATGACAATGGGCTGCCATTGTTGGCTCCCCGGCTTCTACGGCTTCGGTAGTGGGCGATCGCGTTGCCGCACCCATTTCTCCGAGCCACTGGGCCGCCTCCTGCCAAATCTGCCCCGGATCACCCAAGGCCCCAATTTGCCGCTGCCACACCGTATTTTGGGCCAACACCCGACCACTGTTCGTTTGCAACATTAACGGAATCGGCAAATGCTCCAACAATTGTTGCAACATGTCCAACAGCAACCCAGCCGACGACCGGGGATAAAGCAACCCCATTGGCTTCAGTGCGCCCAATCGCTCCGCCGGACTGCGCACCTCCTGTTGCATCCGCAGATAGGAAATTTCTTCCAACTGCACTTTGATCCGCTGTTCCAGTTCTGCCCGTTGGGCCAAGAGTTGCTGGGTTAACTGCACAATTTGCTGCGGCTCTGGCCCACTCAAACTTTCGGCCAGGTCTGGGGCGGGGGGGGGCACTGCCGATGGAGCCTCGGCCAAAACCAGTTGGGCCAGCGATCGCCATAACGCGGCTTCATCGACTAACCCCAAACAATATCCCCGCCTATCCATTAACACCACATCGGTGCCATCCGATGCCGTTGTCAACTGGGCCACCAACTGGGCCACCGACCACCGCACCGGAACTGGTGTCAGTGCCGTCACCGCCACTCCAGCCTCCACCAAATCCCACAACGTTTGGTGCCAAAAAGCTTCCCCCGCCTCCGAGCCCTCGGCCTGCAACCACAGCGCCAAAACCTGGCTCAAAGACAATAGCCCAATCGGTTGATGGCGATCGTCAACCACAATCAATTGCTCAGCCGCTTGACGCTGACACAATTCCAGCGCTGCTAACAGCCCCACCCCCCCCGAACAAATCGGTGTGGGGCGAATAAAATCTTGAAGCGAGAGAGTATGCAGGAGCATGGTTAAATCGTGGTCATAATAAACACGTCGCTCTCGATATTCTCTTCAAACCACATCTCTAGCCGTGGCCTTTCCTCACTCAGGCTTACCCCATACCGATGTCAACGCTCCTGTTTGCAGCACAAACACAGCACGTCATCTCGACAATTAGGACGACAAACGAAGAGGATGGCGACTTTGGCTTAGATGCAAGCTAAGAGATGGAAACCACAGTACAAAAAAAAATCCAAAAAAAGTTTTATGGCTTTTCCCAACGAGCGACAGCTGATCGATGAAGACTTAACCAGCATGACCTCGTGGTTAGCCAAGATTGCTATTGCCCCTATTATGAGATGGAATCGGTGATTCCCAGGGAACAATAATAATTAATTAAAGTTGGAATTTTTACAAAATTTTAAGTATCCTATTGAAGCGAGGCTCTTACAGCCTGCATATCCTGACGAGGGATAAGGTTAAACTCCTCTATTGAAATCACAATGAATGGGTTGTATCCGACTTCACTCCTCACACTCATCGCTCTACCCAGCCACCCTATTCACTGTTGACTACCTTGTCGCCTACACTCTCGATTGGTATTTTTATCCCACCGCTGACTCTTTCGTCCGACCTCCTTGTATACCTGAAAGAGCAGGGTTATCACGTCTACCAATACACTGACCTGGGCGATTTTCAAGCATTTTTGACCACGGCCAAACTTACCCTCGATTGCCTGGTTTTAGCAGAAACACCTGAGCTGCCCGCGATCGCTACCTGGCTTCATGGGCAACTCATTGCGCTGCCGGCTATCATTTTGGCTGCGGCGACCCCCACCACCGAACCTGCCCCACCCACGGCGGCCTCCTTTATCTATCACGTTGCAGAAGTCAAGACGGCGATCACTGACACAAAATCGTTGGAGCAAGCCCTGCAAAGCGCGATCGCCCGCTTTATCGCCCTCGCTCCCATCTGTTGGAGCAAACGCGATGCAGTCACCGCCGTTGATCTGCTCGATAACCTACCAACATCTCAGCAAAGCCAACTCATCGAAAAACTCAAAGAGCGACTCGGGTACTTGGGAGTGTATTACAAACGAGATCCCAACAACTTCTTTCGACATCTCTCCAGCGAAGCCAAAACAGAGTTCCTGGACAGCCTGCGCGAAGCCTATCGAGAAATTATCCTGCGCTACTTTCAAAATGATGGTACGCTCAACCAACAGATTGATGATTTTGTCAATACAGCCTTCTTCAGCGACCTCTCCGTGGCCCAGATTGTAGAAATCCATATGGATTTAATGGACGAATTTGCCAAACAGTTAAAATTGGAGGGCCGTAGCGAGGAAATTTTGCTGGATTATCGCCTGACCCTGATTGATACGATTGCTCACCTGTGTGAAATGTATCGACGATCGATTCCTCAGCAACCTTAGCCCTGGCGGCTTGAGCCGTTCCTGGTGTATACCCGCTGCCTCGCTCTGATCGTTAGTCCAGCATTATCTCAGTTTCGTATTGTAACTGCTAGTCGTATGAATCCCCTGAAAAAAACCTATGTGCTCAAACTCTATGTTGCGGGTAACACCCCCAACTCGATCCGAGCGTTGAAAACCCTCAACACAATCCTAGAAGAAGAGTTTCAGGGTGTGTATGCCTTAAAAGTCATCGACGTGCTTAAAAATCCTCAACTCGCAGAAGAAGATAAAATTTTGGCCACTCCCACCCTCTCTAAAATCCTGCCCCCGCCAGTCCGTAAAATTATTGGTGACCTGTCCGATCGCGAAAAGGTTCTCATCGGCTTAGACCTCCTGTATGAAGAATTACGCGATGATGAGACCGGAGCAGATTAAGATAACTGCTGGATACAAGCAAGGAGACCATCAATCTCCAGGTGCAGAGGGTAGAGCTTTTATGGTAAAGATAGCCTAACGCTAACCAATACAGGGAGAAGCAATCCAGTTTTATAAACTCTTATGACTCAGTTGAACCAAGCAGAAGAAAGTGGTCTCAGCGCCACAGGCATCCTGAAAACCCGCACCCTCATTGAAGGGTTTGACGATATTAGCCACGGTGGTTTACCGGTTGGGCGCACAACCCTTGTGAGTGGCACCTCTGGTACTGGAAAGACCTTGCTGGCGATACAGTTTCTCTATAACGGGATTATTGAATTTGATGAACCCGGTGTGTTTGTCACGTTTGAAGAATCCCCCGCTGACATTATCAAAAACGCTTTTAGTTTCGGCTGGAATCTTCAAAAGTTGGTTGATGAAGGTAAGCTGTTTATCCTGGATGCCTCTCCTGATCCAGAAGGGCAGGAGGTTGTTGGGAATTTTGACTTGTCGGCTTTGATTGAGCGGATTCAGTATGCCATTCGCAAATACAAGGCAAAACGGGTTTCCATTGACTCTGTGACGGCAGTTTTTCAGCAATATGATGCGGCTTCTGTCGTGCGGCGGGAGATTTTTCGCTTGGTGGCCCGCTTGAAACAAGTTGGGACAACGACAATTATGACGACCGAACGGGTCGAGGAATATGGCCCGGTGGCGCGGTTTGGGGTCGAAGAGTTTGTTTCCGATAATGTGGTCATCGTGCGTAATGTGTTGGAAAGCGAGCGGCGGCGGCGCACGATCGAAATTCTCAAACTACGGGGTACCACCCACATGAAGGGGGAGTATCCGTTTACGATTACGAATCAAGGCATCAATATTTTCCCGTTAGGTGCTATGCGGTTAACCCAGCGATCGTCGAATGTCCGTGTGTCATCGGGGGTCAAAACCCTGGACGAAATGTGTGGCGGTGGCTTTTTCAAAGATTCGATTATTTTGGCCACTGGGGCAACGGGGACGGGCAAAACCCTTTTGGTCAGCAAGTTTTTGCAAGAAGGCTGCACGCGATCGGAACGGGCCATGTTGTTTGCCTACGAAGAGTCACGGGCGCAGCTATCGCGTAACGCTTATTCCTGGGGCATTGATTTTGAAGATCTTGAACAAAAAGGGTTGTTACGCATCCTGTGCGCCTATCCAGAATCGGCTGGATTAGAAGACCATTTACAAATTATCAAATCGGAAATTGCTGAGTTTAAGCCATCGCGGATTGCGATCGATTCCCTATCAGCCTTGGCCCGAGGTGTGAGTAACAACGCTTTCCGCCAGTTTGTGATTGGGGTGACGGGGTTTGCCAAACAAGAGGAAATTACTGGCTTCTTCACCAATACCACCGATCAATTTATGGGATCCCACTCCATCACGGATTCGCACATTTCCACGATTACAGACACGATTTTGATGTTGCAGTATGTGGAAATTCGGGGTGAAATGTCGCGGGCCATTAACGTGTTTAAGATGCGGGGCTCCTGGCATGATAAGGGGATTCGAGAATACACGATTAATGAACATGGCCCCGAAATTCGGGATACGTTCCGCAACTTTGAGCGGATTATCAGCGGTTCGCCGAGTCGCATTACGGTAAATGAAAAGTCTGAACTGTCTCGGATTGTGCGCGGGGTGAAGGGGGAAGAGGATTAGCCCTGGGATGGGCACGTTGGGGGCTTGGGGAGTTCCTGTCTTGGAAACTGACAGCAAAACAGCCCCACCCCAATCGTATTAGATGGCTGGTGGGACTGACCTTGGATCAATGGGTAGGCGTTTTGGCCCTGGATTGGATGAACCTACACAGTTGTTCCAAAATGGTTATTCCAAATTGCCTTGCTATCATTGTTGGAGCTTGACGGAACTAAGACTAGCCTTTCAGGATGGCCGTCCCTGCTAAGGGTGTCAGCTCCGCCAACGCACCGATCGCCGCGTTGAATAACCGCGCAGGCTGTAAATCATCCTTCACCAAATTCCATAGGCGTTGCACCTCTGCTGTATGAAGGCGATCGTCTTCTGTGAGGGCAATCAACAACTGGTCGCGCAAGAACTTACCCTCGTCCGACAACAGGTATTGAATGCCAAGTTGGGCTGATGGCAATAAGTCGAAACTGTCGCTAGTCCGGGCGATCGCAATCAAGTTCTCTAAGCGATGCCACTGGAAGCGACCATCTTTGAACAACACCTCAAGCAACCGCCGCCGCAAAGCCGGAGATTCGCCCCGGAGCAAACGCCGCGCCACATAGGGATAGGCCACTTCGACAATGCGGAAATTCGGATTAATCGTCAGGGCCAAACCTTCCTGGGTCACCAGCGATCGAATAATTAAGGCAAACTTGGCAGGCACCCGGAAGGGATATTCGTACATTAACTCGGAGAAGCGATCGGTAATCGTCTTGAAGTTGAAATCCCGTACACTTTCCCCAAGCGCAGTAGAAAACACCGCATCGAGTGCTGGCACAATCGGGCGAATATCCGTATCCGAAGTGAGAAAGCCCAGCTTGACAAAATCGTTGGCTAAATCGTCATAGTCCTTGTTGATCAGATGCACCACCGCATCAACCAACGTTTCTTTCGTGGCTTCATCCAGTTGATCCATCATGCCGAAATCGATGTAGGCCATTTGCGCCACAGGATCAACCGGGAACTTCCCATTCACATCACATTGGGGGGCCATGGCAAACAAGTTACCAGGGTGCGGATCGGCGTGGAAGAAGCCATGTTCCAGCAATTGCTGTAAACCTGTTGTCACCCCAATTTGAATCAAATCATCGGTGGCCAAACCCGCGTCTTGGATGCGCGCCGTATCCGTCAGCTTGTAGCCATGAATCCATTCCAGAGTCAAAACGTGCTGACTGCTGTAACGCCAGTAAATCAGCGGGACTTTGACCTGGGGATTGTCGCGGAAATTCGTCGCAAATTTCTCGGCATTGCGGCCTTCGTTGACATAGTCAACTTCTTCAAAGAGCTTGGTGCCAAATTCATCCACGATTAAGGTGAGATCGTGGCCCAAGTTCAGTGGCAAGAAGGGCGTCATCCAACTTGCTGCCCACCGCATCAAATACAAATCCAGGGCCAGCACAGGCAGCAGATTGGGCCGTTGGACTTTGACCGCAACCTCTTCGCCACTGTAGAGCCGAGCGCGGTAGACCTGCCCCAGACTCGCTGCTGCTACAGGATTGGGAGAAATCTCGCTGTAGATATCTTCCAGGGGTCGATCAAGTTCTGTCTCAATAATGTTGAACGCGATCGCGTTGGGGAACGGCGGCAACTGATCCTGAAGCTTCGTCAATTCTTCCAAAAAGTCTTTGCGAATCAGGTCAGGGCGCGTGGATAAGGCTTGGCCAACTTTGATGAACGTGGGACCCAGGGCAATCAGCGTTTTGCGGAGTTGCTCTGCCCGTCGGTTGCTGGCGGACTCGGCTCGATCCAGCCAGCGATCAAACTGTAGACCCAGCACAAACCCCAAAAAGGAGAACACAATGCGGAGTGTGCGCCAAATGGTTAACCAGGGACGGATGCGATAATAACGGCCGATCGCATCAGCATCGTAGCGTCTTAAACGAGTTAGGGTTTCATGACCCACCGGTGCGTAACCTCTCAAGCGAAAACGATAGCAATCGAAAACGTGAGGTTCGGGGAGCAACTCAACGTAGGATACGTTTGCTCATTTAGCGCTTGCGGTTACGCGGAATCGCTCAACCAACCCTCGATATGCACACAGAACTAGATACAAGTCTGGCCCAGACTAGGCTTGAAGCTTGTTATATTTCTTATTCTAGTATAGAAAACTACAAACAACCCAAGTTCTTTTGTCACACCTTGTAATCTATTTCCTTTGAATGAAGCCCTGTTAGGCAGGTAAAGTGCCTATTTTTCGCCCAGTTTGCTCCAGACTCCAACAACTTCAATTATGAAGATTAGTTGCCGCTGAAGTTTGCGAAAGTTCACTGTCGGCGGTGGCTGCACCCCACGCCTGCGCGATCGCCCCGCCATTAATTCCGACTCACCTTGCTAGCGTGCCCACATTGGCCACTCAACTACACAAGCAATCTTTGAGGTTGTAGACAACCTGTTGTTGCTGATCAGCCGTCAATTCGGGGAACATCGGTAACGACAACACTTCACGAGAAGCTTGCTCAGCATTGGGGAACTGGCCCGCCTGATAGCCCAAATGTTGATAGGCTGGTTGCAAATGCAAACACAGGGGGTAATACACCATTGAGGCCACCCCTTGTTCTTGGAGGTGGCTCCGCAGGCGATCGCGGCAGGGCGTTTCTGCTGTCGGGTCGGTATCAAGCACCCGCAGCGTATATTGATTCCAAACGCTCATGCCCCTAGCCATCGATTGGGGCAACACCAGACCAGGAATTGGGGCCAGCAACCTTTGATAACGTTCGGCAATTTTTTGCCGTTGTTGGTTCCAGGTGTCTAAATGCTGCAATTTGATCTGCAAAATAGCCGCCTGAATTGCATCTAGCCGACTGTTTACCCCCAATTCTTCGTAATAGTAAGCTCCCCGACGACCATGATCTCGTAAGCGGCGCAACCGTTCCGCGATCGCGGGGTCATTCGTCGTGATGGCCCCACCATCCCCGCAAGCCCCCAAGTTCTTGGTGGGGTAAAAGCTGAAACACCCAATTTGGCCAATGCCGCCTACTTTTTGGTCGCCCCACGTGGCCCCGGTTGCTTGGGCACAGTCTTCCACCACGTACAGGTTATGAGCCTGGGCGATCGCCATCAACCGCGTCATATCCACCGGATTGCCAAACAGGTGCACCGGAATCACCGCCCGTGTCCGTGGCGTAATCGCGGCTTCCACCTGAGCCAAATCCAAATTAAAACTATCCAAACAAACATCAACAAAAACGGGCGTTGCCCCCACTGCGCTGATAACTTCCGCCGTCGCAATAAACGTAAACGGTGTCGTAATGACTTCATCTCCTGGCCCAAGGTTCAACGCCCGGAGCGCCAGATACAACGCATCGGTGCCAGAGTTACAGGCAATGCAGTCTGCTATGCCAATGTATTGGGCAAACTGCTGTTCAAACTGTTCAACGGTAGGGCCACCAATATATCGCCCAGAAGCCAGAACCTCGGTTGCAGCGGCGCTAATGGCCTCGCCAATGAGCTTGTACTGTTCCGACACATCGAACGGAGGAATTTTGTTCACGCAGTTCACCACACTAAGTATTAATCACTAATAGAACTACTAAATTATGGGCAGAAAGGGAAGTAGTACTGTTATCTAATTACCAAAGGACGTAGACCAATTTGGGTTTGTTGCCTTTGATGCTGCCCCAAAGGGGCTAGGGTTGTAAGCGCTGCCTGCGCTACTCGTTAGCTTGGCCGATCGCAACATCAGCCGCAATTCGGTTGCACTATCAACGATAGTGGTTAGTGGGCGCAATTTGGCAGCCAAATTCGCAGTTCAATTCACAGGCAAAAGGCAGCACTCATGGCATCACCGTGGCAAATACTTTGGGCTTTGGGGTTGATGGCGATCGCGATCGGCCTTTCCGCATGGCAACGGTTAGGGCTGACCTGGGATCTGACCCTGGCCACAGGCCGCACCATATTGCAACTCGTTGTTGTGGGCTACGTGCTGGCGATCGTCTTTGAGCTAAAAAATCCTGTGGTCGTTCTCGCCATGCTCGGTGTCATGAGTCTGGTAGCGACGATCGTCGCCCGAAACCGCATCAGCCGCACAATTCCTGCCATCACGCCGATTGTCGCCAGTTCCATGCTCACGGGGATGCTCCTCACCCTGGTTTACACCTTGCTATTTGTGATTCAACCGCGCACCTGGTACGACCCTCAGTTTTTGATTCCCCTGGGTGGGATTGTGTTGGGCAATGCCATGAATGCCGCCGCGATCGCCGGAGAACGCCTCGTCAGCACCCTTACCTCCAGCCAATTGGAAATCGAAACCCACCTGAGTTTGGGCGCAACCCCTCAGCAAGCCGTCGCCCGCTATCGGCGGGATGCCATCAAAGCCGGACTCATCCCCACTATCAACACCATGATGGTCGTGGGTCTGGTCACCCTCCCTGGCATCATGACGGGTCAATTGTTGAGCGGTGTGCCGCCCCTGGTGGCCACGTCTTACCAAATGGTGATTATGTTCATGTTGGCCTTTGCCACCTTAGTCACGACCTTGCTGTTAACCTGGGGCATTTGTCGGCAATTTTTCAACGCTGCTGACCAGTTGATTTTGTGGTGATTGATTAATTAGGTGATTGATCAATAGCGATCGCTCCAATGCATCGACAGGCTGGGGGGAGCAGAACCGGGGCCAAATTCACTAAGCGATCGGGTTTCTTCGTCCATTGCCCGCGTGAGTTTGTTGTAAATCTCTTCCGCTTGTTGGGGCGAGTTGCCAATGCTCGTCAGCCCCACTTTGCCAAATTCCGACAGGCAACCCATCAAGTGAAACACGGTGCCTGTTTCCGTGCCCGTGTCAAAGTGCAAATGGTGATGGGCCAGAATATCCATCAAATCATTGGGCAACAGGCCGTGATACTGCTCCTTCTGCAAGTTGTCCGTGGCCATGTAATATTTCGGGCGGCCTTGCAGACTGTAGAACAAGCCACTGGACGGGTCATAGCGGCCATTGGTCAAAAACTTGAGCGTCATAAACGGGTGTGTTGTGCCCCCTTTCCGCAAGTTGATTTCGATCGCCTGAATATCCCATTCTGGTTTCCCTACCTGGTTCGGTTGGTGAATCGCAACAAAATCCACCCCAAACCGTTCAATCGAGCCTTTTTCTGCCAGACTCCGACCAATCCGCATTCCCAGTTCTTGCAACCGCAGCCGATAGGCTTCATCCGCCGGAAACCGACAGCCGAGGTAGATTTGCCCACTGGGGCCGCCCAAAATCTGGTCATGGGTCGAGATAATTTCCACATCCCCCAAAGGACTAATTTGGCCTTGTACACTGGGCGATCGCTTATCTCCTTCCAAAAACGCCTCAACAATAGCGCCCAACTCAGGAATGCGACTGCTAAAGTTGTCCCAGGTTTCGCCCCGCCCCTCAAACCGCATACAGGCAAACTGTTCCCGCAGGGCATCCCCCCGTGCCTGATGGGACGCGGCCCCCGGTGCCACCTCTTGGATCGGGCGCAAATCTAACAATGCATTGCCCTCCCCAGAAAACCCCTCATTCAGCTTCACGACCATCCGTTTCAGCTTGGGTTGCCGTTCCCACAAGTCGGCAGCAGCTTCAGCCAACTGCTCCATCGACCACACCGAGTCGCTCCCATCGGGATGGGGAACTCCAGTTTCGGCAAAAATCTGGCGACTGCCCCCTTTCGTACCCCATTTCAGCAAGGCTGGATCCAGGGCATAGAGCGGAATCCCAGTCCGCACCGAGAGTTCTTGCTCTGCTACAGTGGAGTTGTAGCAAATCATAAAACAGCGATCGCGCCGCACTGACTGTCGCAATCGTTCGATGAGTCGGGGACGCGCCAAGATTTTCTCACTCAAAGAACTCAGCGAAGAGTCATACACCGACAACAACAAAAGGCGATCGCGGGCATGGGAAAAGGGAATCCCTGGCAACAATTGCAAATAATAATCCACTACACTGGGATGCAACGGCTGCGAAGTGATGTAAACCAGACGAGTGCGGGGATTCCGCAACCGAATCAAAGAAAACAACAACCGTTCTTCGTAGTGATGAAATCCCTGAATTTTTTGCAGTTCTCGTTGATCTAAACTCAGCGACGGTACCACCACAATATCCACATCACTGATATCCAGAGATTCGACCGATCGCCACAAATCGCGCAACTGTTGTTGCAACTGCTGAAACGTTGGACAAGCATCTGGGGCAAAAGATTGGCTCGTCATGGGCGACCTGTCTTCCTGTAAAAATCTACTTACCCCAATACTCTGCCCTGAAATGGGCCGAATGGGTATAGGGCAGAAGACAGAAGCTCTGCCCATCCCAGCCCTGCCCGCCCAACGGCTATCCCAGCCTACTAGCCAAGCACACTATGCTTATCGGCGCAATTCAGCACCCGGAACCATCTTGCCCCTTGTGCCAGTTCCCGCGATCGCCAAGTTTGGTCGTTCTTTTGTAAAGGTCAATTAGTAAATGTAAATCGCGCCTTTGTCGTCCACATTTACCGTTTGCGAAGGGCTGCCATTTCCGCCAGTTGAGGTTTTTACCCGAACCACAATCTCATTGCCCACAGGTTTAACATCCAGAAAAACCTGCACCGGATTGTTGGGGTCAGGGGTGTTTTGCAAGGTCACCTGCAAATCCATTGGCAAGGGCAAATAGCTCGTGTGCAAGCGCCCAAAGGTTACGGTTTGGCCTGGGGCCAGGTTCCGGTATCCTGCTGCTGGCACAATGGAGGCCACCACGGGTTCTTGGGTTTGGCTGATGACGCGCACCTGAATTGGGCGGGTGGGGTTAATCCGGGCGACTGCCGCTCGGACATCATTTTGTTGCGGTTGAGGAACGTTTTGCGCGATCGCACCTGTCATCCACGGGGCCGCGATCGCGCTCATAGCCAACAGTCCCGCCCAGCCAAACATGTTGATAGTCATAGGTTATGTCGTCATCCAAGGCTCCAGTGACCATAGTATAAAGCCTGGATGGAGCCGAATTGCCATCCGGTGCAAGCGTCATCGGGGCGATCGCCACCCCCATCCCCCGGCCAAACGCCCAGGCATAGCCAACTTGGATATCACCAAAAAACACAGACTGGCCACTAAGCAGAAACCTGAATACCCCAATTTTTACGCCTTTAATCACTCCTTGACTGAGCGCTTGAAGCAGCTATTCCACAAATAAGAAAAGGCAGAATATATCGAACAGAATTTATCGAAAGGAAATACCACGATCGTACCCTTAATCAAGGCGATCGCGGTATTAGAAAATCACTTAAATTGTGAGTAGGAATTTCACCTAATCGCGCGTGTAGTAACCTTGTTCAATCCAGCTCCGAATTTCATCTTCGGTGCCAAAAGCAACATACTCGCCAGTATTAGGATTGTAGCCATGCCAACCAATTTCACCAAACCGATTTTTTCGTTGCCAAATCCGAATATCCGAATGGCGATTGGCTAGATCAAATAAAGCGTTCCAGACACGTACTAATTGTTGTCGAATAACCACTAGGGGGGATGGGGGGACTGTGTGAGTTTTCATAATAAAGCCCTCCATAAAGGTGTATCTATTCCTACTATCGATCCGCAGTGGGGCGATCGCAAAGGTACAGATACAAGAACTTTTACTAGAACAGTTCCAAAAAAAAGTACTGTCTTAGGCAAAAATCGCCCAACTGTATCAGGTTTACAATCCAGAAATTGGGTATAGTTCAGGACAATTAGGGGCCATTCAAACCGAATTCTTCGGTTCTCGCTTGCCTGCTCGACCAGGATAAAGAGTGACCCAGCCCAGTCTTGTGAGCCCAGTGCGATCGACGGGTTTGAATTGTCCCTTGCTACAGCGATGGAGGTGCGGCTGTGAAAATTTTGATCGATCGCCAATCTGAAAAACCAATCTACTTACAAATTCGCGATCGCCTACAGCATTTAATCCAATCTGGCAGCCTGCAACCCCGACAGCAACTGCCCTCCATTCGAGGGCTAGCCGACGCAATTCAAGTCAATAAATTAACCGTCTTAGAAGCCTACGGAATGCTAGAAGCCGAAGGCTTAATTTATGCCCGCCAAGGCGCAGGCTATTTCGTCCAACCCGCGGCCCTGGCCCCCAGTCAGCGCGAATCGGCCTTTGCCCCCACCCAATCCGTCATCATTGCCCAACAACTCAGTGGATCGTTTTACAACGTCTACACCACCATGTTGAAAGCCAACCAGGATGCGGATTACATCAACTTTGGGATTGGCATTCCCCACGCACCAGACGATTTAGCCCGGATGGCGCGACGGGCGATGGCCGACGTTGGCGATACCCTGTTTAACTACGAACACCCCCAGGGCCTGCTGTCACTGCGCCGCCAAATTACCCAACTGTTGATTCAACTGGGGCTTGAAGTGTTGCCAGATGACCTGATCATCACCACCGGTTCCCAACAAGGGCTGGCCCTGGCGATGCAACACGCGATTCAACCAGGCGATTGGGTCATTGTCGAAAGTCCGACCTATTACGGCATTCTGTCAATGCTGAAAAATGTGGGAGCCAGAGTCATTGGAATTCCCATGACCGCCAGTGGCATGAATCTGGAACTCTTGGAGCGATATTTGCAAAGTCATCGCCCTCGGTTGATCTATACAATTAGCACATTGCATAATCCCACAGGCATCACCACGAGTTTAGCCCATCGGCAACAATTACTTGCTTTGGCCGAACACTATCAATGTCCGATTTTAGAAGATAATGCCTACGAAGGGTTGAGTTTTGCAGCTGTTCCACCGCCGATCAAAGCTTTAGATACTCACGGTTGGGTGACCTATTTGGGCACGTTTTCTAAAACCTTAATGCCCGGTTTAAGAGTGGGCTACATGGTGACAAATGCTCGCAATCAACAGCCCCTTGTTGAACAAAAACTATTGCAGGATTTGTCGAGTTCAACAGTGTCTCAGGCGATCGTCAGTGAATATTTAGGCTCAGGTCATTATCGTCGGCATTTGCAACGCCTCCAGGCCATGTATATCCAGAGTCGCAACACGATGTTGCAAGCAATGGAGCGTTATTTTCCAGAAGAAGCAACGTGGACTGTGCCGCAAGGTGGCTTATTTTTGTGGGTGCAATTGCCCGATGGCACTTTGGTATCAGAGATTTGTCAGGCGGCGATCGCCCATAAGATTGTGCTGAACGATGGGGCGACGTTTTTCCCAGATGGCCAGGGCTATCCGGCTTTACGACTTAGTTTTCTCCACTCGCCGGATGTTATTGAACGGGGCATCCAAATTCTGGGTAAATTGCTCAAGCACCATCTTCAATCCCAACGCCCCAAAGTGCGATCGCAAACTGCCGCTTGTCGAATGCACTAACTGAATTTCTGGGATGAAGGGAAGCTGGATCGGCAGTCCCTCTACCTTGGGGAGAGGGCTTTAGGGTGAGGGCTACAAAAGTGATACGCTCTCAGCGATCGCGAGTTTGAAGTTAAGGTTGGGGAGCGGTTGGTGGAATTTGATAGTCCGTTTCTCGTAAGGGAAGATTCACTGTTGGCGGTGTTTTTTGGGAATATTGTTGGGCGTGTAATTCCCGCGATCGCTGTGTCCATTCATCAATTTTGGCCTGGGCTTGTTGATACAATGCGCGTCCAAAGTAAATATTATTTGCTTCACTAATTGCCGCTTGTAGGGAGGCCAAATCACCTTTGTTCGCTAAGCTTGTTGCCCGTTCTAAGTAGGGCTGGTCTTCCATTGTTTCAATTTGGCGAGTCCAATCTGCGATGCGTTTCTGGGCTTGGCCATAGCGTGCTGTCCCTGAAAAGACTAATTCTGCTGCGTTGACAGCCGCTTTCAGATCATCTGGTCGGCCCGTTGCAGCTAACTGTTCTGCTTTGGTCAAATGATTAGCAGCTTCCTTTTCCTGTTCTTGCTGCCAATCACTCAACAGATCATCCGTAGACGTTGCAGAAAAAGTGGAAGCCAATACTGTTTTGTCTTTACTGGGTTTCTTATTGGCTAATTCTCTCTTACTTTCTTTCGATGATTGGATTGCGTTGACTAATTCCTGAAAGCGAGTGGTACTCCAATATTGGTTTTTGACGATTAATAATTTGCGAGCCTCAGCAAAGGCTAAGACTAATTCATCCTCTTGTAAGGCCGTCTCGGCAGCGTCGTGAATTCTTTGGGCCTCATCCCAAATTTTCTTCCAGTCTTGCGATCGCTGCATCGCCGTATCATAGATTGCAATGTTACTGGGGATGCCTTCAAGCAACTTGAGTGCCTGGTCTAACTCGCCTGTTTGAAATGCATTTTCACTCAGTTCCAGGAGTCGATTTGACCACTGACGGATCAGGCGATCGCCATCACTCCGCAATGGATGATTTCGCCCCATTGAATCCGCTAATTCGATCGCATCGAGCAATGCTTCTGGTGTTTGTTGGTGGGCGATAGATTGGGCACAATATAGTTTGCTGGAATCTGATAAAGTCAGCGATCGCTGTGCGCCTTGACACTCATCATTCTGGGTTTCTCCTAACAATAACCAGGCAAACGCAGTTGAGCCAACCGGGACAGCTAGCATGATCACCAGCCAAAACGCTACTGGAACTTGTTGGACTCGGTTGAGTATGCGATTCAAAAATAATGACTGGTTCATCACACCTGAAAACTAAATTCTGTGAAACTGGAACCTAAAACTGATAGTTGTTACTTTGTTACCCGTTGTCATGAGTTCAAAAATAACAAATTAATCCTACGCTGAGATTCCGATCCTTCTCCAGGGGCAAACTGCTATCGGTTGTGGCTTGATGCCTTGGCTTTGATGCTTGATCATAGGTATTTGTTAAGCATGAGTGCCAGAAAATATGAGTGCTAGAAACCGAAAAATGATGCCGACATGACCAACCTTAGCCCCAGGCTAATGTCATAAAACATACCCTAATTTTCATCAACAGGGAACTGTAATCGCTGGTGCCAACTGCTCTGCGGCTCTGCCAATTGGCGACAACCAGGGCTAGGTACAGGGCGATCGCCCCCGTCGAGGGCCGCAGAGAACAAGGCCACCTCCACGCGGTCAGCGGTTGAAAATATATTCAAAATACTTGGATTGCAGCGGTTTGGCCCATTGCTGGTGCATCGACGCGATCGCCTCCTGGCCTGGTGTACTACCCGGCATTATCTCCTACAATCCTCATCCGCTCGCGATCCTGGCCCATTGCGAAAACCCAATTTCTGGATTTACTGCTAAAAAGTGAATCGACATTCTGTATGATGGAAAGCATTGGGTCTGATCCGTCGATACACTAATTTTTGATACCGCTGGAGATCTGGATATGGAAACCCTCAAGGTTGTTGTTTACGTCGTAGTGTCATTTTTTGTACTACTATTTGTTTTCGGATTTTTGTCTAACGATCCGTCTCGTAACCCTGGCAACCGGGACTTAGACTAGTCTGGAAACATTTATTATCTTGTAGGTGTCTTCGGGGGTAGTAGGTTTCTGCTGCCCCTGATTCTTTGGGAAGCTTGCAGAAATACGAGTGTCAGGGCACACTAGCCTCATTAACAACAGTTACATGATTAGGCTTGAGGTGTTGGCTGGATTCAGCATGCACTCAACCAGGGGTGTCTCCCCGTTTGTCGGTTTTGCCCAAAAGCCCTTTCCCCAGCGCAAATGCGGAGTGGCTAAGTTGGTTCTCCTGCCCTGAGCCGGGAGCCAAGATCAGAAAAAAGGGCCGATTGCCAAACGTGGGATACACTCCAATCAAAGACATTGCCTACAGACCCGTTTTATTTACTTGTTTGCTGACATATGCCTTATCCGGCTTTGCCACCTGAACTACCCCAAGTTGCTGCGATCGCCGTTGCTAATCCGGCAGATTGTTCAAAGTTACCGAACTCAGTTCAGGCGAATAAGACTGCCGCTTCCACCCCAGGTGCTCCGGCGCAGTCCCCAACTCCAGCGGTGCCCCAAACTGCCGCGATCGCCGCCCCCCAGACCGCAGCCAGCCAACCAGAAGCCTTTGCCCCTGACTTTGCGGCCCCCAAAGCTCTGCCCTCGGTCATACCCAGCCCAACCTCCGGCGGATTGCGCGTATCCCAAAATGAAACTCTCTCATCCTGTGCGGCGCTGTTAGGCAACACCTCAGCAGCGGGCTATCTCTCTGTTAGTCGGCCCTTGCCTGTGGCACCTTCTGCCGTTTCCCCCGCCCCTCTTCCAGCGGTTTCCCCGTCTGCCCTGGCCGCCACAACCATCCCTCGCTTAGAAGGACTTGGACGGGCCAATGCTGAGCCTGTACCGGCCCTGCGCCCCAAACCCGCGCCTAAAACTAATGCACTAACCAAACAAAAGAGTTCCCATTCTTACGCCGTGTCTGGGATGGCTGGTGAACTTGCGTCTATGCCGCAATCAACCTTTATGCAAGGTATGGACGAAGCGGTTGTGTTTGAGGGGTTTGCGGCAACCTATCAAGGGCTGAGTGCCCTCACCGCCGAGGATTTAGCGCGGCTAGCCAAGACCAAATCAACCCGCATTAGCCAAATCGACGATCGCATTCCTCGGTTTCCGTCCCCCATCCAAACCCCGTTTCCTCCTACCCCCAGCCCAGCTACTCCGCCTCAGGAATTGGAAATTCCGGGCGGCACTACACCCCCCGGCGGCACTACACCCCCCGGCGGCACTACACCCCCCGGAGCCTCGCCCCAAGCCACAAGTCCGGCCAATGTGGTGGAAGTAACCGCCGATCGCCAAGAATATGACGAACGGCGACAGGTCTTCACCGCTGAAGGGAATGTCAAAATGCGGTTCCAGGGTGCTTTGCTGGATGGCGATCGCATTCAGGTTAACCTCACCAACCGCTTTGCCGTGGCCGAAGGGAATGTCGCCTTGACGCGCGGCCAGCAAGTGTTGCGGGGTTCCCGGTTTGAATACAACTTTGTCCAGGGCACCGGGACTGTGGCCAAAGCTAGAGGGGATATCTACTTACCTGCGGCAGGCACCGACACCACCTTTGCTACGCCGGGACTAGCCACCGATCAAAGTATTCTGGCCCGACCTTTAAGCGATCGCATCACCTCCCAACAACCCCTGACCAACGTCACCTCGCCCGGTGGGGTTGCCGTGTCCGTCGGGGCCGGACGTGACATTCGCCGGGTGCCCGGAGCCTTGCCCAGAGGGGGAGAAATTCGGCGGCTACGGTTTGAAGCAGAAACTATTGACTTTACTCCCGAAGGCTGGGAAGCGGCCAACATTGACATCACCAACGATCCATTCTCGCCCCCAGAGTTGGTGTTGCGGGCCGATCGCGCCACCCTCAGGCGCATTTCCCCCCTCCAAGACGAAGTGATTGCCACTCGTCCCCGCCTTGTGTTTGACCAAAAAGTTGCCGTTCCCATTTTCCAACGCCGTCTTTTAATCGACCGGGCCGAACGGGAACCTGGTTATTTCCGCTTTGGCGTGGATGCAGAAGATCGGGGTGGTTTGTTCTTGGAAGGCATCCTGCGGGTGATCCAATCCCCCCAAGTGAACCTCACGGTTTATCCCCAAGTCTTTCTCCAGCGGATGTTTATTGGCGAGGAAAGTGACAGCATCCTGGATCCTGATAACTTCGGGGTGCGGGCTCGCTTAGGGGCGACTCTTTCCCCCTCGACGCGCTTGAGTGCCAACGTTTCCCTCACCTCCTTCGACACCGAAACCATTGAAGACAACCTGCGGGCCAGTGCGCGGGTTCGGCAATTTATCGAAACTCCCGTTGGCCCCCATACCTTAGCTTTTGAGTACAGCTATCGCGATCGCCTCTTCAACGGGTCTTTGGGCTTCCAGACTGTTCAATCCAGCATTGGGGCTGTTCTGGTTTCGCCCATCATTGTCTTAGGTAATTCTGGCCTCACTCTCAACTATCAAGCGGGCTATCAGGGCGTGACCGCCGATACTGATCGCACCGACCTGCTAGAACCCACTCGGGACAATAACCGCGTCACCCTCGGTCGATTCCAAACTGCCGCAACCCTTGCCCGCTCATTTTTGCTATGGCAAGGCAAACCCCTACCCGCCACCCGCGACGAGGGCTTAAATTACACCCCCAACCCCATCTTGCCCTATATCAGTGCTAGAGCCGCCTTGACCGGTGTCTTTAGCAGCTACACCAACGGCGACACCCAACGGGACTTGCTGGGCACCGTCAGCTTGTTTGGGCAATTTGGGCACTTTTCCCGTCGCTTTTTTGACTACACCTCCTTTGCCCTGTCCTATACCCAAATCATTGGCGGCGGCGAATCACCCTTTTTCTTTGACCGCACTGTGGACAATCGCACCCTGTCCCTTTCGATGTTTCAACAAGTCTATGGCCCCTTGCGAGTCGGCTTCCAAACCACGTTGAATGTGGACACCAGCGACGAAATTAGCACAGACTACTTTCTCGAATACAGCCGCCGGACGCATGGCATCATCTTGCGCTACAACCCCGTTTTGGAAATTGGGTCGATCAGTTTCCGGCTGAGCGACTTCAACTGGGTGGGCACAGGGGAACCCTTTGATGGGGCAGGAGTCACCCCTGTCGAAGGTGGCCTCAAACGCAACTAAATGTGCCCACTCCTCACACTGACGTGCCCAAAACTGCCGTAGAGCTGGGCTGTTAAGGTATAAGGAGAAAGAAAACTCGGCATCTCGACGGTTTGAGAGGATAGCGTGGCAACGGTTGAACGGATTGAACGGGATTTGGCAGAACTCCACAAAACCGTGGCGGGTCTGGCCCAGGAGTTCTACGATCTCTACACCGAATACTTGCAGTCATTAGGCCAAACGGTGCGCCAGCAGGTGATTTTGGCGTGCTTTCAAATGTGTACCCAGGGCTACCCCCAGCAGTTTTTGGCTTTGTCCTTGAGTCAGCGGCAAGCGTTGCAGCGATCGCTGCGGGAACTGGCTAAAGATGCCCAGAGTAACTTAGCGGCCATTTTGTACTTTCCTGGGACCGAAGAACAAGTTGCCCTCGCCCTGGAGCAACAAGCCCCACCAGAAGCAAGTGCCACCCCCGACGCTGAATCTGCGATCGCCGAGAACACCCCCTCTGTTGCCTCCACCACAGATCCAGCAGCCCCGCCCCCAGGCCCGCGATCGCTCACCCCAACAGACCTGACCGAATGGCAAGAAAATGTTGAGCTGTCGGTTTTGAAAGAACTGCAACTGCTCTCCCATCAAACCAATCGCCTGTTGCAACAGACGGGAATATTGCCCACCCAAATCGCTGAAACCCTGTTTCAACATGCCGGACGCCCAGAAATGGCAGAAATGGTTGGTAATGCCCCCAACTTGCTCAATCTTTTGATTGCAGCCACCGAGGACGACACCGAAGAAGAGGAAGATGAACCCCGCGATCGCCCCACCGCCGTCCTCCAAATCCTCGCGATTCAGTTACGTTTACCCGAAGTGGAATTTGCCGATGCCACCCTCACCAATCAACGCAATCGGCTGCGGAGTCTGACTCTCCGGCTCAAAAAATTGGGCCAGCTTTACTATAAAAAACGGCAAGAATTGGCGATCGCCCAGGCCCAGGATGCATGGCGCGCCAGTTGGTACGAAGATTGAGCCATTGACAGGACAGGTTTAGCAAAGATTTCAGTCAAATCAATCAGCCAGATCAATCAGTCAAATCAATCAGCCAGATCAGCAGTAAAAGTGTAGGGTAGAAACCAGGTCATTTATTGCCCATCGTCTGTTTGCAATGCAGTCTCCGAGTCCCAATTCCCCATCTCCCAATCC
The DNA here is from genome assembly GCA_964475335.1 of uncultured bacterium. Taxonomy (GTDB): domain Bacteria; phylum Cyanobacteriota; class Cyanobacteriia; order Leptolyngbyales; family Leptolyngbyaceae; genus CAYYWG01. Next base: position 255,143 of record CAYYWG010000007.1, read on the forward strand.
GGCGATCGCTGATGCCCCGGACTGGGTTCGGCTGCAAAATGCCCTCTCCCGAGAGGCCCAAGACGGCTTCAACGACTTGCAAGGCAAACAGTATCGGTTCAGCGAATTTTTGAGCCTCAGCCTCCAGCAGCCGCCCGCCACCTTTCTCCCCACGGAACAACAACGGTGGCACACCCTGAGTGAGCAATATGGCACCTACAACACCATGTCCTTTGCCCAACGGCGGCACCTCGTCGCGGAAACACGGCGATATTTGCAACAGTCCCGTCGCGTTTGGGAACAGGAGCGGGAAGCGGGCGATCGCCAAGCTGCCACCCCCAAGCCCGAAACCGAGGGGCGATCGGCCCGCCCCAAAGCCCAGAAAACCAAAACACCCCGCACCACCAATCTTGCTCAGCCCAACCGCGACCTTCCCCTCGACCAACCCCTCACCTACCTCCCCGGTGTCGGCCCCAAAAATGCAGAACGGCTCGCCAAATTGGGCCTGTTCACCGTCCGCGACTTGCTCTATTACTATCCCCGCGACCACATCGACTATGCCCGCCAAGTCACCATCCGCGACCTGGAACCGGGAGAAACCGTCACCTTAGTCGCAACGGTCAAACGCTGCACCTGTTTCACCAGCCCCAAAAACAGCAAACTCACCATCTTTGAACTGCTTGTCCGCGATCACACTGGCCAGTTGAAAATCAGCCGCTTCTACGCTGGGAGTCGCTTTGGCAGTCGGGGTTGGCAAGAAGCCCAGAAACGCCTCTACCCCCCCGGAGCCACGATCGCCGCCTCTGGCCTGGTCAAAAAAGGCAAATATGGTCTCACCCTGGAAGACCCCGAAATCGAAGTTTTGGAGCATTCCCAGGATGAAATCGACTCCCTCACCGTAGGCCGTCTGGTGCCCATATATCCCCTCACAGAAGGGGTTGGGGCCGATCTCGTCCGCCGGACAATGGCCGCTGCGATTCCCGCTGCCCTCCATTTGCAAGAAGCCCTGCCCGATGGATTGCGCCAAAAATATGGCCTCGTTGAACTCCCTGTCGCGATCGCCCACATCCACTTTCCCCCCGACACCGAAGCCCTTGATGCAGCCCGTCACCGTCTGGTCTTCGACGAATTCTTTTATCTGCAACTGGGCCTATTAAAACGCCGCAAAGCCCAGCAACAACTGCAAGCCAGCGCCATCCTCGCGCCCACCGGCCACCTCATCGACGAGTTTTATACCATCCTGCCTTTCCAACTCACCAACGCCCAAGAGCGCGTCATCAACGACATTCTGACCGATATCCAACAACCCATCCCCATGAATCGGCTGGTGCAAGGTGATGTGGGCTCTGGCAAAACCGTCGTCGCCGTTGTCGCGATGTTAGCCGCCATCCAAGCGGGATACCAGGCCGCCCTCATGGCCCCGACAGAAGTTTTGGCAGAACAGCATTACCGCAAATTGGTGAGTTGGCTGAACCTATTGCACATCCCAGTGGAATTGCTGACCGGCTCCACGCGCACTGCCAAACGCCGCGAAATCCATACCCAGCTTGCCACAGGCGAACTCCCCGTCCTCGTCGGGACCCACGCCCTCATCCAAAATCCGGTACAGTTTCATCAACTTGGCTTGGCCGTCATCGACGAGCAACACCGATTTGGGGTAGAACAACGAGCCCGCTTGCAACAAAAAGGCGACCACCCCCATGTCTTGACCATGACAGCCACCCCCATTCCTCGAACTCTGGCCCTCACGCTCCACGGCGACTTGGATGTGAGCCAGATTGATGAGCTACCACCGGGCCGCAAACCGATTCAAACCACGGTGCTGCAAGGCAAAGACCGAATGCAAGCCTATGAATTAATGCGCCGAGAAATTGCCCAAGGCCGACAGGTGTATGTAGTGCTGCCTCTAGTCGAGGAATCAGAAAAGTTGGATCTCAAATCCGCGATCGCCGAATATCAAGAACTCCAGGAGCACGTTTTTCCCGAATTTTGCGTTGGCCTCTTACATGGCCGCATGACCTCTGCTGAAAAAGACGAAGCCATTAACCGCTTCCGCGACAACGAGACCCAAATTCTCGTCTCGACCACCGTTGTCGAAGTTGGGGTCGATGTCCCCAATGCTTCAGTCATGCTGATTGAACACGCTGAACGGTTTGGCCTGTCCCAGTTGCACCAGTTGCGGGGGCGGGTTGGCCGAGGAGCCGCCCAATCCTTTTGTTTGCTGATGAGCAGTTCCCGCAGTGAAACCGCCCAACAACGGCTCAAAGTGCTGGAACAATCCCAGGATGGCTTTTTTATCTCGGAAATGGATATGCGGTTTCGGGGGCCAGGGGAAGTTTTAGGGAAGCGGCAATCAGGTTTGCCAGACTTTGCCCTGGCCAGTTTGGTGAATGATCAAGCCGTCTTGGAAGAAGCCAGGGATGCGGCAGAAAAGGCGATCGCCAAAGACCCCACCCTTAGCCGCTGGCCCCGAATGCAACAGGAACTCACCTACCGTTACCAACGCCTCATGGGAGGAGCCATCCTCACTTAACCGCCACCCCTGTTCACTCAACGCTTTGGGCAAGCCTATGTTTTTGTTTCTGTCTAAACTCATTCCACTCTTCTTTTATCCTTTGGGCCTAAATTGCGTCTTACTTGTCATCGCCTTGGTGCTACTGTTCTGGCGCAAACCCCGCCTAGCGACTATCCCCATTGCCCTGGCCTTGGTCGTTGTCCTCGTTACCAGTAACGCCTGGTTCAGTGGTTGGTTGGTTCGCTCCCTCGAAACGCAATATGTGCCCCAGGGCAATCTCCCCCAGGCTGACGCGATCGTCGTGTTAGGGGGCTGCACCAAACCAGCTTTTCCGCCTCGTCCCGGTGTGGATGTGAGCGAAGAGGGCGATCGCGTCCTCTATGGAGCTAAGTTATATCTAGAGAAAAAAGCCCCCAAAGTGATCCTGAGTGGGGGCCGGGTTGATTGGAACGGCACTGGCCCTTCTGAATCCGATGATATGGCCCAAATTCTCCTGGCGTTGGGCGTTCCAAAAGCAGCCATTTTGCAAGACCCCACCTCGCTTAATACCCGCGAAAATGCAGTCAACGTCAAACAAATTATGGCAGCCAATAATATTCAATCCATTCTGCTTGTCACCTCGGCCATGCACATGCCGCGATCGCTCCGGATTTTTCAAAAATTGGGGATCAACGCTACTCCAGCCCCCACTGATTTTTTAATTAGCGATCGCGATTTCGATGAATTTGATAACAATATTCCTGCGCAATTGTTAGGTGTACTGCCAGAAGCCGAGCGATTGCGCGGCACAACTCGTGCCCTCAAAGAATACTTGGGAATGGTTATTTACTGGCTACGAGGCTGGGTTTAGGCGCTGATGAATTAACCCAGGAGAAAGCATGGAAATGGCCGACAAATTTTTGCGATCGCGCCACACAAACTGATAGTTTCAGTCTTCTTCAGTGGGCTTTATGACAGGATTCAGCGGGCTTTATAACAGTAATTTGAATGGGTGCTATTCGCCTGCCAATGTATCCCCAGTCGGAACAAAGGGTTAAGCCGCGATCGCAACCCAAAATGGAGCTAGCTCGCCGGGATCATTGACCACCAATGAATTCGGTGGGGTAAATCTTGTGTTCTGCCTGCTCCTACCAGGGTGACCACAAGGGATTGCCCCTACGTGAAAAATACAGAATAAATAATGCAGGCTAGAAACCGGGAAAATACGGCTTTAGCAAAGTGATTTTTCAGACTCAAAGAGTGCAAAACCCCTAACCTTACAGGAACTTAACGATCGCCGAAAACCCAACAATTTGGCCCTCGACTTCTGCCACAAATAAATACTCAGCCCGGGTTTGCCGCGCCCGCCCTTGTTCCTCAACAATCGCCACAATTTGTGGGCCGTTGTAATCTAGACAACACAGTACTTCGATCGCCAGATTTTGCAACTCAATCAACGCCGCTAATTCTTCTGGTTGTCCAGGCCGAATGCACAACTCCATAGACTTCTCGTTTTCAGTGCAGTGTTGGCTTCAAGCGATCGCTACCACTTCCGCCAGAGCAAATCGGGCAATGACTAAGCTGATATTCAACAGCATTGAACTCAGCAGCCCATCTTTGGCCACCAATTATCACCGCGAAGGTTCGCGATCGCTCAACAGTACAAAACCCAATTGAGATTGGCGTAATCTTTTGTGCCATCACTAACCTAGACCCCAAAACGCTTTTTGTAAGTCCATCAGTCAAACCCCAAATTACTGTTCGTGGGGCACATCCGTTGATTCAATTTTTAACAATAAACAGCGTTCAAATAAACTGATTTGATATACTCGCCAAAACTGATGGGGATTCAAAATTAACTTACGGCGAGGGCTAAACACAGGCTGATTAAGAAATGGCCAAACGGGGAAACGGGTAAAAGTGCGGAGTGAAATCATGATGGATAGAGTCATGTAACAGGATGGAGCAATACCAAGATTCAACCAGTGACCCATCCAGCAGCGACATGGATTCAAGGCTTCAAACTGGGTTGGTGGTCTGCCTTCCTTAAGATGCCAAACTTCGCCACCAAAACCTTAGTGGGGATTGCGGATTTTTTGGCCAACCTACTTTTCGTGTCTGTATTTTCAACGAGATCATCCAAGCCGTTCAACCCAATTGCGATCGCTCTATCCTTGTCTACAGCTTGTATCGCCGCACTTTGCAACGTTTTAAGCGGGGGAGAACCGCACACCTTGAACGTGAACCCACCATTTACAAACATTAAGTTTTTGTAAGCTTGGGTGATTCTAACCGGACTGGCTGCCAAATGGTTTAAGCGGAATCGTAGTTTTACGGGTGCAAGTGGAAGCGCGATCGCCCAGATATCTGCTCTATCCACAACGAAGCTATGAATAAAAATTAACGAACTCAAAAGATCAACTGAAGCAGTGATTATATTGAATCCAATGCGTCTAATCACCCCAAATCAGGGAATTAGGCTGACGTATTTCCATCTAATCACCCCAAATCAGGGGATTAGGCTGACAGATTTCTCTCTAATAAATAGTTATGCGGCTCAGGTTTCTGGTTGAGGAAGTGGTTGTAGATCGATCCGTTAGCATCAGATACATCACAGACATAAAGAGCTATATGAATAAGCTGACAGAGTTGCCGAAAGATCTGCCTATTCCAATGGATGATGGTGCTTGCAATCATTTGCTGGGGATATCTTTGCCGTCGATCGCATTACCTTCAACTCAAGGTAAATGTGTTGATTTATCAGCGATCGCAGGTCGCGTTGTGGTTTATTGCTACCCCATGACAGGGCAGCCTGGGATTCCTCTTCCTGATGGATGGGATGTGATACCTGGAGCCAGAGGATGTACGCCACAGTCCTGTGCTTTTCGAGATCATTATCAAGAGCTAAATGAATTGGGCGTAAGTGTATTTGGTCTTAGCACCCAAAGTACTGACTATCAGTTAGAAGCAAAAGTACGGCTGCATTTGCCTTTTGAGCTTTTGAGTGATTGTGAATTAAACCTTGCCAACCCGCTAAAGCTACCAATGTTTGAAATAGAGGGCAAGCATCTCATCAAACGAGTTACGCTGATTATTGACGAAGGCAAGATTATCAAAGTTTTCTATCCAGTTTTTCCACCTGATAGAAATGCCGATGAGGTAATAGATTGGTTGAAAGAACACGCCGTATAACAACCCCGCTGCACCGGAACAAAGTCAAGTTATCTAGTGAAATACTAAAGTTGTCAGCGTCCGGTGAACGGGGTCGTTAGATCGCTTCGCTGATCTTGTTAGGGGAGCAGTGGGCAGCACGATCGCCAGCACACCCCTACCAATCAGCGAGGGAGGCGATCGGCTCAAATCACCTCCCCAAAGCCCCAGAGTTAAGCGCCCTCCCGCAGTTTATCCAGCACTCCCCGATCTTCTAAGGTTGAAGTATCGCCGGACACTTCCTCACCCGCCGCCAGCGATCGCAACAACCGCCGCATAATCTTACCCGATCGCGTTTTGGGCAACGCCTCCGCAAACTTAATCTCTCCCGGACGGGCGATCGCGCCAATTTCCTGGACAACGTGCTTCTTCAGTTCATCTTTCAGCGCATCATTCGCCGCATAATTGCCTTCCAGCGTAATAAACGCCACAATGTCCTGGCCCTTCACCTCATCCGGTTTGCCCACCACTGCCGCCTCCGCCACCGCCGGATGCGACACCAACGCCGACTCAATTTCCATCGTCCCCAAGCGATGCCCCGCCACGTTGATCACATCGTCCACCCGGCCCATCACCCAGAAATAACCATCGCTGTCTTGCCGTGCCCCATCGCCCGCAAAATAAATGTAATGCCCATCCTTCGGCGGAATGTGTTCCCAATAAGTCCGGCGGAACCGTTCCGGATCACCATAGACCGTCCGCATCATCCCCGGCCAGGGATAATTCACCGCCAAATACCCGCCATCATTGGGGTTTACCGGATTCCCTTCCAAATCCACAATGCTCGCCTGAATGCCAGGAAACGGCAACGTCGCTGAACCCGGCTTCGTCGCGATCGCCCCCGGCAACGCCGTAATCATAATGCCCCCCGTCTCCGTCTGCCACCATGTATCCACAATCGGGCACCGCTCCTGGCCAATAATCCGGTGATACCACATCCACGCCTCCGGATTAATCGGTTCACCCACCGTCCCCAACAACCGCAACGACGACAAATCCCGCGCCTTGGGCAAATGCTCACCCATTTTGATAAACGCCCGAATCGCCGTCGGCGCAGTGTAGAAAATATTGACCCCGTATTTCTCAATCACATCCCAAAAACAACCCGGATTAGAAGCGCGGGGTGCCCCTTCATACATTAGCGTGGTCGCCCCATTGGACAACGGCCCATAAACAATGTAGCTGTGCCCCGTAATCCAGCCCACATCCGCCGTACACCAATACACATCAGTATCATTCAGGTCAAAAATCCACTGAGTGGTCATGTGGGTATACAGGTTGTAGCCCCCCGTGGTGTGCACAACCCCCTTCGGCTTGCCCGTGCTGCCAGAGGTGTAGAGGATAAACAGCATATCCTCGCTATCCATCGGCTCAGCGGGGCAATCAGCAGAAACCCCTTGCTGCAAGTCGTGCCACCAATGATCCCGACCCGGCTCCATCTGGGTCTTTTGGCCCGTCCGTTTAACGACCAGCACGTTATCCACCGAGGGGGCACTGTTGTCAGCCAGGGCTTTGTCTACCTGCTCCTTCAGGGGGACGATCGCGTCTTTCCGCCAACCCCCATCCGCCGTAATCACTAACTTCGCCTCCGCATCCACCAGGCGATCGCGCAACGCCTCTGCACTAAAGCCCCCAAACACCACCGAATGAGGCGCACCAATCCGGGCACAGGCCAACATGGCGATCGCTGCCTCCGGAATCATGGGCATATAAATCCCCACGCGATCGCCCTTCTGTACACCCAACTGCTTCAGCACATTGGCAAACTGACACACTTCCCGATGCAACTGAGCATAGGTCAGCGTCCGCGAATCTCCCGGTTCCCCCTCCCAGATCAACGCCGCCTTGTTCCGTCGCCAGGTGGTCAAATGCCGATCCAGGCAGTTGTAGGAAATATTGGTCTTGCCATTCACAAACCACTTTGCAAACGGCGGTTGCCAGTCCAGCACCGTGTCCCACTTTTGAAACCAATGCAGTTCCCGCTCAGCCAGCTCTGCCCAAAACGCTTCTGGATTTTCCTTCGCTTTGGTGTAAAGCTGTTGGTATTCTTCCAGGCTCTTGATCCGGGCCTTCTGGGAAAATTCTGCCGAGGGCTGAAATAAGCGATTTTCGTGCAGGATGGATTCAATCGTTGGTTGTGACATCGTGATCCTAAGCGTAGACGTGGGCAAAAGTGGGTTTAGAAACTCAGCAATCTGATGGACGATCGCGTCAAAATCACCTCATTCTACCGGGTTCTCCCAGCCCAAACTATTCCAAACTATTAAAGAATCTTTGCTTCTTTTCCCTCAGCTCTAGTTCAGCGCCATCGTCACGCATCTTCAGAGATTTTTTTCAGCCTAATCTACACTGCCTTATAGCACATTTTCGATTAACCCTTTGTCTGGTGCGGTGTAACGGGGCGATCGCGCAAATGCTGGTAAGCGCACGCCGAGCAATTCCCCGTATAGCGCCTCCACTTCGGCAATATTTTTGGTCAGCGTGTAGCGTTCTTCCACCCGCCGCCGCGCATTTTGGCCCAAGCTCGCTGTCCACTGGGTGTGATCTCGCAATTGGGGCAACAAGGTTTTGAGTTGGCCCGCCACAGGTTGATGGCGCGACAAAACTACCCCGGCCTCCCGCTCCAACACTTCTCCATCGGCCCCAACATCCGTCGCCACACAGGCCAACCCGCAGGCCATCGCTTCTAGCAACGAGAGCGACAACCCCTCAACCAATGACGGCAAGATAAAGACATCGGCACCGCGCAAAATCTCGATCCGACGCTGTTCGTCTGCAATGAAGCCCAACCATTCAATCCCGTGTTCTGGCCCATAAAACGGTAAGAGGGACGTTGCCAACGGCCCATGATTCCCCACAATGACCAGCTTGGCTCTTGGCCCCATACGCGCCTGTTTCCACGCTTTGAGCAAGGATTCTACATTTTTTTCGGGCGAAATCCGCCCCTGGTATAAAAAGACCCGTTCTGCTCCGATCTCTGCTTTAAAATTAGACTCACCGGGTGAATATTTCTGGATATCTACCCCATTAGGGATGACCACCACTCGCTTGGCCGGCACGCCCAGCCGCATCAACACCTTGCGCTGTAGCCGCGAAAAGACAATCACGCGATCGTACTTGGCCAGACACGGCGCATACAGTTGATAGGTGAAATGCTGGGTGCGGGCACTCAAATTCCGTTGTTCGCGATCGAAGGCCGGATGAAATGTTGCCACTAGTGGAATTTTCAGCTCTTGGCAAATATCGGGCAGGGCAAAGTCCAGGGGCGATAGGGTCAAGGAGGCGTGAACCACATCTGGCCGCAAATCAGCCAGGGCTTGGGTTAGCACCTTCCGAGATTGGAACGTTGGGATCGTGTAAATCTGATACTTCAGCAGATAAGGTAGCGAGATTTCCTGGCGCGTATCTTGGTGATCCAACACAACGGGCCAGTTATCGGGGGGCGGTGCATCTTGTGCAAAATGAAAAAAGCTAACTTGATGCCCCAAGGATTGTAGCGCAGTCGTAACTTCCCGGCTGTAGGTCACGTTGCCACAGAAGGGAGCCTTTTTTCCTAGCCAAGCAATATGCATTCGGAGTTGTTAATCGGTAACACCTAAAGCCAACTGGATTAGCCCTACTCGCAGATGGTTAGGATATGAGTAGAAAACTAACGCTTTGTTAAGCCCGTGCGAGAACTATACCAGGTTAAGATGCCGCCTGCGATCATCAGAAAGCCTAGCCCAAAGAAAACCGCATGAATTCCGAAGAAGGTTTCAGCGACTCCGGCTAAGGCTAGGGGCAGACTCAGCGCGATGTTGATGGCATTATTTTGGAGGCCAAACACTTTGCCTCGCATATCTTCTGGGGTTTGTTCCTGGATTGTCGTTTGCATTGGGACGCCAATGATGGCTGCAAAACTTCCCAGCAACGCAATGAGGCCCAAGGCTGGAATCAACCGTTCGGCAAAGAGGGCCAGCCCAAATAAACAACCTGCCATGCCTAAAGAGCCATAGAGTCCTAACCGGGCATGGGGAAAACGCTGGCCAAATTGCCCGACGATCGCCGCCCCGATCGCCATCCCAACGCCTCCTGCGGCCAACAAAAACCCAAATTGCGAAGATTTGATACCGGGGATGAGTTCGGCCAAGCGCACTGCCAAAACGGCCAACGCCGCGAACACGGAAAACAGTAGCACCAGTTGCAACATGGCACTCCGCACCTGATGTTGCTTACCCAGGTAGAGCAAGCCATCGCGAATGTCGGCAAATACAGGCGGATGGGATTCAACCGGGTCAGGTGCAGTCTCGGCCTCAGTCGGGGTCGAACTGGTGGACTGGTGGCGTTCTTTGACCTGTAACAACAGGAGAATCAGGCCCGCGATCGTGTAACAACTGGCGACGACCACTTCCTTGCCTACGCCCACGGCAGACCACCCCAGCCGCACCGCAAACACATCCGCCAGCTCCAACAGCGGTTCGCCCACGGCAAACCCAATGATGACCGAGGCCATCATCGTTGTGGTGTATAGCGAATTGGCTGACAGCAGGTGACGTTTCTCGACGATCAGGGGCATGGCCGATTGTTCGGCAGGGGCAAAAAACTGGGTCAGGGTGGAAACGAGAAAGGTGATCCCCAACAGAATGCAAAATCCAACTGGTAGCCCAAACCAGGGAGCCCAGGTGTGGGTGAGCCACAGCAACGGTGGCAGCGCAAAGACTAGGCCACCCCGCAACAGGTTGGTGCTGACAAGTACCGTCTTTTTTGACCAGCGATCGACATATACACCGGCGATCGAGCCAAACAAAACGGCAGGAATCGTAAAGGCGATCATGATGGAGGAGACCCAACCGCTGATGGTCTGGTCTGCGGCCTGAAAGCGACTGGCAATCAACGCAATCATGAGCACCAGATACACTTTGTCGGCGAGTTGGGAAAAAACTTGGCCGCTCCACAGGGTCAAAAAATTGCGATTTTTGAGTACCGGAAAAAAACCGTGCTCTGGTTCCGGCCCATTGTGGTGAGGTGGCGGTGCAGAGGCCGATTGTCCGGCAGAGGAGGGCGATCGCTCGTGTAATGACGAGGACGCCAACATAGAGCCTTTCAGCTCTTCCATCATTTCAAACGCTTCTTCCTCGGATCGGAACATGAATCTAGCGTTCTCCTCATCCTCATCTCTGTACCATCTACTATCTTGCCTGAGGTTTGGGATCTCGAACAAGGCAGACATCAATTGTTCGTCTCGAACAGCATCTTAGCAGAGTCTAGGATTTCCAGTAATCTGAATCCTGCGGGATTGACGATCGCCCCTCCATCCCGCTTAAGGCACAGACCAACGGGGCCTAATCTCCCTAATTGGGTGGGGTTTCCACCAAACACGTATCCAGCAGGGTGGCCGATTGAATCGAGCGATCAAACTGGTATTGCGCATAAGCCCGGAGCAATTGTTCCACGGCTGACCAGGGTTGGTGGGCCGCTGCCAGATCGACCAACTTCGCCAAAGGTAGCTCTTCGGGTTGGGCTTGGCTGGTGTGGGCCACCTGGGCGATCGCCTGCAACAAGGCTAGTTCCGCGCCCCAAATGGGAAAATGCAACTGGCCTTTCCGCTGTCTAGTCCCCAATGTTTTTGCTACAGCCCGATGTTGGGGGAGTTGGCGTTGTTGCAATTGTTCCAGCACGGCCAGCGTCACGGTGCCCCCTGCTGGTAAACTAAACCCCACCCGCCACTGGGGCGTATGAGGCTGTGGTACTAAGGGCTGCCGAGTGGCACAACAAACCTGCACCTCTGGGGTCACTCCTTCCAGCATCAACACCTGAAATAAGGTCAACGTCAATAGCGGCAAGACTAATTCTTTGGGCGATCGCTCCAATTGCTTCAGATATCGATTCAACAAGACAAACAACGCCTCTTGGGGTTGGTCGCTCAATGCCTGAAACAAACACAACTCGGCAATGTACTGGCCGACGGTTAATTTCTGCAAATCCCGCGACAACCCAGGATAAGATTCCAGGGTTTCAGCCTGGGTCACTTTATCCAGCGATCGCCCCTTGGCAATCAACAATTGATTAACCACGAACAGCCCACTCCGCCCTGCCAAACTCGAATTATGTTTGCGAGCCCCCATGGCCACTGCCCGCACCAAGCCATGCTCCCGCGTCAAGATTGTCAACACGCGATCGGCCTCCCCCATCGGACTGCTTTTGAGATTAATCCCAGTAGCTTTATAAGTACGACTCATGTCATATCTGACTCAGAGCAACATTTGTGCATTCAGCCTATCTCCCCCCATCCTATCCATCTCATCCCCGGTTCGCGCCTCCCCGGTTTGCCCTGGCGCGATCGCGCCTCAACCCCCGCTTAATCTTGAGCATCTCGTTGCCGGAGCAACTCTACCCCGCGCGACGTGCCCAACCGAGTCGCCCCAGCGGCTACCAATTCTAACGCTTGCGGCACCGTCCGAATTCCACCAGAAGCCTTAATCTCCACGCGATCGCCCGCCAACTCCTTCAACAAGCGCACATCCGCCACCGTGGCCCCGCCATACAACCCCGTACTCGTTTTCAAAAACCTTGCCCCAGCGTCCATACACAACTCCGCCGCCAACCGCTTCTCCGCCTCCGTCAACAGCGCCAGCTCCAAAATGGCCTTCACCGTTCGGCCTGTTTCCTCACAAATCTCTGCGATTTCCCGATGCACCTCCTCCGTTTTCCCCGCCTTCAACCAGCCTAAATTAATCACTACATCCAGTTCCGTCGCCCCATGCTCAACTGCCTCCACCGCTTCATACAGTTTCGTCCCTGGTGTTGTCGCCCCATAGGGAAACCCGATTACCGTGCAGATCTGGGCCTTCTTTCCATGAAGTAACTCAGCCGCCTGCCGGACATAACAGGGATGCAAACAAACCGAGGCAAACCGGAACCGATCCACCGCTTCACACCACTGCTCAACCTGCTCTGGTGTTGCCGTCGGCGCTAGCAATGCATGATCAATTAACGGCCCCAAATCAATTTCACCGTAATCCAGCATACTCAACCCCCTGCGATCGCAGTCTTCAAACTGTCCTCCACCTTGTACCAAACTTTTGCCCTGCCAGCACAATCTGCCGCCCTAATCTGGATAATTCATCACTGGTTTGCTCACCACTGCTTGGGCAGCCACAAGGGAGGGACTCCACCAAGAAGGGCACCCACAAGGGATGCCCCTACCGGGAAATTCCAGATGATTGGTCTGAATTCATTCTGGTATTGCCTACGGGCAAAGGATTTTGAGGCGTTTGTCTAATTGGCATGAATAATGCAGGTTAATTTGCTGCCTTAATCTGTTGTTTTGATTCTGCTGCTTTAATTCTGCCGCCTTAATTTTGCCGCCTTTAAATGCCAAACAGGGTTTGCAATCGCTTGCGAATCCGAAACAGCGGTGTTTCCTCTGAATACTCTGACAAAATCCCCATATCGCGCAGACTTTGCTGCCGTTCCATCAACTTTTGTGCGATTTGATCAGCCAACTCTCGGTGATTCTCCAACAATCGCTGTAAGTCGGCCCGCTCAATCACAAACAAAACTGACTCTTCAAGGGTGCGGACACTGGCCGATCGCGGAATTCCCATTAAAAGCGACATCTCTCCAAAAAACTCGCCCTCATTCAGGGTGGCAATATATTGTTCGACCCGCCGCGAAAAAATTTCTACTTTTTCCTTCAAGATTAAATAGAACGACTCTCCTGGTTCGCCCTCTTCACACACTACCTGATCTGCTGGATAAATTTGGCGATATCCGTACTCAATCAATTGCAAAATCTCAATATCTGAACATTGCTCAAAGTAGCTAATTCGCCTTAATAAATTTCGTAGAGCTAAATTATTTAATGATGATGGTTTTCGTTTTTCACTACCATCATAAATTTCTGCTGTATCAGGATGAATACCTTTACCATTTCCACTCTCGTCTTTGGGGCGATCGCCAGTAAATACCGCACGGAATTCATCAACATTCCGAATATAAAGTTCGCGCTGTGGAAAAGGAATTTCAATCCCTCGACTCCGAAATGCCTGATAAATTCCAAAATTGAGCGCACTTTTGATCGGTTCATTTTCTGCGGGTTGATTAATCCAAACTAGGAGTTCAAAATTCAGCGCACTATCGCCAAAAGATTGAAACCACACCCTCGCTGGGGGATCAGACAAGACCCGTGGCTCCCGTCGTGCCGCTTCTAACAACGCTTCCGAAACCAAAAGCGTATCACAACCATATTCCACCCCCACCGCAATGCGAATCCGGCAACGGGGATCTTGATAACTCCAGTTGATGACGTTGTTTTCAACAAACTTGATGTTATACCAATTCTTTATAATGCTGCATAGAATAGGGCTTCCAGAATGAAGTTGTA
>CAYYWG010000008.1:0-62777 GCA_964475335.1 uncultured bacterium
TGGGGATGGAAGTGATGCACGAGCGGAATGCGCACAACTTCCCGTTGGATTTGGCCTCTGGGGAAGCAACTCCGGTTGCCCTTCAGGCTCCTGCGATCAACGGCTAATTGATGTAGCGAATTGCTGCTAGTGAAAGGCGCTCTCTTCGGGGGGCGCTTTTTAGTATTTTGCAATTCTTGTATCCGGTTTAACTTCGGAATGAGAAATTGTTTTCTTTTTAGAAAAATTGTCCACTCTAAGCTTTAGACGTTAATTTCTAGATAATTCTGATGGCGACTCACGACCCTTCAAATGCTCGGTTTCGTTCTGCTACGGATTTTCCTAAATCGATCGCGGCCTTAAATGCTGCGGAAGGTCAGCAAATTTATGGGGAAATTCGGGACTGTCTTATTTTTACGAATCGTAGTCGATCGCAGCTTGTCCGTCGTAACGAAGAACATAAAGAAAAGGCTTTGGCATTGAAAGCCGATATTGAGCGATTACAGGGGCTTGTTGATAAGTTGAGTTTAGACAAAGCTACTCTGGCCCAAAACCAACAAAAAACGATTAACGAATTGCAGCAAGAACTTCAAAAAATGACTGGGCATTTTGATCGCTTGTCGAGTGCTTTTGAGGAAGTTGAAGGTGTGACTTCACCGATGGGAGTAATGGCGATTCCAGGCCGGTTTACAAAGTTTTGGAACGCCTTAAGAGAATTAGTCGTATGGTGGCGTGAGGAGTCGGAGCTTGATGCTCTGCCACCTCAAACGACTGTAGTTATACAAAAAGATCCAGATCAAGATCGGTTAGATAATCCGCAAATGTATACTGACCCTGCTTCTATTCAACGTTCTGAAAGGCCATAGTAACTGTTATGGGGAAAAAACGTATTGTTCAACTGCTCGAACAGTTGCAAACTAATCACGACGCTGATCTTCAAACATCTGCGGCTATTTTTACAACGGCCCAAGTTGCGGTTAATCAATTGAAGCAACAAGCTGTGGTACCTGCTGTAGATATGGCAGACAATCTGATGTTGCCATCTGTAAGTAAGGAATCTTTGAAACAGCGTTATGGGTCGTTTAATCAGTGCCGTAATGTTGCTAAGCAAAAGGGGATTCGATTCAGAAAAACGCCAAGTTGGGAGCAGCTAGAGGTTGCATTTGCCTATTTTGATGTTCTTGAGGCGTTGGTTCAAGGTTATGTTCGACTGAATCCTAATCCTCTTTTTGATGGTGTGGCGATTGAGTTTATGTTTGAGCGGGAAAACTAATTGCTTGGGATTACTGGCCTGTGAGGCGGTTAATGCGGTGGTTGACGGCAAGGCGGGAGAGGGTGCGCAGAAGACCGATCGCGCTCAAACCTGCGAGACTGAAGGTGGCGATCGCCCAGTTTGGGTAAGCGGCTAGCAATAAAATGGCCCCAGAAAGGATTGCAAAGCCTGTAAGGCTGGTGTAGAGCAAGGTCTGAATGGTGAGGTGCAGTGTTTTGATTTGGCGATCGTGGGTTAAATATTGGGCGCGGAGTTGGGCTTCCCGGTGTTCAAGCCGTAATTCCAGATCTTGCACCATCACTTTGGCGGGACTGGGCTGCCGAATTTTAGTGATCATGAAGTCTTTGGCTTGTTTAACGATTTCACCAACAGCGGCACCTTGGCCTTGAGCCAGAGCCAGGTTTTGGACAAAGGGCTTAGCACAGAGGAGCAAGTTGTATTGGGGATCGAGCGATCGCGCCACACCGTCCAGAGTAGTCAGCGCTTTGAGAATGAAGGTCATCTTCGCTGGCAAGCGGAAAGGCTGTTGCTCATAGAGGGCGTATAGTTCGCTCCGCATTTCTCCGAAGGCTTGCAGCTCAATGGGTTTTTCTGTGAACCGTTCGAGCAAAAACTGGGTAACTCGCCGGACAGGGGCCATATCGGCCATTGGCTCAATCAGGCCCATATCGGTCAGCGTATCAACGACCTGGTCGGTATCTTTGCGCAAAACGGCAAAGAATGTTTTGACCATTTGTTGTTTGTTGATGGGTTGTACTTCGGCCATCATGCCAAAGTCATAGAAAATTAAGCAGCCATCTTGGCTAACGGCCATGTTGCCGGGGTGGGGATCGGCCTGGAAGAATCCGTCTTGCAACAACTGTTTGAGATAACAACAAATTCCCAGTTGATTGATTTCTTTGACGTTAATGTCACAGGCTTCTAAACTTTGGCGATCGTTAATTTTAATTCCAGGCATATAGTCCATCGTGAGGACGTGCTTGGTGGTGTATTTCGGATAAATCCGAGGGACGCGAATTTGGGGATGGTCGCGGAAGTTGAAGCGAAAGCGATCGGCATTCAAGGCTTCCTGAATGTAATCAATTTCGTGATACAAAATATCGACAAATTCGTCGTAAATGGCGTGTAAATTGTATTGTTTTGACCAGGGAAAGAGGCGATCGCAAAGGCGAAGTAACTGGCGTAAAACTCGGAAATCCAGGTCAAATAATTTTTCCAGCCCAGGCCGTTGAATTTTCACCACCACCTCTTCCCCAGTGTGGAGTTGGGCTTTGTGGACTTGGCCCAGACTGGCGGCAGCAAGGGGGATGGGGTCAAATTCGCGATACAGGGTATAGACAGAGGCTCCGAGTTCGGCTTCAATGATGGCCATCGCGGTTTGCGGCTCGAAGGCGGGCACCTTGTCTTGGAGACGACCAAGGGCCTGGACATATTCCAGGGGTAACAGATCGGCCCGAGTGGAGAGGGCTTGGCCGAGTTTGATGAAGGTTGGGCCGAGATCGAGCAAGGTGCCGACCAGCCATTGAGCCCGACGGTTGCGGTAGCGGACAGATTGGCCTGGAATTTTGCTATCCCACCATAGATAGAACATGAGCTGGGCCGACGATGCAAAAACATCCACCTTTCGGGCCAAAGGTGAATAGCGATCGCGCTGCCAGCGCAGTGGTTTTAGGTCGGTAGACTCTAACATGCAGGATTAGCTACTCAGGTCTAGTCTAAACTGTCGGTGAAAAACATTTGATATTTTTATCTCGCGATCGCGGTTTTCAGGGGTGGTATTCGTCGGAGCCGGGGTTAATCGGGGAGCTTCAAAATCGTGAGGGTTTGCGGCAACAGGAGCGTGAAGCAGGTTTCCCACTCTTCTGAGTCGGGGATGGGGGTGCTGGCGACTGAAATCGTTCCTTGCAAATGCTCGACCAACCGTTTGACCAGGGCTAGCCCTAAGCCCGTGCCGGGAATGGCTTGCTGTGTGACACCTTTGCACCGCCGAAATCGCTCAAAGACGTGGGGTAAGTCGGTACTCCCAATCCCAATGCCTTGGTTGGTCAGGCTAATCACAATTTGGGGCGGGGTCGCGATCGCACCGGGCTGACACATCACTTTAAGCTGGATTTGGCTATTTGGTGCTGAATATTTACCCGCATTAGTCAGTAATTCCAGCAAAACGCGATTAAGGCTATCGCGATCGCTCTGCATCCACAGCGAGGACGTTGTTGCTTCCACCACCAATTGCAGTCCTTTGGCCGTGGCCCAGGTGCGGTGAAACCCCTCACTCAAGGCTGCAATTAATTCCTCCAGCATAATGGCTTCGGCGTTCAGCGGGACTTGATTGGCCTCCAGTTCTTGCAGCGCCAGCAAATCGTTGACTAAATTCGTCTCTTGGGCGCATTGCTGTTCCAAAATATCCAGGTAGCGGGTGCCGCGATCGCCCGCCATGCCAACTTGCCGCAACATCCGAATCGCCAAGGCCATACTTGTTAGGGGCGTGCGGAGTTCATGGCTCACCGTATCCAAAAATTCATCTTTAAGCTGGTTCAGGTGGCGGAGTTGGTCTAATTGTTGGCGCGTTTTTTCATACAACCGGGCTTGGATTGCCAAACTTTGTTGCAGTTCCGAGGTGCGTTTCTCGACTAGAGCCTGGACTTGGCGCAAGGTCTCGGTTTGCAAAATAGCTGTGCTGACCTGGGCACTAGCCAATTCCGCAAAATCAATTTCGGCCTGTTGCCAGGAACGGGGTTGCATATCTTGGAATACAAGAAATCCTAAAATTGCACCCTGGCTTTCTAAGGGCACAACGAGAGATGCGCCAAACTGATTCGTTGCAAACGCGGGATGGATTTGGGCCGCTGCAATTTCGTGGGCAAGATAGCGCCGATGTTTAACAATAATAGGCTTGAGTGCCCGAAAACTTTCTTGACATAATTCGCAGTCTGACAGCCAAAAGGATGTGGGGGGCTCGCTGGCGTTGGTTCCGGTCATCAAGGCTAGGTGGTCTGGAGTGGGCCTGCACCATTCGTACGCGATCGTGACTCGTGCTTTGGGTAATTCTTTCGCGATGTGGCCTCGTAACAAGAGGTCTTGATATTTGAGGCGCAGCAATAAGCCCCGTTGGGCTTGTAGGGCTTGGGTTGTGCCCTGGGTGGCGATCGCCAACACTTCACCCAAATCGGTCGAATTCCGAATGGCCATTGTTAATTGATTAATGACCTGCTGATACAGCGCTTGTTGGGCCACTTGCTGCTGTAAACACGCTTGATAAAACAGGGTCGAAATTTGCTGCGAGACCGTTTCTAGCGTTTCGGCATCCTCCATCGTCCAGCTATGGGGGTGCGATCGCATCAAGCTAATGACTCCGTGGATGCGCCGTTGACAACAAACCGGAACCTCCAAAATTGCCCGACTCACAGGGGCATGGCCCGAAAACGCCAACTCTTGCCACACCGTGCGATCGGTGCTGGGACATGGCCCCTCACCCGCTTGGTCTTGCTGTTGAAGATCCGGCACGATCAGCGTTTGCGGACAATGGAGCCGCCGCATGAGGTTTTCATAGCGCCCTAAAACAAAACTAGTGACAGGTTCGGTCACGCCCCCAAACCAACACGCCGTTTTAAGATGCCCCGACGGCATGGATGACACCACAATGGCACAACCGTCCGCCGCCAGACTTTCGCCCAAGACGTTTGCTAATTCAGTTAGCAACGTTTCTAGCGTGCAATTATGCGCCGCAACTTGGATCAGACGGTGAACTAAATGGGCCAATCCAGGCGAGTCGTCGATAGATGTAGCTGGGGTAGAACTCTTTCTGACCAAGGCTGCTCCTACACATTTAGGCGACGGGCATAACAGGCAAACCTAGTATGGACTACGATCACAAGCCATAACAGTGACCATTGGTATTTAAACCTGGGCCCCTATTCTGATTGCCAAACTCTAAGACGGGTTTTCAGGAAGTCACAAGCCTGTTTCATCTACCCTATAGAATGCCCAAAAACCATAGCCGTCTCCCACGAAGAACGAGATCCTAACTCACAGATCACCGCACAGATAAGATTTTGGCTAGAGATTAAGTCATCAATTCTTGGCAATTCCTTGATTATACGCATAAGTATTAATACTTAGACAAGAAGGCTGCAACCTAGCATGTGCTTGACAAAGAGGCCATTATACGGCATCGAAAACATCAATCTTTAGCAAAAATAAACCAAAATATCCCCCTGGGGTAGTGCGCATTTTGTCAAACACTTGTTATCTTCTGTAATATCTCGATTGAAAGTTGAAGCTAATTTGGGCACTCTAGATACAACTCTCAATGAGTTTTCCAGTAGGCTTCATTTCAAGGTAGTTCTCTCTACTCTGCGTACTCTCTCATACAGGAGCAAAACATCATGAACCAACCTGTTGGGCTTTCTTTGGAACAGCAGTTCAGTATCCGGTCGTTTGAGACTCAGGTTCAACAAATGAGCCGTGAGCAGGCTCAAGACTTTTTAGTCAAGCTTTATGAGCAAATGATGCTCCGAGAAAATATGTATAAGCAGTTTCTCAAGCATGAGTGGGGCTTGGAACCGGGCTCTCAGGCGACATAACGGTTTAGCTCAATTGGCGACCTCTAGCTCTTGCTAGATTCTGGGGTAGGATCGGGCTGGGGATATGGGGCGTCCAGGCAAGGTACCGTGGGGCCAGCATGGTGATGGATTGTGGCACTTCAAGGTAACTTCTGGCTCGGTGGTTAAGTAACCGTTTGTCCTGAATATGGCTGAGTATCGTCAGGTTTCCATTTAGGTTTGATTTTTATTTTTAAGTGGTAATTCCAGTTCTGACTATTTACGTGTGAGATTTCTTGAATTGCTTAAGTTGAAGTTTTATTGGTTATTGTTGGTGGGGCGCGATCGCGTTGGTTGTGTGACTTGCCGTGGATTATGCCTTTGAGGCAACGGTTTGGGTGAATTGGCGGGAGGGCAAAACAGCGACCTGAACCCAGTTGGAGATGATACTGTTAAGGGCAAGCCTGAATTCAGGTGGCGAGCAATTTATTTGGCCTTGTTCTGGTGCGTTTATGTTTCAACGCTTGCTTGTTTGTACTGACCTTTCGGATGGGCTACAACGGCTGGTGCACTTTGTACCGAGCTTGGCCGCAACGGGTATCCAGCAGGTGACTTTTTTGCACTGTGTGCCGTTGGATGAGGGGGGGCGAATTCCCAAGGTGAATCAGGCAAAAGTTGACCAGGCACGACAATATTTGGGGCAAGCTCAGGAGCACGGTTCGGCGGCGATCAAGGTGGCGATCGCGGTTGAGTCGGGGCGTCCAGCAGATGTGATTTTAAAAGCAGTGCGGGATTATCAGGCCGACTTACTCATGGTGGGGTATCCCCTGCGAAGTGCTTTTTCGGAACAAGTTTTTGGGAGTACGGCGGTTGAGCTGTATAGCAAAGCCTCGATTCCGATTTTGTCCATGCGCCCGCAACTCATTTCGACCTATACAACAGAAGAGTTAGATTTGCGGCTGCGACACCTGTTTCGGCACTGCATGGTGCCCTACGACGGTTCGCCGACGGCCCAGATTGCAGTCCAGAAAATTAAGCAGTTTGCGATCCAGCAGCAGGAGGCTGGTCAGACGGTTTTAGAGGCGTGTAATTTTTGTTGGGTGTTGGATGACGTGGAACGACGTGAAATTCCGCAGGAGCCATTTGTCGCCGAGGCGAGACAAAAGTTGGCGGCGGTGGAACAGGAACTAGAGGCCGTTCATCTGACTGTGGCGACTGAAGTGCGCAAAGGCTCGGCGATCGCGGAAGTGCTGGCGGCGTGTTTGCTGCCAGATATCAGCTTGATTGTGGTGTGTCACGGTAATCGTAGTCGTTGGTTACAACTGTCGGTGCCGAGCTTTACCCACGAACTGTTGCACTGTAGTTGGCATCCAGTGTTATATCTCCCGTCGAAGGTGGCCTGAGGGTACTCCTAGGGCGCGATCGCGGTACCGGTGAGGCTGAAGGCTCGGGCTTCGTGAATGTGGACTGTTACCAATTGGCCTCGCAGCGTGGTGATATCGCCGGGGAAAAAGGTCAGCCGATTAGTCCGTGTCCGGCCCATGACTTGGGTTGGGTCTTTTTCGTTGACGGTTTCGACCAGGACTTCTTCAGTGCGGCCCACATAGCGTTGCGATCGCTCGGCAGCTTTGACGGCCACCAACCGATTGAGCTGTTGGAGGCGGTCTTGCTTGACTACATCGGGAATTTGGTTGTCCCAGTGGGCGGCAGGGGTTCCTGGCCGGGGCGAGTAAGCAGCAGTGTTCAATTGATCAAAGCCAATTTCGTCAACGAGCTTAAGCGTGTTTTCAAACTGGGCATCAGTTTCGCCCGGAAACCCCACGATCGCGTCCGCACTGATGGCGGCATCGGGCATATAGCGGCGCACCGTATCAATGACCCGGCGGTAGCGATCGCGGGTATACCCACGACTCATCGCCTTGAGAATGTCGTTATCCCCCGACTGGAACGGAATGTGAACATGTTCACAAACTTTGGGTAACTCTTGACAGGCTTGGATCAAGCGTTCGGTGAAATAGCGAGGATGGCTCGTCGCAAACCGAATCCGTTCAATTCCAGGGACATCGTGAACGAAATACAACAAGTCTGTCAGGGTATGTTTGTGGCGTCCTTCTGCCGTCGTTCCCGGCAAATCCCGCCCGTAAGCGTCGATATTTTGGCCCAACAGGGTGATTTCCTTGTACCCTTGCTGGCCCAACCGCTCAATTTCCGCACGGATCGCTTCCGGTTGCCGCGACTGCTCCAATCCGCGCACATTCGGCACCACACAGTAAGTACAGCGCTCGTTACACCCATAGATGACATTCACCCAGGCCGTAATCTCGCTATCTCGGCGGGGTTTGGTGATGTCTTCCATGATGTGCACCGGTTCGGTGGCGACCACTTGGCTCCCGCTGAACACCTGTTCTAACAAATCGCCCAGGCGATTGGCATGTTGTGGCCCCATGACCAAATCCAGTTCGGGAATCCGCGAGAGCAGGCGTTCACCTTCTTGTTGGGCCACGCATCCGGCGACGACTAGAGTTAAATCGGGCTGGGTTTGCTTGCGCTTGGCTTGGCGACCCAGGTAAGAGTAGACTTTTTGTTCGGCGTTATCGCGAATGGTGCAGGTGTTGTAAAGGATCAGATTTGCCTCGTCGGGTTCTTCGGCCCATTCAAACCCCAGGTTTTCTAAAATCCCAGCCATCCGTTCAGAGTCAGCCTTATTCATCTGACAACCAAAGGTGGTGATGTGGTAACGACGGGAAGAGCTAGACATAGAAGGCGAATTTTTAGCTACCGAACAAACTGTTTATTTTAATGGTTTTATTGGCTAAACAGGGAAACTTGGTGAAACTCGCCAGTGGGATCTGGTGCTAATCGGCTCTGGCCAATGCATTGGGGCGATCGCGATCGACTGGTGATGAGCGCGGTCGCCTCAGTCGCGGCGAGCTAAGCGGGCTTGCCTTCACTCGCGAGGCGTGGGCGGGCGAGGTTAACCCTGAGTTATCATTACAAACAGTCTATACTGATAATAATTAAATTTAATATATGTTAAGGGATGGTCGTCCGCTAAAATCTGACTTGAACTTTGGCAAGTCGTTTTTAATACCTAAGACAAGGCCAACCTGCCGATGGACGCGCTAAGCTGGACTACTAGGGCTTAGTAAGGTTCTGATGCAAAGGCGAAGCGTTGTTGAGGAGGATTAGACGGGAAAACTCAGGGGCGATCGCTGATTTTGGGCAGGAAAGCGGTAAAGTGTTACAAGAAGCTTAATGTAAAGACTTTCTTTACGTTATCACTTTCCTTACATTTAACAATTTGTTCTAACTACCGGATCGATTCGGTTCCATATTCGAGGAGAGAGTAAGCATATGCCGCAGCTTGAGGCTAATGTAGTAATCGACTTTCACACAGAAGCGTATCGGGACGCCTACAGCCGAATCAACGCCATTGTGATAGAGGGCGAGCTAGAGGCCAATGCAAACTACATGAAGCTGGCAGAGCTACTCCCTGATGACAAGGAGCGGTTAATCGGCTTGGCACGCATGGAAAGTCGCCACAAAAAGGGGTTTGAGGCGTGTGGTCGGAATCTGAATGTGACCCCTGACACGGAATTTGCAAAGCAGTTTTTTCACCAACTGCACAATAACTTCCAAGAAGCTGCCGCCAGTGGCAAGATCGTGACCTGCTTGCTCATTCAGGCGTTGATCATTGAGTGTTTTGCGATCGCGGCTTACAACATCTATATCCCCGTTGCAGATGACTTTGCCCGCAAGATTACGGAAGGTGTGGTGCGTGATGAATACAGCCACCTTAACTACGGGGAAGAGTGGTTGCAGCAAAACTTTGAAGCTTCTAAAGAAGAGTTAGAGCAAGCGAATCGCCAAAATCTGCCGCTCGTTTGGAAGATGCTGAACCAAGTTGAAGATGATGCCCATGTGCTGGGGATGGCGAAGGATGCTTTAGTCGAAGACTTCATGATTCAGTACGGCGAGGCTCTCGGTAACATTGGCTTTAGCAGTCGTGATGTCATGCGGCTGTCGGCGATGGGATTGGCTGCGGCCTAACCGGAATCATTCTCCTCGTGCATCCAGAATGGCTGGGGGCGATCGCGTTTATGTTCTGTCTGCGATGAACCTTCAGCTTGTGAAGGCAAACGCCGCTGGCTAACGCTGAATGATTCAGCCCTTTTGCCTCAGCCTCCTGCCCTTCTGGACCTTTGGGTGAATGAGATTGCCATTAGTTGTGTCGCGATCGCCCTCACCGACTTGCCTAGCCCCAGCCCCAAAGCCGCAATCCGATCAGTTTGGACATCGCTTTACCACTCGTAACTTACAGGTCTAAGTTAAATCATCCATGTTTGGTCTAATTGGTCATCTTACTAGCTTGGAACACGCACAGCTAGTTGCACGAGAACTTGGCTACCCAGAATACGCTGATCAAGGATTAGACTTTTGGTGTAGTGCGCCACCCCAGATTGTGGATGATATCACGGTGACGAGTGCCACAGGCCAGAAAATCCACGGGAAATATGTGGAATCGTGTTTTTTGCCTGAAATGCTAGCCAATCGGCGGATTAAAGCAGCGACGCGGAAAGTGATCAATGCCATGGCCCACGCCCAAAAGCACGGAATTGATATCACGGCGTTAGGTGGCTTCTCCTCTATTATTTTTGAAAACTTCAACTTGCAGCAAATTCAGCAAGTCCGCAATATCAAGCTAGAGTTCGAGCGCTTCACGACGGGGAACACCCATACGGCATACATCATCTGTCGCCAGGTTGAACAAGCATCGGCCAATTTGGGGATTGACCTGTCCACCGCGACGGTAGCGGTCTGTGGGGCCACGGGAGACATTGGAAGTGCTGTGTGCCGCTGGTTGAACCTTCGGACAGATGTCGGTGAGCTCCTATTGGTCGCTCGTAATCAAGACCGACTGAACGAGTTGCAGGCTGAACTGGGACGGGGCAAAATCATGGGTTTGATGGAGGCATTGCCCCAGGCTGACGTGATTGTGTGGGTCGCAAGTATGCCGAAAGGTGTGGAAATTGATCCTACCCAACTGAAGCAGCCCTGTTTATTGGTAGATGGTGGGTATCCCAAAAATCTAGCAACGAAGATCCAAGCGCCGGGTGTACAAGTGCTCAATGGCGGGATTGTTGAGCATTCGTTAGACATCGATTGGAAGATTATGCGCATCGTCAATATGGATGTGCCAGCGCGCCAATTGTTTGCCTGTTTTGCTGAGTCGATGTTGCTGGAGTTTGAAAAGTGGCATACGAACTTTTCTTGGGGGCGCAATCGCATCACGATTGACAAGATGGAACGCATTGGTGAGGTTTCACTCAAGCATGGATTTCGGCCTTTGTTGGGATAAGACTTGGTTGGTCTTTGCTTGATGTTGGGCTTGTGGGTCGCGTGGCCGGGCCGTGGCATTTAAAGCGGGGGGAGGAGAGAAACCCCGAATCAATGGTGAAAAGTCTCTAACTTTGTGAAACGATGAATATAGTGAACGAGTGTTGGCGAGTCGGGTTGACCATGATTGGCCAAATCGTTGTGGTGAGGGTGAAGTAGCATCGTTTTTGTTGACTTCGAGTTTATAGCTTTGATCTGGTGAACGTCTAAACTATGGCAACCACGGAACGCAAAACAATTCTGCTAGATTTTGAGAAACCTTTGGCAGAGTTGGAGGCTAGAATTGCACAGATCCGCGAACTTGCGGAAGAAAATGACGTCGATGTTTCTGACCAGATCAGTCTATTAGAGTCAAGGGCTGTGCAGCTTCGGCAAGAAATTTTTGGGAATTTATCTCCGGCGCAGCGGTTACAGGTTGCGCGTCATCCGCGTCGCCCCAGCACGTTGGACTATATTCAGGCGATTAGCGATGAATGGATGGAATTGCATGGCGATCGCATTGGGTTCGATGATCCGGCGATCGTGGGCGGTGTAGCGCGGTTTGAGGGGCAACCCGTTGTCATGTTGGGCCATCAAAAAGGCCGTGATACCAAAGATAATATTACCCGTAACTTTGGGATGGCTTCGCCGGGGGGCTATCGGAAGGCGATTCGCTTGATGGAACACGCCGATCGCTTTGGGATGCCAATTTTGACGTTTATCGACACCCCGGCGGCCTACCCTGGGTTGGAAGCGGAGCAGTTTGGCCAGGGGGAGGCGATCGCTTATAACCTGCGGGAAATGTTTCGCTTTGAGGTACCCATCATTTGTGTGGTGATTGGCGAAGGTGGTTCGGGTGGTGCGCTGGGCATTGGTGTGGGCGATCGCTTGTTGATGTTTGAACATGCGGTTTATAGCGTTGCTCCACCGGAAGCGTGTGCGGCTATTCTCTGGCGGGATGCTGCAAAAGCGCCACAAGCTACGGAAGCCCTAAAAATGACTGCGACTGACCTCAAACGGTTGGGGATTATTGATGAAATTTTGCCTGAACCAGTGGGCGGAGCCCATGCCAATCCGTTGGAAGCAGCAGAAATCTTGAAATCGGCTTTGGCGCAGCACCTAGAAGCAAGCAAGTGTTTAACGAATCAGCAACGCCAAGATTTACGCTATCAAAAGTTCCGTGCGATCGGGATATTTTCTGAATTTCCTGAATAATTCGCCATTTCGGCAACAGAAGTCGGTTTATGAGTGATATGCTAAGATATGTTAAGACCTGAGCGATGAGTATCCAGTGATTCGACATTGAATGCTGCGTTTCTAAAGGCTTAACTCTGATCTGGTCGCATTCATAGAGCCCATCAAAAGGAGCGGCGAAGATAGCTAAAGGTATTCATTCTGGAAATGCTGGGCCGCTTGGCTAAGTCGGTTGGTTGATACAAGTCTCATCTTCCTGTTGCCTGTTTGCTATGCATCTAACAGTTTTGCTCTGTGGTTGTCGGATGGGTCAAGCTCAGGATCGAGGAAATCTTATAAAGCGTTAATCTGTCTTTAACACTTGGGGTGCACCTTCTTCACTAAGCTAATTGGGGGTTGGTGCACAGTGTATCCGTCGGTGCTTGGATGAGCACCTATCAGAAGGAATGTGGTTTTTATGACAGCACAGGTGAAACAGCGTGCTTTGATCACCGGAGCAAGTAGCGGCATTGGGCGGGCGACAGCGCTGGCTTTTGCACAAGCTGGCTTTGATTTGGCGCTAGTGGGGCGGAACCAGCAACGGTTACAGGCTGTGGCAGAGTCCGCGATCGCTGCTGGTGTGGATGCCAGAACCTACTGTGTGGACTTGGCTGACGTGGCCCAGGTGCGCTCTCAACTGGAGGCGATCGTGGCAGACCTCGGTGTGGTTGATGTGCTGATCAACAATGCTGGGATGGGCTACACCGGGAAACTGACTGAAACATCCCTAGCTGATTGGCAACAAGTGCTGAATCTAAACCTAACAAGTGTGTTTCAGTGTATCCAGGCCGTGCTGCCCGGAATGCGTCAGCGCGGTCAAGGTACCATTATTAACCTTGCTTCTGTTGCCGGACACCAGGCGTTTCCAGACTGGGGGCCATACTGTGTCAGTAAGTTTGGCTTAGTGGCTCTGTCAAAAACATTGGCGGCGGAAGAGCGATCGCACGGTATTCGCGTCATCACCGTTTCGCCGGGAGCGGTCAACACTCCAATTTGGGATACTGCCACCGTTCACGCGGATTTCGATCGGTCACAAATGTTATCGCCTGAGGTGGTGGCCCAAACACTGCTCCAAGCGGCACTGTTGCCCCAAGAGGCTGTCATTGAAGATTTAACCCTGATGCCCAGTGGTGGGGCATTTTAGCAGTTCATTGGCTAGACGACTGATAGTCTGTGACTGACTATCAGATGGCTGGCGTCAAATCGTTTGTCCACATTATTGTCGAGTTCGATTTTTATTATGACTATCGCTTCCAACGGTTCTAACGGCACAACCAACGCTTCTAAACTCGTCACTTCTGATAGTGAATTGACCGCAGCCGATAAGCCCAAAAACCTGCAATCGCGGCCCGATCGCAACACCTTAGATGGGTTGCAATCGCCCAATTTTCGTAAGCCATCGGGCGATGAAGACGATGAAATGGTGGATGCCGTTCGGTCGTTGTTGTTAGGAGTTGGGGAAGATCCAGAGCGGGAAGGATTGCTCAAAACTCCCAAGCGGGTGGCTGAAGCAATGCGCTTTTTGACCAAGGGTTATCATCAATCTCTGGAAGACCTGGTCAACGGGGCAATTTTTGACGAAGGCCACAATGAAATGGTGTTGGTGCGTGATATTGACGTGTTTAGCTTGTGTGAGCACCACATGCTGCCCTTTATGGGGAAAGCCCACGTGGCCTATATCCCGAACCAAAAAGTTGTGGGTTTGAGTAAATTAGCCCGGATTGTGGAAATGTATTCCCGTCGTTTGCAAGTCCAGGAACGATTGACTCGGCAAGTTGCAGAAGCGGTGCAATCTATTCTGGAGCCTCGGGGGGTCGCTGTGGTGATGGAAGCCAGCCACATGTGCATGGTCATGCGCGGGGTACAGAAACCGGGTTCTTGGACGGTCACCAGTGCAATGGTGGGTGTGTTTCAGGAAGATCAGAAGACCCGTGAGGAGTTCCTCAACTTGATTCATCATCGTCCTGCATTCTAAGGCGACGGTTGGGCAAGAGCGCCTGAAGCAAGCGTGCTCTAGTTGCTTCCATGGTTTATCGCTTGCTCCCGTCCGGGATTGAGTAGATATAGCAGATGTAAAGGCCAGGACAATTCGATGTGTCTTGGTCTTTATTGTTCTATTGCGTTCTATTGCCTGTTCACTGTGATTCTTTGTTGACCTGTCTGCTAGCCGCAGCAAAAGCGGTTAGACCTTGGCCACGGGCGGGGTGCCCCATAACGTTTGTAAGGCGATCGCTTGGGCCGCAGGCATTTGACCATAGGTAAACACATAGGGCAGGTCGGGCGGCAAGTGGGGCAAAAACTCATCCAGCACATAAGGGCTACCATAGATAACCAGAGCTTGGAGCTGCTGTGAGTGAAGGAGATAGTCAAACCACACTTGGGCCCTTTGCGTGAGTCCGGCCTGCCCCCGAAAGGGATTACCCCGAATAAATAATTGCAACAAGGTGGGTTGGGGTGGGTCGCTCGGTGTGGGCACGCAAGGGGTGGGCGTGTTTTCATCAACAACCTGTACCTGATAGCCATAGCGGGCTGGTATGGCGATCGCCGGAGATTGGTGCCCGACTTCCTTACTATTCAGGGCATTATCAATCATGATTAGGTTACGGGCCTGGGGGGCAGGATTGGTTGCAAGTGGTTGGGGCACGCGAGCCCGGAGCGATCGCTGAAGAATGGTCTCGGCGATCGCGTGACTGTTGGGGTGGGCCAGGTGGCTAGTGAGATGGTGAGGATGGATAGATGGGGTCACCGTTTCCCAGGTGTGGGAGGTGGCTCCGGCCACGGGCGGACAACAGACGGTTTGTTTGGCGTGCCAAATCCGTTCAACGGTGGCGCGAATCTGGGTAGCGGTGATGCGACCTTCCTCAACAGCCTGACAAACTGCTTGAATTGCACCAACGGGATCACCGGGCATGAGCAGAATATCGGCTCCAGCTTCTACCGCAAGAACAGCAGCTTCGTTGGGGCCATAGGTATTGGCGATCGCGCCCATGATCAAGGCATCGGTTACAATCAGCCCCTCAAACCCCAACCGTTGGCGCAATTCTTTGGTCAACAGCCGATCCGAGAGGGTGGCGGGATAGGTGGCATCCAGGGCTGGAATGCGGAGGTGCGCTGTCATGACGGAATCGACCCCTGCCGCGATCGCCGCTTGAAACGGTGGCAATTCAATTTGGCGCAATCGCTCAACGGCATGAGGCACCGTTGGCAGGTCAAAATGAGAGTCAACAGCCGTATCCCCGTGCCCCGGAAAATGTTTCGCGACGGTTAAGACGGGGGCCGCTTTGGCACCCTGGATAAAGGCAGTCGCGATCGCGCTCACGAGTTCTGGTGTTTCGCCAAACGCTCGGATATTGATCACCGGATTGGCGGGATTGTTGTTGACATCGGTGACTGGGGCTAACACCCAATTGAGCCCGATCGCGTGGGCTTCCTGGGCGGTGACTCGACCCATTTCTCTGGCCAAGTGCAAGGCCGCCTCTTGATCTGTTTGGGCGATCGCCCCCAGAGCCATTGGTGGGGGAAACCAGGTCGCCCCCGGAAACCGTTGGCCCACACCTTCTTCCACATCAGCAGCAACCAGTAAGGGGATGGGGGCCAGTTCCTGGAGTTGTTGAATGCGGAGGGCCAATTCCGCTGCACTGCCGCCGAGTAAAATCACCCCACCCACGCCCCAATGGGTGAGCCAATCGGTCAACGTGGCCAAGGGGGGCTCCCACTGCGGATAGCGAATCTGATGATCAAAGAGATAGCCAGAGGCCCGCACCACAACCATTTGGGCCACTTGTTGCCGCAGGGTGAGCGTTTCTAGATCAGGCAGTAAGATTGACATGCAGGTTGCAATTCCTTGGAACGATCGCGCCTGGAGCCCAAGCAATGAGCCATGATAAGCAGCGTTGTTATTCTGCTGTGGGCGGCTCTTCGGCTGACAGGTTGGTGTCCGCTGCCTCTTCCAGGTCGGGGCCCCGTTCTTGACTCAGTTGGTTTAGCAGGTTGAGAATGCGATCGCCCCGCTCCAATGAGTTATCTTCCAGAAAAATGACTTCTGGGGTGCGGCGTAACCGGATGCGGCGGCCCAGCTCACTGCGCACAAAACCTGTGGCTGCTTTCAATCCTGCCATCGTTTCGGCTTTGGCTTCAGCGGTGCCATAGATACTGACGAAAATTTTGGCATGTTGCAGATCACCAGAAGCCTCGACCTCAGTAACGCTGACCATCCCTGCACCGACCCGATCATCTTTGATGTCTTGCAACAACATTTTGCTGACTTCCCGCTTGATCAATTCTGATACGCGGGCTACTCGCCGACTTGTCGCCATGATTCGCTTCCTCTCCCAAGGGCTACCGTGCTGTGACCCGTTGTTTTAAACCGATTGCTATAAATCTAAATTCAAATTTTGATGCTGCGTCTGCAAGCGTTACCTGCGGCGGACTTGCCGATCGCCCTGCTGCGCGGTGCCCGCTAACCTGTCCATGATACTCAGGGGCGTGGTAACCGATCGGAATGGCTAGGCGACTTGCAACCCTAACATGGCCCGCAAGGTAAAGGTGAGAAACGTGAAGGCCGCAACACAGGCGGCAACCAGGGCGATCGCCGTGACCGGATTCTTGAAAAAGGGGAGCAACGGTTTTGCCGCAAAAAGCAAAACTCCCAGAATTGCCCCTGCTACAAACACTGGATATTTAGAAATCGTGTCCCAAAAACTTTTCATTGCTTAGCGATATACAAATTCGACGATGATCAAAGCTTGACCGGGATGGAAGCAAGGTAAACCCCGCGTGCTCCATTGCCGCCTCTCCTTGATTTTAAGGCAAGGGATTGCGCTTCAGCTATTGCCTCATTCATCAAACCGACATATTAATCTGGCTGTGTTTGTTCTTGCCCACTTTCAAGCTCCATCATGATTGCGTCGGGTGGATTAGATCATGCGAACGCACCAACTATCCTGATTGGGGTGCGTGACGCGATCGCTAACAGCGCCCTACGGGCAATAGCCAGCTCTTTTGTTGCCAGGTGAATAAGGCCCGCTTGACTCAGTTGCAACTGCTGCTAGATCGGGTGGGAACGGGTGCTGACAACGGGTAAGAGAACTGCCTGGGAAATTTTTTCCAATTAGGAAATCACTTCTATGATGGAGCAATGCAGGCCCAACTCTCCCCTATTGTTGAACCTCGCCCCTTTCTCAAGTGGGCTGGCGGAAAAAGTCAACTGATTCCGCAATACACTCCCTATTTCCCCAGAAATTATGCGGCTTACTTTGAACCTTTTCTGGGCGGTGGGGCGGTGTTTTTCCATTTGCGGCCTACTCCGGCCACGCTCATTGACATTAATCCTGAATTAATTAATGTTTACGTGTGTGTGCGCGATGCTGTGGAACCCTTGATTGCTTTGCTAAAGGGGCATCGCGATCGCCACTGTCAGGAGTATTACTACCAGATGCGGGCTTCGGCTCCGGCCTCTAGTTTGGAGCGAGCCGCCCGTCTGATCTATCTCAACAAAACGTGTTTTAACGGCCTGTATCGCGAAAATTCCAAAGGGCAATTTAACGTTCCGATTGGGCGCTACAAAAATCCTGGAATTTTTGATCCAGACGTGTTGTTTGCGGCTTCTGCGGCTTTACGCGGTGTCACGATTCAACTGGCTCCTTTTGAAGCTGTGCTGGATCTTGTCCACAGTCCGCGTGATTTTGTCTATTTTGATCCGCCCTACCATCCGTTGAGCGCGACGAGTAACTTTACGTCCTATAGTCGTTATTCCTTCAAGCCAACTGACCAAATCCGCTTGCGGAATACGTTTGCCGAGTTAGCCGCGCGGGGGGTGAAAGTGATGCTCTCAAATTCTGATTGTGAGTTTATTCGAGAGCTTTACCAGGATTTTTACATCCATACTCTGTTGGCGGCCCGCTCTATCAATTCCAATGGCAAGCGCCGTGGCAAGATCACGGAGTTGCTGATTACGTCCTATCGCCCAGATTGACCTGGAGTTTGCGCGATCCGGCGGGGCAGGGAAATCTGGGGCCGCAATTTATAAGCGGGGGAAAAGCTGGGTTTTATCGTACTGATAGGGGACTGGCGCGACCAGGGGCAGTGGTTCTGTGACGGCGGGATTTTGAGGCTCTGAGGGTTCTGTGTCACCCGCCAATTCATCGCCTTCGGGTAATTTGTCGCCCAGGCCGAGTAAACAAATGGGCTTTTCAGTGGGTGGATATTCAGGTTGGCAATAGTCGGTATAGCTTTGGGTGATGCTGCTGCCGAGGGCGGTTGCGTTCCGATCGCGGGGGGTTTGTAGAAACCCACGGGTACTGGTAATGATGTTGGTGGTTTGGGGTGGTTGACTCTGGGCGATCGCAGTTTTACTCCAATCGCCTATACCAAGAGCCAGGGTGCTGAGGAGGGTACAGCCCGCGATCGCCGTGAGCCGAACTTGGGGCCAAATTCCAGGCGCGGGTTGTGGGTGCTGGTGGGGCTTTCCGTGGTGGCAGGTGGATTGGCTGAACATAGGGAAATTATTGAGAGGATTCAGGCGATTGGCAGCCAGGGCGCGGCAGGTTAGAGTGCGATCGCCCTGGTTGCGGCCTCACTCTTAGCCTAGCGGAATCAGCTAAAAATTTCTGTAGCCGCTGGCTTCGTTGGGAAATTTGTAATGCTTAGTAAAGGTGGCTACGGTCTGGCGGGATTGGCAAGGCATTGGTTAGACCGGTTGCAAGGATTCGACTTTGAGGAATCGTTGCAGGTGCTGAAGATAGGTGGCTTCGTCTTCCAACATGGGGAAGTGGGCGGTTTTGGGCATCACAATATATTCAATTTGGGGATTGAGGGCGGCGGCTCGTTGCCCAAGTTGGGCGGGAATGATGATGTCGCGCTCGCCAGCAATGAGTAGGGTTGGCACCTGAATTTGGGCGAACTCTTGAGGCATAATTTCAGCGGCGCGTTGGCTGACACAGGTATAAATCGTCCCCAGAGCCGCTCCATAATCGGCCATCAAAAAATCATCCAGGAAGGCCCGACTGATGGCCCCGGGAAGAGGCCGATGCAAAAATCGTTGCATGAAGAGCCGATCCATGAACGGGAGGCTGTATAACCAGCGGGGTCGAAATTTGACGGCGTAGCCGCCAAAGAGATAGAAGGTTTCAAAGGCTCGTTTATCGTATTCAAAAATGCCACTACAGGTGAGAATGGCCCGCTCAACTCGTTCGGGGTAAAGGTTTAAGAAAAAGACGGCGATCGAGGCTCCGGCGGAGTGGGCGTTGATGTAGATCCGTTGGAGGTTTAACGCATCGAGTAATTCCGCCAGGTCTTCGGCGTAGGTTTCGAGTTCATAGTTGGCGATCGCGGCGATTTCTGGTCCAATGGTGTTGGAGCGGCCAAACCCGCGCAGGTCATACAGTAAGCAATCGAAGGTATCGGCGATCGCCCGGGCAGTCTGTTCCCAGTAGCGCGCAGAGCCCCCCCACCCGTGGATAAAAACCATCACAGGTTTGCCCGATGGTTCATCGGTGCCTGGGGCCGTGATCCACTCGTAATAGTGATCGACACCTCGGATTGAAATATAAGCCATGCGCGTATCACGAAATTTGTACAAAAATATTTTAGGGATTCAGTTTCCCAAACCCCTAAAACCTTAGCTTAGA
This sequence comes from uncultured bacterium, assembly GCA_964475335.1. GTDB lineage: Bacteria > Cyanobacteriota > Cyanobacteriia > Leptolyngbyales > Leptolyngbyaceae > CAYYWG01. The sequence continues at coordinate 20,031 of CAYYWG010000008.1, forward strand.
TTAATACCGTTTGACCGAGTGTAGTTGCTAGTTACTTCAGGCCGATTCTGGCTTGGGAATCGATGACGGATGCAAGAGCAATTCAGCCGTTGACCGTTTTTCTACCATTTCCCGAGTAATGACACAGCGAGTCACATCTTTCCGCGAGGGTAGTTCGTACATGACATCGAGCATCAGTTCTTCGACAATGCTACGCAGCGCCCGGGCCCCAGTCTTCCGCCGATAGGCTTCCTGGGCGATCGCCCGAATGGCCTCACTCCGAAACTCCAGCATGACGTTATCCATCTTCAGCAGTTTTTGGTACTGCTTCACAAGCGCATTTTGGGGTTCCGTGAGGATGGAAGACAATGCGCCTTCATCCAACGGGTCGACAACCGCCATCACAGGGACACGCCCGATAAACTCAGGAATCATCCCAAATTTCACGAGGTCATCGGGTTCAAGATGCTTCAGAATATCTGCCGTGCGCTTGTCTTTGGTTTGGCCATCTCCCGACTGCACAAAACCAATGGATTTTTTCCCAATCCGTTGCTCGATCGCCTTATCTAAGCCAACAAAGGCTCCACCACACACAAACAAAATGTTGCTTGTGTCAATTTGAATGCAATCCTGGTAGGGATGCTTACGCCCACCCTGCGGCGGCACGTTAGCGATCGTCCCTTCCAGCATCTTCAAGAGTGCTTGCTGCACCCCTTCCCCCGAAACATCGCGGGTGATAGATGGGTTTTCGCTCTTTCGGGCAATTTTATCGATCTCGTCAATATAGATAATGCCGCGTTGAGCTTCTTCCACGTCCAAATCGGCGACTTGCAGCAGTCTGAGCAAGATGTTTTCGACATCTTCGCCCACATAGCCTGCTTCAGTTAGGGTGGTGGCATCTGCCACCGCAAAGGGCACATCCAAAATTTCGGCCAAAGTTTGGGCTAATAATGTTTTGCCACAGCCCGTTGGCCCAATTAGTAAAATATTGGATTTTTGCAGTTCTACCAGGTCATCGGCCCCGTTCTTGCCGCTTCCTTTGCTTTCGAGAAAGCTCAAGCGTTTGTAGTGGTTGTAAACGGCAACGGAAAGAATTTTCTTCGCGTCATCCTGACCAATGACGTGATCATCTAAATACTTTTTAATCTCACGGGGTTTAGGGATTTGATTGAGCGAAATGTGAGATGTTCGAGTTTTCCGTTTCTCGGTGGAAGGTTCCCGCCGAGGTACGGGCTGAGGAGCTGTTGCACTTGAGTCAAACAACTCCTCGTCTAAGATTTCGTTACACAAGTCAACGCATTCGTCGCAAATATAGACTCCCGGCCCCGCAATGAGCTTGCGAACCTGTTCTTGAGATTTGCCACAAAAGGAACATTTGAGATGGGAGTCATATTTGGACATATGGGCCTCTTAATTACACTGCAGCAACAGGCTCACCCGCTTGGGGCAAATTCTGTTTAGAAATGACTTGGTCGATCAAACCGTATTCCTTTGCTTCGGCTGCGCTCATGAAAAAGTCGCGCTCTGTATCTGCTTCCAACTTCTCAAAGGGTTGCCCCGTATGATGTGAAAGTAACTCATTTAGCGTCCGCTTGTGATAAAGAATTTCTTTAGCCTGAATTTCAATATCAACTGCTTGACCTTGAGCACCTCCTAAAGGTTGGTGGATCATGATACGGGAACTGGGCAGCGACATCCGCTTACCGCGCGTGCCGGCTGTCAGTAGAAATGCCCCCATGCTAGCTGCTAACCCGTAGCAAATCGTTGAAACGTTGCAGCGGACTTGTTGCATCGTGTCGTAGATTGCCATGCCAGCCGTAACGGAACCACCAGGAGAGTTGATATAGAGCTGAATATCTTTTTCGGGATCTTCAGCCTCTAAGAAGAGCATTTGAGCCACCACAGAATCGGCCACTGCATCATCGATCGCGGAACCGAGGAAGACAATGCGCTCCCGCAACAATCTGGAGTAGATGTCGAACGCTCGTTCCCCGCGACCAGCTTGCTCAACAACCATTGGAATGACACCATCAGCGCCGAGTGAGCGGATATCCAGCGTGCTGACGCTAGTAACGAAATAGTTATTGGATAGAGATACTAACATAAACTGGCAGCGAACCTAAACGTCACTTAATCTGGGCTTACACACCATCAACGGTATCGTTGCACGATACCTTAATTATGCCTTAACTCACCTAGAACTTTGAGGAGACATTTGTTGATATTCTCGCTCTAAGTGCCTTCGGTGATGGGTTTTAGGGCTAGACGGTCGATGCTTCTATTCTGGCAAATCCAGCGTGGAGTTGCCGAGTTCTGCCTTGGGGCTGAAGCTTATGTTCGTTGCCAATTTAGGTGTTGGGCTCAGATTTTTTCTTTTTGGCTGCGCCTTTGCGTTTGGGGGAGCCATCGCCCTCGGCGGATTCACTGGCTTCTGGGGCTTCGGCTTTGGCCGATTTTGCCTTTTTCTTAGAAGCTGTTTCGGTTGGGGCCTCTGGTTCGGGTTCGTCTTCGGGGGCAGCGGAGACGACATCTGCTTCGACGATCGCGTCGCTGGCTGCAACTTCGGCCTCGGTGTCGGCGGGGGCATCCTCTTTGGCCGTCAGGGTTCCTTCCGGCACGAGTTCGACATTGGAGTTTTCGATGACCCAAGCCAGAATTTTCTCTTTAAGCAAGTCTTCAGAGACTACGCTTTCGAGGCGATCGCGATCGACGGATTGGGCCTGATCACCCAGCCCTTCCAAAACTTCGGTGACTCTGGTTGAGAGTTCATCGGGTTGAACGGCGATCGATTCTTGCTTCGCAATTTCACCGAGTGCCAACGTGCGCTTAATGCGATTGATTGCATCGGGACGCGATTGCTCCCGTAACCGTCCGACAGTTTCTTGGGTAAACAGCCGTTTTACGTCTAAACCCTGGTTTTGAAGCTGCATTGCTGTTTGATTCAGCATGAAGCTCACTTCTCGATCAATCAGAGTTTCCGGAATTTCAGCTTCAACATGCTTCAGCAACTCTTCTAAAATGGCTTCTTCTTTGTTGTCTTGCGTTTTTTCGTCAGCTTCCTTGGCGTATCGCTCGGTCAACGATTCTTGCAATTCTGCTAAAGTCTCAAACTCGCTGATTTCTTGAGCGAAATCATCGTCCAGCTCTGGCAGTTCCTTCTCTTTCAGTTCTTTCAGCGTGACGGTAAAGAGGGCTGCTCGTCCAGCGACCGTTTCTTGAGGATAATCTTCGGGGAACTGGGCGCTGATTTCTTTGGTCTCACCCGGATTCATGCCGACGATGCCATCAATGAAGCCAGCAATAAACCGACCTTCCAGCAGTTCTAATTGAAAATCTTGGGCCTCACCACCGGGAATGGGTTCAGCTTCTCCTTCCCCATCTTCGGCAGGCAGGACACCCGTAAAATCAACGACGGCCACATCTTTCATCTGGGCGGCGCGGCCTTCTACGGGAATCAGGGTTGCTAGCCGTTCTTGGTAATCCGCTAACACTTCGTCAACTCGATCAGCATTGGGCTTGATTTCTTCGGCCTGAACTGTAAAGCCTTTGCTCTGGGTGAGATTGACTTCGGGGGCAACGTCCACTGAGGCGGAAAAGGTGAGGGGTTCACCTGGTTGGAACTGGGCCACCAGATCGTCAAAGGAGGTACGGAGTTGGAAGTTGCCTAGAGCATCAATTTTTTCTTGTTTAACAGCTTCTTTGAGGCTGTCTTCGACCAGTTCTTCGACGGCTGCGGCTTTGATGCGAGTGGCACCGAGGCGTTGAATGAGGATGGACCGTGGTACTTTACCTTTACGAAACCCAGGAATGTTAACTGAGCGTGTAAACTCCTGAACCACTCGTTCATAGACTTTCTTGGAGACATCGGAGGGAACTTCAATTTCCAAGCCGATTTGACTGGCAGGTAGCTTTTCCTGGGTGACTTTCATGTGATTTGAAACGGTTGCAACTGAGATTAGCAAGGAGCGCGATCGCCGACCCATCGCGCGGAAAGACGGAATGCCTGAACGACGTCAACAAGTTGAAGTTCGAAATCCGCTGAGAGTTTATAGGATTAGACCTGTTCACTCACTTTTGCATGTCGGCTTTGCTGGGAAAATCAAGGTAAACGCTGGGAGGTTATAGGGGATGCCCACACCGCAATCGCGTTTTCCTGAAATCATGGCATGAGCAGCATCCGCGCAAGCGAATACCGCAATTAGCTATAGTAACGGATCGTGATTCAGGTTGGTGGAAATCCTCAGAGATCCTCAATAAAAATATGTTGTAGCTTGTTCCGTATTCTGCCACGGCTGTACCGTTGTGCTGGTTTGGTGCGGTCAAGCTGCAAGGCCAATCGCGGATTGCCCTAACGAATTCCCCGCTCTGCTGGGATTCCAGGTTTCTGGGGCGAACGGTGCTACTTTCCCTGGGATCAGGGCGATCGCAATCTGGCGAAATATTTGTTTACAAAATAGGGGCTGTCCAGGGTGGCTGCGCCGCGATCGCTGGGCCAGTCATAAAAACTAAATAGTAAATAAAAATTAACGATTCAGATGGGTGCTTAAATTGTGACTCTGAACTTAAGCGATGCATCTTAGGCAAACGGCGATCGCGGTGACGCAATTAGGTGTTGCTGCCTGGGGCAAAGCCGCGATCGCCGCAGGGGCTTTGTTTGCCCAGGGCTGTGTTTTCTGGGGGAATGGCGCGATCGCCAAAGCTGCATCTGGGGGTTTGCCTGTTCGAGCGGCTCAAGCTAGAATGGTCTCCCTGCCGTTAGATTCAGAGTAGTTCAAATTCAACGAGGATTGCAGGTACGTAAGGTCGCCAAAAGCGAGATGAACAACTTTATCGATATTGAGTTGTTAATTGATTTTTTTGGAATTTGCTACTGTGTGTTGGCACGAGTCAGATTAACAATTGGAGCTGACAATGGATTCGGTCTTTAGATAGTTTGAAAAAGCAACAATTTGAGTAATGATAATAAAAGGTGCAGTTTTGGGCAGAGCTTTGGTAAGTGGATGCACGAATAAAACTGAACGGTAACTGAACTGTGCTTGGCCAGTCGCTGCTTAGATTGGGTTAAAGGTAAGCTTATTATTCTGTCTGTTAATCTGATTAAAATTAAAGTCGATTAAAACTATCTATAAAAAGTGCCAGATAAAGATTATCTAATTTGGCCTGCTGGCAAGAAAATTCGGTTGATGCCAGAATATTAAGATTTTTTCTGGGTTAAAAATAACTTGTTGATTACTCAACACAAGGAGGAGCATTGACGAAAACGTATAGAGTGGCGATTTTAGGCGCGACTGGAGCTGTTGGGGCAGAGTTGTTAGCTTTGCTGGAAGAACGAAATTTTCCTTTAGCGGAGTTGAAACTGTTGGCGTCGCCTCGGTCGGCAGGCCAAGCGATCGCATTTAAGGGCGATCGCTTGCCGGTTGAGGCTGTTGAGGCTAAGTCGTTTCAAGGGATTGATTTGGTGCTGGCGTCGGCGGGGGCTTCTACTTCGCGGGCTTGGGCTGATACGGCGATCGCTGCTGGGGCCGTGATGGTTGACAACTCCAGTGCCTTTCGCATGGATCCGACTGTGCCGCTGGTTGTGCCTGAGGTGAATCCCCGCGCGGCTGAGGCCCACCGAGGGATTATTGCTAACCCCAATTGCACGACAATCTTGATGGCTGTGGCCATTTTCCCCTTGCATCAAGTACAGCCAATTCGTCGAATTGTTGTTTCGACCTATCAGTCGGCAAGTGGGGCTGGGGCCAGGGCAATGGAAGAGATGAAGCAGCAAGCTACTGCAATTTTGCAGGGACAACCTCCTACGGCGGAGATTTTTCCCTATCCTTTGGCCTTTAATTTGTTTCCCCATAATTCCAAACTCAACAGTGAGGGGTATTGTGAGGAAGAGATGAAGATGGTCAATGAGACACGCAAGATCTTTGACGTACCTGAGCTGCGAATTACCCCGACTTGTGTGCGGGTTCCCGTCCTGCGGGCTCACTCTGAAGCCGTTAATCTGGAATTTGACTCGCCGTTTAGCATCGCCCAAGCGCGGGATGTCATTCGTCAGGCTCCGGGGGTTAAGCTGGTAGAAGATTGGGACAGCAATTATTTCCCGATGCCGATTGACGCTAGTGGGAAAGATGAAGTGTTGGTTGGGCGTATCCGACAGGATTTGTCTAGCCCTTGTAATTTGGAACTTTGGCTTTGTGGCGACCAAATTCGGAAGGGGGCGGCGCTCAATGCTATTCAAATTGCCGAGCTTTTGGTTCAGAAAGATTTGCTCAAGCCTGTGCCCACTTTGGCAAGATGATGGGTATCATTGGGCTGATGGTGCCTTCGCGAGATGTTAAACGTTTTTGGTAAACTCACTAGATAGTAAGCGTGTGGTGAATTTTGGCAGAGTCCTGACCGCGATGATTACGCCATTTACAGAAGATGGCGCAGTGAACTATTCCCTGGCCGAAAAGTTGGCGGTGCATTTGGCTGAAACTGGAACAGACACCCTGGTTGTTTGTGGCACAACAGGCGAATCGCCAACCCTGACTTGGGATGAGGAGCATGAGTTGTTTCGTGTGATTCATCAGGCGATCGCGGGTAAGGCTAAAATTATTGCAGGTACCGGATCGAACTGTACGCGCGAAGCGATCGCTGCCACAGAAAAAGCAGCTAAATTAGGTTTAGACGGTTCTTTGCAGGTTGTCCCTTACTACAACAAGCCACCGCAGGATTCTCTGTATCAGCACTTTAAGGCGATCGCTGAAGCTGTGTCAGAATTCCCCATCTTGCTGTATAACGTTCCTGGTCGTACCGGTCAGGGGCTGCAACCAGAGACCGTTGTACGGTTAGCCGAAGTGCCAAACATTGTTGGGATCAAGGAGGCTAGTGGTAGTCTTGATCAAGCGAGCCAAATCCGTTGCTCGACCCCCCCTGATTTTGCCATTTACTCAGGGGACGACTCTCTGACCTTACCTTTGCTAGCTGTTGGTGCTCAAGGGGTGGTTAGTGTTGCGAGTCATCTTGTCGGCAACCGTTTGCAGGATATGATTACGAAGTTCTTCAGCGGTAATGTTGCAGGAGCGACTCAAATTCATCTACAACTTTTTCCATTGTTCAAAGTTTTGTTTGTAACCACGAATCCAATTCCCGTTAAAGCTGCCCTGAACTTGCAAGGATGGAATGTGGGGCCAATGCGGCTACCGTTGACGAATGCTTCGGATGAGGCGGTTCATCAAATTAAAGCCGTGATGGCAGAACTGGCTCTCGTATAGGCGTATTGTTCACTCTGAATTGCGTCGGAGCTTTGTCAGTGTGAGATTTTTGACAATTTAATATCATTGAGCGTTGACAAGATGGCAAATCAACTGTCGGGTTTAAATTGATTTACCTTGGCGCTCCAAACTTTTAGCAAAAGCACGGGTTAAAAGCCTTTTGAATATTGCTTTTTCAAAATAACTCGAATGAGCATTTTTACCGTAATGCTCGGTTATTAATCACAGTCTGTTTTCCATATTTGTTGATTTTCATCATCTGCATTTCTTTCGTTATCCATATATTGAACTAAGGAACTCTATGCCCCAAACCAAAACATCGCCTGTCCTCAAAGTAATTCCCCTCGGCGGATTACATGAGATTGGGAAGAATACTTGCGTTTTTGAAGTAAATGATGAGATCCTGCTGCTGGATGCAGGGTTGGCGTTTCCCACAGATGGAATGCACGGTGTCAATATCGTGCTGCCAGACATGACTTATTTGCGGGAGAATCGCCACAAGATCAAAGGGATGATTGTGACCCACGGGCACGAGGATCACATTGGTGGGATTGCTTTTCATCTCAAACAATTTGATATTCCTGTGATCTATGGGCCACGTTTGGCGATGGCGTTGTTGGAAGACAAGTTGGAAGAAGCGGGTGTCAGCGATCGCACCGAGTTGCGCACGGTTCGCCCCCGTGAAGTCGTACGTCTTGGTAAGTCGTTTTTTGTGGAATTTATCCGTAATACCCACTCGATTGCGGACAGTTTTACTGTGGCAATTCGGACTCCGGTCGGGGTCGTGATTCATACCGGCGACTTTAAGATTGACCATACTCCTGTAGATGGCGAGTATTTCGACTTTCAGCGCCTCGCGGAATATGGTGAGCAAGGCGTGCATTGCCTGATTAGTGATTCGACCAATTCAGAAATACCTGGGTTTACCCCATCCGAGCGATCGGTCTATCCCAATCTGGATCGGGTGTTTGGGCAAGCATCGGGACGATTGCTGGTGACGACTTTCGCCTCGTCGGTTCATCGCATCAATATGATTTTGGATCTGGCCCAGAAACATGGCCGTGTTGTTTCTGTGGTTGGGCGATCGATGTTAAACGTGATTGCCCACGCTCGAAAGTTGGGCTACATCAAATGTCCTGATGATTTGCTGCAACCGTTGAATGTCATCCACAAGTTGCCGGACGAAGGCGTGTTGATCCTGACGACCGGATCCCAAGGGGAGCCGCTATCTGCGATGACCCGAATTTCACGGGGTGAACATCGGCAAATCAAGGTACGGGAAGGCGATACAGTCGTTTTTTCGGCGAATCCAATTCCGGGTAATACGATCGCTGTTGTCAATACGATTGATCGGTTGATGCAGCAGGGTGCTAAGGTCGTGTACGGTCGGCAACAAGGTATTCACGTCTCGGGCCACGGTTGCCAGGAAGACCAAAAATTAATGATTGGTCTAACCCGGCCTAAATTTTTCTTACCAGTCCACGGTGAGCATCGCATGTTAGTCCAGCACTCCCAGACGGCTCAAAGTGTGGGCGTGCCGGCGGAAAACATGGTGATTATTGATAACGGCGATGTTGTTGAGCTGAGCGAAACCAGCATTCGAGTGGCGGGCAAGGTCCCGGCGGGGATTGAACTGGTAGATGCTTCGCGCTCTGGGGTGGTCAACGCTCAAGTCTTGAAAGAGCGGCAAAAACTTGCAGAGGAAGGCGTTTTGACGATCGCCGCTACGATCAGCACGCGAGGCGAACTACTTGCTAGTCCAGAAATCCATTTGCGGGGCGTGGTCACGGCAGTGAGTAATGAGCAGATTCGGGCTAAGGTGCAAGAAAGTATCCAACTGGTCTTGCGCGATCGCTGGCAGGACTATGCTCAAACGTTTGGCAAAAAAGTGGAAGTTGATTGGGCCGGGGTTCAAGTGCAAATTGAGCGAGAACTCGTTCGCATGGTGCGCCGTGAATTTCAAAGTATGCCGTTGGTCGTATTTTTGATGCAAACGGCTGAACTCCCAGCAGAACCAGCCGCCAAGAAGACTCCGAAAAAAGCCGCTGAAGCGATCGCGTCCTAGTCGAGTACAAACAGGCTGCCTTGCGGCCTGACTGATTATGAAATAAAGCTTTTCTGTGGGGGCGAGTTACTCACCCGTATAGAAAAGCTTTTGCTGTTGGTTAGGGAACGCAACAGTGAGTTAAGAGGCTGCTACCAAGGTTTGCTTTTTCCGGGCCAAATCCCGTGATTCTTGCCGAATGGTTCCAGCCATGACGGCATGTTGGAGTAACATAAATGCTCGAAAATCTTTTGCGTCATATTTCGTGCGCAAGAGTTGACGCAGTTGCTCTTCTGCTTCAACCGTCAGGCAACCTGAGACAAACGCTTCCTGTACCACTTCGCGAATTAATTGCATAGCCGAACCCTGACTAACTTTGAATGAAAGCCACCAAGAAACTTGACACAAAGCTACCAGCCGAGCCTGCACTGTTGAAGGTCAATGCTTGATTACTACTTAGATGTATAACACTTTTTTAAGATTTGCTTGCATGAACGTGCAACTAAAACCAGGGAACGTCTTTAAACTCTACGTGGTTTCACTCAAGGATGTCAAATTCTATCCCAGCTATTGCGGTGGAACTTAATGGATCGTAACTAAACTTAGGCGGGTCAACAATTTCCTTAAAGACTGGCGATAGGAGTTACTCCGTGGGATTGGGTAAGGATAGTGAAAAGTCAGTATGGGTTTCGGTGGATGTGCTGAATGTTACAAATTCCCGGATTGTACCTAAATTTGGAGCTGGGTAATGGCGATCGCGCCACCAAAACAAACTTCTACATCGGCTCCTGGATCGCGCTGGCGATCGCGATAGCGACTTGCGTAGTGCAGCGTATCCCCGATTTGCTGAAACTGGCTGGGGAGGGGCTGGGTGCAAGGGCGGCAAAAGATTAAGTCTGGTTCTGTCAGCGGCGGGATCGTGTGGGGTAAATTCACATTCCAAAAAGCGCCGGGTGGCGGCATTTGGGCGAATAAGGTCGTCAAGACCCGCAGGGTTTGGAGGCGAGTCTGGTTCCAGTCGATCGCATGGGGCGATTGGCGATATTGGGAAATCGCAATGCCAGGAACCCGATGGAGTGCGGCTTCACGAACCGCCGCAACGGTGCCAGAAATATAAACATCGGAGCCAAGATTACCGCCGTGGTTCACTCCGGCTAGCACCCAGGCCGTCTCAACCTTGAGGTGATTGAGGGCAATGCGGACACAATCGGCTGGAGTCCCCGCGATCGCGTATTCCGTGGGCGATCGCTGCTCAATCTGAATGGGCGTTTGGGTGGTGACTTGGTGGCCACACCCCGACCAACCACCCTGAGGGGCCACGACGACAGCCGTTTGGCCCAGCGCCTGGACAGCCTCCCGAAGGACAGCAAGCCCCGGAGCCTCGATCCCATCATCATTGGTCAGAATTAGCATAAAGAAAACCCGCAGACGCAATGCCTGCATTGTGCCCCAGTTTTGTGGCGCTGCACGATAAACCCGCGCGACGCCTGGACATTGGGCCGTTGGCAAGGCAGACAGAGGCCAATTCGCTAAAAATATTCTGTATCACAGCTAGACCTTCCCTCAAGCGGAGTAAGCTGAAAGCGCAAATGGTTCATTGCTGCTCCCCGCGAGGCTGATATTGCTATGCGTGTTTTGTTGATTTATCCGCTGTTTCCTAAAAGCTTTTGGTCCTTTGAAAAAACCTTAGAGCTTGTCGATCGCAAAGCCTTGTTACCGCCCTTGGGTTTGGTGACGGTCGCAGCGATTTTGCCCCAAACTTGGGAGTTTAAGCTGGTCGATCGCAATGTGCGGGCCGTGAGCGAAGCGGAATGGGCCTGGGCCGATGTGGTGATTCTCTCCGCGATGATTGTGCAAAAACAGGACTTTGCAGCCCTGATTCAAGAGGCGAAACGGCGCGGCAAGTTGGTGGCGGTGGGTGGCCCCTATCCTACGGCCCTCCCGGCAGAAGCCCAGACGGCTGGGGCCGATTATTTGATTCTGGATGAAGGCGAAATTACGTTGCCCTTATTTGTGGCGGCAGTGGAACGGGGCGATCGCGGTGGCATCTTTCGGGCAGAAGGGGCCAAACCGAACGTCACGGAAACCCCAATCCCCCGGTTTGACCTGCTGGATTTCACCGCCTACGATAACCTGTCGGTTCAGTTTTCGCGCGGATGCCCGTTTCAGTGTGAATTTTGCGACATTATCGTGTTGTACGGGCGCAAACCCCGCACCAAAACTCCAGAGCAGCTTTTGGCCGAGCTGGAACGGCTGTATGAGCTGGGCTGGCGGCGAACCATCTTCATGGTAGATGACAACTTTATTGGAAATAAACGAAACGTGAAACAACTCCTCCGCGCCCTCAAACCGTGGATGGCGGCCCATCACTATCCGTTTCATTTCAACACCGAAGCGTCGGTGGATTTGGCGAACGACCCAGAACTCATGACATTGATGGTGGACTGCAATTTTAATGCGGTGTTTTTGGGGATTGAAACTCCAGATGAAAGCAGTTTGGCGTTGACGCAAAAGTTCCAAAATACGCGGGATTCTCTGAGCGAATCGGTGGATGCCATTATTGCCAGCGGGTTGCGGGTGATGGCGGGTTTTATCATTGGGTTTGATGGGGAGCAGGCGGGGGCGGGCGATCGCATTGTGCGCTTTGTAGAGCAAACGGCAATCCCCACGGCATTTTTCAGTATGTTGCAGGCATTACCCGATACGGCACTGTGGCAGCGGCTGGAACGGGAAGGGCGACTACGGAACCAGGCGTGCGATATCAATCAAACATCGCTGATGAACTTTGTGCCGACGCGACCGATTGAGGCGATCGCCCAGGAATATATCGCGGGATTTTGGGCGTTATATGATCCGTTAAATTACTTAGAACGCACCTATCGCCATTTTTTGAAACTGGGCGCGCCCAAAAATTCTGGTCGGCTGCGGCAGGTGAGTTGGGTCAGCGTTCGGGCCTTGGCGACGGTCTGTTGGCGGCAGGGCGTGGTGCGGAAAACGCGCTGGAAATTTTGGCTGAATCTCATCGGAATTTTGCGCCACAATCCCCGTGTTTGGGATCATTACCTGTCAATTTGTGCGCTGGGCGAACACTTTTTGGAGTATCGCCAGGTGGTGCGAGAACAAATCGAGGCGCAGTTGGCGGAATATCTACGGGCTGAAGCGTTGGTTGCGGCTAAGGCCACCGAACCCGTGCCGCTGGATGCAGGGTTAGACGCGATCGCCAGCTAGGGGCCGGGGGGGACGCATTGGGGCGATCGCAACCGCCCCCCGCTTGGCTCTCGGTGCAGGCGGTTAGAGCAACTTAACGGCCTTGAAGCCAAAGTACAAGCCCAATGCTAGGCCCGCGGCCCCACCTAAAATGATGACGTAAGCAACAGCTCCACCCATCGGTTTCGTTCTCCTTGTGCAACTAACAAAACTATACAAAATAATTGTCCCCTCCAGTGCAGTAGAATCAGCCCACAGCCGCTTTTTTTGAGTCTTATGTCTGTTATTTCGGTTTCGCTGCCATCGCAGTCGTACAACGTGGTGATCGCGCCTGAGGGCTTGGACACTTTGGGCACCCAGTGCACAACACTGAAACTGGGGAAAAAGATCTTACTGGTGTCGAACCCGGTGATTTTTGAGCATTATGGGCCGCTGGCGATCGCCGCGCTGGAGGGGGCCGGGTATGACGTGGCGACGGTGTTGCTGCCAGCGGGGGAGCAGTATAAAACGCCCACCACGCTCCAACTGATTTATGATGCGGCCTTAGACCATCGCATTGAGCGTTCCTCGACCTTTGTTGCCTTAGGGGGTGGGGTCATTGGGGATATGACAGGATTTGCGGCAGCGACGTGGCTGCGCGGGGTGAATGTGGTGCAGGTGCCGACCTCGTTATTAGCGATGGTGGATGCGGCGATCGGGGGCAAAACGGGGGTCAATCATCCCAAGGGCAAAAATTTGATTGGGGCGTTTCATCAACCGCGTTTGGTATTGGTTGATCCTGAGGTGTTGGAAACCTTGCCAGAGCGAGAGTTTCGGGCAGCGATCGCGGAGGTGATTAAGTATGGCGTGATTTGGGATGCCGACTTGTTTCAGCAGCTTGAACAAGCCCCCCGCCTTGATCGATTGGCCCACATTGAGGCAGGGTTGCTGCGAGCGATTTTGACCCGCTCTTGCCAAGCAAAAGCCCATGTGGTGAGCAAGGACGAGAAGGAAGGAGGGCTGCGGGCAATTCTGAACTATGGCCATACGGTTGGCCATGCTGTTGAAAGTTTGACGGGCTACCACACGGTGAACCACGGGGAAGCTGTGGCGATTGGCATGGTGGCGGCGGGGCAAGTTGCAGTGCAGTTGGGCTTGTGGTCGCAGACGGAGTGCGATCGCCAAACGGCCTTAATCCAAAAAGCGGCTTTGCCGACTCAAATTCCGGCTGGGGTTGATATTGACGCGATTTTAGTGGCTCTCCAAAGCGACAAAAAAGTTCAAGCAGGCCAAGTTCGCTTTGTGTTGCCGACCCAAATTGGCGTGGCGACCGTCACTGACCAGGTGCCCACTGCGGTGCTCAGGCCGATTCTTGCCCAAATGCAGGCGGTGTGAGCGGTAGTTCAATCGTGAAGCAGGTCTGGTTGTTGCCAGTGGTGACGGTAATTTGGCCGTGGAGCTGCATGACTAAGCGCTTGACCAGGGCCAGCCCCAGCCCTGTACCGCTGTGCTCGTAAGGATCCCGGCCAGGGACTCGATAGAAGAGATCAAAAATCTGGTTGACCTGGTCGGGGGGGATTTCGATGCCAGTGTTGGCAACTTGGAGTTGGATCCCTGGTGTGCCGTCGGCCAAAACGATGGCGGTGGCAGCAAGGCGGATGGTGCCACCGGCGGGGGTGTATTTGCTGGCGTTGTGCAGCAATTCGACTAGGATTCGTTCTAGGCTTTGAGGATCGGTCAAGAGGGGCGGAAAATTGGCGTCGCAGGCGATCGCAAAACTGTGCTGCAACCGAATGGCCTGTTCCTGAAAGGGATAGGCAAGGCGCTTGAGATAGGCTGTGGTTTGGATGGGTTGGGCATTGACGGTGTGGGTGCCCGCTTCGAGCCGTTGTAAATCAAGTAAGTCTGTGATCAGGCCAATTTCCCGGTTACATTCGTCGTTCAAAATTTTGAGATAGTGAGCAATTTTGTTATTGTTCAACCCAGGTTTGGCCGGATCGGGCAGTAAGCCTTCTCGCCCGATCGCCAGGGTTAGCATTTGAATGGCCATTTTGATCGTTGCGATCGGGGTGCGCAGTTCGTGGGAAACAGTGCTGAGGAAATTATCTTTGAGTTGGTTAATCTGTTCCAGGGTTTGCACTTGGGTTTGGGCCGCCTGGTACAAGCGGGCTTGCCGAATCGCGATCGCGCATTGATTGGCAACCTGATGGATTAACCGAATTTCTAACTCGTCAAAGCTGGCATTACTGGGCCGAAACAGCCAGATATCGCCTAGTACGCCCTGGTTGTCAAAAATGGGACATGCCAACACGTTCTTACGGTTTAGGCCAATCCGAGTGGCATGGTTGATACTACAAAACTGGACATGTTGACAGCACAGCAACTGAGCATAAATTTCGGGATACTGTTCGGCCATGTGCATGGTTTGTCCCTGGGCCGATGGTAGGCTCCCGGCAAATTCATAGGCGATCGTGCAGGTTTTGCGGGTGACGTCATACAGGGCTGTGTTGCAGCAATCCACCCCGAACAACATGGCCAATTCAGCAACGACAGTTTCCAAAATATGGCCTTCGTCAAGGGAATCCCGTACTTTGTCGGTGATCCGCTTGAGCATGGCTTCACAACTGAGGGCCTGCCGAAGCTGGGTAGTGCGTTGGTGGACGGTCTGTTCCAGTTGCCAATTGAGTTGCTGCACCTGTTGATAGAGTTGGGAATGCTCAATGGCGAGCATGAGTTGTTCCGCAGCCGCTTGGACGAGTTGGATTTCTGGGGGTAGCCAACCGTTGGGTTTGTACTGGCCCAGGCTCAAACTCCCCCAGAGTTCGCCGTTAATTTCTAGAGGGACGATGAGCCATGTTCCTGTAAAGGTGTCGCCAATGGTTTGGTTGAGGGGATCTTGGCGATCGCTGGGGGCCAAAATTTGGATTGTTTGGTGGTGTTTCAGTTGTGCGGCAACGGGGTTGTTGGCATCGGGAATTTCCATCCCAAGATCCTGTTTGGGAACGATGGCCCCATCTCGATATTCGGCAATATGTCGCCATACTCCGGCTTCTGGCACATAGCGCACGATCGCCAACCACTGGGCTTGTAACAGGTGGCCCAACTCTTGAACGGCGGCGGTGACTAGGGTATCTAAATCCAGGGTGTGGCGGACGCGTTGGGCGATTGCCCCCACAAGCTGTTCCTGGTCTAGGGGCTGGTCTGAGGTGGCGGCGATCGCCGTCACCGGAGCCCCGACCTGGCATACTGGCTCCACTGTACTTTGGGTTAATAGCAAAGAAATAAGGGTTTGCCCCTGAACTTGAATCCGGCTACCTTGACTATCAACCGTGAGCATCCTGCCATCGGCGGTTTGCAGTTGTAAGCCCGGTAGGTGATGGGCTCCCGATGCACAAATCTGTTCCCAGTGCCAGTTAAGCACCGTATCCGGCACCGCCACGATATCGGCTAAAGATAGTCTGGCCCAATCTGTAGTGACGTATCCCAGTTTCTGCTCCAATGCTGGGTTAATGGCTACCAATTGGCGCGTGTCTGCATCCAAGACCAGCAGGGGCGTTGCCATTTGGCTCAAAATTAGCTCGGCGAAAGAGGCAACAGGCGAAGATGGCACGGCTGGCGACGGCTGGGGATAATCTCGTTCTGGACTGGTAACCGGGGTGGGCGTGAGCTGAGTCGGCAGTCGATGGGGCCGCAGTTTAGTCTCGCTATTGGCCCTACAGAAACGACTAACGTGTGACATGGGAATCTCATGCATCGTGCTACACGGGAACGAACTCGGTATGAAATGACCCTCGACGAGACCGATGCCAAGGTAGGTGCAACCCAATCTCAGCAGCCAATCAAACGGCCAACGGCTGAGCGCATGGGCCGACCTGATGGGTTAATGGAGCGATTGCAACGGTGAATGAGTGATTAAGCTGTCTACACAACAATATTTCACAGAAAATTTTCAACCGAATCGTCACAATCACGGATTCGTTGCGTTGGGACTGGATTACCTTGGAAAGGCGCAGGGAGGGGCGATCGCTGCTAGAGGGCTGGGGTGTGTGTAGGGCTTACTCGTCTTCAACCTGGTAGCCAAGTTCTGCGAGTCGAGGGCGCGATTGCCGCCATTTAGGTTGAACTTTGACAAACAGTTCGAGATACACTTTGCCCGCGATCAATTTCTGAATTTGTTCTCGGGCACTTGTTCCGATCGCTTTGAGCATACTGCCTTGCTTGCCGATCAAAATGCCTTTCTGGGAGGGCCGTTCGACATGGATCGTCGCAAACACGCGGGTGATGGTGGGTTCTTCCTGGACTTTTTCGATGACGATCGCCGTGGAATGGGGGATTTCTTCGCGGGTCTGGGCGAGAATTTGTTCCCGAATCAGTTCGCCCATGATGAACCGTTCCGGCTGGTCGGTTACGAGGTCGGGGGGGTAGTAGTAAGGGCCGGGGGCCAAGTTTTGGGTGAGTAACTGGAGCAACTCGGGGAGGCCCGCGTCGGTGACGGCGGAGAATTTGGTGAGCGTCCAACCGTGGCTGTCGGCGATCGCCTGATAGCTGGCATCAAGCGCAGCATTGTCTGAGGGTTGTTGGTCAATTTTGTTGAGGCCCAGAATAACCGGCCCTGGGCTGCGTTGGGCAAGTTCAGCAATAAAGCGATCGCCTTTGCCCGCAGGCACGGCCCCATCCACCACAAACAGCAACACATCGACGGTTTGAATCGCTGCTTGAGCGTTCTTGACGAGCACCTCTCCGAGTTGATGGTGGGGTTTGTGAATGCCGGGTGTATCGACAAAAATGATTTGGGCTTCAGGCAAGGTCAAAATGCCGCGCAGCCGATTGCGAGTCGTTTGGGCCACGGGCGAAGTAATGGCAATCTTTTGGCCAATCAATTGGTTCATTAAGGTTGACTTGCCGACATTGGGGCGACCAATAATGCCAACAAAGCCTGACTTAAAGCCGGGGGGCGGCGTGGGGATTAAGCCGATTTCAGCGGGGATCAATTCAGTGTTTTCTGTTTCGTTCATTACGATTCTCGATCGATAACCTTTAACTCTGCTTAAGCTTGTTTTGTGCCAGAACCCGATAGATTCAAAATCAGCTTGCTCGTGGTTAACAAAGTTCAAGCAGACCAAATTCAGACCAATGTTCTCAAGAGAATCAAATCCACATCTTAATCGGTGGATGCGGTTTCGTCATCAACCTGGGGTTTGTCGGGGTGGCTTAGTCGTGAGGGCATGGTCGGTTGGTCGTCCTGTTCCGCCCCACGATTGCTGTGTTATCTAGGAGACCTCACACACGTATGGGACACCAAAAGCGAATTGGAATTTTGACCAGTGGCGGAGATTGTGCTGGCCTCAATGCGGCGATTCGGGCCGTTGTGCATAGTGCGGTTGATACCTACGGGTGGGACGTGTTGGGGATTCGGCAAGCGACGCATGGGTTGATGGTGCGCCCCCCAGAGGCGATCGCCCTCACGCCGGAAAGTATTGACCCGTACCTGACGCGGGGGGGAACAATGTTAGGCACAACTAATAAGGGTAACCCGTTTGCTTTTCCAATGCCTGATGGCACCACCCGCGATCGCTCCCAAGAAATTATTGATGGTTACCACGAACTGGGGTTGGATGCCTTGGTCGGGATTGGCGGGGATGGGAGTTTGGCGATTTTGCGGCGGCTTGCCCAACAAGGCGGTTTAAATCTCGTCGGCATTCCCAAAACCATTGATAACGATGTCGGCGTAACGGAATGCTCCATCGGCTTTGACACGGCTGTTAGTGTCGCCACCGAAGCCGTGGATCAACTGCACTTTACCGCCGCCAGCCACAGCCGGATCATGATTGTCGAAGTCATGGGTCGGGATGCGGGGCACATCGCCATGTGTGCTGGCATTGCAGGTGGGGCCGATATCATTCTGGTGCCCGAAATTCCCTATACCATTGACGGCATTTGCCAGACGATTCAAAAGCGTCAAAAACATGGGAAAAACTATTCTCTGATCGTCGTTGCGGAAGCGGTGCGGACGGAGTCTGGCAACTTGGTGACGATTGAGCAAAGTGCCGAGGGCTGTCGTTTGGGCGGGGTTGGGCAATACCTTTCAGAGCAGTTGTGTCGCCACATGAGTTGTGAAACGCGGGTGACGGTGCTGGGCCACACTCAGCGGGGTGGTCGCCCGACCCATCTCGATCGCCTGATTGCTACGTGTTTTGGGGTCGCTGCGGTTGAACTCATTGCCAAAGAAAAATTCGACCATGTGGTGACCTGGCAACATCGGTCAGTGGTGGCCGTGCCGATCGAGGAAGCGATTAGTAAATATTCGGCAGTCAATCCCCACGGAACCCTGGCGACAACGGCGCGGCGGCTTGGGATTTTCCTCGGCTCCTGACGGGGGCAATGGGGGCACATGACTCTACTGCTGAAGTGCTGTCTTGGCAACTGAGAAGTGCTATATGATCCCCTAGGGCGATCGCCCGCCTTTTTGTTTGCAAGTTTGCCATGAAGTCTGTGTTGGTTCGGCTCAAGCCACTACTGCGCTGGTGTGTTTTAGGCACGGCGATTTTTTTCCTCCTTTCGGTGCTGCGGCACCATTGGCAAAGTGTGGCCACAATCCGGATTGATGGGGCGGGGTGGGCCTGTTTGGCGATCGCGCTGGGGATTACCCTAACGGCCCATATCTGTGCGGCCTGGGTTTGGAGTTGGTTGCTCCGGCGGGATTTCCAGCAACCCATCCAGTCCGGGTGGATCATGCAAGCCTATTTGCAAACCAATGTTGCCAAGTATCTGCCTGGAAATATCTGGCATTACTATGGCCGGATCAATGCCGCCCGTCAGGCTGGGGCATCCCTGGCCGCGGCCACCGTCACCGTTATCCTGGAACCGCTGCTGATGGCGGCTTCTGCCTTGGTTTTAGCGTTGTTTAGTAGCCAAGCGATCGCGACTCAGTACGGGGCGATCGCGGTAGTTGGGCAATGGCTGACGCTGCTTTTGGCTCTCGTGAGCATCCATCCTAGAGTGATCAACCCGGTTGTCCAAAAACTTGCCCGCGCCAAGCAACCCTCCGCCCAGGGGCCAACGGCTGGGCCAACCTCTGCTACTTCGCCAGAAACACCTCCCCTGGAGCATTACCCGGTGGTTGCGCTGCTGGGTAATCTGGGTTTTGTCTTGCTGCGTGGGATTGGGTTTTTGCTGACTTTTGCCGCGATTAGCCCTCTACCACTGGAATCAGGGCCACTCCTGGTCAGTGCATTTAGTGTGGCCTGGTTGCTGGGCTTAGTGGTGCCTGGTGCGCCCGGTGGTTTAGGTGTGTTTGAAGCCACGACGATCGCACTCCTGGGGCAGCAATTTTCGCCCGGATTGTTGCTGGGCATTGTAGCGCTGTATCGCCTGGTCAGTATTCTCTCGGAGGGGTTGGGGGCCAGTGTTGCCTGGTTGGACCAACGCTGTAGTCACATCCTTTCGGCCTAGCAATAAAACACCGCTGGTGCGATCGTGATTTTGACCAGAAATCTGGGGTCATGAATCAAGTGTCTCTAAACTCCCATCGGGAGCCTGAAGATTGGGGAATAATTCAACCTTATTCTCAGGCCGCAATTGGGAAAAGATACGGTAAGTATCGGGATTAAAGACAGTCGTTTCTTCGCCGCTTTCGTGCATACGCACCAAGTTGTACTGCACATTTTCTGCATAAATTGCAAAGGTGACATTAAACACTTCTAAGAAATTAACGACCCAAGTACATTCTGCCTCTGGGTAATCTTGATAGTGTTTAATCAGTGCCGCAATTTGGGCTTCTAAATGGGTTCTGGCATGGCGACAAATCAGAATAATTTTGAGGAGCAGTACTACTAAAGTAATCGGATTACCTTGGGCGATGAGTTGCACAAAGAGAGCCGTTGGTTCTATTTTATCTTCTGCAACTTTTTCCACTGTGAGCAGGTCGATGACACGGTTGCAGGTTCTTAAAATCAGCGCTTCTGAAATCATGTCATTGTCATGATTGGTATACAGCTTTTCTAGTTTGGTGCTGAGGTTGGTTGTGATAAATACAGTTGATGCTTGCTTTTGGAGTGAAAAGGTGAGGTAGCGCTGAAAGCTAATCTTAAACTCGCGGAATGTCAGTTGATCAATCTGATGAAGAAAGATATTTGCCAGGTTGACATAGCTAAATTGGCCCTTCCGCGCAACGATAACTTTGATGAGGCGTAATGCTTCGTCGCCCAGGGCGGTTGGGTTTTTGGGAGGTTGGGAACCAGCAGACCGTAATTGCGATCGCGCAATGTACATCGCCAAGTCAAACTTAAAGCGATCCTTGAGTTGTTTAGATAAAGCTCGGGCTGCCTCCCGCTGTTCAATAGGGTTTGTGAGATCAATATATTGAGGCACTAAAAGATAGGATGTGTAGCGAGCAATCCAAGGCCCGTTTTCATGATCCTCATATTTCGAGGTGAAAAGCTTGAGTTCCTCAAAATCTTTGCTATTAACAAAATCATGGATCCACGATCGCAAGCGTTTTAATGTCGGTGAAACTGTGTAGCGATCGACAATTGGATCGGAAAAGAGTTGAATTAACTCGCTAATAGGCTTAAAGTTGCGGCTTGCATCCCAGTTATTAATGAGAATGTAACAAGAACGCTTCAGCGTATGGACAAATTCTTCCTGATTATTCGAAAAAACAATTTCATAGACTGCTTGCATGCAGCTAGAACTAACTGAATCAATATGATGAATAAAAAGATGTTTAAACTCTAGCAGAACTTCTTCTGGGGGCCATTTCCGCACAATCCCCAACAAAAATTCATAAATTCGTTCCTGCGCCTCTTGGATGTTCCGGCCTTGCCGAACAAATCGATAACTATACTCGTTTGACTGAGAGTTTTGGATGGGTTCGCCGATCATTTATACATCACTCAAGTGCAGGAACTCTATTTCAGACGGCCACTTATCGTATTTGCCTCACGGTCTCTGGTCGGAACGGTCAATGAATACAGCTTCTATCGCATTGGCGATCGCATCAAAAGAGTTAGATCAAAAAATCGCTTGCAAGAGGCTGAACTGAAATCTCATGACCGCTGATCAGAAGCACGATGATGACAAGCAATCATAGGTGGGAGACGGTCTCAGATACACGGGGCGATCTGTTTTTTCGGAAATAACGAGGGACTGATAAGGGGCGGTTGGCGAAGATGAGTTGAGCAGAACCGATGCAGCGCAGAATGCAAGATGCAACAAGCCATCGGTAGCCGAAGTTAGAGTATTCCCAGAACCTGCTCTAAGAAGAACAGCAAAACGTTCTGGATGGGGCGCACTCAAGGCGGCTAGCTAAACGGCTCTCAGCGCGGGCCTGAATACCATCGGACGATCGATCCTTAAAGATTAGGCAGAAGATATCATAATCAAACTGTGAAAATAAAAATCTACGTCCGATCGCCGCCTCAGAGTGTACTGTTATCGTAACGAATTGTTAATAAGCTTTAATCCGTACAGCAATTCGCTAAGAGAGAGTGAGACGACGCTCCTCGCTATGGGTACTCTGTCTTTTTATCATTCACTGCAAAAGATCAAAACTAACGCAAGGCTGAGCGGACTTACAACGTTTGCGTGATCAACAGGGATAAAGCCGTTTCCTCTCAAAACTGGGAGGCGATTGTTACCTACGCTTCAAAGCTGAAAGATGTTGAAGCATAGCATACTGAGCGAGTGAAACCGATGGGGGGATTGTGCATGCGCTTTAATCTTAGAGACTAAGAACGGCAGAGAGTTCACCCATTTAGGTCAGCTTACTTCTACTTCATTGTCTTGGATACTCCGGGTAAACAGCCGTTTTCGCTAACAATTCTACAAAAATCATAAAATCACGCCGCCAGCCCCAGAGGGGAAAAGCTCGCGCTGGGTAGGGCGACTGTGCTCTCCTGATTGTGGGGAATGTTGCGCGGAATCCTGGGACACGCGATCGCGCCAGAATTGGGTTGTGCAATTATCTCGATGGGCTTCAGGTTTTATGCGGAAGTCCAAGCTGCTTAACGTTTGTTGATGTTTAATGCTGAGTGCGGGCGCGGATGGCGTTGCGTAGGGCTTGCCCTCGATCGCATGGCTTGCGCCGCAGCGTAAATGACTCGCTGACTATGGGTGATGCAGGCTCAGTCAACGGGGTGAGTTGTTTGATTGCCGGTTGAGCCCGACTTGGAAATGAGATTTGGTTGGGATGGGGGCAGAGGGACTTGAACCCTCACGACCTTGCGGTCAACGGATTTTCATTCTCCCACAGCTTTCACTGTTGCTCGTCCCTGGGTTGAGGTTCGGCTTTGAGAATTGGACTCTCCCTTTACCCACGCTTTGGGGCGATTAGCCACTGTTAAAGCGCTAGGGTAGCTCCCGTCGAGTCTCTGCACCTTCCGCTGAATCACCGATGGAGGTTTCCGGGTGTGGATTCGAAGCGGCTTGGCTCAGGATTGCCGTATAGAGGCTGTGTCTACCAAGAAGGGCGCGATCGCGCTGGCTCCTGGGGTGTGACGTGGCTTCCACTTAGGTTTCCCTGAATTTGAGAGCCGTCACTCAATGAGTTTCTTCATTGAGGCTCAGTTTTCTAAGTCCGTAGCGTCTACCATTCCGCCATGCCCCCATATGTGCATACCGAAGTGCCGTAAGCAGCTACTCTGTCTATTCCACCATCAAATGGGAGTTTTGTACAACTTTTTCGTTGACGATTTGGGTGAGCGATCGCGAATAAAGTTTTGACAATCACTAACATTCAGTTTTCTGACGCTTCTTCGTGGCAGGGAGGGGATAGAATAAGGCCATCAGTTCAGAGCGTGCGTTTGTGCATCTGGGTTGATAGTGAGAACCCTTATCTATCCCCTTGTCTGACTATGGTGATTGCGCTGCTGTATTTGGCTTTGGCCGGTGCTTTTTTGGTGGTGGTGCCAGCCGTGTTGTATTTCTATCTCAAAACCCGTTGGTACGTAGCTAGCTCGATTGAGCGGGGATTTATGTACTTTCTGGTCTTTTTCTTTTTCCCTGGGCTACTGCTGTTGTCGCCGTTTTTGAATTTTCGTCCTAAGCGCCGTGAAATTGAGGCATAATGCGTCGAGTTGATGTCTTCGTCATTGGTCTAGGCATTTTTGTCGTCAGCGGTGTAGCGTTTGGCGTGTTGCGGGCGAGTGGGCTAGACCTGAACAATGCAGGGCTGTGGACTCAAGTTTTGTTGGTGGGTGGCCTGATTGGCTGGCTGGCAACTTATGTGGTGCGGGCCACGACAGGCACGATGACGTACCACCAGCAGCGACGAGACTATGAAGATGCAGTGTTGCAAAAGCGCTTGGAGGAACTGACTCCAGAAGAGTTGGCGGCGTTGCAGGCTGAAATTGCAGCGGAGGAAGAGGCTCGATCGCAGTCTACCTAGTCGGCGATCGCTGCTGAGTGATTGGTTTATATGCTGAGTCAGTTCCATCGAACTGACGCAAGATTTGTGTTTATGGTGGCAATTCCTGCGACAATCGATACTGGCATTGTGCACGGTGGGCCTAATCCACGGTTAGCTCTGCGGCTTTGTTAGAGTGCGATCGGTTGAAAGTGCAATCGGCATAGCGGTTGCTATGCAGGGCCGCGTTCATGCCACTTGTTCAGATTATTTCTTTTTTGGTTATCCATGACTTCTGTTTCCCAATGCTTTGAGCGCTTACGGAGCCATGCTCGCTGTGCCCTTATTCCGTTTGTGACAGCGGGCGACCCTGATTTGGAGACGACGGCTCAGGCGCTCAAGGTGTTGGATGAAGCGGGGGCTGACTTGATTGAGTTGGGGGTGCCCTACTCTGACCCATTAGCTGATGGCCCGGTAATTCAGGCGGCGGCGACTCGCGCATTGCAACGGGGCACTCGGTTAGATGATGTGTTGGCGATGGTGGGGGAAGTAAGCCCGACGTTGCGATCGCCCATCATTTTGTTTACTTACTACAATCCCATCCTGAATCGCGGGGTGGAGCAGTTTTTACAGGATATTGCTGCCGTTGGGGTGAAGGGGCTGGTGGTGCCAGATTTGCCCTTGGAGGAAGCGGAAATTTTGCTGCAACCAGCGGCGGCCTGTGGGGTTGAACTCACGTTGTTGGTTGCGCCGACGACACCACCGGAACGGATTGCGGCGATCGCCCAAAAGTCCCAAGGCTTTATTTACCTGGTGAGTACGACTGGGGTAACGGGGGTGCGGGCGCAAATGCAAAGCCGCGTCAAAGATTTGTTAATGACTTTACGCAATGTGACGGATAAACCCATTGGTGTTGGTTTTGGGATTTCCCAGCCGGAACACGCCCAGCAAACGATGGAATGGGGCGCTGATGCGGTCATTGTGGGGAGCGCGATCGTCAAGCGTCTGGCGGACACCCCACCAGAGAAAGGCTTGCAGGAAATTCGTGAGTTTTGTCAGCGATTAAAGGCTGTAATGCAACCGAGTTAATGGGTTTTTAAGCCTAATTCTGAGTCGTTTTGGCTGGGCTTGAATGTCCGACTGTGGCGATCGCAAATTATGGGTTGAAAGTCCCCATTTTTTGCCTGAATTAATTAAGATAATCTGCCTTGATTCCTTGCTTGGCTGGGGGTGGAAACGGTTGATGGCGCATTGTGGAACGCCAATCCGGTCGCTGCCATCTTAACTAATTGTGCATTTTAAAATTGTGTTTTTAGGTAGGGGCTGAAGCGCGGAATTCTATGTGAAAATTTGCAGCGTCTCCACCGATGAGGCTTGACTCTTGCTGCCTGGGACTGTAACGTCTATATTCATTGACTGCGAGGCAAATCATGCTTTTGCAGGATGACTGTAGGGCATTCATCGCCTTAAGTCTTGCTGGTTTCACACACACTTGGTCGGGACGCTAGCGATCGCTCGCTGGTTGTTCCAATGGAATTTGTTTAATCCGTGTCGCGGTTGGGGTCAATGCCGTTGCTAGCTTTGTGCTGGTCGTTGTCCTCAATTTCATCAAAGCTCCTCACTGTAGACCCTTGAATAGATCTGAGCTTTTGGATGAGACTTCCAACACCGTCGTTGGAGCCCAAAGGTGTTTTGCGGTTAGCCCTGTTGCTGATTGCTGCCACCTTGAGCTGCCACGGACTTGCTGCTTATGCCCAAGTCACCCTGATCCCGAACACGGCAAATGCGAATTTTCGAGCCACACCGGATGGGCCATTCCAGGGTGTGCGGTCGAATACGGTCACTGTGCCATTGCTCTCTGAGCGGTTAGAAATCATTAAAGTCGGCGATCGCGGTGCGGCTGAGCCTGGGGACACAGTAACTTACAGGCTTCTAGTCAAAAATTCCGGAAGCAGCACCCTGACTGGTTTAGTTGTGACTGATACCTTGCCCCGAGGCTTGCGGTATTCAGACAACTCGGCCCGGGCCGCTTTGAGTACGGATGGTGGCCCGGAAGTGCCTGTGAACCTCACCAGTGTGACCACCAGCGGCCAAATCGTGAATTTTGCCTATCCCAGCATTGCGCCCAAGCAGACCCTCAAGATTGTGTATGGCGCACTCCTAACGCCAGATTCGGTGCGGGGTTCTGGGCGGAACTTGGCGGTGGCCAGTGCGACGAACCCAGCAGGGGGCCGGGTGGTCAGTAACCAGGCTAGCCATTTGTTGCGGATTCGACCGGGGATCTTGTCTGACTGTGGCACCATCATTGGCCGGGTTTTTGTGGACAAGAACTACGACGGGGAACAGCAACCGGGTGAACCCGGTGTGCCCAATGCGGTGGTGTTTATGGACGATGGCAACCGCGTTACGACGGATGCTAATGGCCTGTTCTCCTTGCCTTATGCGGTGTCTGGTTTTCGGTCGGGCACCTTGGATTTGACTAGCTTGCCGGGGTATACCCTGGCCCCAAATTTGTATCGGATTGAGGCGAATGCGCCCTCGCGGCAGGTGCGGTTGGCCCCAGGGGGGTTAGCACGGATGAATTTTGCAGTCACGCCCAGCTTCAGGGAGGGGCAACAGTAGAATGCGACTTGACTCAATTGCTCAATTAAGTTTCCTGACGACGCTCCTGGGCGCGATCGGTATCGTCACTGCGGCTACGGCCAATGAATTACAACCCACTGGGTCTCAACGTTCGGATGCACCACCTGTGCTGCATCTCCAAGATGCCCTGAAAAAAGCTCCGCAGGGTGGAACGGGGTACACCTATCAGTTTGGTGGGCCAGCCCTATCGCCTTTTGCGCCAGTAGATGGGACTGGGACGGAGGTCCGATCGCCCATGATGGCTGGTCGTCAACCCGCGATCGCGACCACTCCTGGCACTCAAACCCAGACTGGGGCTAAGCCTGGAACTTTGGCCCAAACTGCCCAGGCGACCCCAGAGACGGAGGTAGAGACTGCTCCAGCGGCGATCGCCGCAGATCAGATCCAGATTTTGACGCCGAAGGAAACGGTCACGGCGGTTAAAAGCACAGATTTTGTGGTCAAGTATCCGACTGGGACAGAGATTCAGGTCTTTGTGAATGGTCAAGCGATCCCTACCAACACCCCCACCCAAACCCAGGACGATCCCCAGAGTAACGAAACGACCCAAGTGTGGTACCGCCTGCCCCTGCAAGCGGGGGAGAACGTGATCTTGGTGAAAGCGGGCGGCACCGAGGTGGGGACGGCCAAGGTAACCGTGCAGGAAACGGCGGCGAAAATCAACTTTTTGCCCTTTCAGGTGCCTCAAGTCCCGGCGGACGGGCGATCAGCCTTGACGGTCGAAGGGGAAATTCTGAACGAATCGGGGCAGGCGATCGACAAAGATACCGTCGTGACCTTAACCGCGACTGCCGGGAAATTTGTTGGAGCCGATTACGACAAGGACAGAGCCGGGTTCCAAGTGCTGGCGCGGGGTGGCAAATTTACCGCTCAACTCCAGTCTGGGCTTGATCCCCAAACGGTACGCATTCGGGCGGCGATCGATCGCACCGCCCTGGTGACAGAAGCGGAGAAAAAACAACCCACCAATCTGCCGCTGTCCCAATTCAATCCGCCCCCCTATTTGGTGTCGAATAATCCCAACGACAAAACCCTAGAAGCCTACACCCAAGCAGAATTTATCACCAACCTCCGGCCCTTCATCCTGTCGGGGAACGTGAACCTGCGCTTTGGGCAAGCCGGACTGGATTTTTACAATAGCTACCAAGATTTTCTGCGGCCTAGCTTGCTCGACCAGGGCTACCGGGTGGATTTTGGGGTGGCGGCGTTCACCCAGGGGCGCATCGGCGAATGGCTCTTTACCGGGGCCTTTAATAACCAGCGGCCCCTCAACCAAGATTGCTCCGGGGCCACCCGTCTGTTCCGCGATCCACAGTTTTGCGACCAGGTGTATCCCACCTACGGAGACAGCTCCACCGTAGACTACCTCACCCCCTCAATTGACAGTGTGTACTTCAAAATTGAGCGCACTTCTCCAGTCATTGGGGCGGGCAGCGACTACGCCATGTGGGGCGACTACACCACCCAGGAATTCGCGCGGGCTTCTCAGTTTTACACCTCAACCACCCGCCAACTCCACGGCTTCAAAGCCAACTACAACCTGGGCGATCTCCAGGTGACAATGGCCTACGCCAACAACATTCGGGGCTTCCAGCGCGACACGATCGCCCTCAATGGCACCAGTGGTTACTACTATCTCGCGCGGCGGTTGGTCATTGCGGGGAGTGAAAACATATTTCTGGAATCGGAAGAACTGTTGCGACCGGGCACGGTGATTGAGCGCAAGCCCTTGTATCGCGGCGTGGATTACGAAATTGACTACGATCGCGGTGCAGTTCTCCTGCGACGCAACATTAAAGCCCTGGACTTTGATCCCTTTGGCCGGACGTTGGTGCGGCGGTTGGTCACAACTTACCAGTACGACAGCCTGGATGATGGGGGCAAACTCTATGCCGGACGGGTGCAGTACAACATCAACCGGGACATTGGCCGCGAAGCCTGGGCCGGGTTTAGCTATCTCCGGGAAGATCAGGGCGATCAGCGCCTTGACCTCTACGGCGGGGATATCCTCGTTTCTCTGGGGAAGGATGCCCAGTTTATCGGGGAGGTGGCCCGCTCGGACTACGACTCGATTTTCCAGGGCAATATCGGTGGTTATGCCTATCGGTTTGAACTGTTTGGCACCATTACCCCTGGCCTGGTGGGGAAAGCCTACTACCGTTCAGTGGAAGCTGGATTTACCAACAATGCCACCGCCAGCTTTACCCCCGGTCAAACGCGCTATGGGGCCGAGGTTGCCGCCCGGATTACGCCAACGACTCAAGGGACGGTGCAGTTCGATCGCGAAATCAACTTTGGGATTGCGCCAGCCGTTCGAGGTCTGACTGCGATCGCCAACGTGGGTTTTGGGGATTTGTTCAACCCTACCCAAGAGCCCATTCCCGGCAGCAAAGTTGACAATAGCTTGACGACTTTCCGGGCAGGGCTAAGTCAGAAGATTGGCCCTGTTGAAATCGGGCTCGATTGGGTGCGGCGATCGCGCCAGGATCGCATTTTGCCCACTCGACTGGAAGCAGACGGCAACCAAATTGTGTCGCGCTTAACCTATCCCATCCTGGATAACCTGGTCTTTCGCGTGCAGGATGAGCGGAACTTAGGCGATTCCGATCCCCTCTATCCCAACCGCACCACCGTCGGGATTGACTGGGGCATCACCCCCGATGTCACTGTCCGGCTGGCCCAACAGTTCATTGGCAGCACCAACCAATTTGATGCCAACTCCTTCACCAGTCTGGATATTTTGTCGGATAAACGCTTGTCTGACGACACCACCTTCACCAGTCGCTACTCGATCCTAAACGGGGTCAACGGCTGGTCAAGCCAGTCGGCGATGGGCCTCAATCATCGGCTGCTCATTGCCCCCGGTCTGCGTTTGGACTTGGGCTACGAACGAGTGGCCACCGACCTGTTTGCCTATACGGCGGCGGGTCAGCAGTTTGCCCAGCCCCTTGCCGTTGGCCAAAGTGCGGCCTCTCTGGGCTTGTTGTCCTATGACAGTTATTCCGTCGGCCTTGACTACACCGACAACCCCAACTTCAAAGCTAACGGGCGGTTTGAGTATCGCGATGGGGACGATGGCAATAACTCAATGGTGATTTCGGCTTCGGCAGCGGGCAAGCTGTCTCCGGCGCTGACGGTCTTGGGGCGCTATCAACAAGCGAACTTTGCCAACCAACTGTTGTCGGATGCGGGCCTCGGTGACACGATTAACGTCAAGGTGGGGATGGCCTATCGGAATCCGTTCGATGACAAATTCAATGCGCTGCTGAAGTACGAATATCGGCAAAATCCCAGCACCACGCCTGACACTCTCTTGATTGGGAGCGGCACTGGCTCGGATATTCACCTGGTTTCCCTGGAAGGGATTTATGCCCCCAACTACCGCTGGGAGTTTTACGGCAAGTTTGCGCTGCGAAGCACCAAGTCTTACATCGCTGATGACTTTACTGATAACAACCTGCTGACGCTGGGGCAATTCCGAACGTCCTATCGGTTTGCCTATCGGTGGGATGCGACGGCGGAAGTCCGGTGGATTAGTCAGTCGGTGGTGGGGTTTGATGAAGTTGGGTTGGCGGCGGAGTTAGGGTATTACTTCACGCCAAACTTGCGAGCGGCCCTGGGCTACAACTTTGGGGGTGCGAACGATCGCGACTTCAACCGGACGAAAGACGGGGTTTACGTGACCCTCTCCCTCAAGCTGGATGAACTGCTCTCTGGGTTTGGGGTGCGCTTACCCGGTGCGAAAGTGGCCCCGCCCCAACAGCAAGAATCGGTGATTAAACCTGTGGCGACCCAAACCACAGAGTCCCAAACTCCCCCCGCTGGAGCTACGGCTGCCGCAGCCCCAGGGGTGACCACCACGGAGGCGATCGCGGAGGAGACACCATGAGCCACCGCCGAGTGAACCAGCCCCCTGCCCCCCGGTCGTTTTGGGCTATTCCTTTGCTTTCTTTTACCCACTCATCTACGGATTTGGACGTGTCACTCAAGCCCTGTTCTAAGCCTTCTTGCTCCAAGTCTCTATGTTTTGTCACTGCTTCCCTGGTGGTGTTGGGGAATGGCTTACCGGCCCTGGCCGAAGCGTTACCAACGGTGACACCCCCGGCTGAAACGGTACGCCTGATTGTCAACAGCAATGGCGATACGATTCAAGCCGATGAAGGGTTGACGCTGCGGGAGGCGATCGCCGTCCTGAATGGAGCCTTACCCCTGGAGCAACTTTCCGCCGCCGAACGGGGCCAGGTCACTCCGGCAGAGCGGTTTGAGATTGCCTTCAATTTGCCGCCCGACCAAACGACGATTCGGTTGAACGAGGTGTTGCCGCCCTTGTCCGTACCGGGAATGTCGCTGGATGGGACAACCCAACCGGGTTACAAAGCGGAGCGATCGGCGATTAATGAAATTCCGATGCCGATTCCGGTGGTGGCGCTGACTCCAGCAGAGGGCAAAGAAGTCTTTCGGGGTTTGACTGTTGCGGCTAATAACATCACGATTCGGGGCTTGAGCCTGTACGGGTTCACCTCGAATCACCAGTACACCGCCAGCACGCCCCCAGCGGATATTTTCATTGCCCATCGGTTTCCGCCCCCGGATATTCGTAAGCAGCCCACTCCGGCCAACTTTTCTCCCTATTACGACGATGACTATCCTCAACAGCGAACCGTCATCGAAAACAACTGGTTGGGGATGCCGCCGTCAGAGGATGGCACAGACCGCACGACGGGCGATCGCTCGGCCTTTGGGGTTTCGGTGTTCAATGGGACGGGGACGGTAATTCGCCGGAACTGGATTGCGGATCATGACGGGAGTGCCATTATCACCGCCGTTGAAGCGGGCAAGATGGAAGTGACGGAGAATGTCATCACGGGCAATGGCTTGGCTGGAATGCCCGATGCCATTCGCTTAGAGGGCAACGTAGACGAGGCTAAGATTACAGGTAATCTGGTTTGCGGGAATGACGGCAGTGGGGTCTACTTGTTCAAGCCTGAGGGGGCCGTTGAAATTACGAAAAACCAGCTCAACTACAACGGGCGACGGTTGCGACGGGCAGCAGTTTACCTGATGGGGAACAACAACCTTGTTGAGGATAACCAGATCAACTATCAGGCGGGGCCGGGGGTTGTAGTAGCGGCCTATCCCGAAAGCCACCGGGCGCGGATTACGAACAATCGCTTTGTGGGTTTGGAGGGCCTCAGCATTGACCTGGTGGCCCAGCAAAATACGGGCGTATTGGAGTACCAAAAGGGCGATGGCCCCAACCCAGAACGGAATAACTATTTCCGTCGCCTGGAAACGGGGAACGCAGCCATTAACAAGCCTGAATTTGTGACGAAGGAATTTGTGGCATTGGGTAAGTCCTTGACGGATGCGGCGATCGCCCAGCCTATCCAGGTCTATGGCAAAGCCGATCCTGGGTCTACGGTGGAACTGTACCGAGTAACGGGCAAAAATCTGGCGTATGGCGATTTGACTCAACCCATTGCCACGGTGGAGGTGGATGATAATGGGGAATTTACCACGAGCCTGAGTGATTTGAAGATTGGGGAGCGGATCAGCGCGATCGCCACCCATCCAGATTACGGCACCTCTGAACCCGCGCTCAGCGCGACCATTCGGGCCGCCGATGGCAGTTCTGCGGATTTACCTGGGAGCCAGCCCCCCTCTTCTCGGCCCCAATGCGTGACAGCGGCCCCACCCCCAGCAGACCCCCCGAAGCCGGATGAACCCGTCGTTTTGCGGGTGCCCCGGAATGTCCACTTTGCCCTCGATCGCTCGAATATCAGTTCAGCAAGTGGGCGGGTGTTAGATCAGGTGGCTGATGCAGTTTTGGCCAATCCCACCATTATTTTAGAAATTGTCGGCCATACCGACCCACGGGCTAGTAATGCGTACAACTTGGCCTTAGGGGAGCGGCGGGCGCGGAGCGTGCGGGATTACCTGCTGCGAAAAGGGATTGCCAATGAACGGATGACGATTCGCTCGGCGGGAGAACTCGATCGCGCCACCCAAGGTCGGTCGAAACTCGACTATGCCCGCGATCGCCGCGCCGAGATCATCTACAAAGACGCTCGTGATATTGAAGTCATCATTCAGGAAACGGATTTGCAAGTTGAGCCATAGGCTCCAGGCTGTCCTAGCGTGTCCTCTTGCAACTGATCACCCAGGCCCCTGGTTTGGGTGGTTTTTTGTGGGTGCTCTCGGCAACTTGATGCCATAATTTGCGCCACAATCAAAAGGTTCCCGCTCCTGGTTTCGAGCCGCCTGCCCCATGCGACGTAATCTCCAGCGCCAGCCCCGTAAGGCCCCGTCTCCCTCTTTCAGCACTGGGCATAGTTCAACCAGTCGCCGTTCACCACAGCCCAGAGGGGGCGATCGCTACCTGCTGTTCTACAAACCCTACAACGTGCTGTGTCAGTTCACTGAACCCGATGCCGATGCCCCCCGCCAAACCCTCAAAGACTTTATCCCTGTGCCGGATGTATACCCCGTGGGGCGGCTCGATCAAGATAGTGAGGGCTTGCTTTTGTTGACGAATAACGGTTCGCTCCAGCACCGCCTCAGCCATCCCAAATTTCAGCATCCCCGCACCTATTGGGTGCAAGTGGAAGGTGCGCCCCAAGACTCGGATCTTGACCCCTTGCGCCACGGTGTCACCATTCGGGATTACCGCACGTTGCCAGCAACGGTGACTCTGTTCCCCACAGCCCCCGCTTTGCCGCCCCGTGATCCGCCCATCCGCGATCGCCGCCACATTCCCACTACCTGGCTGGAACTCACCCTGATCGAAGGCCGCAATCGCCAAGTCCGCCGGATGACGGCGGCGATCGGCTTCCCCACGCTCCGCTTGGTGCGCTCCCGCATTGCCACCCTCCGCCTAGATGGGCTGGCCCCCGGCCAATGGCGTGACCTGACTCCCGCAGAACTCGCTGATTTGCAGGCACTAACCCTCTGACGGCGTTCTGGTTACGCAGGCACCGTGGTGACCCAGCGGTGATAAGAACTCCGCCTCAGCCTTGAACAGACTGTGGCAGTGGCAACGAGGGCAGCAGCACCCAGCACTTTTGGCCGGAAAAGGCAAAGGCCAGTTTGGTGCAGTGGCTCGCATTTTGGTATGGCCCAGCCGTGGGGCTTAAATTTTTTACCCAAAAAATCCTGATTTCTGCCACGTCGGTGGAAGTGTGATCAATAGGACGCAAAACTGTATGGATATGGGGAATGCAGAAGTTGAATTTTTCAATCTTTTCATACCAGTTGGGGGAAGTTTCCCATACTCTGTAGGGACAAGGGTTCGATTCTGGGTGTAAGCTGCCTTGCCCCAGCGAACCGGATCCGGATTCAAGCTTGCTCTGTTTATCTGCGGATGCCTGGAGCAAATCCTTGATCCTGAGTCAGAATGTTGGTTAAAGAGGGCCAAAATCGTTGCGAATCGACTGGGTTGATTTGCTTGTTTGTGTCAAGAGGGGGAGATGGTGCATTCTATGCGCCTATGTCAGTCGTGCGCCTAATAACTGCGCCTAACAACAATGCCTCTTGACGCGGTCTGAACTATCTTGAAGTAATCCAGTGTGGACGAGTCTGTGCCTCCGGGAATCGAGGAAAGCAATCATGCTGATCTGTCCCCAATGTCAGTTTGAAAATCCCATCGCTAACAAGTTTTGCCAGCAGTGTGGTGTTTCGCTGACTCATAATACTTGCCCAGAATGTGGGAGTTTAGTGACGTTTGACGATACGGACTGTCCGAGTTGTGGGACAGTTTCAGGTGTGACGTGGTTGGCCATTATTGGGCCAGAAGCGGAAGCCCAGCCCGATGGAACAGTGGTCAAACCACGGACGTTTGATTCTTATCTGGATCTGCAACAGCGGTATCGGGTGTTGGGCCAGTTGCAGGCGGTGGAAGGTGGGCCGGAGTTGCAAGGGCAGGTGTTGGACTGTCATCCGTTTCAGCTCTCGCCGTTGGAAGATTTGGTGCTGAAGGGGTTGGAAGATGACCCGATCGCAACCGAGGGGGGCGGGGGCGATCGCAGTGAGCAAGCCCTGGCCGATTCGATGGTGGCTTTATCAATCCCCGCGATCGCTCAGACCTACATTGCTTTGTGCAGTCGCTTTTGCCATGTTGTTCCCACGATTCATAATGCGTGGATTAATGACGGGCAAAGGATTGTGCTGCTGGAGGATCGCTCTGAGTATCCGTTTATGCTGTCCTTGTGGCAGGCCAAAGATGCGCCGCCGCCCATGCTGCAAATCTTGGAGTGGCTCCATGATATGACCCAGCTCTGGCAACACTTAGAGACCTACCACTGCGAGCAAAGTTTGTTGGTGTTGGACAACTTGCGGACGGATCCAGAAGATCAGACGCTCTGCCTCCAGCGGTTATATAGCAACCCCACCCCGGAGCCTCTGGGGCTAGAGAAACTGGGCTATATCTGGCAGGTGTTATTCGCAGAGTCGCAAACAACTCATTTGGAGGCTCTATCTTGTCTGCTGAGTGATTTGGCGGAGGGCAAACTGACCAGTGTGGAGGGTTTGCAGGAGCGGATTGCCGCGATCGCCAACAGTTTGCAAGCGGCCTATGGGGATTTGGTGGGCAATGGTCGGGTGAACATCCCCGTAGCGGATGATATGCAGACGGATGTGTTGCGGCCACCGGCCCCAAGACCCCCAGTGCCTTTGGTGACGGAGGATTGGCTTCAAGCGACGGGCGATCGCCTCCGGGCGGGGGGCGGCGCGATGACCCAGGCCCTCGAAGTTGATTTGGATGATAGTGGGGAAGAAACTCGCTTTGATAGTGACGACCCCACGGTTGTTTTGCCGATGCAGCTCTTTAACCTGGAAGAGGTAGGCCGGACGGATGTGGGCCGTCGGAAGCATAACGAAGACTATTTTGGCATTGAAACCCAGGTGATCAAGCTGGAGAGTCCATCGGGGAAAACCCTGCGGGCGCGTAATCTCTATGTGCTGTGCGATGGGATGGGGGGCCATGAGGGCGGCGAGGTGGCGAGTGCCCTGGCGGTGGATACGATTCGGAATTATTTCAAGGAAACGTGGCAAACGCCGCCCTTTCCTGAGCTGGGCAGTGGTGTTTTGCCCAATGTGGCGACGATGACGGCAGCGGTTTTGCAGGCGAACCAGGCCATTTACGATGTTAACCAGCAAAATGGGCGATCGGGTAGCGCCCGGATGGGGACAACTTTGCTCGCTCTGCTAATTAGTGATGCGGAGGCGGCGATCGCCCATGTGGGAGACAGTCGGGTCTATCGCTATACCCGCAAACGGGGGCTGGAGCAGTTGACCGTGGATCACGAAGTGGGGCAGCGGGAAATTCAGCGGGGGGTTGATCCCACCGTGGCCTATTCCCGGCCAGATGCCTACCAGTTGACCCAAGCCTTGGGGCCACGGGATGAAAACTTTGTGAAACCCGATGTGCAGTATCTAGAGCTGAATGAAGATATGCTCTTGCTGCTGTGCTCGGATGGCTTGTCGGATAATGACCTGTTAGAAAAGCATTGGGAAAGCCACATTCATCCACTGCTGAGTTCCCAAACGAATTTGGATAAGGGCGTGGCGGAGTTGATTGATCTGGCCAATCGGTACAATGGCCATGACAACATTACGGCGATCGTGGTGCGGGTCAAAGTCCGTCCCAGTCTTGACCATTTGCGGTGAGGTTGCCGAGGGCCAGAAAAGGGGGCGATCGCGGCTGAGGCCAGGGGGCGCACCAATCTAGGCGGGTTGGGTTGAACCTGCTAAACTGAAGCGGCCCTATCTCCGTCTGCGGGGCAATGGGCTGGGCTTTGTCAGTTGGGGGAGCTTGGTGCTGCGGCCATTGTGGTGTTCCACCGGGGGCGATCGGTCGGCAACTGGTATTGGCTTCCTCTGCTTCTATCATGCGTGCGGCAATGGTGGTCTTGACCTTATTACATCCAAAAACCCAGGAGCCCCTGAAAACGTGGCGGTTTGAGCACCGGGAACGACTCCGGATTGGGCGCTCGGTTGAAAATGATGTGGTGCTGTCTACACCAATTGTGTCTCGGTTTCATGCTGAGTTGCGCCCGATCGCGGACTCGGCGGCTGGGGGCCAGGGCGGGGAGTGGCAGTTAATCAACCATAGTGTGAATGGGACTTATGTGAATGGGGTGGCGATCGCCCAAACCCGGTTAAACCGCCCCACCATTATTGAATTTGCCCAAGGGGGGCCAGTCTTGCGGTTTGAGTTGCAAGGGCCTTTGGCTGCGGCAGGGTCGCCGCCTGGTGTTCCCGCACCTGAGGCTGGGACACTCGATGGTGCAGCACCAGAGCGATCGCCCTCGGCGGCTGGGCCGGCCCCATCTTTCCCCAAGGTGTTGCCTGGGCGGCGGTGGTGGTTGCCCCAGCGCTGTGACCACGCGGGTAATCCAGAAGGCACGCTGTTTTGTATTCACTGTGGGCAACCGATTCAGGTGCAAAAAAGTGTGCGCCAATATCAAGTCCTGCGGGTGTTGGGGCGTGGGGGCATGG
Source organism: uncultured bacterium (assembly GCA_964475335.1). GTDB lineage: Bacteria > Cyanobacteriota > Cyanobacteriia > Leptolyngbyales > Leptolyngbyaceae > CAYYWG01. The sequence continues at coordinate 56,971 of CAYYWG010000008.1, forward strand.
GCATCACCTATCTGGTGTGGAATTCCAGTGGGGTGCCTCGGCCCAAAGGGATGGCCCTGGGGAAATTGCAGGTGTTGAAAGAAATGAATGCCGACATGGCCCAGATTCCGAAAGCGCAGGAATTATTTGAGCGAGAAGCCCGCGCCCTCAAAAGTCTGAAGCATCCCGGCATTCCCAAGTATTACGATTTTTTTGTGGAAAATGATAAAAAATACCTGGTGATGGAGTTGATCCAGGGCCAGGATTTGGAGCGTTATGTGCGGCAAAAGGGGCCAGTGAGTTTGGACGTGGCGATCGCGTGGATGCTCCAGACCTGCGAGATCTTAGCCTATTTGCACAGTCGGCCTGAACCCATGATCCACCGGGATGTAAAACCGGGGAATTTGTTATTACGGCATCACGATCAGCGCATTGTGTTGTTGGACTTTGGGGCAGTGAAAGCGGCGGGAATGCCACCCGGAACGCGCATCGGGGCAGAGGGATACAGTGCGCCGGAACAAATCCAGGGACGACCAGTGACCCAGTCCGATTTATATGCCATTGGCCCCAGTTTGATTTATCTCTTAACCGGGATGAGTGCCTTGCGGTTTTACCGCCGCACCGAAGCGATGCAACGCCTGGATTTAGAAAAACTTGCGGGCTTGCCCCGGCGGATGCAGTTGGTGATCTGGCGGCTGACGGAACCCAACCCCAGCGATCGCTACCAAACGGCCCAAGAACTCAGCCAAGCTTTGCAAGGGTGTTTGAATCGCTAAATTTACAGCCTGACCGTCAGGGATGAAAACGGTGAGGTCGTGGGCCAGGGCTGGGGCCAGTCGGGCGGGGCACCCTCAGCCACCAGGGGATATGGGTTTAGCCAGAGCCTTGACCCTAGTCTGGAATGCAGAGCAACCACAAGAGATTGCCCTTACCAAAATACGGATGGATTCCAGCTGTTGAGGCGTTGATCCAATCCTTGTGAATCATGCGGGCTAGGGCCGCGCGGATCCCCAACGTTATCGCCAAAATAAGTAGCGTGCCCCAATCACGAAGAGAAAAACGCCATACAGTTTTTTCATCAACGCACTGCTGATGTAGGGTTGGTTCGCAAACAGAGCGCCAAAATAGTTCCCAATCAGCAAGCCCACCGCAATGAGGACGGCATTGCGAATACTCATATTGCCATTGCGGTGATATTCGATCGCCCCCAACAGTCCAATCGGCAAAATCTGGGCGGCCAGGGATGTGCCCGTGGCAAACTTTTGATCCATCCCCAGCAACAAGACCATTGCTGGCACCATAATCGCGCCGCCGCCGATCCCAAACATGCCGCCAGCAACCCCAGCGACAAGGCCAATGATTAAAAGTTGAATGAGCAGGTTGGTCATGGTGTTTTCCTTGAGTGCCTCAACTTTAGGAGGGCATGTAGTTTCGGGTGGTGTCCCCGTGATCGCTGATATTGTATGTTGCGTCGGCCAACTCGTGCCGCGATCGCTGTCCCGGTCAGCACAAAGTGGCGATCGCATTAATATCTTTCTAGAGATAGATTCAACAGATGGCCTATCCCAATTCAGCGTAGATCCGTTACCCTTGTGCCTAAGAAGGATTCTATTCGGGCCATCGTCAATTCAGGCAGTCAGGAGAAACCATCGTGCGTTGGCAATTTGGACGGCGAAGCAGTAACGTAGAAGATCGGCGCGGCGGTGGCGTGGCTGGGCCAGTCGTGGGCGGGGGCATTGGGGCGATTATTTTGGCCATCATGATTGCGTTGTTGGGCGGCGACCCCACCGTGATTTTGCAACAGGCGCAATCCGACTCCTCATCCAGCAGCAACCAGGCCCAGAACCGGGCTGGACAAGACCAGGTGGCGGAGTTTGTTGCGGTGGTCTTGGCGGATACGGAAGATGTGTGGAATGAACAGTTCCAGCGCATGGGCCGCACCTACCGAGAGCCAAAACTGGTGTTATTTGAGGATGCGGTGCAATCGGCCTGTGGTTTTGCCCAAGCGGCGATGGGGCCGTTCTATTGCCCACGGGACGAAAAAGTGTATTTGGATTTGGGCTTTTTCCGCGAACTCAAACAACGTCACCAGGCACCGGGAGATTTTGCCCAGGCTTATGTGATTGCCCATGAGGTGGGGCACCATGTCCAAAACCAGTTGGGAATTGCGGGCAAAGTCAGCACGCTGCAACAACGGGTGGGCCAGGCGGAGGCGAATCAATTATCGGTGCGGTTGGAACTCCAGGCGGATTGTCTGGCTGGGGTTTGGGCCAATCAGGCGGAGCGATCGCGGCAAATTTTGGAACAGGGTGACATTGAAGAAGCCTTGAATGCGGCGAGCCAAATTGGGGATGATACGTTGCAAGCCAAGGCGAAGGGCTATGTTGTGCCCGATGCCTTTACCCACGGGAGTTCGGCGCAGCGGGTTCGTTGGTTTAAGCGGGGTATCCAATCTGGGGACATGCGCCAGTGCGATACGTTTAGCGCAAATCAGGTATAGGAGCCGGGGAGATGGTCATTCGGCCTCTCAGTCAGGGCGATCGCGGGGAATGGGCAAGACTGCGGCAAGCCCTTTGGCCTGATGATTTGGCGGCCCATTTGCAAATGGTGGATCGCTGGTTGGCCGGAGACCCCACGGACGTAGTGGCGGTGTTTGGCCTTGACCGACAAAATGGCCAGTTGGGCGGTTTTGTGGAATTGAATATTCGCAACTACGCGGAAGGCAGCGAGGCGACTCAGGTGCCCTATGTGGAAGGGTGGTACGTTGACCCTGATTTGCGGGGTCAGGGCTATGGCAAGCAGTTGATGCAGGCGGCAGAACGTTGGGCGATCGCCCAGGGCTTTGGGGAACTAGCCAGCGATGCGGAAATCGAAAATGAGATCAGTATTGCGGCCCATCGGGCGCTGGGGTTTGAGGAAACCGATCGCATTGTGTGCTTTTTGAAAAAGCTGGGTGGCCCAAACAGCAATGCCTGATTCGGTGGTGTCGAATTACGAGTTGGCTTACAGGGTGCGGAGAAACTGCGTAAGGGCGGCGATCGCGATGGCGGGCAATTCCAGGTGGGGCAAGATGCCGACATCATCTAAGGGCAGGAACTGTTTGACGGCAGTGGGGTTGAGTTGGGCGAGGCGCTGGCCCAATGCCAGGGGGGTGAATTGGGCGGCGGTGCCCCAGGTGATCGCGGTGGGTACCGTGAGCTGGGGGAGGTAACGGGCCAGGTCAAAATACAAGTCGCCCCGCAAAAAGGCTAGGGCGGCATACTGGGCATTGGGGCGCTGGGCCGATTCCAGGTAGGCATTGACCATTTCGGGAGAGACCCGATCACGTTGGGCAAATAAGAAGTTCTCTAAAAAGTTGCGGACCGCGATCGCATTCATGGCTCCCAAGCCGTAGATCAGTTGATCGACCAGGGGGGTGCCAATCAGTTGGAGGGGGAGGCGGCGTCCGGCATCTTGGCCAAAGTCAGCAAACCCCGACGGATTCACCAAAAACAGGGCTTGAATGCGATCGGGCGCTTGAATGGCTAACCGCACGGCGATCGCCCCGGTCAGCGAAGACGCAACCACAATGGCTGGCTGGGTGCAGGTGGCGGCTAAAAACTCGGTCAGGGTTTGCAGATAATCCGTGATGCGGTAGTCCCGTTGGGGATGATCGGCTTGCCCCCACCCCAGCAAATCTGGAGCCAAAACCCGATAGCGATCGCAAAAGGCTGGATACACCTTTGACCATTCATAGGCCGATGCACCGCCCCCAAAGTTGTGCAAAAAAACGAGGGGTGTGGCATCTGGGCGGGGGACGGGCCAGGGCTGGCCCACAGGCTCATAACACGCCATGTTGCCCAGAGAGGTCGCAACCATGCGCTGACCGATACCCGGAGGATGAAACTGCAACATAACCGTCACGTTAGCTGGTTGGTAATCACACAGCCCTATCATAAAGAATTTTGCCCAAGCCTGCGGCGATCGCCCCGCTGGCAGAGCGGTTTTTCTCCGGCCCAAAGCCTTGTCTCCTGGTGGCGGCGACCCAGGCTAAGCGGGAGCTTAATCTAGGAATGGGATTAGCGCGATCGGGCCTCTAGCGTGGGTAAAGGGAGAATGCGCTCCAGGTCTAAATGGGTGGCTGCGTGGGTGAGTTCGTCAATATTTTTATAGTCAGCCACATAGGGCAACGTGCCTAAAATAGGAATTCCGGTCAGAGTTCGGATTAAGTCTGGGGCGGCCCACTGAGCAATTTCTAATTCTGTGCGGGGTTCGTTGCAATTCAGCACAATCCCTTTGAGATGCACTCGGGTTTGGCGGGCCAGGGCCACATTAGCAACCGCTTGGCCGATCGCCCCCAACTTCACAGGCACAACCAGCAGGGCTGGGAGTTTCCAGTCCCAGGCCAAGTCTGCCACGGTCGTTTCATAGGTAATTGGGGAGCCCAAGCCTCCTACCCCTTCAACTAGGACGAAACGATGTTGTAACTGTAATTGCTGAAAGGCTTGCCAAGCGCGCTCAAGGTTGATGCTTTCTCCGGCCTGGGTGGCGGCTAAGGGGGGGGCCAGGGGGGCCGGAAACCGGATGGGGGTAACTTGGGTGGGCTCCAACCCAAAGACCTGGCTGTAGAATTCACAATCACCAATGCCACTTTGGATGGGTTTGAGGATGCCAAGGGTAGGGGTGCAGTAGCGTTGCCAATAGGCTGCAAGGGCCGCTGTGACAACGGTTTTCCCCGCGTCAGTATCGGTTCCGGTAATGAGTAGAGCGTTGAGCATGATGGATGGTGTCAGTTAGGCGCTGGAATTTAACGACGAGTTAATGACAGATCATAGCGGCTGCCGCGCGTATCAGATTGGTCAATGACATCCACCAGGTAGGTGCCGCTGGCATAGGGGACATTATCGACTTGCCAGGTGACATCCCCAGGTTTGGTGATTTCGCGCCCGGATGGGTCGTACACTCGGAGGGTGGCTCGGCGGCTGTTGACTTCGGCAGAGAGGGCATTGCCAGCTTTGGCGGAGATGAGATAGCGATCGATGCGGTTGGCATTCACGCGGCGATCGCTGTAGTAGGCGCGTTCAGAGGTTTCTCCCGGTTCAAACTCAACCACAATTTCGTTGATTTGGGGGGGCTCCGGCGATGGACTGGGCGATGGCGATGGGGGTTGGGGCTCACTCCGCAAACTAATGTCGATGTCATAGCGGCCACTCTCCAAGCCCTGCACGGGTTTTAGCTCAACGAAATAATCTCCATTGTAGGGTAAAGCCCCTTGCCAATAGGAAACCCGCTGAGCGTTGTCATCCACGGGGCGGCTATCGGGGGCATAGACGGTCATCAGCACCCCTTCGCCACTGATGATGGATTCCATGATTTGGCCTTGCTGCCCATTGATGATGTAGGTCATGCTTTCATTGGCTTTGAGCACGCCATTTTGCCCGACGGTACTGTTCGCACTGAGGTTGAGGCGTTTGGTGTAGTTGACTGGTTCGGGGGGCTTGGGCGACGGCGACGGCGACGGCGAGAAGCTGGGGCTGGGTGAGGGTGTGACAGAGGGGGAGAGGCTGGGGGATGGCGTGGCGATGGGGGGGCTGTCGGTGCGGTTGTCTAGGATGGCTCGCATGATGAGCCAGGAACCTAACCCGGTCAGAATCACGAGGGCGATGCCGGTGGCAATGATGGCGAGGGGATCATCCCAAATGGAACTGCGGGGTTCTTCGATCGCGGGGCCATTGGTGGAGCGCTGGGGCGGGTTGGCTGGGGCGGGTTCAACTGCCGCTCGCCGACCAACGGCGACGGTTTGCATTCGGGAGAGCTGCGTGGGGGGATTTTGGGCGATCGCCGGGGGG
>CAYYWG010000008.1:62787-268781 GCA_964475335.1 uncultured bacterium
GGGGGTGGGGGGGGGGGGGTTTCGACTGCCGCGGGCCGCCAAGGGGGGAGGGGTGGCGTGGGGGGGGGGTGGGGGGGGGGTTTTGGGGGGGCCGCCGGGGGGCTGGCAGGGGGTGGGGCCACGGCCACGGGCGGTGGATTGTTGACCGGGGCGGCAGCGGCGGCGGTTCCAGGATTGGTGATGGCTTGTAAGGCTTGGGCCACTTCACTGACCGATTGGTAGCGATCGCCCGGTCGATAGCTCAGCATCCGGTTGAGAATTTGGGCCAACCCCGGATTCACCGTCACCCAGCGTTGCCAATACCAGGTCATGGTGGTGTCATCAAACAGTTCCTGGGGTTCGTGGCCGGTCATCAGCACCACTGCCGTCACGGCCAGGGAGTAGAGATCGCTGCTGGGATAAGCTTTGCCCGTTTGCATTTGTTCGCTAGGGGCATATCCTGGTTTCCCCACAGTGGTAGGTTCGGCAACCCCAGTCATCATGGTTTGGAACCGTGTGGCCAATTCTTTCACCACGCCAAAATCAATGAGGACGGGTTTGTTATCCTGCTGGCGCAACATAATGTTGTCTGGTGCAATGTCGCGATGCACGATGCCTTTGGCATGGATGTGGGCCAGGACGGGCAAAATCTGTTGCATGAGTTGCAGGACTTCGCTTTCGGCAAAGGCAAGGCCCTGGGTTTTGCGCTGGTCGAGCAATTGGCGATAGGTTTGGCCCTCGACATAATCCTGCACGAGAAAGAGGCGTTGGTCTTGTTCAAACGTCGCCCGAAATTGGGGAATTTGGGGATGCTGAATTTGATAGAGGGTTTGGGCTTCGCGCTGGAAGAGTTCGCGGGATTTGTCGAGGGCGTAGGCATCTCCCTGGGCGGGGGTGAGTTCCTTAAGTGCACAGCGTTCGTTAAAGCGTCCCTGATCTTCGCTGAGATAGGTGCGGCCAAAACCTCCCTGGCCCAATAAGCTCAGGATGCGGTAGCGATTTTGCAGAATACTGCCAACGGGTAACGGCGGACGCATAGGTGAGGGTGGGACTCCTAAGGTGGGCAATGAAAGGGGGCACGTTGGTTTGGGGGCGATGCCCCAAAGGCTGGGGCTGACTCAACCCGGCGGGCGATCGCGGTCTCTTTTACCCTAATTTAGCTTTCAGCATTTCCTGTACTTTTTTCCCGTCGGCTTTCCCTTTGAGTTGCTGCATGGCTCGTCCCATGACTTTGCCCATATCCTTGGGTGAAGTCGCCCCGACTTGGGCGATCAAGTCATCCAGGATTTGGCTGATTTCTGCGTCGCTCAATTGTTGGGGCAGGTATTCTTCCAAAATGGCCAGTTCTTGGGCTTCTTGGGCGGCTAAATCTGGACGGTTGGCCTGGTCATACTGGGCGATCGCATCCCGGCGTTGCTTGGCAAGTTGCACTAAGATTTCTAACTCTTGGTCGGGGGTGAGTTCGGTTTGGCCATTGGCCCGCACGTTTGCTTCTGTTTCAAGAATGAGTTTTTTGATGCTGCGGACGGTTTCGAGGCGCAGCTTGTCCTTGGCTTTCATGGCCGCTTTGATGGCTTCTCCAATCTCATCTTTTAAGCTCATAATGGGGATGCTCCGTTGGGCTGGCGGTTTATTTTAATCCTGACGTAATGTCAAGTTCGCATTTGATATTGTCACGAAGGGGCAACATTTGTAATAACTCTTATTGCCCTGGAGGCGGCAAATTGCAATGTGTTCTACAGAAAAAACTTTCAGATTTACGCAAGTTTGCTATTTTGCGGCACCAATCATCACGATAGAATTGTGAAGTTATCCAACTAAGGCTGTACAGGGTGGCGATCGCCTTATCTCGATCCAGACTCGTCGCCTTAGGCGGATTCCATTAATTTGGGCTCATTCTGTCGTCAAAGCTATTTTGTCGTCAACGGTTTTTAACTAAAGCTTTTTTGCCGATTCCCTTCGGTTTTAATTCTAAAACTGTCCAGTCTCCGCGTCCTCTCGCGATCGCTGAAGACTCAACGTTCATTGCGATCGTTGCGGCTCAGGGAAAACCTGGGCGCTGTTTCCAAACACCTAATGATAATATTGCCGTGATTGCATTCGAGGTCGTCCTGTGATCCGCACTGCACCCCTTCCTCCTAAGGTTACGCTACCCTCTCTCAACGACAACAACCGTCTGCGGCTGCTGTCGGGCTCTGCCAATTTAGAGCTATCCCAAGAAGTTGCACGGTATTTGGGCGTTGGTTTAGGCCCCATGATCCGCAAGCGGTTTGCCGATGGCGAACTCTACGTGCAAATTCAAGAGTCGATTCGTGGCTGTGATGTGTATCTGCTACAACCCACGTGCCAGCCAGTCAATGATCACCTCATGGAACTGCTGACCATGATCGATGCCTGTCGGCGCGCCTCGGCACGGCAAATTACAGCGGTCATGCCCTACTACGGTTACGCCAGAGCAGACCGCAAAACGGCTGGTCGTGAATCGATTACGGCCAAACTGGTGGCAAACTTGTTGACCCAGGCCGGGGCCAACCGGATTTTGGCAATGGATTTGCATTCCGCTCAAATCCAGGGCTATTTTGATATCCCGATGGATCATGTCTATGGGTCGCCGGTGATTCTGGATTATCTGGCGAGCAAAATTCCTGAAGATGACATTGTGGTGGTATCGCCGGATGTGGGCGGTGTGGCCCGTGCTCGTGCCTTTGCGAAAAAGCTGAATGATGCCCCGCTGGCGATTATCGACAAACGGCGGCAAGCCCACAACGTTGCGGAAGTGATGAATGTAGTTGGGGATGTCGAGGGCAAGATTGCGGTCTTGGTCGATGACATGATTGACACGGCGGGTACCATCACGGAAGGGGCGCGGCTGCTGAAGGCGGAAGGGGCGCGGGAGGTCTATGCGTGTGTCACCCATCCAGTGTTTTCGCCCCCGGCGATTGAGCGGCTTTCTAGCGGCATTTTTGAGGAAGTGATTGTCACGAACACGATTCCGATTGAGCCGGAACGACGCTTCCCGCAGTTGACGGTTTTATCGGTGGCAAATCTGTTGGGAGAAGCCATTTGGCGAATTCACGAAGATAGCTCGGTGAGCAGTATGTTCCGCTAAGAGCTGAACTCAGACGGTTAAGCAGGGGGTGATCGCAAGGGTTAGGGCGATCGCCCCTTTTGCGTGGCTGGAGGCAATAACCGGAGCGATCGCTGGGGCTAACGGGTGTGCGCGATCGTCCGGTTGGAAAGCCGTTGGTGCTGCAAGGCTCAGTGCCGCAACGTTACAGATAGGCCAAACATGCCTCTGGCACTAACCACAGTTCCCCTGACTGGAAGCGATCGCACTCAATCCACCGGGCGGTGAGGTCAGTCTGGTCGCCATCGGCATAGTGAATGGTTTCCAGGGTATAGAGGTGCGAGTTGGCCAAGTCGCATTGATACAGTTGAATAATTTCGTGGCCGGGTTGGTTGAGGAAGGTGAACCGATTTTCGATGCAGCCCAGATAGGTAATGTTCGTTAGGTCGGTGTGTAATTCTTCCCAAAATTCTCGTTTGAGGGCTGCTAAACTACTTTCGCCAAAGTCGATGCCGCCGCCCAAAGCCCGATAAAACGGTTTGGTGCGGTGGGGGTCGTAGCCTTCGGCCATTAAAACGCGATCGCCAGCCCGGACTAAACCCAGGGCAAGAGCGCGAATGTGTTGGTTCTGCATCGCACGGTTTTCCTAATCACAGCTTGCCTAACTACACAGCCTGGGGATGTTGCTCCGGTAGTAGGGACTGGGGCGAGTTGCCCCGGTGGGCGGTGTTAGTTGTATTGGCTGCTGTCGGTTACCACGTCGGAGCGGTGGCGGCTGTCGCCCGTGGGCCAGTCTTCATTCTCCCCGCCGACGATGACCTGTTCCAGGGTGACGTAATCCCGGCTGAACTGACGGAGGGCATTGAGCAAGACATCGAGGGCGATCGCGTCACTGGTGCCTAGATCAAACCAACACCGCGCCCACACGCCATCAAACTCAAGTTCGCCCATGTTATGCATCAACGCCAACAGACTGTCGTCTGCCAGGTCTGAGTTGTAGTCCATGTAGCTAATTTCGAGGCCCACTTCTTGGACTTGGAGGTTTTCGGCATTGAATCCGCCGAGTTTGCCGAGAAAAAACCACGAGTCAAACACTTCTTCGACATACTGCTTTTCCATTTCCGACGGGACAACGCTGAACTCAATCCAAATCCACACATTGAACGGATCGAATTCGCGAAATTGAATCTCCATACGGACACCCTTGCTGAGACGCTGTGATACCGATTTAACTGGATTCCAGTGCAATACGCAATGCTGAGTTGGCCGGGGCGATCGCGGCGGCTTGGGAATCAGGCGGAACTGGGCCAAGGTTAGGCTTCGGTTGAGCCAAGGAACGGCTGCGCGGGGGCCAAACTTCAGTGGCACAATGAGAGGATGCAAACAACAGAAATGAATTATGGTCAGTGAAGTTAAGACGGTGGCTGGACGCGGTATTCCCCTCACAGGCAATGACATTGATACCGATCGCATCATTCCCGCCCGGTTTTTGCGATGTGTCACTTTTGATGGGTTAGGGGCCCAGGTGTTTGCGGACGATCGCACCCAGTTGCAAGGGGCGCACCCCTTTGATCAGGCCCAGTACCAGGGGGCAGAAATCTTGGTGGTAAATCGCAATTTTGGGTGTGGTTCGTCGCGGGAACATGCCCCCCAGGCGATCGCGAAGTGGGGGATTCGGGCGATCGTGGGCGAGAGTTTTGCCGAAATCTTTTTTGGCAATTGCTTAGCGATGGGGGTGCCCTGCGTCACGGTCAGTTCGGAGACGGCCAAAGCCTTGCAGACCGCGATCCAGGCGAATCCCCAGGAGGAACTGAGGCTGGATCTGGTGGCCCAACAAATTCACTGTGGGGCTGCGACCTACCCGGCGACGTTGGTGGATGGCCCTCGGACGATGCTGACCAGTGGCACCTGGGATGCTTGTGGCCAGTTGGTGGCTCAGGCGGATGCAATTCGGGCTACGGCGATGCGCTTGCCCTATGTGCAGTGGAGTCAGGGGGTTGCCAGTTGACGGAGTGAACTACCGTGGTGTAGCGGCGATTACAATCTGACTAAGGTAGAAAAAACGCATCAACCCGATGTCGGTGGCTGGGGCGATCGCCCTGGGGCAAAATTCCGGATGGGAGATTCGCTCCTGTGAAGACGTGGATCCTCTGGTGCTGCCCTTAATTTTTTCGCTGGAGTCTGCACGATGGCTACGAACTCCGATCGCCAGATTGTGATTCAACTGGTGCTCAATGGTGAAAATCCAACCCTGTTAGAAGGCTTGGAACAGTGGATAGCGCTGGGCCTGTTGTCTGAGCGGGTGGTGCGCCAAATTTGTGCTGAACAGTTGGTCTGTGGGGTGCCTCAACCGGCGATCGCGCGGGAGGTTCCAGCCACCGTCGCTTTGGGCCGTGAAGGGGCAGGAGTCACGGATTTTGTCACCGAAGAACCGCCACGTTCTGGCCGAGGTCGGTCAGGCCGTGTGCGCGATCAGGAGCCACTGGAGGGTTTGGCCCCGGCGCGATCGCCCAATCGACTAGGCCACCTGATGCAATCCTTCCTGGCGGAAGTGAGTGTGGTCTGGTTGCTGTTTTTGGGCGTGTTTTTGGTGGTGGTGTCGTCGGGAGTGTTAGCGGCGACCCAATGGCGCACAGTGCCCCCAGTTGGGCAATACGGTATTTTGTTGGCCTATACGGTCGTTTTTGGGCTGATTGCAGAATGGAGTCGCCCCCGGACGAATTTGCAGTTGACCCATCGAATGTTGACGATCGCCACGTTGCTGCTGATCCCGGTGAATTTTTGGATGATGGATGGGTTCCGGGTGGGGCAGACTCCCCTGGGCCTAGGGGTGGTGGCGATCGCCAGTGTGGGTTTGACGGGGTTAACGTGGCGGATGTTACGGGGTGGCAGTCCACCGTTGTTGATTGCTACGGCCATCGCTCTGAGTTGGTTGCATTGGGGCTGGGGGGTCGCGGGCATTCCCCTAATCGCGACCTATGTGGGGACGGTGGGGGCGGTATTGGTGTTGTTGCGGTGCGATCGCGAGCCGCCTACGGAGCAAAAAACGGTTCCAGCTTTTTCCTTTCCCCCTCTGGATACGTTGGCGATCGCCCTGGCCACGTTGCTGTTGGGGGGACGGGCCATTTTTGCGGCCCAGGTGCCCATTCAATCTGTTGGCTTGGCCTTGGGGCTGTGTGGTTGGCTGGTGGCGTGGTTGGGCCGTGGCGATCGCCGTCGGGCCAGTTGGCTGCGGGCAGGGAGTGGGTTGCTGGCGTTGGCGTGGTGGGTGACGGTGGCGGTGGATCCGCCGTGGCAGGCGATCGCGATCAGTGGGTTGGCCCTGAGTGTGGCGCTGCGCGGAGTCTGGCGATCGCCCAATGTCACCACGTTGACGGTGGGCTTTTTGGTGGGGCTGCAAACCAATTGGCTCCTCTGGCGGTTGGTGCCTGCGGTGTGGCAAACCCGCTTGGTGAACGGCTTGATGGCGTTGGCGGGGCAAGATGGAATGCCATTGGCGTTGTTGGGACTGGCCTATTTCCCCTATCTGCTGCTGACTTTGGGCGCGGGGGCGTGGCTCCGGCGACGGCAGCAAAATTCCCTGGCAACCTACACTGAATGGTTGGCGTTGGGGCTAGGGACGGCGTTGACCCTGTTGAGTTTGGCCAATCCCACAGTGCGATCGCTCAATCTCAGTTTGTCGGTGGGGGCGTTGGTGTTGGTTCTAGCCCAGCGATCGCGGCCTGGGTTGTGGCTGGTGGAACTTACCCACGGCCTGGGGTTGGCGGCGCTGCTGGCTTGGATTGGGCGGTTTTTTCCGTGGTTGCCTGAGGTGGCCTGGGTCGGGATTTTGCTGGGTTTGATGGCGGGAGAATGGATCGGGGTGAACTGGCCTCCAGACCTTGCGCGGAGCCGCGATCGCTGGCAGCAGAGTGCATGGCATTGGGGGTTGATTTTAGCGGGCTTGGCAGATCTCGTGTTGGTATCGCGGTGGCTGGGGGCGGGAACTGGGGCCGATGCCTGGAACTTGATGAGTTTTGGCGTGCCCTTGGGGTTAACGATGTTGGCGTGGCAGCAGGGCGATCGCGAACGGCCCTTGCCCAATCCCCAGGTGGCCGGGTGGCTCAGCGTGGGGGCGGTGCTGGTCGGGGAGTTGTTGGTGGTCGGCAGTGCCAGGGGCCGAATTGCCGGATTGGCAGTAGGCACGGTGCTGCTGTTGTGGAATACGCGCCAACTCCAAAGTCGGTGGGTGGCCGGGTTGACGGTGGGGTTGGGCCTGGGGCTGTGGGGAGCGGTTTGGGATACGGTGTTGGGCCAGTGGCGCTTCAGTTCGGTGGTATGGGTTGGGGCGGCGACGGTGCTGGGATTGTGGGGGATTCGCGCGAGTTTAGGGCCACGGCGATCGCGGGTTGCAGGGTACTACTGCACTGCGTTGGATGGCTGGGCGGGGGCGGCTTTTCTCTTGACGGCGGGATGGCTCACGTTCGCTCAAATTGGGGTATATGGCCAGTTTGAAGCGCCCCAGGGGGCTGGGCTGGGGGCGGCCACAGGGTTGTTGGCTGCTTGTGGGCTGCGGTTGGCCCAAGGGCCAGCGGTGGGGGTGTGGTGGGCGATCGCCAGCAGTGTGGAACTGATGTTGCTCAGTGGTGTGGCCCTGGTGGTTGGGTTTCCGGCCCAGCAGGTGGCTCCGGCCCTCGTTGCGATCGCGATCGGCAATCTTGCCCTGGGTTTTGCGAGTTTGGCCCTTGGTCAGCGGCGGCTGGCTGCGGTGGAGGTTGTCCCGCCGAGTTGGCATTTGATCCCGCTGGTGTATGCTGCGCTGGGCATTGGCTTTGGCCACCATCAATTTGTTGCCCTCACAGGACTTTATACCGCCGCAGGGTCGCTGGTGGTGTTGGGGATTGGGCGGCGATCGCAGGCCCTTAAACCCCTAACCTACCTGGCGTTTGCTGGTTTTTCGGTTGCCGCTTACGAAGCCCTGGTCTATCGCTTGTTGCAAGTGCAGGGGGGCACACCGGGGGATGGCCTGGTGTGGTTGGCGGGGTTAGCCGCAGGGCTGGCCTTGCTCTATCGGTGGGGGTTGCGGCGATCGCGGCTGGTCTGGTGCGGCCTCACACCGGGAGAAGGCCAAGCTTTGGCCCACAGTCATTGGGGCGTTGGTACAGGCTTTCTGGCCCTGGCCCTGGGGATCGGCATGAGCGAACCTGGTCGGTGGCAATGGGTGGCGATCGCGGCACTGTTGGCGGTGTATGCGCTGGGGGCAGGGCGCGGGGCCAGGGGAGCCGTTGGTGCAGCCTCAGGGTGGACGTGGCTGGGCATTGGCGAAGGGGTGTTGGCTATGGCTGTGGGCCTGCGTTTGCTGCTTCCCGATGTTGCTTTGATCGATTGGGGCGGGGCGATCGCGGTCATCCTGGGGACTGGTTTTTGTCTTGTGCCGTGGGCGCGCCTGGGGTGGAACCCCCGACCGTGGCATCAGGCGGGGCATGGGCTGCCGGCTCTGGCTGTTGGGTTGACGTTGTGGGGGATCAATCTACAAAGTTTGTTGTTCGTTGGGGCATTTTATGCGTGGCGGGCAAGCCAAACTCAGCGCATTCGGTTGAGTTATGGGAGTGTGTTGATTGCGAATTGGGCGATCGCCCGGTTTTTGCTCCAACTCCAAATCACTGTGCCTTTTGGGTTTGCCCTGTTGGCGGGTGGGTCATTGCTGTATCTGGCCCAGGTGGATCCCAGTTTTCAACCCCAAACGGCCCGCGATCGACGGCATGGTTTACGCAGTCTGGCCACTGCTTTGATTTGTCTCATGGCGTTTTACCAGGCAGAGGTGGGGGTTGCAGGCATCCCTCCAGTGCTGGCCGGGTTTGGCGCGATCGCGATCGCCCTGGGGTTTGTCCTGGCTGGCCTCATTGGTCAGATTCGGGCGTTTTTGTATATCGGCACCGGCGCGTTTATGATCCAAGTCATTTGGCAACTGTGGCGCTTTTTCAGCGAATATTCCTTGCTGTTGTGGCTCTTTGGTCTGCTGGTGGGGGGGCTGTTGATTTGGGGGGCGGCCACCTTCGAAGCGCGTCGGAGCCAGGTGAATGGGTGGTTAGAGCAGTGGACAACTAGCCTGGATGACTGGGCTTAGCCCTAGGGCCACGCGGCGGCAGGATTGATGTTGACTCCTGTCGGGTTTGGTCTTTCAGTGCAGGCCCAAGGCATTAAAAATGCGTACTCTCCTGGAATACGCAAATTTTGGTCTATAGAATTTTTTTGTAAAGAAGACTGTTAATACACCAGTCCTGGTATCCAGGAAAAACTTTACATTCTCAAGCGCGAATACTGACGGAGACAGCTTCAGTCGCAATAGTGCTGCTAGGTAAGCCCAAACCATCGTTGAGTTGTTCTAGGCGTTGCTCGTGTTCGGCATCAAACAGGGGCAGTACGGCATCCTCGATCGCGAGGCGATCGCAGGGAATCGTGTCCGCAAGAATCGCGCTGGCCATCATGCCGCAGTGAATTTCTAACAAACTATCGGGCAGTGCTTCAAAAATGAGCCGTTGGCCTGGAAAAACCACCCGTTCAAAGTACCAATTGGGTATGTTGGTAATCCGAGCGACTTGAATCCGGCTGGTGGCGTTGACATAGCAGCAGACAATCGAGCTTCTGTTGCCCGAAGGTAACGGATCAAATATTTGAGCCATAGATTTGCAAAGTTGCGATAAGGTCTGTGTATCTCACAGAGCTTATCACCGCGCGATCCCCTGGGCTGTAAATCCGATTACCAACTTCCGATTTGCCACCCCTAGCGCTGGTCTAGAGGCACCCGTTTCCGGTTATTGTACCGCGTTGGGGTTCCCCCCTGCGATCGCCGCCCGTGCCCCACGGTTGGTTTATCTAAATGGTTTGCGATCGCCCTTGCCTCTGGCCATTCCTCTCTGGATTCCTGCCCCAGACCAGAGAAGAGTGGTATCGTAAAGTTGTGTGACATTTTTTCAGGTAGGGATCTTGCTCAAGGTTGGCCTTGCTGGCAAACATCTCCTCCCCACGCACTTGCCTATGTCCTCCTAGCGCTGCTCTCAATACTTATGGATAGTCGAATCTTATACGTGCGCCTTCCGTGTAACCCCATCTTCCCGATCGGTGTGGTGTATTTGGCTGATCACGTGCACAAGGTTTTTCCATCTGTGCAGCAGCGGATCTTTGATCTGGGGACTGTGCCGCCATTGGACTATGCGGCGGCTCTAGATGCTTGCATTGACGAGTTTCAGCCCACTTTGTTGGTGTATTCCTGGCGGGATATTCAAATTTATGCGCCGGTGGGTGGCCGGGGCGGTAACCCGCTGCAACACGCCTTTGAAGTGTTTTATGCCAAAAATCCCTTGCTGAAGTTGCGGGGTGCCCTCGGTGGCTTGCGGGTCATGCTGGCCTACTACAGTGAGTTGTGGCGCAACCAAGGGCTGATTCGACGGGGGTTGCAGCGGGCGGCCCGCTACCAAAAACGACCCCGTGCGGTGGTTGGCGGTGGCGCAGTCAGCGTATTTTATGAGCAACTCAAAACCAGCCTGCCCAAAGGGACGATTGTCTCCGTTGGTGAGGGGGAAGTCCTGCTGGAAAAATTGCTCCGGGGGCAGGCTTTTACCGATGAGCGGTGTTATGTCGTGGGGGAAACTCAGCCCCGCGATCGCCTGATCCACGAGGCTCCAACGGCGATCGAAAAAACGGCTTGCAACTACGACTACATCGAAACCATCTGGCCCGAATTTGAATATTACTTCCAGTCCCAAGACTTTTACGTTGGCGTGCAAACCAAGCGCGGTTGTCCCCACAACTGTTGCTATTGCGTTTACACCGTCATTGAAGGGAAACAAGTGCGGGTCAACGCGGCGGATGAAGTGGTGGCGGAAATGCGTCAGCTTTACGATCGCGGCATTCGCAACTTCTGGTTTACGGATGCTCAGTTCATCCCCGCCCGGAAGTACATGGACGATGTGGTGGAATTGCTCCAAAAAATTCTCGCGTCTGGTATGACCGATATCCACTGGGCGGCCTATATCCGAGCAGACAACCTCACGCCGGAAATTTGTCAGTTGATGGCCCAAACGGGCATGAACTATTTTGAAATTGGCATTACCAGCGGTTCTCAAGAACTCGTCCGCAAAATGCGCATGGGCTACAACCTCCGGACTGTGCTGGAGAATTGTCGCGATCTGAAGGCGGCTGGGTTTAATGATCTGGTGTCGGTGAATTACTCCTTTAACGTCATCGACGAAACCTTTGAGACTATTCGCCAAACCATTGCCTACCACCGCGAACTGGAAGCCATTTTTGGGGCTGATAAGGTGGAACCTGCTATTTTCTTCATCGGGCTTCAACCCCATACCCACCTGGAAGAGTACGCCTTTGAGCGGAAAATCTTGAAACCGGGCTATAACCCCATGAGCTTGATGCCGTGGACGACCCGCAAACTGTTGTGGAATCCCCAACCGTTGGGCTCGTTTTTTGGGGAAGTGTGTTTGCAAGCCTGGAAGCGCAACCCCAATGACTTTGGGCGTGAAGTGCTGAATATTTTGGAGGAACGGTTGGGGCGGGCTTCGTTGGAAGAGGCATTGTCAGCCCCGATCGCCCCCGCAAAACCCCAATTAGTGGCGACGCGCTAAGGCGCAGGCGGCTTGCTCAGGGTTTCACTCTAATTATTCAGGTCGTTGGCGATTGCCCCTCTTGCTCGATGCTGTGCTTTCAGGCTGGCTAGTGAGAGGGGTTTTTTAGTGACTGGGATTGGGGGCCGTGGCGGAGGTGGTGGTTCGCACATTGCCCCAGTGGCCGAGTTCTGTGGGTGGGCGATCGGCAGGGCCGCAGTCTTGTCAGGCCACGACGAGTTAAGCCGCAGGTCTGCCCCACGCTTCAGGGGTGGCCTGTTCCGCAGTTTGCCTGACGGACGACGTAAGAACAAATACCCCGTGAGGACTAGCGGACAATTTGAGATACTGGTAAACTTCTGTTAAGAAAAGCATGGATTTCTCATTTTGTGTTTTTCAAACGGTAATTGCAGCGAACCCACCCACCGCTATGCTCGAAGGCTCCATTCTCCAACAGTTAAAAGCGGCGCACCAACAAGAACACTCTGGTCTACGCCCGCTAAATTTTGGTGTGTACTATAAAAACACCCTGGTTGCGCTGTGTCACGCCTTGGAAGACTGCATTTTGAGTTGTAGCAGTGAGCCGCTAGTGTTGGCTGCGTTTCAACGCGGGAAGTGGTATCTGCAAGAAGCGGATCGGTACGCAGAGTTAGCCCAGAAATCCCAGCAAGTGGTGATTATGGCGGCACCGGACGGGGGGTTTGCGGAACATCCGACGAGCCAACGCCCCAATGTGGAGCTGGTAGCCCTAGATCCCACTGATCCTGTTGCCCAGGAATGGCACCTGATGATCCTAGGCCCAACCTATGCGGCGATGGTGCTGTGTCAGGAACTCTCGGACGCGGATTATGGAGCCCAAGGTGCCCCAACTGAAGATTTAGAACGCAAGTTTTATGGCTTTTGGACGTTTGAGCGCAACTTAGTGCAGGAAACAGTGCAATTGGCGATCGCTCATGTTCGCGCTGTTGATGCGGCCCTGGCTGACCAGTTGACGGCACAGGTGCAGGCGATCGCGGCAACCAACCAGCCTTCGGATGATATGGGGTCTGTGGTGGCGCGAGTGGTGGATTATCTCCAGAAAAGTGAGATGGATTTGGGCGATCGCCGTTCCATGCGCGAGCAGCATCCCCAAGTTCGCCTGGACAACAACCTGTTATCCAACGAAGTGCAAGCCTTTTTACGGATGGCCCAACTGACTGACCAGGCGGATGTGAACAATCCAGCGGCAGCGGCAGAGGTCACGGTCTTAGCGGAAGCAATGGGCCAATTGTTAGATTTACCCGTTTGGCAAATTAACCGTCTCAAGTTGGCGAGTCTTTTACACCGTTTGGCTCCGTTACAGACCTCCACGTCGGATTTGACGGGCGGCGGGGTGACGACAATGGTTGATGGTGAACCAGCTCCCTGTTGTCCTCTGGTGCCCGGAGCGCAAGTCTTGCGAACTATGCCACGGATGCGGGCGATCGCCACGATCATCACCCACTTAACCGAACGATGGGATGGGGCTGGCCCGCCGGGCTACCTGGCCGGAAACAGCATTCCGCTAGAATCCCGCATTCTGGGGTTGGTGGCCGACTTTCAATCACACCTGGCAGCTTCACGCCAAGCGGGAGAGATGAATGCTGAAGTTGCACTGGACAGGGCGTTCACAGCGTGTCAAGCTGAGCAAGGGCAGCGCTGGGATCCCCACTTGGTTGAAACACTCGCGTTGTTGGTGGGTGGCTTAAAGCAAGGGTTTAGCCTGCCGGTAAATTTGCCCAAGATTGCCGCAGGGCTGTGGCTAGTCGATTCTCACTGCGGTGATGATTTGTTTGCAACCATATCCCGATAAGGCCGAACTGCAATGACCACTGACACCCGCTCTCCCATCCTGAAGCACAACCCTGGTGCCGATTTAGAAGAGGCCGAACTTGCGGGCCAAGATTTGCAAGGCGTGAACTGGGCTGGTGCCCGATTGTCGGGGGCCAATTTGAGTCAAACCCAACTCCGGGGTGCGGCTCTGGAAGGGGCCAACCTCATTGGGGCACAACTTGCTGGGGCTGATTTACGGGCCAGCTTAATGGGGGCCAACCTGATGCAGGCTGACCTGACGGAAACGGATTTGCGGGGGGCTAATCTGCGCGGAGCCAACTTGATGCGATCGCGGCTTAACCGGGCGATTTTAGCTGGAGCCTTTTTGAGCGGAGCTAACCTTTTGGGTACCAACCTCCAGGGAGCCGATCTGCGCGGGGCCGACTTGCGGGGGGCAAACCTCAGTAATGCCAACTTACAAGGCGCAAATTTGACACAAGCTGATTTGCAAGGTGCCCTGTTGAACGAAGCGAACTTGGAAGAAGCGAATCTTCAAGGTGCAAACCTGGCTGGAGCGAATTTCACTGGGGCAAACTTACTGTGTGCTGATTTGGACAACACCGATCTAGGGGCTGTCAATCTATCTGGCGCTTGCCTGCTAGGAACGGTGAAAGATAGTCTAAATCGTTGATTTGAGTCCTATCCTACCTTGGCATGACCTTCAGGAATGGGTTGCTGATAGGGAAGCTGGACTATAACGGTTGTTCCCTGGCCTTCTTCACTGGCGATCGCGATTGTCCCATTATGCAAATCAACACACTGCTTCACGATTGACAAGCCCAGGCCAGTACCGGGAATAGCTCCAACATTACTAGCCCGCTGAAAGGGCACAAACAACTGAGATAAGGCATAGGCCGGAATTCCAATACCCTGATCCTCAACCTTGATTTGTACCGTCTTCGGCTCAAAGTTGAGGTGCAACACGATTGCGCCCCCCAAGGGCGAATATTTCATCGCGTTGGACAAAAGATTGTTGAGTAAATGCCACAATAATTTCTCATCGCTCTCAACCATTTGGGCCGCGCCATTGACCTGTAAAGTAAACCGATGGGCTTGCTCTGAGGTGAATTGAAATGTTTCAACCATCTCCTCACAAAATGTCACCAAATCCAGGGGTTGGGGGGTGTATTCCAGATGATTGGTTGAGGCTCGTTCCAACACCAAAATATCTTCTAATAACGCATTCAGACTTTGGGCAGCAACCTGAATCCGTTCAATGAACTTCTGGCGTTTGTGTGCGTTTAAGTGATGTTCTTCTTTGTGTAAAATGTCAGCGGCAAAGGTAATTGCGGTTAACGGATTGCGCAGTTCGTGGGCAACTAACGACAAGTAATCTGACTGGGCTTGGAGTTGTGAATTAACAATGGTGTGTTCGTGATGCAATGTTTGTAAATTCTGGCGAACAGCCGTTTCAGCCTGATGCCGCGATAACGCAATTTCAATTGTGGTTGCCAAACTTTTTTCATTAAATGGCTTTAAAACGTAGCCAAAGGGTTTGGAGGCTTTGACCCGCTCCAGCGTTGGTAGATCGGCGTTAGCTGTGAGGTAAACGATCGGCAGACCCATTTGTGCTTGGATCGTTTTGGCAGCTTCAATGCCATCCATTGCCCCCCGGAGGCGAATATCCATCAGCACAAGATCTGGCTGGGTCACGCTTGCGGCTAGAATGGCTTCTTCGCCTGTGGCGACGGAATCGACCACTTCGTAGCCCAAGAGTTCTAAAGTCTCCCGCAAATCATCTGCGACTAATTTTTCGTCTTCTACGACAACAATTTTGGCTGGTGACATCGGACTGCGGACAGGTTGGGAACACACGTAGCATAGAGCACTGAGTATGCGAGTATGCTTAGTTGGGGGTAGATAAGCTCACACAATTGAACTCGATTCTGACTACAACCGAGTTCGGTATATTAATTCGTTCTTAAATCAGTTTAAGCATTCAAAGACAAATTTGATACAAAAACTTAGGTGGGTAATTCGGTGCGTGGCGATCGCCGCACAGGGTTGGGATCGTAGAACCTGATTATTAATTGACCAAGGGATCGGATGTCGATCGCGCCTGCGTTGGGGGGCAAGGGGGTAGCCGGGGCGATCGCAACTGGGGGCAGCCTACTCAGGGCTGTTCGGGTAACGGAAAGTGCAACTGGAAGGTCAGACCGCGATCGCTGTGAAGATGGAGATGCCCTTTGATTTGTTCAGCCAGATTGCGGACGATACGCAAGCCAAGGGAGGGAGCGGTTGTCCAGTCTAGGGAGGGCGGTAGCCCGACTCCATCGTCTTGTACTACCAATATACATTGGTGGGTGAGGCCCCTGCCAGGGGTGGGATCGGGGGGGGCGGCGTGGAGGCGGATGGTTAAGCAGCCAGGCTGTTGGTCGGGAAAGGCGTATTTCAGCGCGTTGGAAATGAGTTCGTTGATCATGAGGCCACAGGGGACGGCGAGATCTAACGGGAGGCTGACTTCTTGCACATCAATGCGGAGTTGAATTTGGGTATTGCTGATGCCGTAGGACTGGAATAAGTGGGTGGCCAAGGTGTGAATGTAGTCGCTGAAATCAATCTTGGCGAGATCGGGAGATTGGTAAAACTGCTCGTGGATGTGGGCCATCGACTGCACCCGATTTTGGGCTTCTTGGAACAGGATGGCCGTGGGGGGATCGGCAATCTGGCGCGATTGCATCCGTAACAAACTGGAAACAATTTGCAAGTTGTTTTTGACGCGGTGGTGGAGTTCTTTCAGCAGGATATCTTTTTCGACGAGGGAGCGGGTGAGTTGATCTTGGGCCTGGATCTGGTCTGCTAGCCGGGTTTGGACTTGTTGGTAGAGGTCGGCTTGTTGGATGGCGATCGCGAGTTGATCGCCAATTTGCACTAACAGTTCAATTTCCCAGTCTTGCCACTGGCGGGGGGCCGAATTTTGGTACGCAGCTAATAATCCCCATAGCTCTTCGCCTTTGAAGATGGGGGCAATGACGTAGGCTCGGGCTTGGAATTGTTCGAGCAGGGCAATGTGGCAGGCCCGATGCCCGACGGTGTAGATATCATGCACGGCAAAGGATTCATGGTTGCGATAGCGGCCCCCTTGGGTGTCTTGCAAGTGGGTATCGCGCCAGACCTTTTGATGGTCAGCAATGCCAACCAGGGGTGTCCAGTTTGGTTCAACGGATTCGGTGATGAAGGAGCCACTCCAATCCGGGTGAAAGCGGTAAATGGCAACTCGTTCTGCCAGGAGCAGCGATCGCACCTCGTGGACGGCAGCCTGCAATACTTCGGCAGCATCAAGACTTTGGTGAATATGTTGGGTGATGCGGCGGAGCAACTGTTCCCGTTGCACTTGTTGTTGGAGGGCTAGTTCGACGGCGGCGCGTTGGGCCTGCAATTTTTTTGACTCAGTGATGTCTTCGATCATGCCCATGCAGCAAGGGCTGGCTATGCCCCAACCGTGGACGAGGGTTGCGGTGAGCTTGCCCCAAATAATGGAACCATCTTTGTGGATGTAGCGTTTTTCGATGCAAAAGCTCGCGATTTCACCTGTGATGAGAGCTTGAATGTTGGCCAAGTCTGCGGCTAAGTCATCGGCTTGGGAATAATCTGCCAAGCTCATGGTTTGGAGATCGGCTTGACTGTAGCCGAACAGGGCTATATAGGCGGGATTAACGTTGATGACCTGGAGGGTATCTGTGCGGATGAGGCCAATGGGGATGGGGGCGGCTTCAAACAATTTGCGGAAGGTGGCTTCGCTTTGGCGAATGGTGGCTTCGGCGTATTTGCGATCGCTCACATCCAGGGCTAGCCCATCCCAGAGGGTATCGCCATTGGCTAAGCGGGTGGGTTTGGCGATCCATTGCACCCACACAGTTGTCCCGGAGGCGTGCAAAAAGCGCCCTTCCCATTCCCAGGATGACAGGGTGTGCAGGGAGGTTTGCAAAGATTGTTCTAGCTTGGGGCGATCGCTGGGATGACAGGCCCCGAACACTGTCGCGGGCTCGCGTTGGAGGGTGCTGGCAGCAATGCCGTATAAGGTTTGGGCCGCCTGACTGACGTAGGGAAAACTCCGGGTGCCATCGGCACTGACCTGGAACTGAAAAATCACCCCCGGAATGTTGGCTGCCAGATGCCGTAACCGCCGCTTGTTTTGCCGGACGATCGCCTGGGAGGCGGCCAACGCATTGGAACGGGCAACAACCAATTGATTCAGATTTTGGTTAAACGCTGCTAAGGCCAGTTCGGCATCTTTACGTTGGCTGATATCGGTCACTACGCCAATCATCCGGCAGGGAGTGCCCGTGGCATCGGTCAAAATTCGGCCTTTGCTCATGAGCCAGCGATCGCGGCCATCGGCAGCTTGCACGCGATGTTCAAATACAAACGGTTGCCGAGTGGCTAAAGCTTCGCGCACGGCCTGCTCTGCACTTGGAATATCCTCGGGGTGAATACACCGAAGCCACTGCTCGTAACTGGGTTCCATTGCGCCCGGTTCTAAGCCCAACAAGCGGTAGTTGGTGTCATTCCAGGCCAGTTTGCCGGTGGGAATATGCCAATCCCAAATGCCGAGTTGATTAAGCTCGATCGCTAACCGTAATTTTTCTTCCCGCCGTTGCCAGGTGTGGGCTGCTTCTTGCTGGGGGGTGATATCCAGTTCGACCAGCGTTACCAACCAGGTGTCTGTGGCGGCTTCGTACTGGCCGCTGGCGGTCACTGCAAACCACCGCAGCGCCTCGTCAGCCTGATGAAAGCGGTAAGTCCACTGGTGTTGGAACGCGGGGGGGCGATCGCGCGTTGAAGGCGGCGGCAGAGTTTGCCAATGGGCTGCCCAATCCTCTGGAGCCACCCGCTCTTGCCAAAGCTGGGGATTGGCAAGCAAGGCCTGGGGGTTTAGCCCAAATAGAGCGGCACACCCGGCGGAGCGATAGAGCCATTCCCACGGACGATCGCCCCCCACCCGGACTTGGGAAATCGCCGCGATCGCCCCTGCTAGCACTTGGGCCGCCGCACTATCTGCCCCAGCATTGTCCAGCGGGAAGCTTGCAAGCGTGGTATCTAGGTTGGCGATCGTCTCGGAACCCGTAGCCCCAGACTGTAGATTTTGTTGGTAAGTGCGGAGTTGGGCTTCTAGGGCCTGCACTCGTGCTTGTAAACGGGTAATGGTCGCGATCGCCGTCCCATTGTTATTGGCCAAAAACCAATCTTCAGGCGCATGATCCATAGTCTAGCCCTATGATTTGATGAAATAAAAAGGCCATCTGGCAAAAAATAATGAAATAAAAATGAAACAAAAAATAATGAAATAAAAATGAAGCAAAAAATGGGCAAATTGGCAGGCTTACGGGCATTCTGAACTTAGTACCTACACCAGGCCCCGAACCAGCCGCATCACCCTAAGTGTAATAATCCCCTAAACCGCTCCGCGCATTAAATCTTTGGGCTGCTGTCTTTTTCTAGCTTCCGTGGCTAGGTGAATGACCCTGCTACTACATTCCTCTAAAGAAACCGCCTTTACGTGCGAGCAGATTAAACCGATGACAACTGTCTTAATCATTGATGATGATCATTTCGTACGCGATTCGATTTGTGATTTGTTAAACCTGGAAGGCTTCCAGACCTTGACCGCCGACAACGGCACAACTGGGTTACATCTCGCCACCGAGCACCACCCCGACCTCATTCTGTGTGATATCCAAATCCCCGATTTAGATGGGTATGACCTGCTCAAACAACTGCGCCAAAATCACCTGACCCAATCAATTCCATTTATTTTTCTCTCAGCGCGGGTCGCAAAAACTGATCAGCGTTTGGGGATGAATTTAGGGGCTGATGACTATCTCACGAAGCCCTGTAGTGCGGCTGATTTGCTAGAAGCGATCAACAGCCGCCTGTCCAAGCGTCACGCCATCCAATCCCAAACCCAGCAAGAACTGGAGAATCTCCGGAGTAGCATTACCCTCGCGTTGCCCCACGAACTCCGGACGCCGTTGACAGGCATTGTGACATCGGTGGAGTTGTTGCGCTTGTTGGCCGATGCGCCTACCAAGGAGGATTTGCTGGAGATTGCGGATACGATTCAAAGTTCCTCGCAAAAGCTGTATCGGCTGATTCAAAATTATTTGCTGTATGCCAAGTTGGAAGTGACTCGCTGTGATGTTACCTTGCAGGCGGCCTTTCAGCAGGGGGCTGTGAGTCATCCCAGTCCGTTGGTGGCCTCGGTGGCAGAACAGGTGGCCCGCCAGTACGATCGCGCGGCAGATTTGGTGTTGCAGTTAGATTTTGAGCAACCCCAGTATGTGGTGCGGTGTGCGGGGTCGGATTTGGAGAAGATTTTGCTGGAATTGATCGATAATGCGTTCAAATTTTCGTCGCAGGGGTCGCCAGTCCGGGTGAAGGGCTGTGTAGAGGCTGGGTTTTATGTGGTGGAAGTGCGGGACATGGGCCGGGGTATGACGGAAGAGCATATTGCGCTGCTGGGGGCGTATATGCAGTTTAATCGCCGGATTTATGAGCAACATGGGGTGGGGTTGGGGTTTGCGATCGCCAAACGCCTGGTGGAACTCTGGCAGGGGCGGTTGGTGGTGCAAAGCCAGCCCAACTGTGCCACAGTGGTCAGGGTCAGTTTGCCCCAGGTGCCCTGTGCCCAGGTGGAGCCCAACGAGTTGATTGACTATGCTGATTTTCAACTGCAATAGGCTGCCCAAGACGGGGAGAAGCACGCGACAATGAAGGTAAGAGTGGGCTTGACCGGGCGATCGCTGCGGCAGGTGTCGCGTGGCTAGCCAGGGGGCTGACTCGACTGTTGTTGCCGTTGGGGAATGAGATCTGGGTTCATGGCTGTTGCTCAAACCATTGAAAATAGCATCCAAATTCGTGCCAGTGCTACGGCAGTGGAAACGTGTATTACCGATTTACAGTTAATGCATCGTTGGCTAAATCCAGCGTTGCGGTGTGAACCGATTGGTGTGTGGGATACCGAAGTGGGCGGGCAAAGTCGGTTTGTGATTCAGGTGCCGCTGGTGCAACCAACCCTCAAAAGCGTGGTGATTGCACGGGAGCCGGGGTTAATTGTGTGGCAATTTAAAGGATTTTTTGAAGGGTGCGATCGCTGGGAGTGTAACCCTGAACTGGAGGGAACCCGCCTGGTGAATCGGTTTACCTTTACAATTCCGAATCCGATTGTGCGGTTTGGGTTTGAGACCTTTGCGGCCAAGTTCACCCAGGCAGATATGCAAGCGCAACTGCGCCGCCTAAAACGGGTGGCCGAGGAAATTTACCAGTTAGGACGCTAGGGCAGGGGGTGCTGGGTGGGAAGGCCGATCACCCGGGGATACTCTAGTGGGGTTTTTGCCACTTTCCGTAAATAAATGCAGTGGCGATCGCTGTGGGTGATGGGGGTTTGGAAGGCGGCGATCGTCTCAATTTCTCCCCCCAAAAGGTTGACGGCTGCGGCCAGGGCTTGTTCTTCGTCAGTAGACCAGTGCCCCCGATACAAAATGGCCTGACCGTTGACCTGGAGGAACGGCAAGGCATATTCGGCACAGACGGTGGCCCCGGCGACGGCGCGGATCGTGACCAGGTGATAGTGGCCGCGATGGTTGGCTAGGTGGCCAAGTTCTTCGGCTCGTCCCCACAGGGGCTTGACCTGATCGAGTTGCAACAGGGTGGCGCTGTGGTCTAAGAAGGCAATTTTTTTGCGGGTGGAATCGGCGAGGGCCACGTGCCAGGTCGGTTGGGCGATCGCGATCGGAAGGCCCGGAAAACCCGCTCCGCTGCCAATATCTAGAACGCGAAAGGGAGCATCGGTCGGGGCGATCGCGGTTGCTGCGGCCAGCCACGGCTTGATTCCGCTTAAGGAATCCCACAGGTGTTTTTCCAAAAACTCTAAGGGATTGGTAATGCGGGTGAGGTTAAATTGCTGATTCCCAGCTAACACCAATTCGTAGAGTTGCTGAAATTGCTGAGTTTGGCGGGGGGTAGGTTGCCAGTCAAAGGTACGTTGCCACAGATCGCCGGGGAGTGGCGGGGCCACGGGGAGCGGTAGATCAGCAGACTCGGAAGCGGGGGAATCCATAAGATGTCGATGAAGTGAGCAAAACAAGCCGCCCGGTTTAGAGCGCGTTGGCATTGGGGGCAGGCACTGGCGGGCGATCGCGGGCGGTGAGGAGGGTTTCTGGCGTCACGGCGGTGAGTTCACCCTGGCGCAGGGCGTAGCACTGATCGGCGATTTCCACTAACTCGCTGGCATCGTGAGAAACGACCAATAGGCTCCAGTGTTGTTTGAGTTTGGCCAGAAGGTTCACCAGTTGGCGGCGCATTGACCAATCTAACCCGGCGGTGGGTTCATCCAACAATAATAAATGGGGTTGCCGAATCAGTTGCACGGCAAAGGCGAGTCGGCGTTGTTGGCCACCGCTGAGGGCTTGGGGGGAGGTACTCAGGGGCAGGTGCTCCAGGCCCACTTCGGTCAAAGCTTCGTGGATGCGATCGCTCAGCAATTCGGGATGGCCCAGCCGCAGCTCTTCTAACACGGTGGCCCCGCAAAAATGGCGTTCAGGAAATTGAAAGACCAGCCCGCTCAACTGTTGTAGGTGCAGGGAGGTGAGCGGTTGCTCCCGCCAGAGAATTTCACCTTTGGTGCGTTCGGCTAAACCGGCCAAAATTTCGAGCAGGGTGCTTTTGCCAGAGCCGCTCGGCCCAATGATCAGGGTGAGTTGTTGCGGTGCAACTTGTAAATTGATTTGGCGCAGGATGGGGGTCGGGGTGGCCGGCGGATGATAAGAGACGTTGCGGAGGTATAACATGCAACCACAAAAAATGGGCGATCGCAGCCCTTTTCCAAGCGGAACTTAACCCCCACAGGAGCGTCAACACCCTTGGTCATCAGACTGTGTTTCCTCATTATGCCCAACCGATTGCGGTTCTTGCTATGGGCAATGACCAGAAGGCTCGCTAGGATAGAAACCAAATTCTGGACTATTTTGGGTGCCTGCCCTGTCTGCCTGCGGTGGCGCGATCGCGGTTGCAGCGCTGGCAGACAAGGGTTACGGCTAGATGCTAGGGCTGGCCGAAGCAGACTGACCCAAACCCAACTCACCTTGAATCACGGCTAAACAAAACTCATGGTAAAACAACGTTCTGCCCCAACTGCTTTGACTCGTCTCTCGCAACTTATGGGGACTGCGATCGTCGCCGCCAGTCTTTGGAGTGGGGCTGTGTTCGCGAAAGACCCCTTCCGCACGACGAACCCCCGGAATATCAGCGCCGAAACCCAAGCTGCGTTTGAAGCCTTTTTCAAAGAGGGGAACTATCCGGCGGCAGCCCAGGCGTTAGCCAAGGCCGATCCGCAGGAACCGTTGGCACTGGCCATGAAAGCCTCGTTGACTTATACCAACATGTTGAGCGAGAAGGATCAGGCGAAACAAGCAGCCATGCTGTCGGAATTCCAAACCTATGCAGGCCAAACTCGGAGTGCAGCCCAAAGTTTGTTGAGTAAAGATCCGTTGCGGGGCAATTTGTATCTGGCGGTAAGCCATTTCCTCGATGGGGTGTATGCCTTTACGAAGGAAGGGTCGCTGAAGGGCACGGCGAAAGTGCTAGGGGAGTTGCAGGAAATCATCAAATATTTGAATGCGGCGGAAGCCCAGGCCCCGGATGACCCAGAACTGAACCTGTTGCGGGGCTATATTGATGTGTATTCGGGGATTTATTTGCCCTTTTCCGATTCGACGAAGGGGATTGATCGGTTGAAGAAATTTGCTGGCCCCAGTTATCTGGCAGAGCGGGGTTTGGCAATGGGGTATTTGGAGATGGAGAAGTTTGACCAGGCGATCGCGGCGGTGGATCGGGCGATCGCGCAAACGCCGGGTAATCCCGAGTTGGCCTATCTCAAAGCCAAGATTTTGATCAAGCAAAAGCAAGATCAAGCCAGCATTCCCTACCTGGAGCAAGCGTTGCAAAAAGAGGCGCAACTGCCTACGGGGTTAGTGAAAGAGATGAAATACGTTTTGCGGAAAGCCAAAGAACGGATTGCAAAGTCGTCTTAATCGGTGAGCGCAAGGCCGCTAAGACGGTCATGGTCAGGGGGGGCTGCGTTTTTTGGCTTTTGGCATAACCCCTGACCACTGGACGAATGCCCAATGACCAATGACTAAGAACTAATAACCAAATCATTGCTAACGATGCGGGATTAAGGGTAACTGCGCGATCGCACCCCCATCGGGTCGGGCCAGAGTTTGGTGCCGACCCGTTGTTTTTTTGGGGGCTGCTTTCGTCTTTGGGTTGGCGTGGCCCAAGGCAGGGAATAGGATCCGTATATTGCTCAAAATTCTTGCTTCAACTTGAAACTCTTCGAGTAGTCTAGTGTGCGTAATTTAGGCAAGATCAACAGTCTTGAGGCTTTGAGACGGCATGACCTATTCACCGACCTATGATCCACGCTATGCAGCCTCCGGTGCTGGTGCAATACAGCGTCGCGCGGTACAGCGCAAACCGAGCCAGCGTATGAATCCGTATTACCAGCCTTCGATCTTGGAATTGGCACGTCGAGGGAATGTACGGGCGATCGCCTACTGGCTCAATAGCGTGTTGGTGATGCAGGGGGTGCACATCCAGGTGCAACCGGGCAACAAAGGGCAGTTGCGGATTATGGTGAATTTTCCTCGCCATACTCGTGCTGAAACCTGTCTCCGGGCGCAACGGCAGTTGATGCGGCAAATTTGCTATCGCCTGTGGACGCTCAATGCGGGGCCAGTAAGGGATCTCCGCATCATGGCGCGGGTTGCTGGCAGCCGGGAGATTATTTGGCGACAGTCTGCCCGCATTGCTACGCCGGCCAATGGGCAGGGGGTGCGGCGGCGACCGGGGACGGCCCGAAAAGCCAATGGGTTGGAAGCCGAACGGTTTCGCCTGTTGCGATCGCTGTTGGTCAACCGTTTGGCGATCGCGGGTTTTGTGTTCTGCTATTGGCTGCTGTATCTAGAATCGACGGGATCCCAAACGGCGAATCAGCCTTCGGTGGCCGACCTCCCCGCTCAAGAACAGGTGCAGGCAGCAGAAGGCCAAGCCGCCCAACCCTCGGAGAAAACGGAGATTGCTCGGGCTCCTCGCCCCGAACCCCAAAAAGTCTTTACGGTGCCGCCCCAGTTTCAAGGCCAGGTTTTTTATGAGGCCACGCCGCCGCCCGGTGAAAAAGTAGTGGCGCTGACCTTTGATGATGGGCCGTGGAAACAGACGACGGAACAAATTCTGGATATCTTGAAGCAAAACAACATTAAGGCCACGTTTTATATGGTGGGGCAGGCGGTACAAGAGAATCCGACGATCGCGAAGAAGGTGGCTGATGCCGGGCACGCGATCGGGAACCACACCTGGCAACACCCCATGAATAATTTGGATGCGGCGACGGCAGCCCAGGAATTGGGCAATGCGGCCCGTTTGATTTATGAGGCGACGGGTGGAGTGCGAACCTATCTGATGCGGCCACCAGGGGGCAATTTAGATGGGGAGTTAGCGAACTACGCGAAGCAACAAGGCTATCAGGTGTCGATGTGGTCGGCTGATTCCAGCGATTACTATGTGTCTACGCCGCTGATTATTGACAATATTTTGAGCAATGTTAAACCGGGTGGGGTGGCCCTGATGCATGACGGTGGGGGCGATCGCAGCGCCACGGTAGAAGCTTTGCCGCAGATTATTGCCAGTCTCCGCAGCCAGGGTTACAAGTTTGTGACGATTCCCGAACTCATGGAAATGCAGGCAGAGTGGGCCAAGTCTCAACCTGCGGCTCCCGATGCTGCGCAACCAGGGGCTGGCTCTACCGGAAACCCAGAGGGGGCGCAACCCAGCGCTCCGGCCCTGGAGGGGACTGGGAATTCAGGGTTTGACTCGACGCTCCCCCCGGCTCCGGGCCAAGACGCGATCGCCCCTGCAACCAACGGCATGGAGTCACCAGCGTTCGATCCGGCCACGCAGACTGGGCCAGCAAGTGAGCCTGCCCCCCTGGATGCCACCCCACAAAATTCTCCGCCAACGGCTGCTCCAGACTTTGCTCCCCCGAACCCTGCCCCGGTGCGCCAAGACTTTGAGCGACCCTTGGGGGGGACGGCCCCAGCAACACCGGAGCCAAGCCCGACGGAGACGGAACTGCAACCCCCAGGTTTGAACCCACCGAAACATCGGGAAGGGTTTCCCACCAGTCCGCCACCCACCTTTGAAGAGCATGGGGCGTTGCCCTCTACCTCGGAAGAGGAGCCCGCCCGTTGGTGGCAGGCTTTGGAGCCAGTTGTCACCCTGAATGGGGTCTTGCCGATGTAAGGCGCGTGGCGTTAGGGCAAGACTCCCGGTAGCGATTGGAGCGCCGCCCCGATCGCGATCGCCACACTGGCCCCAATGAGGGTGTTAATAATATTCACAAGCTCGTTGGTGAGCCAAGTCCAGCGAGTTTGGAGGGTCGCGCCAATGACACTTTCGAGGTTGGTGGCAATGAAAGCGGCCAGGATGCAAATACCAATCCCAATGGGCGAAAGGAAGCCCACCCCCCAGCCCACAAGGGCGATCGCGATCGCGCCTCCAATTCCAGCGAGGGTGCCTTCTAAGCTGACTGCGCCCTCAGTGCCTCGGGGGACAGCTTGTAGCGTTGTAATCAAAAAGGTGCGTTGACCATAGGCTTTGCCAATTTCGCTCGCACAGGTGTCGGCTAATTTGGTGCTGAAACTGGCAACATACCCCAGGGCTAGGAGGGCAATGATCGGGGGGATAGCGGTACTCGGCGGCAGCAAGGCCAAAAGCCCCATCGCGATCGCGCACAAAGCCCCGATCAAGGCAGAACCCCATACATTTTCTGGCCCCCGTGCCCCAGCCCGTTTTTCGGCAATGCCAGCGGCTTCCTTTTCGGCCATGCCAACCTTGGTCACTGCGGAGCCAACGAAAAAATAGACCAGGACGATGAGGTAGCCCTGCCACCCTAAACTGCCCCACACCACACTGCCCAAAATCCAGGCATGGAACCAGCCCGCTGGTGTAAGTAATTTTTTGGGGGCAAGGTAAGCGATCGCGCAGAGAACCGCGTTCAGGCCAATCGCAATCAGGCCTTGCAGCAGAGATGGCGTGGGGTAAAAGAAAGCAGGCGAGGCAAGCACCAGGATCCTCCCAGAGTGTGATTCTGTGGTGATGGCAAATTTCGTCACATTTATTGTACTGGACGGTCAGATATTGTGAGGGGAGGGGCCAGGGGGCGCGTGGGTGGCTAGGCGCTAGGGCTTGGATCTGCAAAATGGCACCAGAATGCACGAAGGGACGCTGAACAATGGAAAAAGCTGCCTGATTGTGCTGGAGGGTGATTGCTCTAGCGCGGGCTTGCTCTGGGGGCCGATTCCAAGCGGTGGGAACTGGGCTAAAGTCAGTATCAGGGGCGATCGCGCTCTAGGGGTTGATCGGTACCCCAGGGGGGAAACACCCGTTCGCACCGCCGCCGACCGCCCACGGTGCGCCAACCAAGTCCCGCGATATCAGCACGCCAATACCAGAAGTTATGACGGATCCTTCAACGCCGACCCTGTTCCATTTATCCTTTCCCGTCGGCAATATTCCCGAGACTAAAACGTTCTATGTGGATGGCCTGGGTTGCCAACCGGGGCGAGAAAATCCAACTTCGCTCATCTTGAACTTGTATGGACATCAGCTTGTGGCCCATGTGACCCAGGAACCGTTAACGCCGCAACGGGGCATTTATCCCCGCCATTTCGGGTTGGTTTTTAGTCAGGAGGCGGATTGGGAAAGGGTGTGCGATCGCGCGATTCAACACAATTTGCGCTTTTACCAGGTGGCTAAACGACGGTTTGTGGATACCCCGTTGGAACATCGCACTTTTTTCCTGGAAGATCCCTTTCATAACTTACTGGAGTTTAAGTTTTATACCCATCCAGCGGCAGTGTTTGGTGAACGCACTTTTACGCAAGTTGGAGATGCCCACTAAACGGCTTGTCGGTAATTTTGGGTAAAGCGCCCATGCCGATGGTTGGTACGCACAGGCAGTAAAACGGGGAATGAATTCATGGTAGATATCAGTGGGGCCTGGTTAGGAACCTATTGGCAAGTGGGGGTGCCCACCCGGTTTGAATCCACTCTGGTGCAGGGGGGCATGACAATTACGGGCTGGATTTTGGATTGTGGGGTGTTGGGGGAAGCCCAAGTGACAGGGGCCGTGAGCGGACGGAGTATTCAATTTACCAAAACCTATTTGACGGTGGCCCAAGGGGCGATCGCCTATACAGGCACAATTGCTGAAGATGAAATGTTTATGGCTGGGGTGTGGCAGATTGGGCCGGCTTCTGGGCCGTGGGAGGCGCGGCGGACAGGCGATAACTTGACGGTGGATCAGTCGGTGCTGGCGGCGAAAGCTTTGGGTCAAGGGCGGTAAAACGGTTCCCTGGCCGGGGGGAGGGCGGCTTCAAGCAAGCACCTGAGACCCCTTATCTGGCTGGAGTGTGGGTGGGTAAACTTTGGTAAAGAAATGTAGATTAATCTTGCTTGTGGAACGGATTAACTCTCATAATCAGTGGAAGAACGAGGCAGTCAGCGATCGCCTCCGCGCCATGTATGAAGCAGCTTTCGAGATTTGATGATTTCGTCTGTTGGCGCATCGCAAATTTAAATATTCGAAGATTTTTAACGAATATTGTCTTTGAGCGTCGGTTTACTCTTCAGGAGCAATTGGAATGAGCGGTCTCATTAATTTCATTAAAGGTATTTTTTCGGCAATTTTTGGCATCTTTGGCGGCAAAAAAGAGGGTGCAGCCAAGGCCAAGAAGAGCAAGGGCTATTTCTTAGAACTCGATGATGCGAAAGGTGTGGAGGCCCCAGCCCAGCCAGCAGCGGCAGCGGCAACTCCGGCTCCTGCAACGGCTTCTCAGGCTTCGCCCCGTCAAGAGAAGCGAGCGGCCTTAGCGAATGCGGCTCAAGCTCAAGCTGCTCCGGCTCCCGCTCCGGCGGCCCCCGCTCCCGCCCCTGCACCGAAAAAGCCTGTCCCGACTGAGGTGAATTTTGCGACGAAATATTTGGTGCCAGCGAACACAGGTGGTCGTCGTCGTCCGGGGGCAAACATGACCTCTTATCTGTCGATGGCACGGCAGGTTAAGGTGAGCTAGTTTCAGGGTTTCTGGTTCAAATATCGACTCTTGTTGCAAAGTGTGTGGGCGTTCGGGTGAACGCCTTTTTTATTGTGGGGTGGTGTCGCTGGGTTAGGGCTGCGCGGGAGCTGCAACCTAGGGAGAGTAGGGCTAGCGGCCCCGGAGGAAGGCAAGGCTGCTGTAGAGATGAAAGGCATTGTCGTAGTAACAGTCGCTGGCGCGGGGAATGGGCATGTGGGCGGGTAAACGGCTCATGGGCGCTTGGAAGTCGGTGGTGGTTTCGGCAAAGTTGGTGAACTCTGACCAGGTGGGGGCTTGGGGCATTTGGGCGGCGAGGTTGGCCATGAGTTCGTTCCAGCGGGTGCGGATGGTGCCAAGTTGGGAGACGGCGGTCATGCCTTGGTGGAAGTCGTAGGTGCTGTCATGAATTCGCAAGATGCAGCGCCGTTGGGGGAGGTGGAGGTCGCAAACGTGGGTATAGTCTTCAATTTGTTCTTTCCATTCCAGGCGATCGCGATAGCCGAGATCCACCACGGGGCTGAAGAGCGGTAGGTACCCAATGACGCGCTGGCTGACTTCTGACCAATCAAAGGTGAGGATGCCTTGCTGCTTGTGGCGATCGCGGCACATGACGGCGACTTTGGGGGCAATAGTCTGAAAATAGTTGACCTGGAAGACGGCAATTTGTTTGAGGTCGCTGAGGGCGGCCCAAAAGGTGGGGATACCCGCTTTTTTGAGTTCGGCGCTATAAAAGCCGAGTTCACCAACAGGCCCGGTGCGATAGAGTCGCCAGCCTTTGCCGGGGAGGATGCTGCGGGCGGTGTAGGCATCGGTTTGCATGACTTGGGCAAAGCGTTTGCTCAGGTCGAGGCGTTGGGCGTTGGCGATCGCCTCCAGGATGAGGAAGCCAGGGGCCTGGTCTGTGGGGGCGGCTTTAGCCTGGGCGATCGCTTGTTCTCGTTGGTGTTTGGCGGCTAGTTCCAGGCGCTGTAACCCTTGGCGGGCTTGGGCGGTGAGTTTAGCGTTCCGGCTGTCGCGAAGTAATTGGCGGTAGATGCCTTCGGCGGCTTTGGTTTTACCAGAAATTTCTTGCAAGCGCCCCAAGCAGAGTTTGACCCAAGGATCGTCGGGTGTGTGTTTCAGTTGTTCGCGCAGCAGGTGGGCGGCGGCACGGTGGTCTTGGCGATCCAAGGCGGCGGTGATTTTATCCAGCATAGAGACCCCTCCCTGTCTATTCCTTTACAGTACCCTGTTCGTAAATGGCAGCGAACAGGGCCAAGGCCACAATAGGAGCGGTGACGGTGCGGAGAATGCGATCGCCCAGGGAGATGGGTTGATAACCGGCGGCGATCGCGGTGTGAATTTCGGTGTCAGTCCATCCGCCTTCGGGGCCAATGGCGATGGTGATGGGGTGGTGGGTGGTGGGTGGCGGGAGGGGACAGGCCAGCAGATGGGGGGCGGCGAGTCGGGTGACACCAAGAAAGTGATGGTTTGGCGTGGGGCGATCGCGGCATTCTGCCAGATGGGCCGTCCACGAGATGGGGGCCGCCAGGGTGGGGACGATTTGCCGCTCCGATTGTTCAGCGGCTTCGGTGATAATCCGCTGCCAGCGGACGAGCTTTTGGGGACTGGGCTGGAGAACGGTGCGATCGCTCAAAATCGGCACAATTCGGCTCACACCTAACTCTGTAGCTTGGCGCACAATATCGTCAAACCCGGTTTTGGGCAGGGCAATGACTAAGTGAAGGGCAACGGGTAATTCCGAGGGGCGATCGAGCGGTTCGATGATTGTGCCTGTGTCCTTTGCCGTCAGTTGCACAATCCAGGCGGCACCCTGGCCATCCAGGGCAATGAAGCGATCGCCTACCCCCAAACGCAAAACCCGGCCCAGATAATGCACCTGATGCTCCACTAAGTGAACCATCGGTGGTTGAATCTGAACCGGATCGAGAATCAATCGTTGCACAGGCCGAGTGCCTTACCCCAGGGTTTTGAGATAGGCTTCGATCGCTGCTGAGGCGATATGGCTCACAGGTCGTCCCTGGCTGGCTGCCGCTGCCTTTAACCGCTCAAAGGTTTCGGGTAAAACGGTGACCCGGTGGCGGATCTTGTTGCCGGCTGTGGACAGGCGGGGTTTGTCTGCGTCTTCGATGGTATAACCAGCGGCAAAGCCCTGAATCGCTTCGAGGCCAACGCGATCGCAGAAATCACCCAAACTTTCGCCGGGGGTGCGGTCTTGCTTGAAATAGGCAAACACGGGTTCCAGCTTTGCTTCCAAATCGTCGAGGTGCATTTTTTCGAGATACACCTGGGCGAGGCGAGTTTGGTTCGGCGAGGCTCCCAGCCAGACTTGATAGGTATTTGGCCCATTGCCCACAAAGGCCAACTCCGCCAGATAGGGCCGCGCACACCCATTGGGGCACCCTGTCATCCGCACAATGAAGTGCTCGTCTGGTAAGCCGACGCGATCAAGCAAGGCCCGAATGCGAGCCAAAACGCTGGGAATGATCCGTTCAGATTCGGTCGTGGCTAACCCACAGGTGGGCAAGGCGGGACAGGCCATGGCATCCCGCACGATCGCATCGATTTGATCAGGGGATTGAATGCCACAGCGGTCAAGAATCCCTTGAATCGCCGCTTGGTGGGCCGGGTCGATATCGTACAGCAGGACGTTTTGGCTGGGGGTGACCCGCATGGGGAGCTGGTAGGTGGTCACAATTTCCTTCAACGCCGTTTTCAGCTTGAAGGAGCCTTCGTCTTTGACGCGGCCATTATCGATCGAAATCCCGAGGAATAATTTTCCGTCGCCCTGGTCATGCCAGCCCAAAAAGTTGAGGAATTGGAATTCGGGGGTGGGCTTCAGCGGTTGAACGGGTTTGCCGAAGTAGGTTTCGAGTTGGGTACGGAATTTTTCGACCCCCCAATCCTGGAGGAGGTATTTCATCCGGGCGTGGCGACGATCGCCGCGATCGCCATAATCACGCTGAGTGGCGACAATCGCCTTCACCAGATCGTAGATATCGGCTTTGTCTACATACCCGATGGCATCTGCAACCCGTGCAAAGGTTTCTTCCTTGTTGTGCGTCCGACCAAGGCCACCACCCGCATACACGTTAAACCCTTGCAATTCCCCTGTCGCATCGGTAATGACGACCAGGCTCACATCCTGGGAAAACAAATCGACGGAATTGTCCCCCGGTACGGTGACGGCACATTTGAACTTCCGGGGCATGTAGTAAGTGCCATAAATTGGCTCTTGGGAGTCGTGGACGACAGTGCCGTTCCCATTACGCTGGCGGGCAGCCACCACTTCGGGCCGCTCTTCCGCTGAAATCGCCTTTTCCCCGTCTAGCCAAATTTCGTAATAAGCCCCAGTTTGGGGGGTCAGCAAGTCGGCAACATTGTTGGCATACTCCCAGGCATAGCTGTACTCTGGCCGATTTTTGTAGGGCGCAGGTGGAGCCATGACATTCCGGTTCAGGTCGCCGCAAGCCCCCAGGGTAGACCCCATACTTTTGATGATGGCCGCGATCGCTGCCTTCAGGTTTTTCTTCACAATGCCGTGAAGTTGAAAGCCCTGCCGGGTCGTCGCCCGTAGCGTCTGATTACCGTACTCATCCGACAGGCGATCGAGGGTGAGATACAGCTCTGGTGGAATAAACCCACCAGGGTTGCGTGTGCGCAGCATGAACTGATAATCCTTCTCCTGGCCTTTCACCCGGTTATCGCGATTATCTTGCTGGTAAGAGCCATGAAACTTCAGAATTTGGATGGCATCTTCGGAAAAATGGGTGGTGTCTAAGAGCAGCTCAGAGGCGACAGGTTCTCGTAAGAAATTGCTGCGTTCTTTGATGCCTTCAACTTTAGAAACTTTCTGAGTAGCTGGAGGTGCGGAAGTATTGACCATCGGAACTGCACAACGAGTAAGGAAATGATTGGCTAAGTCGGGGTGTTGGCGGGCCAATTGCGAAGAATTACGCCACAAACACTTGCGAATGGGAACTTGGATGGAGAAATCCCAGTAAACCGATCGGGATTGGCCGGATCGTTATTATCCTAGCACTGTCCATTTGAACCCTAGCGCCTTGTGGAAGAATCTGCCTAACGCTTAAGACGATTTTCACAAGTTAACGATCTTAGGGCGCTTGGACGGTTTTTAGTGTGCTCCCGGCACAAACCTGGTGAACCATAACAAAAAGAGGCTCTGGAATAAATTTAGAGCCTCTTTCATCTTAGGTCTATCTTAGGTTAGTTGCAGTCCGAACGTGGGGGCTGCCTAGAAGCGATAACCAACACCACCCTGCAAGCTGAGGGCGCTAGCATCACTATTTTCGTAGGCTTTGATCCCTAACTTTGCATCACCATAGACCACGATATCGCGGGTAATGCTGGATTCTGCGCCAACGGTGACGACGGGGGCATCCTTGTTGCCGAGGATGGCATTTTTCCCATCTTTTTCAACGAACGAGTAGCCGCCGCCGACATAGACGTTGGTGTTTTTCGCCACGGGAATGTCGTAGGTGATGGTCGGGATGATGGCGGTGTTGTTGGGGCCAAAGAGGACTGCACCACGAGCCGAGACTGGCACGTTGTTAATGGGGGCAATCCGGCCTTGGATGTTACCGCCGACGAGGGCTGCGTCTTCTTGTTGGCCACCATTGGTGACGCCAAAGGAGGGGCCTGCCCCAACGTATGCGCCTTGGAAGCCTTTGACGGGTTTGGTATCAACCACAACCACGTTGACATTGGTGGTGGAGTTGACATCTTGGGCAAAAGCTGCGCCACCGCCCACCAGAATTGATGCGGCAGAAAGAACAGAAATTGCAGCGATAGTTTGAGAAGCTTTGAGAGAGAGTTGCATAGTTTAGTTGTCCCTCGATTACTTTTTTGTTTGCTGTGTGCGTGACAGATATAATGTCGGAGGCGGGGGGGCAAAAGTTCCTGAAAAAGTTGGGAAGTTTATAAGGATTTGACGTTTCAGAAAATAAGAAATATTTGGAATTAATAATAGCCGATACAGCTATACTGTACTCTGCTTTTGCCCCGATGAGCAGAATATATCCAAATATTGCTGATGGATGAGTCAGCGCTTGCGGAGGAGGCCACGATCGCAGCGCGAGATGGCTGGATGGGTTTGACCGCTGAAACGTCAGGGATTTCAGGCAATTGCTTGAGCTAGGCCGAAGGCCATTGCACGATCGCGATCGCTAAACAGTTTTCGCGAGAAGATTGCATAGGCAACATACTATTTGAAAAGTTAGCGGATGGTTGGATTCCTCTTGCTTTTGCAGAGCCTCTTTGCCAACTGGCACAAAAGTGGATAGCTGCTTGATTGCACCTAAATTGCGCTGGGGTTGGATGGGGTCTTGCGATGAGGTTGGCTTCTTTTTTCACGGGGAGGACGGGCAGATCCGGATGTTTTTGCGATCGCAAATTGCATTTTTCCATACTGCTTTGGTGGTGTAGAGATATCCGTATTTTGACAAGGGATATTTCCTGGCCAGGGGCCACTGGCTTCAATGCTTTTGCCTCATTGTGGGATGGAGAAGGCAGGGCGGCGGCAAAGGGGGAATATCCTGCACCCCTGAGACTAAGTGTTTGGTGGGCGGGGAGGCCGTTTGCAGCGGACGTTGTGCTCTAAAGTGGAAGGGGGCACAGCTTGCCCAGGCATTGCCCAGGTGACTTGGCCGCCAGCGCTAGAGTGAATTTCGCCGGGTGAATTGGGCGGTAACGCGCTTGGGGATTGATTTGGAGGTATTTGGACTTGGAGGGGATTGGATATGGTTGATCCGCGTTTATATGAAAGTGATACCTATGTGGTGTTGGCTCCAGGGGTGGCAGAGGAATTTTTGACCACGGCAGAATTGGCGACTAAGTTGCGATCGCTGTTGGCGACGCGCCAGGATGACTTGCCACGGGATTTGCAACGTTTTGCCACGGTAGAGGAACAGGCGATCGCGTTGCTGGAGAATGCCTGTGAAGTGGAAATCGCACCAGGGGAACGGTTGCAGTGGTATGCAGTGCGGCTGGAGAAGTGAGGGGTCGTTAGGATTGGGGGGCCGTTTGTGTCAAGATGGCGGTTTGGAGGTCGTCGGGGGTGCCAATGTCGAGGTAAGTGCCGCTGGGGAATGGCACTCCGGCTACCTGAAAGCCTGTTGCCATTGCGGTTTGAATGACATCCCCAATCGGAATTTCGCGGCGGGGGGCCTCGGTACAATTGGCCCGGGCGAGTTGGGCTTCGGTGTCAGCGATGTACTGATGCAGGTAGTGGGTGAAGCGGGGAGTCCACAAGGCGGTGCCCCACATATATTTCAGGTGGGTGGTTGGGGGTTTTTCGATGATGGCGTTGACGCTGCCGTCGGGGTTGAAATCGACCATGCCCGCTTTTTCGGGGCGATCGCAGGGAAACAGCCCCAGGACAACATCGGGTTTGTGGGCCTGCCAGTAGGCCACCATTTGGCGATACATATCATCTGGTTGCAGCAAAATATCTGGGAAGCCCAGCACGACTAAGGTGTTTTGGACGAAGGGATAGGCTTGGTCGAGGGTGTAGGGAACGCCGTGGGGCGATCGCATCATGAGATAGCCCAAATGCATATCCACCATTTCCCCATCATTAAAGTAAGCCGGAATATCCCACTTCCCAGGCCGCAAGATGAAATAGGCTTTGGTGATGCCTGCAAGGCGCATTTTTTCGAGGAGATAGTGGGATACCACCTTGGGACAGGTGCGACCCGTGGCCGTTGCCCGAAACCCCAGGGGGTAGAGTTCTTTGCTGAGGGGGAGGGGCGAAATGCGAGTCGCTTGGCCCCCACAGGGCAACAGCCCGATGATTTCGGGGCGATCGCCCAGGCTGGCAGGGATATTGACGGAATCAGCAGACACGGACATAGGGCAGGGGAACGGAAACAGGACATTACCCAGTATTCACCCCAGGCTGCATCCATGAACCATGCTGGACTCACAAAATCTGAGGCAGTAGGCAGGGAGCGTGTCACTTTTAGCCCTCACCCTAAATCCCTCTCCCTGGGGGAAAGGGACTTCCGATCCGGCTCCTCTTCTCCCTGGGGAGAAGGGGCTGGGGGATGGGGGCAATTGGCAACGGTGACATCGGCATGATGCGTTGGCGCGGGGGGGCGATCGCGGCGATGGTTTAGGGGCTACGCAAATTCGTACTGGGGTAAGGTTTCCGCTTCGGCATGGCTGGCGGTAATCCAGGGTTGCAGGGCGGGCAAGGCGAGGATGGTGTCCGCGTAGGCTTGGCAGACGGGGTCAAGGGGAATGCCGTAGGTGCGGAAGCGGAAGACGACGGGGGCATACATGGCATCGGCGATCGCAAATGGCCCAAAGAGAAAGTCTCCATCACGGCCATAGGTTTGACGACACTCGCGCCAGATGGCGGTGATGCGGTCAACTTCGGCGTGGGTCTCGGCGGTG
The DNA here is from genome assembly GCA_964475335.1 of uncultured bacterium. Classification (GTDB taxonomy): domain Bacteria; phylum Cyanobacteriota; class Cyanobacteriia; order Leptolyngbyales; family Leptolyngbyaceae; genus CAYYWG01. The sequence continues at coordinate 98,832 of CAYYWG010000008.1, forward strand.
AAGGTGCGATTGGGATAGGTGGCGCGAATATTCATGGGCATGTGTTGGCGCACCTGGAAAAAGCCGGAATGCATTTCAGCGCTGATGGAACGGGCGATCGCGCGGGCAACTGGATCTTGCGGCCACCAGGGGCGATCGGGAAACTGTTCCGCCACGTATTCCAAAATGGCGAGGGAATCCCAAACGGTGATGGCTCCATGCTGCAAAATCGGCACTTTTCCCGCTGGCGAGTAGTGGCGTAGTTGGGTGGCGGCCCCTTCCTGGTAGAGGGGAATGCGAATTTCTTCAAAGTCGAGGCCGACTTGGCGCAGGGCTAACCAAGGTCGCAATGACCAGGAGGAATAATTCTTGTTGCCGATGATGAGGGTGAGTGCTGCCATCTTGGTTGCCAGGGTGTTGGTGACGGTGGGTTTAGGGCTGGGGGGGCGGAGTGCTGGAAGCAAAGTGGTAGCCCGTGATGATCAGCCCTTGATTTAGGTAAAACTTGTGGGCCTGGTGGCGCATCACGCCGGAGTCGAGGTGAATTTGGGTGCAGTGGTATTCCTGGGCATAGGCTACGAGCCAGGTGAGGAGTTGGTGGCCATAGCCCTGCGATCGCGCTGTGCCATTCGTTACCAGGTCATCCACATAGAGAAATTGCCCCCAGGCTAAGTTTTCGGTGATGCGAAAGCCTGCAACAGCAACAATTTGGGGGTGGGGGGTGGGTGTTTCCAGGTAAGCAAGGTGATAGCCTGCGGTTTGTTGCCGGAGAACTTGCTCAATAAACTCTGACTCAGTGAGATGGGGCCGCAGTTGCACCATGACTGGAAAACATTGGGCGATCGCGGCGGTCGTTTGGGCAAGGTGAATCGTCATAACCAAGGGGGGGAGCGGCAACGAGACTAAAAATCGCACTGGTTAAACCCAGGTTTTGCCCATTCAAGCACGGGCTATGGCCATCGGCCATCCTCCAGATTGACGAGGCTGGGGGCAAAGTTGAGCGATCGCCCACTGTCACCAGCTCCAAACACGCCAGAACGCCGACCCAGTGGTTGCGGCTCTGCGTTATTTGGGGTTTGAACGCGATCCGGTGGCTGGGTCAGGTTTCTCTGGTTGGGCCGAAACCAGGGACAATGGGTCAGCCAGCCGATTGCCAGTGGTGTGAAACTGGCTCATACATCAAGCCGGACTCCCGATGAAAACCCCGATGGACATTCAAATTCAATCCCAGCCCAGCCCCGACCATCTGACTCAGTTGGGCGTTTCTCAGTGGCCTATTTGGACGAAAGAGGTTTCGACGTTTCCCTGGTTTTACGATGAAACCGAAACTTGCTATCTCCTGGAAGGAGAGGTAATTGTAACGCCGGATGGGGGCGACCCGGTGCGGTTTGGGCAGGGCGATTTGGTGACGTTTCCCGCCGGGATGGGGTGTACCTGGGAAATTGTGCAGCCTGTGCGTAAGCATTATCGCTTTGGCTAGGGGGGCGATCGCGCAATTCTTTTGATTTCCAAGATTGCGAAACTATGGCAGAATCTTTGCCATGATTCATCCCCTGCGTTCTGGTCAGATTGTTGCAAGCCCCGGTTGCCATTTTCGGTATCGGGTAGTTGGGCCGTGCTGTCGCCTGTTTGATCGATCGCAACTGCCCTGGCCCTGTTGTCGGTTGCAGTGGCGGGGCAAGGAACCGAGTTGGCGACGGATTGGCCGCCAGTTTGTGTTGGATATGGCAACGCGGGGCCACCCAACCTACAGTGTCGAAATTTTGGATCCGGGGCCTGTGCGGCGCGATCGCCCGCCCCTGGCTGAGCCCCAATTTCTCACCCTTTATTGGGTCAAACTATCCCAACCCATGAATGAGTGGTGGTATTCCGATCGCATCAAATCCAACGGCGAACTCTCTCCCGTGCCGCCCCAGGAACCACTTTCGAGTACGGGTGGGCCAGTGACTGTTACGTCGAGGCCAACGGTTCTTGCCGCGCGGGCTAAGACGGCGGGAGGCGCAGCCGATAGCAAAATGGAGGGATAAACAGCTTGTCCCCAGGTCGGGTGGTGCAAGGTCTGGCAGTCTTGAATTTTGACTTTGGGATAGGGCAAGCAGGCACACACGACGGCCACATCATCGAGCCAGAGGGTGCCACTCGCTGAGCGCATGGGATGGCCAGTTTTGGGGTCAAAAAAGTCGGTGGCGTAGCCCTGGGCCTGGAGGCGATCGCAAAGGGGGCGGGCGAAATCAAAAAACTGAGACCGGAGGCGATTTTTTTCGGCTCTGCTGGCGGGGGTCACGCTGAGGAGGGGCTGTTCTGCCCGTTGCAAGACGATTAATACAGAGGCGATCGCGCAGGGCCAATCGGGCAGCAGTTGGTGGGTATGGTGCAATAAAAATCGGGTAGGTGCATGAACCGAGCATTGCATAGGCAAACCCATTGGGTGCGTCTTGACCGGACAGAGAGAAAATTTTGCGGGAACTTCGCGGCCTTTTGACCGGGAAAACAGTTGGCTAGATACTGATGCGATCGCGCTGCTGGCTAAGCTCCAGTCTTGGCGGCGAGTGCTATCCCTTGGGTGCTGCCCGGAGTCGGCGGGTTGACTGGCAGACGACCTGATCAAAACCCTTGGATGGCGGAGTGAGGCGCGATCTCAAGGCGTTATTCACCGATAATTTCAGCGAATTGAATTTATCCAGTCTAGCCAGGACAATCAACTATCGCTTTTGGTGCTCACAGTATTGTATAACGGGCGAGGAGGGATTCGAACCCCCGACACCGTGGTCCGTAGCCACGTGCTCTAGTCCACTGAGCTACACGCCCTTGTTCAGCTTCGTCATATTAACATAGACTTTGGTAATGATGCAAAACTTTTTTTCGGATTCTGCCGCTGAGGCTGCTTCCACCCCGATCGCCCTCACCCATCTTGATGCCCAGGGCCAAGCCCAAATGGTCGATGTTTCGGCCAAAACTGCGACGGTGCGGCAGGCCACGGCAATGGGCCGGGTGCGAATGTTGGCGACCACGTTTGCGGTGATCGCGACGGGCAATACCCCCAAGGGTGACGTGCTGGCCACGGCCCGGCTGGCGGGCATTATGGCGGCGAAACAAACCGCAAATTTGATTCCCCTGTGTCATCCGCTGCCACTGCAAAAAGTATCGGTAGACATCATTCCTGAACCAGAAACACCGGGCTATCGGATTGAGGCCACCGTCAAAACAAAGGCGGAAACGGGAGTGGAAATGGAAGCGTTGACCGCAGTGTCGGTGGCGGCCCTGACCTTATACGACATGGCGAAAGCATTGGAAAAATCAATTTGCATTGAAGATATCCGACTTCTCCGTAAAACTGGGGGCAAATCAGGCGATTATCAAGATGGCGGCACTGCCTCTGGTTCCTCTTCGGTGTGAAGGCGATCGCCCGTTGCCCAGCATGAGGCGATTTCACCCGTTGGGATCTGGAGCACTGTCTTGGCTCCATCCCCTGTCCCTCAGTACCTTAAGTTGCCAATGACGATTAAAACTATTCCCACCCAACCCTTTACAGACCAGAAGCCGGGAACGTCGGGACTGCGGAAAAAAGTCCCTGTGTTTCAACAACCCCACTATCTGGAAAATTTTGTCCAGTCCATTTTCGATAGCCTGACTGACTATCAAGGACAAACCCTCGTGGTCGGTGGCGATGGTCGCTATTACAACCGCCAAGCGATTCAAATTATTCTAAAAATGGCGGCAGCCAATGGGTTTGGGCGGGTCTTGGTCGGGCGCGGTGGGATTCTCTCAACCCCTGCGGCGTCCTGCGTCATTCGGAAGAATCAAGCATTTGGGGGGATTGTGCTATCAGCCAGCCACAACCCCGGTGGCCCCCACGAAGACTTTGGGATTAAGTACAACATTGGTAATGGTGGCCCTGCGCCAGAAAAAGTGACGGATGCCATTTATGCCTGTAGCAAGGCGATTCAGTCTTACAAGATTTTGGAAGCGCCGGATGTGGATCTGGACAAAACGGGGCGATCGCACCTGGGCGATATGGCGATTGAGGTCATTGATTCGGTGAATGACTATGCCCAACTGATGGAGTCATTGTTTGATTTTGATCGCATTCGGGAACTGTTGACCAACGGCCAATTTCGGATGTGTATGGATTCTCTCCATGCGGTCACTGGCCCCTATGCCAAGCGGTTGTTTGAACAGCAACTCGGTGCCCCGGCGGGTACCGTCACCAATGGCGAACCCCTGGAAGACTTTGGCGGTGGCCACCCTGACCCCAACCTGGTCTATGCCCATGATCTGGTTGAGATTTTGTTTGGCGACAACGCACCAGATTTTGGGGCCGCGTCTGATGGGGATGGCGATCGCAACATGATTTTGGGTCGGCACTTCTTCGTGACGCCCAGCGACAGTTTGGCCGTGTTAGCCGCCAATGCTCACCTGGTGCCTGCCTATCGCAATGGGTTAGCGGGAATTGCCCGGTCAATGCCCACGAGCCAAGCCCCCGATCGCGTGGCGCAAAAGCTGGGAATTGATTGCTACGAAACCCCCACAGGCTGGAAGTTCTTTGGGAATTTGCTGGATGCGGGGAAAGTCACCCTCTGTGGCGAAGAGAGCTTTGGCACGGGGTCGGATCATGTGCGGGAAAAAGATGGCCTGTGGGCGGTGCTGTTTTGGCTGAATATTCTGGCAGTGCGGCAACAATCTGTTGAGGCGATCGTAAGGGAACACTGGCAAACCTACGGGCGGAACTACTACTCGCGCCATGACTACGAAGGGGTGGCCAGCGATCGCGCCAACGAACTCGTTGCCCATGTGCACGCCCAAATGCCCACCCTGCAAGGCAAAACCTTTGGGTCATACCAGGTGGAATACTGCGACGACTTTAGCTATACCGATCCTGTGGATGGCAGTATCAGCCGCAACCAGGGCATTCGGATCGGGTTTACAGACGGTTCCCGAATTGTGCTGCGGCTTTCCGGCACGGGAACCCAGGGCGCAACCCTGCGGGTGTATCTAGAGAGCTATGAACCGGATCCGGCCAAGCACGGTCTTGATCCCCAAGTTGCCCTCAAAGGCTTGATTGACATTGCCCAGGACATTGCCCAAATTCGCGAATTTACGGGCATGGATCAACCCACGGTGATCACTTGATATGGATTGAAGCAAACCCGCAACCTCGGCCGGTGGTATGGCGACTGTCTTGCCCCCTCCGAGGTTTGCCCTCTGTTTACTTACGCGATGTGCGACTTTGCCAAAACCGTTGCCAAGATTGCCCTCACCCTAGCCCTCTCCCAACGGGAGAGGGAACCAGCAATAGCCGAAAGTCCTTCTCCTTGGGGAGAAGGGTTGGGATGAGGGGAAGTTAGTTGCATATCGCGTTTTACTTTGTTTTTTCTACGGGTAAGCCGAGCTGGGTTTTGGCGGTTGTCAAGGTGTAATCCAGGCTGTTTTTGCCAGCGGTGAGTAGGGCTTTGCCAGCTTCGTTGGCGACTTGATCGCCAGAACCCAAGTTGTTAAACCAAACCCGAAAGTTGCGTCCGGCGGTGGTGGCGGTGGTGTAGTACCAGTTGAACACTACCACGAAGAGGAAGAAGCACAACCCCAGCAAAATCCCAGCTTCTCGTAAAAGGTTCCAGGTGACGGTGATGGCGTTGCGGTAGGTGCCATAAGTTTGGGCACTGGTCAACAACTGCCATACCTGATTGGCTTGTGCTTTGAGCCGTTCCATTTTTCCTCCTCACTGTGTTGGATGATCAGCCGCATCTAGTTCACTAGACGCGATCGCAATTATAGAGACTTGTGGTTTATCGGTCTTCCCGCATTGCGACCAGCGCATTGGGGCTGAGGGCAATTTACCTGGCCGATCAGGGCTTGGGCTGAGGCAGTGGCCCCTTTAAACCGGGGTATTGGTCAAAACTCACGGGTGCGTCAGCAAAAATTCCCTGGCCTCGCAATAAGTCCAAAAAGGCGAACACCGCTGGGGCGTGGAGCACGTTGGCCAAGACGGCGACCCCAATAACGCGATCGAGGGGTTCAGGGAGCGATCGCACCTGGACTTCTGGGGGAATGGGCAGCGCCGCTAAGCGGGGGAGCACGGCAGCCCCCAAGCCTTGAGACACCATGCTAACGATCGTCGAATCCTGCTTAATTTCGTGGGCCACCCGGATCGTTTGGCCCCATTTGGCCCAGTGTTCCCGCACAGCAGAGGTACATTCCGCGTAGTTGTAGAGAATAAAAGCATAGTCTGCCAAATCCTCCCAGGTGAGGCGCTCTGGCACTGGTTCTGCACTTGGCGGCAACAGCACAACAAACTCATCCCGCGCGAGTTCCCAGGTTTCCAGTTCTTCGGAGCCACGGGGCAACGCGACCAAGCCCAAGTCAACCCGTCCTTCCCGCAGCGCTTGCTCGACTCCGGTGGGTTCATCTTCGGTCAAGGTCACGGCGACATGGGGGAACCGCTGGCAAAACCGGGCAATGAGGGGCGGTAATAGATGGGTGGCTGCACTGCGAAAAGACGCGACCCGAATTCGACTGCCGTTCAGTTTTTTCTCTAGGTTGATTTCGTGGTCAATATTGTCACGAGATTGTAACATTTGACGGACGTGTACTAGGATTCTTTCCCCAATTGGTGTCGGTCGTGCGCCGAAATGTCCCCGTGAAAGTACGGTAATACCGAGTTCTGCTTCTAAAGCTGCGATCGCCCGACTCACCGCTGATTGAGAGGTTTCCAGCCGGAGTGCCGCCTCCGAAAAACTACCACATTCCACCACCGTCAGCAGGATTTGTAAGTGCGAAATATTCATCTATTCACTTTTTGCATAGATGGTAATCGACATCGTATTTGTTGGGAAAACTTTATAACAGTTAACGTAATCGATAACGCCCCATTTGATGTCGTTGGCAACGCTTCTAACCCATCCTCCAAGCAAAACGCAATCATCGAATCATGGCTAAATCATCCAATTTTGAACTACTCTCCTATCACAAGTTTCGCGATACGCCCAAAGTCCAGTTTTTTGATATCACCGTACCCAACTCCAACGCCCGTGACCTGGTGTTTCATGATGGCCCTGCCATTAGTCCGCACAACACGTCTGAAGGCGCTTGGCAGTTTTATCTCCATCCCCGGCAGGAAGATAACTTGCTGGCCTTATCGGGGGGGCGAACGTTTTACCTGGTGAACTTTGCCTGGGAGCAGCCTTTCCACATTGTGCGGTTGGAAGCCGGGGGCGAGATTTTGCGGATTCCACCGGGTACTTTTCATCGGTCGGTGTCTGATCCCAATGGGTCGTTGGTGATCAACCAGGCGGTGCGCCATGCCGAAGCTACTGTCCAAAGCGAGTTCCGCGTTTACAACAGTGCCAAAATTCCGAAACTGCGTTGGGTGACATCCCAAGCTGCGCCTCCCCCGATTTTGCATGGCTTTGACCGGGAGCGGCAGGCGGCCTAGGGGCGTGACAAGTGCGCGATAATGATCAACATTGCTTTGGGTGGGTTCGATCGCCGAATTCACCCTTTGTTCTATGCTGATTTTGAACTGGCCTGCACTGTGGCCTTTGCGATCGCGCCTATGCCATTTCTTCTGGTGTTTCTACCCGTTTTCCGACGACTGTTCCCGGTGCCAACCTACCGCTTTTTGCCCCTGTCCTTCCGTTGTGAGCACGCGATCCGATGCGCGTAGCCCTGGTGCACGATTATTTGCAGGATTATGGCGATCTCGAACGGAGCTTGACGGTCTTGCATCGGTTGTATCCCGCTGCGCCGATTTACACCGCGTTTGTGGACTGGTCACGGTTGCGCCGGGTTGCCCCCCAGATGCTGGATTGGGACTTGCGCCCGACGATCGCCCAACGGTTACCCGGCATTTGCCAAAAGGCTCACTTTTATCGCCGCTGGGCACCGTATTTTTGGGAATCCCTTGACTTGGGGGCGTACGATCTGGTGATTTCTCTGGGGGCAAGTTACTTGAGTCACGGGGTATTGACGCGGGCTTCGACCTTGCATGTGGCCTATTGCTATACTCCGGCGCGGGATTTGTGGGCACCGATCGCGGCCCAAGCAACTGCCCCGATTTGGCAAGTCCCCACCGCCGCGCGGCTCCGGCAATATGATGGGGTAGCGGCGCAACGGGTAGATCGGTTTGTGGCGGCTTCGGAACCTGCGGCGCGACGCATTCGCAAGTTTTATCGGCGCTCGCCAGAGGTGATTTATCCCCCTGTGCCAGTGGCGGGGGAGGGCACAGCGGGCAACGAGTATTACCTATATGTGGGGGCGTTGGAACGGGAGCACCGGGTTGACCAGGCGATCACGGCTTGTCAGCGGTTGAACCGTCCGTTGTGGATTGCTGGTACTGGCTCAGAGTTACCCCACTTACAACGCTTGGCGACACCTTCGGTACGCTTTTTGGGAGCGGTTGCCCCCGATCGCTATGCCGAGCTGTATCGGGGGGCGATCGCGCTGGTGTATCCCACGGCTTACGACGATTTTGCGTTTGCGCCAGTGGAAGCGATGGGCCACGGTGTGCCAGTAATTGCCTGCGCCCAGAGTGGGTTACGGGACGTGGTGTTGGATTATCGCACGGGGTTGCTGTTTCCAGAGTCGTCGGTAGAGAGGCTGTGTGCGGCGATCGCCCAATTTGAGCAACTGCGATTTTCGGCGAATGCCTGTATTCAACGGGCCGAAGAATTTGCCGAATCGGTGTTTATTTCTAAATTTGAGTGGTTTATTGCCAAAGCCCTGGACGACCACCAGAGCCACGGCGCGATCGTGGAACCCTTATCCGGTGCCAGTTAGGAGGCGTGCCCAGGGCCAAGTGAGTGGGGCCACAAGGTCACCGGCGATCGAGGGCTGACCGCACCACGGGGCAATCACCGTAAAATAAAATGGGACATTTCAGAGCGCTCGATTGCTGCTAAGGACGTGCTTATGGCCGCTGCCAACCATTCTGCTGATTCATCCAAAGCGACGAAACGGGTCGTTTATCAAGAATTTGGCTCTGCGACGGAGCCAGAAGCCTTAAAACGGGGCGTGCCCGATTTACCTCCCCAGCAACAAAATGTGCGCGTGGAGGCTTCCCGTAAAGGCCGCAAAGGCAAAACTGTCACGATTATTCACGGGTTACAACTGAGTGCCGAGAAGATGGCGGCGCTGCTGAAACAGCTCAAAGCCCAGTGTGGCGCGGGGGGCACGGTTAAAGAGGGCGAAATCGAAATTCAGGGCGATCACAAACAAAAGATTGTGGAGTTTTTGCTGAAACAGGGCTATAAAGCGAAAGCAAGCGGCGGTTAACTCAGATTTTGGCGGTCATAGCATGATGGAACCCCCAAAAAACTGTACCCTAAGGTCTGTAGTGTTTCGCGCGGTTTAACGTTGGTCATCGATTCGTTGTTAGAGCCGTTTGCTCATTTTGGTGTGCGGCTGGGCCTGGAGGCGATTCAAGCATTGCTCGAGAATTTGGGGAATCCCCAGGAGCAGGTGCCGATCGTGCATGTGGCGGGGACGAATGGCAAAGGGTCTGTGTGTGCCTACGTTGCGTCAATTGTGCAGGCGGCGGGCTATCGGGTCGGGCGGTATACCTCGCCCCATTTAGTGGATTGGACGGAGCGGATTTGCGTTGATGGCGAGCCGATCGCCCCGGAGGCTTTAGCGGCTTTGTTGCAGCGGATTACGGTGGTGGCGCGATCGCAAACTCCGGTGCCGACCCAGTTTGAAATTATGACCGCAGCGGCTTTTCTTCACTTTGCCCAACAAGAAGTGGATTTGGCGGTGGTTGAAGTGGGGCTGGGCGGGCGTTTGGATTCGACGAATGTGTGCGATCAGCCGTTAGTGAGTGTCATTACTTCGATTGGTTATGACCATTGCCAAGTGTTGGGCCATACTCTGGCGGAGATTGCCTGGGAAAAAGCAGGGATTTTGAAGGCGGAGTGTCCGGCGGTGATTGGGCCGTTGCCTCCGGAAGCGAATGCGGTGGTTTATCGGCGGGCGGCGACTTTGGGCTGTAGCACGGTCTATCCAGAAATGCCCCGGCAATTGGCCAATGGCTGGTTGGAATATCGCGGCATTGAAGAGTATGAGTTTGAACCGCATCTAGATGAGGTCGAAGCGGCGGAAGACCCGGATGAAATTGGCCTGGTCCACATGTTGACGGCGGTGCGCTATCGGGTGCCGTTGCCAGGGGCCGTGCAGCAGCAGAATTCGGCATTGGCGATCGCGGTGGCCCAGGTCTTGCGGGAACAAGGTTGGGAAATTCCCGATGAAGCTGTGGTCGATGGGATTGCCAAAACTCGGTGGCCGGGGCGGTTGCAGTGGGTGCAGTGGCGCGATCGCCGCTTGTTGGTTGACGGTGCCCACAATCCGCCTAGCGCCGAGGTGTTGCGCGCTTTTGTGGATGAGCAATTGGCCCAAGGGCCTTTCTCTGCGCCCATCCATTGGGTGCTGGGGATGTTGGCGAATAAGGATCACCAGGGCATTTTGCAAGCCTTACTCCGACCGGGCGATCGCCTCTATGTGGTGCCCGTTCCTGATCATCTGACGGCTGACCCCGACAAACTGGTGAGCTTGGCCCAATCCCTGTGCCCCGATTTGGCGGCTGGCTCGGCCTATGCTGATGTGGAGACTGCTTTGGCAGCGGCGACAGGGGTGCCAGACCAGAGCGTTGTGCTGTGCGGTTCCCTCTACCTGGTGGGTCGTTTTCTGGGGCAGGTGGCACCACCGCAGTTCTGACCTCTAGGGCTGGTTGTAGACAGGTTGCCGGGGCAGATAGTAGCTGGCGATGATGGCAAACATCAGCCACCAAATGGTGTTTACTTCTGGTCGGTACAGCACGGTATCCACTGCCCCATGCCCCATCATTCCAATGAGGGATGCGATCGCGCCAATGAGCCAAAAGCCTTCGCGACTTTTCACGGTGCGTAAATGCTGCAAGGAGCGCCAAGCTTGGCCAAAGGTGACTAGCAGCAACCAGAGAAAACAGGTAAACCCGATAATGCCCGTTTCGACTAACACTTCGAGAAAAATGGAGTAGGCACTCAGGGCGGAAAAGCGAGGCCGTTGATAAATGGGATAAATTTTGTTGAAGGCCGCATTCCCTGGCCCAATGCCCAGGATGGGATGGTCTTTGATCATTTCAATGACTGACAGCCACACGTTGATGCGGAAGTTATTGCTACTGTCGCCCCGTCCGGCAAAGATGCTGCTGACGCGATCGCGCAGGGGTTCCACGACGATCAGCGCCGCCATGACCACGGTGGCGGCAGTCCCTAAAATGATCGGCAAGGCCCAAATTTGCCAGAAACGCGGCAGATAAATGCTCCACCAGTGGGTGAGCAGCAGCAGCAGCACAAAAAGGGCAAACACTAGCCCAATCCACCCGCCGCGACTGAAGGTGAGCAGCAGACACGCTCCATTGACCCCAATCATTAGTACGGCCAGCGCCTTACACATCCAGCGTTCCCAGGCAAAAAAGGCAATGATGCTAAACACAAAAATGGGCAGTAGGTAGCCCGCCAGCAAGTTGGGATTGCCGAGATAGCTGTAAACACGGGTGGTTTTGGACAGGGGCGACTCAGGATCGACCCAGGTGGCGAGGGCGCTTGCGCCGGAAAACCACTGCTGCAAGCCATAAACGCTGACGATGAGGCTGGTCAAAAGTAAGACGCTGAGCAAGCAGGAACGAATGCGGGGCGATCGCAACACATGGGCCAGGAGCGCAAAAAAGACCAAATAGAGGGTGAGCTTCTCCAGGCCAGCCAGGGCAAACTTTTTCACCGGAGACATCCCCGTCGCGATGACTGCAATGCCCCAATACAGCCCAACCAGCAAGTGAATGGGCGTGGCCAACGGAGCGCGGGCAGAGGTGGGGGAGGGGGCTTCTTCGGAAATGGTGAGCAATAGCCAGTACGCCCCACAAATGGCGAGCAACACCCCGGTCAAAAGGTTGTTGACGAAGGGGGCCAGCCCAAACACGAGCATGGCGAGAGCGGCCCCAATCCAGTCGGCCCATTGCATCATTTTGCTGCCCTGCCGCCAAGTCCGGAGTGGCCCCACAATGGCATGGAGGTAGCTGGTACTGAGCCACTGCTGGAGGGGCAGAGTAGACAGCGTGAGAGTCTGCCAAACCGAATTCATAGGCGATCGCGCACTTCACATCAAGATTCCTGGATATCTTAGACGAAAAGGGCACCCACCCTGGTGAAAACGTTGTGGTTGGCGATCGCCCCAGCCGGAAAGGGGGGTGAAAGACGCTGTAGTGGTGAATGGGACGGCAATCCCTACGAGGTTCCCCTCGTGTTTCGATTGCCCGTTGCCTACACTAAAAATAGGCCGATGAATGCCTGTAATTGTTCTTGATGAAGGACGACAAGCCGATGCCACGACTCAAACGCTGGGAATCGCCCCGTCGCGAAGGGCGCAATGATAAAGGCCGAGGGGGTTCTGCCCGCCAACGCCAACGCCGCAAACAGTTTCAAGCGCTGCGGCAAAAACTCAAAGACCAGGGCCACGAACCCAACAACGGCAAACAACAGAATCCGGGCGATCGCCCAAATCCAACGAGGGAAGTCAATTGGCTTCCCTTTTTTAATGGGAGGGGGCGAGATGGGAGTGAGTGGGGGAATGCCATCGCCCCCGGCGATCGCCGAGCGGCTTAAGCCCCAACTCCAACTAGGCTGCCTCGATTAGGTAATAAAAAACATTGGGTTGTAGGGTAATCTCGGTGGTGGTTTGGGGGCTGGCGGTGGGGTAGCCATTGAAATCCAGGGCGGTCACCTTCAGGGGTTTGTCGGGCGATCGCCGCAATCGCACGGTTCCGCCCAAATTTCGGATTGCGAGGGAGGGCTGCCCCAAGGTTTGAATGGTCTTTGTGGGGCTGCCTGTGGTGCGCCAACCCAGATTTTGCTCTTCCGACATCACTTGCAGCAGCATCCGGTTGGACTGGGCCAGGGGTTGATTATCCAGCGGTACTAACAGAACCGTACCGTAGTCGATGGTGGGGTTAATTTCGACGGCGGCGAGTTGGACGGGGCCGTTGGCGTGCAAAAATCCGGTGATGCCTTGGGCTTTGGGGGCGTTGACGGTGGCAATGCCTTTGGCGTAGTCCCAGCGCAATTCGTTGGTTGAACTGGTGACGGTTTGGGCCTTGCGATCAATGTAGGCGGCGAGGGGCTTTTGCTTGGCGCTGGCTTGTGGCCCAAAGTTGAGCTTGACCTGCCCTACCAAAAACGCGAGGGGATCTAGGCTGTCGGCGCGATCGCCTTCCCACAGTTGCCCCGCTGGGAGGTCGTTGGCTCGCAGGGCATCCAAATTTTGGGGTGCGCTCACGGGGGCACCTTGCAAGTTCATCAGGTCGTCGGGCTTGAGGGTGATATCAACAACGGCTTCCCCCGGTTTGACCAGGCCCTGGCGATAGATGAGAGCTGTGGCTGGAAATTGCCCCATGATAGTGGGGGTGGCGATCGCAAATTTGCTGAGGCTCGAATCCCAATCATCATTCCCTGTGGCAAAAAAGAAAATGCCGTCTGTGCCTTGCAATGCGCCATAGGTCGCGGCCAAAACGGGAAAATCGGCTCGAAAGCGATTGGGCAGTGTCCAGTTCACTTCGGTAATGGTGGAAGGCTTGCCCGCGTACTGGATATCCATAATCGGCAAGTTGAAATCCTGGGTTTTGGGATTTTGGGGATTGCGAAATAACAGGGCCGATTGGTCTTGGTAGGTTTCCCCCGGATTGATGGCGTAGGCCGTGCTGGGGCTGCCCTCGTGGGGCGGACTAAAGTACCCGTGGCGATCCATAAAGTCGCCGACGGTGTTGGTGTATTTGTCCAGGGGGCCGAGGATTTGGGTATTGGCGGTGACCCAGTTGGAGGCGTAGATCAAGCCTTTGTAGTTCAAGGTTTGGCGCAAATGGGCGATCGCCCCGGTAAAAAAGCTTTGCTGACTATCGGCCAAAAAGGTCGCGGTATCCCTGGCCCGTTGCGACTCTTGGTGTTTGAGTAATTCGGCTAGGGGCAGGATCCCCACTCGTTGGGTGGCCGGATCATCCCCCCGGACGGTGGCCCCCTTGCCCCAGGTGCTCAGGGCGGTGGCGATCGCGCCGTATTTGCGGGTCAGCCAAGCCCCAAACTGTTGTTCGAGCAAGGCCATCTGGGGCGCAGGCACGGTTTCGTAGGGCTGAAATGTCCAGAAAAAGTAGGAGTCTTCGTTGAGCAATTCCACCATGCTCAGGGCGGGCTCATCGCGCAAGGCCTTGCCGGTTTTGGGGTTGGGCGTTGTGAGCAGGGTTTTCCACCACTCGCGATAAATTTGCTGAAAGTCGGGGTTGAAAAACAGCAGGGCAAAGGGTTTTTGGCCAGAATAGCCCTCAAAGCCATACTGGGCCTGCATATCTAGCCATACCGGAAAGTAGATCGACAGGCAGGTGTAGATGCCCTCCCGTTTCATCGCCTCAACAAAGTTGAAGAGATACTCCAGTTTGGCGGGATCCAGCGATCGCAAATCCTCGGCCCAAAACGGCATATGCACTCGCGCCATGTTCACGCCTTGCTTGGCTAAAAACCGGGCAGTCTGGGCGAGCAGTTCTGGGGACATGTTGGCGTTGCCTGCATTCACGGCCCAAAAGCGTACGGGTTTGCCCGTGTTACCCAGGGTGAAGGTGTCGCCTTGCACTTGGATAAAGCCATTTTCCCCAGCAACGGCTTCGTTCAAAAAGCGCAGGTCGATGGGGCTGGGGGTAAAGGGATCTGCCGGGGGATTAAACAAAAAGCCCCCCGGAATTTGGGCGGTAAGGCGTTGGTTGGGCTGGAGTTTGCCCTTTGGGTAGAAGGGGTGGGCGGTGAGTAAAAAGCAGTCGAAGGCGGCAGGCCCTTCGGTATTGGTGAGTTCGATGCGGAGAGTATGAGGCCCAGGGGTGAGGGGAAGTTGGCCCAGGCTGACCCAGTTGACTTCGACCAGCGATCGCAGCGGCGATCGGTCAAGGAGATACATGGAGGAGGACACGGTTTGCCAGGGTTGGTCATCCCACCGCCAGCGAAAGGGGCCATGCTGCCAAAACTTGCGGACGTAGAAGGTGTAGGTGTCTGGGGTGGGCACGGTCACGGTGTAGGTCAAAAATAAGGGTGCGCTGTGTTTGCCTTCCACGCCGATCCACTGGTCGCCAGAGAGGACGGCGGCTTCTGTGGGGTTGGCCGGGGCAAAGGGATTGCGATCGCTAGGTGGAAAGTTGGTTTGGGTGGGTTGTTCAGCTTCCCACCAGAGGAAGGGCGGTGCGTTGGGAACGGTTTCAACGGTGAGTTGCAAATCTAGATTGCCCGTGACCCAATCGGTGGTTTTGGGCAAGGCGCGATCGCCCTGGCAGGCGACCATCAGGCTGAAGGTCAGTCCAAACAGCAGCGCAAACCGTAACAGCGCAACAAGGCGGGAAGAAAGCATGGGCGGCGGAGTCCTGCAACAACGACCGCAGTGCCGTGACCAATCGCCAGACAGCGGCCTCATCCATTCTCGCTGGTGGCGATCGCCGGGATGGTGTTTTCACGAGATTTAAACGTGAAGATTTGGACAAATGGTGTGGGGCCGCATGGCCGCATCGGGATGATCTTGCCAACCGGAGAGAATGCCCTGGAGTTCCGATCGCAGGGTCAACAAGGCTTCGATCTGATGATTAATCTCGGCTACTTTATCTTGGAGGTGTTGTTTCACTTCGCCACAGGGCAGCGTGCCATCGTCATGCACGGTCAAAATCGTTTTGATTTCGGTCAAGCTCAGGCCCAAGGCTTGCGATCGCTTGATAAACGCCAACCGATTTAACACCGTGGCATCAAACAACCGATAGCCCGTATCAGAGCGCAGCACAGTCGGTACCAGGAGCCCAATTTCTTCGTAATACCGAATCGTTTTGACGGACAACTTGGTGGCGGTGGCGACTTCCCCAATCTTGAGGCGATGACCAGTCAATTGTTGTGGTGATGGGGTTCCAACCATAGCGTTAGAATCGGGTGCACAATCGGGTTTTTCCAGGGGCGATCGCCCTTTGGCTGCCGTGGGTCAGCAGGGCGCTGGCTTATCGACCGGGCGGTTGCTTTTTCGGGATAGAGAGGAGGGGTAGCCCTGTGGTGGGGGCTGGCGGTAAAACATAGGTGGCCGACCGACGGGGCGGGACGATCTGGGTTCCCCGTTGACGGTAGCGTTGGCGCAGGCCCAGCGCGATCGCCCCACCTACTGCACCGAACCCTACGGCCATCAGTGACCAATGTTCTCCTAGCCCACCGATCGCCACATTCACCGCTCCCGCCGTGGCGACAAAGCTCAACACCGGTTCCCGACGATAGAGTGACTTAAAACGTTGCGTCCAACTATCCATGTGCTTCCAACTGAGGTGCTCTAATCCAATTCTAGACACTCTTTCACAAGCTGACTGGAACGTCAAATACCAGATCGACCCAGGGCCGCTGAATCCGGGCCTATGTTGCCGTTGCCAGTTCAAGATCCACGGAACTGGGGCATGAGGGCAGTCCAACGTACCTGATCAAAGCCTGCTGACAACATCCTGTGCCGCGTGAATCCCGGCTGCGTGAACTTTAACTCCTTTTTAACGTCTGGGTCTTCGTCAATTGTTACAGGGTGATGAAGCATGATCGATGTCTCTCCGGCAAAAACAGCGACTGGAGGTCAGGTAAGACGAATAAGTGTGTTGTCCCGGTTTGCGGCTCGTCCCTTGCAGCCTCTTGCTGCGGGCACCTGTCGCCGCAATTTGCCGACCCAAAATTCTGTTTCTACGCGCAAGTTTCGCTGGGTCGTGGATGCAGCTATTCCCGTGGCCCTAGTGACGATCGCTGGCATTGGGGTGTTATTACCAGGCTCCTTGTTACCCCCTGCGCGAATTGCGCTGTTTGCGTTTCTTGTTGCTGCGATTTTGTGGTCTACAACTGCCATGAGTGCTGACTATGTTGCCCTGGCGACGATGTTGTTGCTGGTGCTGTCAGGTGGCATTCCACAAGACCAATTATTTGATGCCCTGGCCTCCGATGTGGTGTGGTTGATGATCGGGGCTTTTGTGCTGGGTGGTGCTGTGCAGAAAACGGGCCTGGCCGCGCGATTGACTCAGTTTGTCATTGTTCATGCCCGGACTGTCGAAGGCGTGTTTTGGTTATTGACGACGGTGCTGATTCCGCTCTCCTTTTTGGTGCCATCCACGTCTGGGCGGGCGGCAGTGACGATGCCCGTTTTTCGCAGTCTGGCTGCTGCTACGAGCGATCGCCGGATTGTACGGGCATTAGCAATTCTCATTCCAACCATCATCCTGGTTTCGACGATTGTGGCGCTAGTCGGGGCCGGCTCCCATTTGATTGCGAATGATCTGCTGCAACAAATTGCCCAAACCCAAATTTCGTTTACCCAATGGGCTATGTATGGTTTGCCCTTTGGGTTAGTTGCTAGTTATCTGTCGTGTTGGGTCATTATGCGACTGTTTTTGAACCAACGGCAACTGCGCCAACCGCTGCATGTGTCCTCGGGCGATCGCAAACCGTTGTCCCCAGCCGAGGGCAAAACCTTGGTTGTTGTCCTGGCGATGATGGTTCTATGGCTCACTGAGCAATGGCATGGCTTAGAAATTGCCACGGTGACGGTGGCGGGAGCGGTTTTTTTGACGATGCCTGGATTGGGCGTGCTCAAGTGGAAAGAGGGTTTGAAATCGGTGTCATGGAGTTTGATTATTTTTGTCGGAGCTGCCCTCGTATTGGGGCGCGCTTTGATTGATACGGGGGCGGCCAAGTGGATTATTGACCAAATTTTTTCTGTCAGTGGCATTGTTGGTACTGAGTCTCGCCCGTTGATTTTAGTGATGCTGGCATTGATTTCGCTGACATCACATTTGTATATGACGTCTCATTCCGCGCGGGCCGCAGCCTTGGTTCCGGCGTTGTTGTATTTAGCCAATAGTTTGCAGTTAAACCCGATCGCGGTCATGTTCATTAGCACGGTTGGTATGGATTACTGCTTGACCTTTCCAGTTAGTTCCAAAGCCTTGTTAATGTTTCAGGATTTGGAGGGCGCAACCTATCAACCGGCTGATTTACTCCGTCTGAGTGCGGTCTTAATCCCAGCCCATTTAGGGTTGATGGTGCTGTTTTATTTCGGGTATTGGCAATGGATTGGTTTAGCACTGTGAGGGGAACCCATGAACTTGAGACGAAAGCTATTTACCATTTTTGGCGGCTTAGCTCTACTGGCGCTGTCTACGGCTGGTGTGACGTTGTGGGAAACCCGGCAATGGCGATCGACGGAGGAACAACTGCAAAACCACTATCAGCGCAGTCTGTTACTTCAGCAGGTGCGGGCGGCGACGTTTCGAGCCTCTCGGGAAGTTTCGGATGCGTTAGTGGATGGAGACGTAGATGCCGCCGAGGAGTTTAATGCGGCGATCGAACCGGTGGAACAGGATTTTGAAACCTGGGCATCCCTGGCCGATCGCCCAGAAGAAGTGCAGCAGGTGACCCAAATTCGCCGTGTCCATCGAGAGTTAGTGCAAAATGCCAGACAAGTGTTTCGCCTGCTTGAGGCGGGGCGTAGGCAGGAGGCACTGCAACTGGCCGAAGGGCGGCTTGAAGAACGCGATTTCCGTCAGTTTGAGCGGTTATCTGAGCAGGCGGTCTTGTCTGATCGGGCGTTTCGCCAAGTTGTGCTGGCTCAAACCCAAAACACTCGTCAAACGGCGCAACTGGTACTTGCGATCGCGGCCTTTGGGATTCTCTCTCTCATCCTG
The DNA here is from genome assembly GCA_964475335.1 of uncultured bacterium. Taxonomy (GTDB): domain Bacteria; phylum Cyanobacteriota; class Cyanobacteriia; order Leptolyngbyales; family Leptolyngbyaceae; genus CAYYWG01. The sequence continues at coordinate 117,541 of CAYYWG010000008.1, forward strand.
TTGTTGGCGGCCTATCTCGCGACGGATCTGTTTGCGCCGCTGCGAGAGGTTGAGCGGGCGTTGGATGAGGTGACGCAGGGTAATCGACAGCATCACTTCAACGAAGATCGCCAGGATGAACTCGGTAAAATTCATCGGGCGTTCAACCGCATGATGGATGCCATTACCCAACGTGAGCAGATGCTTGAATCCACGCTCGTTTCAGCCCATGCGACTCAACCTGTAACCAACGAATTTGGGTTGCAAGAGACGCCTTCGCGCCTCACGTTGCATACACTGGTGTCGCAATTGCGATCGCGGGTGAACCAACTGGATCAACAGATCTCAAACAATGGGAATGGGCTAGTGGCTGGGGAGCAAAAACAGGCCGTGATTCAACAGTTAGATAACTTGCTCCAGGCCATTAGTCGCATGACTGAATTTGGTTTTCCCGTGGATTTAAACCTGGCGCAAACGAATATTCGGGCCTTGCTCTATGAGGTGCTGCTGCGCTTTCACGAGGAATTTGTCCGTCGCAATGTGAGTTATGAGTTGCAGATTGCCCCCGATGTGCAGGATGCAATGGTCGATCGCCTGAAACTGCGAGAAGCCCTGGGTGAATTGGTGCGAAATGCGATCGCGGCATTACCAGAGGCGGGCGGCCAAATTGGTATTCAAGCATCCCTCACTCCCGATGGCCGCGAACTCTTGCTTGGCGTTGCTGATGATGGCATCGGTACCGATCAACCCCTCACCAGTGATGCCTTGGGGCGTTTAGGGGATGCCTGGGATCAGCGACTCAGCGTTGGGTTGAAGCTCACTCAGGCGATCGTGGAACAACATGGCGGTCAGCTTGCAATGGCGAGTGAACTTGGCCAGGGAACTTATGTGCAAGTGCGATTGCCCCTCGGAAATTAGCAATTGAGCATTTGCAATTGAACTTTCGTGAGCGCGTGACGGTCTAACCCCCCGTGTTCTCCCCCAGGACAGAACCCGATCGCCAGCGATCGCTTTCAAAATAGGCGCAGTAACTCTCTATTCATCCAGAGATTCATCTATTGCCGATGCTGATGGGACTTGCTGCCGCTCAGTTTTACTCACCATTTAGTCGCAAAAGGATAATAGCATGTTGCGAATTCTAGTTGCCCCCTCCGGTTTCAAAGAGAGTCTGGAGGCCAATGAAGTAGCTGATTGTATTGAAACTGGTATTTTGCGAGTCCTCCCCAATGCCACGATTCAAAAAGCACCCTTAGTCGATGGCGGAGAAGGCTTCACGAAAGCCTTGGTGCAGGCCACCAGCGGGACGTTACATCATCTGACGGTGACAGGCCCGGTTGGGCAGCCAGTTGAGTCCCATTTTGGTTTTTTGGGGGGCACCACGGTCAAAACCGCCGTGCTGGAAATGGCTGCCGCCGCGGGGCTACGTCTGGTTCCGCCGGATGCCCGCAACCCATTGATGACAACGACCTATGGGGTCGGCGAATTGATTAAAGCCGCCTTGGATGCTGGAGCCGAGCGGATTCTCGTCGGTTGTGGCGACTCTGGTACCAATGATGGCGGCGCGGGCATGGCGCAAGCATTGGGGGTGCGATTGTTGGATGAAACGGGCCAGGAATTGGGCTGGGGTGGTCAGCACTTGCACCAACTCCAGCGATTTGATTTCCGCGATCGCGACCCTCGACTAAATCACGTGCAGATTGATGTGGCTTGCAACTGGCACAACCTCCTCTGTGGTGACAAAGGGGTGGCGAGGGTGTTTGGCCCGCAAAAAGGGGCTTCCCCAGCGGTTGTAGAACAACTGGCAGCGGCGCTGGATCGCTATGCTGCTGTCATCCAGCGCGATTTGGGGCTGGATATGCGGTTTGCCCCAGGCAGCGGCGCTTCGGGCGGGTTGGGCACTGGCTTGCAAGCCTTGTTGGGGGCCACGCTCCATCCCCGATACGACATTGTGATGCAATATCTGGAACTGGATACCTTACTTCAACAGGCGGATTTGGTGATTACGGCAGAGGGCAGTATTGATTTCCAGACTCCGCGCGGTAAGATTCCGGTCGAAGTAGCGCAACGGGCCAAACAGTACGGGTTACCTGTGGTCGCGATCGCAGGCACCATTGGTCACGATGCCAGAGTGAACTTTGACTATGGGATAGATGCCTTTTCCACAATTATGAAAGAGCCTTGCAGTCTACCAGACGCGATCGCCAATGCCTGTGACTTATTAACTTTTGCCGCAGAACGGGTGATGCGCTTAATCCTGGTGGGACGACAACTCTCGAGGGTTACGAATGGCACGCGATCGCCAATAACGGTTTAGTCGCTGCTGACCAGGCGGGGTGGGGGCACTGGATCATCCTAGACCCTGCGATTCAGTGAGGTGCATCAAGGTGGCCCACTGAATCGCCCTGATTCCGTGTTCTCCCAGTCCGATCAGGCAAAGGGCGAGGGGCTATTTCTACCAGGGCACCCACAGAGATATTTCTATCAAGGCATCCACAAGGAATGCCCCTGCAAGGGATGCCCGTGCGACGGTTGTTTTGATCAATGTTGGTATCGCGCGGGGGGCGTTTGCTGCGTAGTGGAGGGGCCAGCATCCCCATGATGATGAGTTTTGGGATAAATCGTAGGGTCTGAAATGATGCGAAAACTGGCACAAAACCACTCATCGATTAATCGTGAGTGGGGCGATCGCGGGCGCTGTTGCAATGGGTCAAACGAGCATTGAAGCGACTCGACTGTATTAAATCAAACCCATGCTTTTGGTTCTAAATTGATGTTTGGTGATGAGGTCGTGGGTTGCGATCGCCCTCAATAATTTCTCTTCATGCTGAGTAAAATCTCAGCTCAATTTAGGCAGGATTTGGATCTGAAGTGATCCGATTTCAGCTTTCTTTCAGAACAGTGATAATTAGGCTTTTAAAAAACTATCCGCTTCTACCGAAGTGAAACAAGAAACCTTATCACACCAGGGGTAGAAGCGGTCTAGTCGGGTCTTCAAACTAGAACCTAACTGCCGGAAGGAACTCTATCGAGTCCAGTTAAAAAAGACTGTATGCCTTCCGTAACTGAAACTGTTTAGAGAACAGCTCCGGCGCGCAGTTGGCTTACTCCAGTTTGACGACCCAAGCATTTACTACTATCTTGCATGGGCATCACCTCCTTATCCCTAAACGGTTGTTTTTCAAGAGCTTGGAGTTTCGATGCAGTGCATTGCTTTGCATCTGTAGCTTAAGATAGCACAGATTTTTTAAAGGGGTAGGGGGAGCCTAAAATTCCTGTAACGTTTGCTAGGATTTTGCGAGAATCTTGCAAATAGGATGGATGGGGTTATGGATCGTCGCTCGTTTATGGGTTGGGTTGGCCTGGGCTGGCTCGCGAGTTGTTTACCGATCGCGTTGGTGGCCTGTTCGTCGGAGAATACAACCACTGGTGGGGCGACTGGCCCCGGTGGGGCAGCGGCTCCTGGTGCACCAGATGCAGAGGGGTTCCAGACGGTGGGAACAGTCGCAGATTTGGATAAGAACGGCCAACTAATTGTCAAAAACTTTGGGGATGGAGAGTTGGTGGTGATTCGCAATCCGGCGGATTCGCAGTCGTTGGTGGCGGTGAATTCCCAGTGTCCCCACAAGGGTTGCATTGTGGAGTGGAAGGCGGATAAGCAGGAGTTTGTGTGTCCCTGTCATGATTCTGATTTTGGGGCGGATGGTAAGGTGCTGGAGGGGCCAGCCACGGAGTCGTTAAAGGTGTATGGGGCGAAGGTGGATGGGGACTCGGTGCGGGTGAAGGTGTAGGGCGGTGGGGCTGCGATCGCGGGGTTGTAACAAGTGGCGGAATTTTGGTGTGGGAAATTTGAGTTTCTGGCCCAAATTTAGTCACAATAGTGCCATCACATTGATCGATTGATGGTGAGAGCGTAGGTCGGGCCAATGGTCGAACGAGCAGCACAGGTTGGAGCAATGGCGGTGGGGCTGCCGGCGGGGCGGGTGGTGGAGTGGATGCAGGGGGCGATCGCCCAAACGACTGAGCAGACGTGGACTTCTGCTTTGCAACTAAGCCAACGACTGACCCTAGCACCGCAAACGATGGTGATGACAATGTTCCAGGCTTGGATGGCGGAGCATCCCTTGTTGTCGTGGTTGATGACCCACCCCTTGATTGCGGTGGTGTCGCTGTTGGTGGCGTTGGTGATTGTGCGGCGGGTGTTGCGGCTGGCCGTGCAACTGACGGAGCGGGTATTACTGGCGATTGTGCGATCGCCCCTGTGGTTGGGGAAATGGTTACTGGCGGCGGGGACGGGGTGGGTGCACCGTCCGGTGTCGGCCCTGGCAGAGACAACAGACGCTACTCAACATCAGCGCCTTGCGACCTTGCTCGATCGCCTGGAAGCAATTCGCCAGGAACAAGATGAATTGCTGCAAGAAGTTCGGGCCATTTTAAAATCGGGCCAATGAAGTCGGGGCAATGAGGCTAAGGTCGGGGCAATCTGGAAGAAAAGCTAAAGGCGATCGCCCGAGGAAAGTTTGCGATCGCGGGAATTTTTAGGGGTCTCGATTACCCTTTCTCAAACGGAGTGAATGGTGTACAGTTTCTCTTCAGCAAAGCCCGCAGGTTAGGCTGCTGTGCGGTTACTCTGCCTGTGTTCTGTTGCCATTCTGCTGCTTTTTTACCCAATTCACCTATGACCACGCCTCTGAGTCTTGCTACTGCGCTCCGCCCGCCCGTGATGCGCCCCTCTCAGCGTTGGCTGATTCCACCCCACAATCGGTTTGCCTTTGTGGTGTTGTTTGTGTTGGCGACGGGGGTAGGCTGGTTTTTGACCTGGGGGATTTTGCAACTGCCACGGGGGCCACTAGCACCAACGGCGATCGCCCAACCGGGTCTGGTATCAACGTTTGTGATTGGTCTGGTGTCGGGGTTGGTTGTTAGTGCGGTGCAGTGGCTGGTCTTGCGGCGGTATCTCTCCGACTGGCTGTGGATTTTAGCAGGGGCAACGGGCTATGTTTTGTTGCTGTTGACGTTGGAAGCGTGGTGGGGGGTGTTGGGGCAGGTGTGGGCCTTGCCAGAAGTGACGGCCTTCACGACCCGGTGGTCGCCGACGTTGTTTGCCACTGCATCCCTAATGGCTCGGACAGTATTAACGACGATCGCGGCGATTTGGTTGGGGTTGGCTCAGTGGCTATTTTTGCGCCAGTATGCACGGCCCTGTAGTGGGTGGATTTGGGTGCCCCCGATCGCGGTGTTGTTGTCGGCGACGGTATCGGCATTGGTCGAGCGGCTATCGGGTTGGGGGATTGTTCTGCCCTTAGAGGTGAGTGTGTTGGCAGCGGGAATTTTAGGAACGACGCAGGCGATCGCCCTGTGTGGCTTGGCGAAACGGGGGCAGCCCCAGAGTGAGGATGGGCGGGGGGCAACGTGGGTCACGGCTCCGGCCTTGGAGAATTACAGTCAGGTGCAAAAGTTAGGGCACCAGTTACGGCGGCGGTTGAGTTCGGCCTGGGCCGGGGAATACCTGAATCAAGTGCCGTTGGGCTATTGGGTTGGGGTAACGCGGCAAGGGGCGATCGCGGGGGTGCAACCGATAGATGCCGTCGCTTTAGACCATATTGATCAAATTCCGTTGCCTGCGTTGGTGATGGCCGATCAACCCCAGTGGCAGGGCGGGGAACCCTTGGCCCGGTTTGAAGTGACGTTTTTGTCGTCGGGGCAATTGCAGGTGCAGGCGGAGGCCGGGATTCCGCTATGGTGGCTGGCAATTTCGATGGGGTTGACGGTGGTGGCCATGAGCGCGATCGCGGCCTTTGGGATGGGCTTTTTGCCCCAGAGTTAGCATCGGAAGGGTGGGGCTTTGTCTTTCGTTCCCGGAAACTGGTAATAATTATAAAGAGTGACCCCGTAGTGATTCAGATTGCAGGACGTATTAGAGCGGATGGATATTGTAGAATTTTTTGCCCAATGTGGTGGCAAGTGGTTTTCCCAGCGCACTAGCTATTACTTAGCGACCAAGCAATCTGATGTGGGCAAGGCCGACCTGGTGATTGAACTCCTGGAACAAGGGGATGCGGCTGTGATCCAGATTTGTGAGCAGCACCGCATTGATCCTGGGCAGGCGTTGTGTGGTGCCCGGATTGTGTCGAATGGTACGGCCCTCCAGGGCAAACCCCAGTCGAGTTCTACGTTATTGGTGCCTGTGAGCGATCGCGACCAGCCCAATGCGGGCCAACTCTTGCGGGGCACAGGTGCGGATCAGGCCGTCGTTTCTAGCCGCTATGTCATGGGTACTGATGATGCGCTAACCCTTATTGCCGAAGCTGAAGGATTTTACTCTGAAGAGCGGCTCTGGTTTGCCAGCGAAAATCTGCGCTTTCGTACCAGTTTGCTGAAACAGGCCGGTGGCTTTAGTATGGCTTCCTTTTTCTCGGAAATTCGTATGGGTGTGACCAAACCCCCCGAAAACTAGATGAAGCTTGGGGGGATGGGGTGTTAGCTGCCAAACTGCTCCAAACACAACTGGCGGAAGTGGTCGCCCCGTTCCTCAAAGTTGTTGTATTGGTCAAAGCTGGCACAGGCGGGGGATAGCAGCACGAGTTGCACCCCCAATTGCTTTGCTAATGTGGCCGATCGCGTCACAGCCTTGTCCATTGTTTCCACAATTTCGTAGGTGGCATAGCCCACTTCATCTAACCGGGCCGCAAAGGCTGGAGCCGCATCCCCAATGAGCAACACAGCTGCCGCTTTTTGCTGGATGGTGGCGAGCCAATCGGTGTCGTTGCCTTCTTTGGGGTCGCCGCCAGCAATCAGAATGGTATGACCCCGCATGGAAGCTAAGCCTACTTGGGCGGCATCGTAGTTGGTGGCTTTGCTGTCGTTGATAAATTCAATGCCATCCCAAACACAAATCTGCTCCAGGCGATGGGGCACACCGGGGAACGTCGAAACCGCTTGGGCGATCGCTTGTTTGTCGATGTTGGCGAATCGGGCTGCCGCGATCGCCATGAGTAAGTTTTGCTGGTTATGATTTCCCGGCATTCTCAGCAGACTGATGGGCATAATCAACTCCCGGAGGGTGCGAACCCAACCATCTTCGATGTAAACCCCCAGTTCTGGATTGCCCAGCATGGTCGCGGCCCCTTGGGTACTTGTCCAGCAGGTGTCACTGCGTACGGGGTCCGCCATCAGTTTCCCCACATTTCGCAGGTATGGATCATCGCCGTTAAAGACTTGGTGCTTAGCTTGCTTAAGGAGATGGGCCTTGATGCTGTAGTAGCGATCGAGGGTTTTGTGCCGACTCAAGTGGTCGGGGGTAAAGGTAGTCCACACGGCAATGTGCGGCGCGATCGCGGGGGATGCTTCGATTTGGTAACTACTGAGTTCGGCGATCGCCCAATCCGGTTGGCGCTCTAACAATGCCACTTCACACGCTGCATAGCCAATATTCCCAAAGGCCGGAGCCACATACCCCGCTGCCTGAAAAATAGCCGCTGTCAACGCGGTGGTGGTGGTTTTGCCATTGGTGCCTGTAATCCCCACCCAGGGCACCGTTTGCAAATAGCGCCAGGCCAATTCCATCTCGCCGATGGTTTCAATGCCCAACTCGCGACACCGCAACAAACTGGGCGCATCCCACGGCACCCCAGGGCTGACGACCACCAACTCTGGCTTTGTTGCCTCTGGGTCAAGGGCTTGCCCTAACTGGACTGTAATTCCTTCTGCCCCTAAACGTTCCTGTTGTTCGGTGAGGGATGCTCCCGTGCCGCGATCGCTAATCGTAACCTGCCAACCTTCCCGCTTGAGTAATCGCGCCGCCGCGACTCCCGACTTTCCCAACCCGACCACACAAGCTCTGGGCATAGATTCACAGCGAATTGTCTAGACGTTAAATTTGCACTCCTCATCCTACCGCTATTCGGGACACCCAGGCCGCTTTGTTGCCCCAAGTTACTAAAGTCGCCACGGGAAAATACTGACCATCGCCCTACCCGGCCCTGCCCAAGTTGCCATTACGGAATCCGGTGGCCCGGCTTAATCAAGATTTCATGGTGCAAGAAGATCTACAAAGAAAGTATATTTTCTGTATTTTTCAATACATTATTCGATTTTTGTTTGCTAGCTTAGAGCCATCGGTAAAAAGCTTGCTGAAAAACACAACACAATCATGGGAGCTGTGCTCATGCAACACCGGACGATCGCAACCCCTGTCATCAAGACACCGCAAGATCTTGACCACGCAGTTCAACACTATGTCACCAGTGATTTGCAAGGAATGGCGTTGTTTAACCACTGGCAAGCCATTCGCGACGCATCGTTAGAGGTGATGAATTTGGAACCAGAGGGCGATCGCATCCCCGGTGAAGACAGTTATTAACCAATACAACTTATAAATACTGCCAACCTGCTTGGTGGTCTGGAGAGGTGATGCAACTCATCATTGCCTCTCCAGCAGGTATTTGGGGGAATTCGTGTTAGTTGAACTTGAGACTTGCCAAATATATCCGGCACTTTTTGATAGGTAATTAGACTTAGCCTCTAGCTCCTTGAGCGCTGACAGAGTGTGCGCAACATTAACTCAGTTTGGCGATCGCTACCGACAGAAAGCGGGGGCAAAAATAGGTGGTGAATTCTGGTGTGCTGACTGGAATCATTGGCAGTTCCACCCATTGAATTTAAATAAATTGGGTAAAGGAAATCTGGGGCATAAGGCCCCAAAGTGCTTGACTGGAAAGCATTAAGCCGGGTTAGGTAGAGAGCTTTTAGCCTACCAATTGCCTGGCGGGGGGCAGTGTGATGGGAAGCTCCGAAATTGTGGGAGCGCTAAAGATAGTAGGGTTGCCGCTGATTTTATGGGCGGGCAGTTTGCTGATTGGGTGTAATGACCTGTGTCGTTAGTGGCAGTTTAAATCGTGGATATGGTTGCGGCGGCGGGCTAATTTTTCACCTAACTTGATCGAGATTAACTAACCATAATTTTGGTAATTGTCAAGTATCCCAGGGGATGATGTGACACTGGTGATTTGTAAAGTATCGTGGAAAAAATTGGTCAGGCTTCGTTACTAATCGCTACAACTCCTGCCCATCTTTTTTGATTGTGTTTTGGTACGTTGGAATGAATTATTTTCGAATCGCGATCGTCGCGGTGATGTTATTTTTATTCACCTGCGTTTTCTGCTGGTTGGCAGGATTTTTGTTGCAGATCAGTCCCATCTATACGGTGCTGTTCTTGCTGTTTGGGACGCTGGGTGTGGTTTTGACCATTGATGTCGTGCAGGAGCGCCTGTTTGGTTAAGGGGCTGTGTATTGGGCTATTTGGTGATGGCGTTGGGTTTGCCCTTGGTATTCTGATGTTGCCAGGGGCGGCCCGCCGGATGCTCTGGCTGGGAGTGCGGTGTTGATGGGGAGACATTTCCCGTTCACTTTTGGGTCGTGGTGCTAAGATTGTCGAGTCCAAAATTGATACTGACGGGTTATGGAATTTGAGGGGGCGATTGGGCCAGATGGCCTGATGGATGTGGAGGCGGTGCAACGGGTGTTGCGGCGATCGCGGGCTTCGGTCTATCGGTATGCCAACACGGACTCGGTCCAACTCAATCCGCCATACAATCCCAAACGGCTGAACCCGGAGTTTCGCAACAGCAAAGATGATATTTTGCAGTTTCATCCCAATGAAGTGGCGCGGTTTGCGCGGGATGTGTTGCGAATTAAAGAGGTAACGATTGAGGTGCGGGAACCTATCAAAACCGACACGCAAGAGATTTTAGAGGCGATTTTGGTGGAACTCCAAAATATTCATCACCTGCTTAAAGATCGCGCCTAGACGAATCGGCTCAGGCTTTGAGCATTCGTGCTTCGATCGCCTGCCAGGTTTTGGGCGAAACGCGCACAGCGGCTTGTTTGCACCGGACGATGAGCCAGTTGGCATACAGGTAGCGATCGAGGTTGAGGTGCTCTTTGGGGGAGAGGCTGATCCAGGTGGGGTCAAGCTTGAGGGTGGTAAACCAGGTTGTAAAAATCTGGCTGTGAAACTGTTGATGGGCCGCTGGCGGATGGCGGACATCGGGGGCTTGTTGTTGGAGTTCGCGTAACCGCAAGACCAGGGCCTGGATGGTGATGTCGTGGAAGGCTCCGAGGCGGGCGAGTTCGTCGGTGAAGGTTTGGGTGAAGGTTTGGGCGAGGGCTTTGCCCATGAGGCGGGACGGCGCAGATTGGGTGAGGGCGATCGCCAGGGCGCGGGTGGGCAGTGCAGTCCGAGCGGGGGTATTGGGCTGATACAAAAAATTGGGGGTGCGGGTGTTGGCCAGGGTCAGCGCCAGTTCCAGGGTATTGGCCAAACTGGGCACGAGAATACGGGCCAGGTTCAAGGTGCGATCGCTAACGAGGGCCAGAAAGAGAGCCGTGGTGCGTTTTGCCGCCGCAGATAGGCCAGGGCTAGTCTCTTGGGTGATGGTATCGGCCCATTGCAGCAGGGCGCGCAGCTTGGGGGTGTTGATGAAGGTTTTGGCCTGGGCTTCCATCGCGAGCAGTAATTGGTCGGCTCCACCCCGTGTGACGCCTGCTACTAACAAGAACACTTCTTGCCAGCGTTCGTGCACCAGGTGTTCGCTCACCAATTGGGGAATTAACTGCTGATCGTCAATGTATTGAGCCGTCAGATATTCCTGTAAGGTCAGGTGGGAAAAGGAATAGACATCTTGTGCCCGTTCGACGAGAATGCCTTGTTGAATCGCGATCGCCTCTAAAATCGATTCTCCATCCAAATGTTTGGGGGCATTCAGGTTGTCGGCGAGAAAGGTTCGAATTTGGCCGACGACTTCCCGTTGAGAGAAAAATAAGCGATTGGCTTGGAAGTTTACATAGGCAACTTCGGCCAGCATCATTTCTTCCAGGGCCACGCTCAAATCTTGATAAATTGGATCGCGCTGGATGCGCTTTTCTGAGGCCCACTTTTTCAGCATCACGTCCATTGCTTCGCCATAGAGCACGGCCCGATTTTTGGGAAAGGTTTGGGAATCGTCAAAGACCAGGCAGAGCAAGGTTAACAGGAGCGGGGTTTGGGCCAGTTCTTTGGTGGATGTGTATTCCGGTTGTTGCAGTAAATTCCAACAGCGCTGGGCGGTGCGGAGCTTGATATCTTCGTCGGATTGAAACCAGCGTGTGATGAATTGCTGAATTTGCTCAAGGCCAAAATCGGCCATGCCCACGTCGGTAAACCGCCGAAAGTTGTGCTGGTAAGCGGCGATGCGGCAAGAGGCAATGAAGCGATTGCGATCGTGTTGATCGACAAAATCTTGGATTTGGTGAATGGCCACGTCCATATTTTTAGTAGGCACTTCGTCGAGGCCATCCAGCAGGATCAGGAGTTTGCCTTGTTCGAGCAGTTTTTCGGTGACGGCTTCGGGGGAGGGAAAGCCACAAATCCGAAATTCTTGGGCGATCGCGGCGGCAATATCAATCTCGCCGGTGGCAAAATTCTTGAGTTCCAGCAGGACGGGAATGCACTCGTGAATGTAGGTTCCTTGACCGGCATCGCCTTTCAGGGCTTCCAGCCCCATACGCCGCAAAAATGTGGATTTCCCGGCTCCCGGCCCACCCAGTACCATGAGGTATTGCTTTTCGTTCGCGACTTTAAGGCCATCAATTTTCTTGGAGTTTTTGCGCTGAAAGCTGCGACCCGGTTGTTCCCGAAAGGCTTTTTCCAGGTCTTCGATGGACTGAAAGCGGCTAATACTTTCCCGGTCGAGAAATTGCACGGCGGTATAGACCGATTCCAGCGGGACGGGTTCTCGCATTCCCAAGACTTTCAACATCCCGTGGCGCTTGGCATAGTTCCAGGCGTATTGTTCGGCGGCCCGGTTGATAATCACTTCGGGGTTGGAACCCTGTGCTTGCACCCAACTAAAAAATTTGCCTCCTCCATCACACAGAATGCGGCTACAGATTGATCCAATCGTGAGGGAGGCGGCGGAAATCAGGATGCGCTCAAGCATACAGGAGAACTAAGTTTCGGGTCGGCATGGAAGGGGGCGTGTTGGATGCTATCGAAACTGGGCGATCGCGCCGGATAATGGCGATCGCTCTTTTACTATAGTCCCAGGGCAAAAATTCCCTCAACTTGCCGCTGGCTTGCACCCGGCTAAATGGCCCCAGGCTTCAGGGTTTGCGCCGGATTCCACCTAATGGCCCACCTATCTTGCCACGGGGCTAGTAGGCCATGACTTCCTCAAAGTGGATGATATCTTGGCGCGGATCGGCATGACTGACCCGCAAATTGAGGCGATCGCCCGGTGTCACATCGCGGTTAAAGCGCATGGCCAATTCCAGGCCCAAATCTTCGAGCAACACCAGACCCAAATTTTCGTGTTCTCGCAACCAGCGCAGCATCAACGCCTCCCAAACTTCATTGGGTAAGCGCCGCAGATATTCTAAGCCCCAGTAGCGGTTAGTTTGCCGTTCGACTAAGACGGCTTCTTGCACCGTGGAACTGATGCTCATGGTCAAGTCTTGGACTTCTTGCGCCGAGAACGGTGGGGCTGTGCCGCGCAGGTGGGCTTTGAGTTGGAAGTGGGTGAGCAGGTCGGTATAGCGTCGAATGGGGGAGGTGACTTGGGTATAAGTCCCCAACCCCAGACTCGCGTGGCCAGCGGGGGTAATGCTGAGTTCGCTGCGGGGCATACACCGCCGAATGGCGCAAAAGCGGACAGGCCCAGCAGGGAGGAGAATGAGTTCTTCTTCGGGAGGAAGCTCGGGCTGGGGTTGGTTGCGGAAAGGAATGGGGATGTTATGGGTTTGACCGTAGCGGGCGGCCACTTCTCCGGCGAGGATCATCATTTCCGCGACGAGCTGGCGGGCGATGGAATCGTTGAGGACTTCGATGGTGATTTCGTCGTCTTGGACTTTGATCGACGATTCAGGCATGTGGATGCTGATGGCTCCTTGGGTTTGTCGCCAGTCTTTGCGGCGTTTGGCCCACAGCGCGATCGCCTCCAATTCCGATTCCTCTTGGACACCGCCTAGCTCTAGCATCTCGTCTACATCTTCGTAGGTGAGCCGATAGGTGGTCTTGATGGAACTGGCGCAAATTTGAAAATCTTGGACTTCCCCAGTAGCATCTAAAATGACCCCAAAACTCAGGGCACAGCAGATTTTGCCCTGAACCAGGCTCATGGGGCCAGTGGCCAACTCTGAGGGAAACATGGGGATCATGCCCGTTGGCAGGTAGATCGTCGTGCTGCGACGGCGGGCTTCGAGATCTAATTCGTCGCCGGGGATGACCCAGCGAGTGGGATCAGCGATGTGGATCCAAATCCGTTCTTGGCCGTCGGGGAGATATTCCAGGCTGAGGCCGTCGTCGATTTCCCGTGTGCTTTCATCATCAATGGTGTAGACCTTGAGGTGAGTTAGATCAACCCGGTCTGTATCGAGATCAGGGGGAGGAGATTCAATCCGATGATGCGCCACTTCCAATACCTTGTTGGGAAACTGAACGGGGATCTGGCTGCGGCGCAAGAATAAGTTTTCGTGGGGGCTCCAGAGTCCCAGATCAACCAGGAGTTGAAAAGCCGCTTGCGGGGTCTCCGATCGCTTTAAGTGTACCAAGGTTTCGAGGGCGAGGGAACGATGAGTGGCCTCTTCGCCCAGCGTGGCAAAGCGTTCTAGGGCTTCTAGCCGGGGGCGATCGCTACTCTGCCATTCCACAGAAGCTTGGGCCAGGGCTTGCTCTAACCGAGCCCAAAAGCCTTCCAGTTCTTGTTGCCGTTGGGCGGCGACTTCGAGCTGGTGCTTGAGTTCTTCGACCTGGTTTCGCGATCGCGGTTCATAGCGATCGCCCTTCAGTTTGAAGTACAGCTTGTCATCAGACAGCAGCACATAGGCGGCGTAGCACAGCGCCGCACTGGTATCGGAAAACAACAATAGGGCCATCTCTGCCGGACTGGCGGATTCTCCATCTTCCACCAAAAGTTCCCAGGCAACTTCCAGGCTGCTGGGATCAAGGTAGGGCTGTACCTGCGTCAAAAAATCGGGAATCTGGGAAGGCTTGTAGGTATCCCCAGAGACCTGATACGCAATTTGCCGAGGATGGAGAGTGTGAGCTTGGCCCCGTTCGTCGATCGCAATCCAATGCTTTTTGCCCTCTGGCCGATCCATCACAGCCAGACGGCGATCGCTGCCGACGCGAAATTCGACCAGAGTCCCTTTCTCAACGTTCATGAAAATCCCCTAGCTGTAAGAGCCGGGAACCCTAGCCTTCCCGATTGATAAATGGTAGCAACGCTAAAATCCGAGCCCGTTTGATGGCTTCGGTCAAATCCCGCTGTTGTTTGGCGGTGAGCCCAGTAATCCGCCGAGGCAAAATCTTCCCCCGTTCGGTGATGAATTTGCGGAGGAGATCTACATCTTTGTAGTCGATGGGTTCATCGGGCTTGATGGGAGAAACGCGGCGACGAAGGTAAGTCATAGCTTGAATTTGGATGAGATGAATAATAGGTCGAATGAGCTGGCTACACCCAGCCCAGCAGTGGGCGATCGCCCCAGAGATTACACCATGCGAGCCGGAAGCCCGGTTTACTTAATCTCTTTGTGCACAGTGTGCTTGTTGCAGTGGGGACAGTGCTTTTTCAGTTCTAACCGTGCCGTGGTGTTGCGGCGGTTTTTCTTGGTGGTGTACCGGGACACACCGGGAGACCGTTTGTCAGGGTTTGTCCGGCACTCAGTACACTCCAACGTAATGATGAGACGAACGTCTTTAGCCTTAGCCATAATCCTACAAGCCTAATCTTTGAAAAAAAATTCACACAATCGTCTATTATTTCATACGCCGCCGAAGTACGGCAATGATTTGTTTGACTTTGATATCGAGGGACGCGCCTCGCTGGGTTTGCGTCATCATGGTGTCGGCGACGCGATCGTGAAAAGCCCGCCGCCGATCGCGATCGACAAAAGCCTGGCCGCAATCGACCAATAACGGGATAGGCGCAATCAACAAAAAGCCATTGGTGGGGCTGAGATTGATACAGCCAATCAACACCAGCACTGCCCCCACTCCGGTGATAGCCTCGCGTTTGAGCAACGGCACCAGCCCCGGCAAAATCCGAAATCGGGGATTGACAACCTTGGTATCCACGGCCCACCGGCCAATGCTTTGCCCTTGGTTAGCGGCGACCCAGAAGACTCGGTGCCCCAGCCACAGCAGCAGAAACACGATGACAGTGGCTCCACCAAATAAGAGGCTCGGAATGGCTGTCAGCACAAAGTCGATCGCGAAAGCCGCAACTCGTCGATCCATTGGGACGCGGGGATAGCGATCGGTCAGGACTAATTCTCCGTGCATAATTGGCTCTGGTGCGCTGGGTGGTCTGGTTCTATGGTAGAAGGCTGAAATGAATTCGGGGATGGGGCTTGGGAGGGAGATAGATAGGGGAACAGAGCCCAAAGGTTGAAGCGTAGCAGGCATGGCCATACAAGGGAGTACGGCGTATGATTCCGGTGGAGCAGGCAGAACAACTGATTTTGGATGTGGTGCAACCGTTTGATCCGGTGCAGGAGGGGGAGACGGTGGCCTTGATGGCTGCTGTGGGCCGGACGTTGGCGGCAACGGTGACCAGTGCCCTCGATTTTCCCCATTGGGATAATTCTGCGATGGATGGCTATGCGGTGCGGTTTGCGGATGTGCAGGAGGCCACGCGGGAACGGGCGATCGCCCTGGAAGTGGTGGAGGAAATTCCGGCGGGTACGGTTCCCCAAAAAACGATCCAACCTGGGCAGGCAGCACGGATTCTCACGGGGTCGATGTTGCCGGAAGGCGCGGATACGGTGGTGATGCAGGAAAACACCGAGCGGAATGGTTCCCAGGTCAACATATTGGTTGCGCCAGAACCCCAGGAGTTTGTGCGCCCCAAGGGAGCTTTTTATCAAGCGGGTGCGCCTTTGTTGGCGGCGGGTTTGCGGTTGCAAGCACCGGAAATTGCAGTGTTGGCGGCGGCCCAGTGCGATCGCGTCACGGTGTATCGGCGGCCTCGAGTCGCGATTTTGTCCACTGGCGATGAACTCGTAGGGCTTGATCAACCCTTGCAACCCGGACAAATTGTGGATTCTAACCGCTATGCGTTGATGGCGCAGTTGCTAGCCCTGGGGGCGGAGCCTGTGCCGATGGGCATTGTCCCCGATCGCCCGGATGCCTTGCGACAGGCGATCGCCCAGGCCGTTGACACGGCTGATGTGGTGTTGTCGTCGGGGGGCGTTTCCGTGGGGGATTATGACTATGTAGACGGGATTTTGGCGGAATTGGGCGCAATGATTCATCTCCGTTCCGTGGCTATCCGTCCCGGCAAACCCCTGACTGTGGCGACCTTTGCGCGATCGCCCCGCCCCGTGCTGTATTTTGGCTTACCTGGCAACCCCGTCTCTGCCCTGGTCACATTTTGGCGCTTTGTCCAACCCGCATTGCAGAAGCTAATGGGCCGGCCCCAACCCTGGACACCCCAATTTGTGACTGCCACAACCCGCCACACCCTCAAAGGTGCAGGCCGCCGAGAAGCCTATTTGTGGGGGCAAGTCAGCCTGGTCAATGGCCATTACGAATTTTCTCTGCCTGGGGGCGGACATAGTTCTGGAAATTTGATTAATTTGGCGGGCACAAATGGGCTGGCGGTTGTACCGTTGGGGGAAACAATCGTCGCGGCAGGAGACGCTGTGCAGGTGATGCTTATTGGCTGAGGCAACCTCATGCTTGCACCGTTCACCGTGACTCTTGGCCCTCATGAGGTGCAACCCCTATGCTCAAGTCGTTTTCGGTGATCGTGCCTGTTCTTAACAAGGAAGATGCCATTGTCCGCACTTTGGAAAGTGTTGAAGCGAGCATCCAATACTTTTTGGCCCACCACACCGGAGCACCCGTGACCCCAGAAATTGTGGTGGTGAATGAAGGCTCCAGCGATCGCACGTTGGAGCGGGTCGAAGCATTTGCCCAAGACAAACCCCACTGCAAAGTCATCAGCCACTTTCATCGGATTTCTGCTGGAGCGGCCCGTAATACAGGTGCAAAAATTGCTCAAGGGGATCTGTTGTTCTTTTGTGATGGCGATGATTTGTATTATCCAGAGCATATTTATCTCTGTTATCGCTTACTCAATCATGACCCGCAGAACCCCACAGAAACTACGTTTAAATTAGTCACTAAAGCGGGTGAATTAACAATTGATTTGCCCAATCAATCGATTGGAGTGGTGCGCACAGGGGTTCACATGGCGGATTATGTGCATCCTCATTGGAAAATGGCGATCGAAAATTCTGTGCCGCAAAATATTTGTGTCCGTCGGGAATGTCATAACTTTATTGAAGGGTTTCCAGAAGAACGAACGCCCTATAACGAAGTCACCTGTGAAGATATTAGTTACCAGGTTTGGATGACTAAATTCTTTAAGCTGCTCAAAGTCAACTTGGAAACCGTGGAATATATTCGATATCCCGGTAATATGTTTGACCAACAACTCAAAAAATTTCAAACACCACCCGAGCAATATAAGGAAGAGTTAACGCCTGAAAAGCGTGAATTACACACCCTGCGCCATCAAATTGAACAAAATCACATTGCTTATTTGTTTGAAAAGCTTCGACGGGTGGATAAATCCTCAGAGTTTCTGGCATTGATGAACTGGCAGCAGTTGGGAACTGATTATATGAATCAGAATAAATTTGATGCTGCAATTCCATTTTTTGAATATGGTTTATCTGTTGAGCCCCATCATGAATCCACCCGTAATTTATTAGCTGCGGCTTACAATAACCTTGGCTCTTCGCTGCGGGGGCAGCACCAATCAGATAAAGCAACAGCTTACTATCAGCGATCGCTGGCGCTCAATCCTACTTTTTCCCAGACGGATCTGGCCCGTATTCATCTAAACTTGGCTGCCAGTTTAAAAGAACAAAGAGATTATCACTCTGCCTTGATCTACGCCAAAAAAGCGTTAGAGTTTGATCCAACGCTATCAGAGATTATGACTGAGCTGATCAGTTTGAAATACCACGCTCATGTGGCGCAACGGGGCTATGAATACACCCAAGATTGGTTCAGCATCAACATCCCAGTCTGGGAACAGCAACTCCCTCGGTTTGCGAACCAGGCGGATCTGCGCGTATTAGAAATTGGCAGTTGGGAAGGGCGATCCACCTGTTGGCTGTTGGACAATATTTTGACTCATCCGACTGCACGAATTACTTGTGTCGATACGTTTGCAGGCAGTGTGGAACATGATGTGATGTGTGCGGATGGCACGGTGCAAACAATTGAGCAACGCTTTGATGCCAACATTGCCAAAACTGGGAAGGCGGAGCAAGTGCGGAAGATGATTGGTGCGTCTCAAACCGTGTTGCGATCGCTCATTCCCAATTCTTACCATCTGGCCTATATCGATGGTTCCCATGTGGCCTGTGATGTGTTGGAAGATGCTGTGTTGACCTGGCGCTTGGTCAAAGTGGGGGGTGTCATTATTTTTGATGACTATGGTTTTCGGTTTCCTGAAGGTATTACAGAACAACCACCCCAACCCGCGATCGATGCATTCAAAACGATCTTTCAGCATAAGGTCAAACTTTTGCACCAGGGTTATCAAGTTTTGCTCGAAAAAATTGCTGAATAAAACTCTCTGAGTAAAGTGTAAGTTCTCCATTTCGGATAACCGTAAAAACTGGATCGGTTGCCCCTCTAAGGGTGGGATTGTCACGACCAAGTGATGGGTTTTCCACACCAGAATTTTGGCGTGGAATTTGTGACCATAATCGTAGACAACGGAGGAGCAAACAAACTCAATGAAACGGAACTTTGCAACAAAAACAATCGCAACCTGGTTTGTGAATTGGTATCGCGAGATTATTCGTCATCCTCGCTATCGCTGGTGGATTGTGCTAGGTTCGTTGGTTTATTTGCTCAATCCGCTGGATCTTTTGCCTGATGTGATGCCCCTGGTTGGGTTCGTTGATGATGGTTTGTTAGCCACAATTTTGGTTGCAGAAGTGGCTCAAGTCATTCGCGATCGCCGCAAATCCCAACCTGGCTTCGCTACGAATTTGACTTCGGAGCTGCCAACTACCATTGAAGTGCAGGCAAGTCGGGTTTAGTCAGGGTTAATTGAGTGGTCACAATTCAGTTGAGGCTTAGTCATTAATTCAACGCAAGCTAACCTCTAAATTTCTGTTCCATTGATTTCTAGTTTTTTCTAATCTTTGTCGTGAATGAAGGAGACTACGCATGGCTACTGCTGTTAAAGAACGCATTAATACTAACTTCCAAAAAGCGAAAGAAGAAGGCACCTTAAGGGCTGACCGAATTCGTGAGATTGTCAAAGAGGCTGTGACTTTATCAGTTGACGAACTGAAAAGTGGGTCGAGTGAAATTCGGACTGTTGCGGCTGATGCGATCGCCGCTGTGATTGATTTGGTGAAAGATAAAGGGCAGGCGGCAAAAGCTGATGTTGCGGCTTCGGTCGAAGGTGTGATTGAAGGGATTAAAGCTTCCCGTCAAACTTCCTTAGACCATACTCAAGGGCAAGTTGAGCAGTTGCAAACTCAGCTTGATCAAGAAGTGCAACAACTGAATTCAGATGTGGAAACAGCCTTAGTTGCGATTGAAACGACGGCTCAAACATCCGATGCTTCACCTGACTTTAAAGCTCTATTTGCTTCATTAATTGAAGCGATTAAAGAGACGCGGCAATTTGCTGGGCTACAAGAGCAATACGCCAAGCTTCGAGGCCAATTGCATCATCTGGATGGAAAATTAGCTGAACGCTATGGCGATCGCTATGAACAGGTGAAACACCAACTGGAAAAATATTGGGAAACAGCAAAAGTTTGGTATGAAAAGACCAGAACTGAGGTTAAGACTGGCTCAGTTGATCCTGTGACCAAATTTCAGACAGAGTTTAGCGATCGCTTTGCCAAGGCTGGGACAAATGCTGCAAAAGCAGAGCAGGGTGCGAAAGCTAAAATCGGTGAACTGTTGCGAAAAGAAGCAACTTGCGAGGTTGCCGATCCTGAATAAGGCGAGTGTGATGTTCTCAATGAGTGTTTGCGCTCAATCTTCAACGTAATTAACGGGAAGATTTGAAGCGGAGTCATCGGACTGTTCGGGTGAAACGTTGCCTGAAAGTCCGATTTTTTTGGGCTGATTGATCGGGTCGGCGCTGGCGGTGGAAGGTGCGATCGCTAGCTGGATAATCGGTCTTATCCAATTCAGCGATTTACGCTGGGGAAAATCAATCAGGGTTAGATTCTCCAGGCCAAACTGGTCTAAAAAAATGACGATTTGGGCTTACATTTGGCTTACACTGAGATGAATTTGATCTCTACTGGTATTAACTCGAACCCTATGTTTGCAGGCAAACGTCCGACTAATCTGGGTGTACAAAGTGGGCGCTTGGCCCCCTGCCCTGGTACGCCAAACTGTGTATGCAGCGATGATAATGACGCTGGCCACGCGATCGCTCCATTAACGTTTCAATCCACTCCGGCAGCGGCGATCGCGCAGTTAAAACAGATCATCACTGGCATGGAACGCACCACCATCGTGACTGAATCCGCCGATTATTTGTATGCCGAATTCAAAAGCAAGCTGATGGGCTTTGTGGACGATGTTGAGTTTTATGCCGATGCCGCAACTCGAACCATCCATGTCCGCTCTGCTTCCCGGTTGGGACAGTCGGATTTGGGGGTCAATCGGCAACGAATTGAAGCGATTCGCAATCAGTTTCAAGGCGCTGGAGTATAGCCTGCGCCCTGACTTTAAACATTGACGAGGGGCTGGGTTTGTAAGTAAGGGTCGCGTTTGTGTTCTTTCCCAAAGAATCCTTGAAACGCTGCTTTTTCGGCAATTTCTCGCCCTTCCGTCATCAAATACTCAAAAAAGGTCTGGGCAATGATCGAAAGTTGTTTGCCCGACGGATAGACAATGTACCAATAGCGTTGAATGGGGAAGCCTTCGACATCCAATACGCTGAGGGGGCTTTCACTGCCTTCGAGGGCCAGGGTATGGAGCGAAAGGACGGATACCCCCAAGCCACCGGCGATCGCCTGTTTGATGGCTTCGTTGCTACCCAAATCCAACTTCACTTTGGGATCAAGGCCCTGTTTTTCAAACATGTCTTGCACGGCAGTGCGCGTCCCTGAACCCGGTTCCCGCATGATGAAGGCTTCTTCTGCAATCCGTTTGGTGGGGATATTGACCTCATTCGCCAGGGGATGTTCGCGCCACCCAATGACAACAAGGGGGTTTTCGAGGAAGGGATGAACGGCAACATCCAATTCTTCCGGCGGGTTGCTGAGGATATACAGATCGTGGCGGTTGTTCGCCAAACTTTCAATCATGTATTCGTGATTGGTCACCGTCAGCGATACATCAATACCGGGATATTTTTGGCAGAATGGGCCGAGCAACCGGGGAATGACATATTTGGCAGTGGTAACTACGGCCAACCGCAGGGAGCCTTGTTTCAGCCCTTTCATATTGGCGATCGCACTTTCGAACTCGGTGAGGCGATCAAAAATTTCGCTACAGGTAGTGTATAGTTCCTTGCCGGCTTCCGTCAGGTAAAGGCGCTTGCCCACTTGCTCAAACAACGGCATCCCCACTGCTTTGGCAAGTTGCTTCACCTGCATAGAAACCGTCGGTTGTGTGAGATACAATTCCTCTGCCGCACGGGTAAAACTATTGTGCCGCGCAACAGCTTCAAAGACTTTTAGTTGATGCAGTGTAGCTTGCCTCAAGGTAGAATCCTCTTTTGCACAAATTCATAGACCTTCTTCTATTATCCTAATCGGAAACAATGATTTTTTGTTATGGATTTCGACGTTAATATCATAAGCAAGAGTCTATACTCCCTTCCAATAAGGCGTTGTATTCAATCTGGTTTGTTTGCCCGTGGTCTGTTCAGTCGCGCTCTGAGCTTGTGCCGCTGGCCATCCCTTGGATGCAGCGCCCTTTTATTCAGATATTCCGATTGAGGCCGATGGCGATCGCCCACTAAAGGCCGCAGAGCCGCTCCACTGTCCCGGAGCATTCTTGGAGCATTGGTTGGGAAAAGGCAGATTGTGGCGGCAAGTCTGTTGTCGGTCTGCGCTCCAATCCGGCCTAGTTCCAGGTTCAACCCGGACGCTGGTTCGCGATCGCGGGGCGATCGGCCACAACGGTACCTTGCCCCCCTCGTCTGACTAGCTTTGGCCGGCGGTTTGGTTGCACTGATTGGCGGCATTGATTAGTTGCATTAATGGCTGCACTCAACCGTCTTGATGCTTTCAAGGCGTTGCCTCGCCAACTTATAGTGGAGCTTGAAGGGGCTGTATCCGTCCGTCCTCTGGCGTTTGGTGGCTGGTGGCAATAGTCGCAGTCTGGGTCAAAGATTGAGTCGGTTTATCCTCTTTTGATTGAACTAAGTTGAGTTAATTGGTACTCCTGGTTATGGCAGATATCGTTGATATTGCAGTCAGTGCTGGTTCGTTCACTACCCTGGTGGCTGCTGTGCAAGCGGCTGGGTTGGTCGAAACGCTGAAAAGTCCTGGCCCGTTTACAGTGTTTGCGCCCAATGATGAGGCCTTTGCTAAGCTGCCTCCGGGAACGGTGCAAACCCTTGTGCAAAATATTCCGCAACTGACTCGTATTCTGACGTTCCATGTGGTGCCGGGGAAATTAACCCAAGCGGATCTGGCGAAACTGGGCACGGTGACATCGGTTGAGGGTTCGACGATTCCGATCGATTGCTCGGATGGCTTCGAGGTGAAAAATGCAACGGTGGTTGCGGCGGATATCGAAGCCGATAACGGCATTATTCATGTGCTGAATAACGTCATTTTGATGGGCTAAGTGTAATGGGCTGAAGTGGCCTGCGGGCGATCGCGGGTTTACCCATTGCAAGGTGCATGACACCACTCTGGACTCCTTCACCGCTCTCGCTTTTGGTCACTCTGAAAGCGAGAGTTTTTTGTCGGAGAGCAGTCCGCCTGGAATGGGTTGTGGGCCGGTGAATAGACTGGGCTCAATTGCTACCCCAGACTGCACTCGAAATGACGGTTGTGCTGGCTCGAAACCTTGCCAGTGCAGCGATCGCCGCCTGCGGGAACAATTAGCTTTCTTAATTGCAGATCAATCAAATTTAGAATCCTCAATCCATGCAATTTTGTATTGATTATGCTAAATACTTAATAAGAAAATCATTGGCAAAACTCGAATTATCCCATCACTCAGGAGGCGATCTCCTGGGGTGTATTTGCAGCTTTTCTCTACGCCCAAATTGAGGTATTGCAATGGCTCCGTTGTTCTTGCAGAGCATCTGGCTCATCCCAATCTATTCGCTGATCGGGGCGACCCTATCGGCACTCTGGTTCCCGTCGATCACGCGGCGGACTGGCCCCCGGCCTTCGGGGTATATCAATGCAGGCATGACCTTGCTGTCCTTTGTCCATGCGGTGCTGGCGCTGCCGTCAGTATGGAATCATGCCCCCTACGAAACTTCCGTGACCTGGTTGGAGGTTGCGGGGATAACGTTTTCCGTGCCGATTTTGGTGTCCTCCCTGACGGTCGGGGCGATCGCCCTGGTCACTGGGTTGAACTTGATGGCCCAAATCTACGCGATCGGCTACATGGAAATGGATTGGGGCTGGGCCCGGTTCTATTCTCTGTTGGCTTTGTTTGAAGCTGGCATGACCGCCCTTGCCCTGTGCGACTCGTTATTTTTTAGCTACATCCTGCTCGAAATTTTGACTTTGGGTACCTACCTGTTGGTGGGGTTCTGGTTCAACCAATCGCTGGTGGTTACGGGCGCGCGCGATGCCTTCCTCACAAAGCGGATTGGGGACTTGTTTTTGCTCATGGCTGTGATTGCAATTTATCCTCTGGCTGGCACCTGGAACTTTGCGGAGCTGGCAGAGTGGGCACAAACGGCAAATGTGAATCCTACAGTAATCACACTGATTGGCTTGGGGTTGTTGGCCGGGCCGATGGGTAAGTGTGCTCAATTCCCATTGCACTTGTGGTTGGATGAGGCGATGGAAGGGCCAGTGCCTTCAACAGTGTTGCGGAACTCGGTGGTCGTGGCAACGGGGGCCTGGATTTTGGTGAAGTTGGAGCCAGTGCTAGCCTTATCACCGACGGTGCAAACAGCGGCGATCGCGATCGGATCAATTACTGCCATTGGTGGTTCATTGATTGCTCTGGCCCAAATTGATATCAAACGAGCATTGTCCTACCTGGTCAGTGCCTACATGGGCATTATCTTCATTGCGGTGGGGACGGGCCAAACCCATGCAGCGTTGTTGATGGTCTTGACTCATGCTGTGGCAATGGCGCTGCTGGTCATGAATACAGGGGCTGTCGTCTGGAACAGTATCACTCAAGATCTCACCCAATTGGGCGGGCTATGGTCGCGGCGACCCATTTCCGGGTTGACTTTCCTTGTCGGGTTGGCTGGGATTACGGCCTTGCCTCCCTTTGGGACGTTCTGGGCCTTGCTGGAATTGGTGACTGCGTTGCAAACAACCCATCCCTGGTTGATCGGGGTGCTGTTAGTGGTGAATGGGTTGACGGCCTTTGGCCTCACGCGGGTTTTCTGCCTGGTCTTCATGGGGGAAGCAAAGCCAATGGCTCAGCGATCGCCAGAAGTCCACTGGCCAATGATGCTGCCGATCACTCTATTAGCGGGGGTTGTCCTCCATTTGCCTCTGGTGTTGCAAGCGGCGGAGTTACTACCCAGTTGGGCTGTGTTGGATAAAGACTTGGCCTTGTTGCTGAGCTGGTCAACGTTGTTTGGCATTGTCATCAGTGCTGTGATTTACCGCAGTGCGGCGATCGCCAAGCCCGTGCAACTCCCCCTCAAAGGGTTGCAAAATCTGGTGGCTTACGACTTTTACACCCCCAAGTTGTATCGCCTGAGCATTGTGGGCAGTGTGGATATTGTGTCGCGGGTCATTGCCTGGTTCGACCAATACTTAGTAGATGGGGTGGTGAATTTCTTTGGGTTGGCGACGTTGTTTGGTGGGCAAAGCCTGCGCTACAGCACCTCTGGGCAATCTCAAGCCTATGCCCTCACGATTTTGCTGGGGATTGCCATCTTTGGGGTGCTGTTGTGTTTCCCGCTGTTGGCCCAACTGTCCGTCGTCTTCGCGAGTGGTTTATCCTTGGCACCTTTGGGTTAAAGGCCCGCTGGCAAAGTACCTATCAAGCTATCTTTCTTCATCCCTCAATTCTTGACGAACTATGCTTAGTCCCTTGATCTGGCTTCCCCTGGTGGGGGCGATCGCCCTGGGGTTTGCTCCGGGCTCCCTCACCTCCAAATGGCTCCGCTATGGCGCGATCGCGATCGCCAGTTTACCCCTGCTGTGGGTGCTCTTTTTGTTCACCCAGTTTGACCTGACCCAGAGTGGGATGCAGATGCAGGAGTATCTACCCTGGATTCAAACCCTGGGCATTAACTACTCTCTGGCGACCGATGGTCTATCGCTCCCGTTAGTCGGCCTGAGCAACCTGCTCGTCTTTCTGGTCGTATTCGGGACAGATGGCGGCGCAATCAGTAAAGAACCTCTCAAGCGTCCGCGCCTGTTTTATGCCCTCGTGCTGCTGATTAGCGCTGGGATGGCCGGAGCCTTGCTGGCGCAAAACCTGCTGTTGTTCTTCCTGTTTTATGAACTGGAACTCATCCCCTTCTACCTGCTCATTGTGGTGTGGGGCGGCCAAAAGCGCGACTATGCTGGGATGAAGTTTTTGATTTACACCGCCGTTTCGGGTGTGCTCATTCTGGCGGCCTTCTTGGCGATAGTTTGGCTCAGTGGGTCGGGTAGTTTTGACTATGGTGAGATTGCCCTCGACGACTTGCCCCAACGAACTCAGCTCATTTTGCTCACCCTCTTGCTGGTTGGGTTTGGCATCAAAATTCCCCTCATTCCTCTGCATACCTGGTTGCCCGATGCCTATGTGGAAGCTTCGACTCCGACGGCCATTTTGCTGGGTGGGGTGTTGGCCAAACTCGGCACCTACGGTCTGACGCGGTTTGGGGTGGGGCTGTTTCCCGAAACGTGGTCGTTAGTCACACCTGGTGTTGCGTTGATTGCGGCCATGTGTGTGATGTATGGGGCCTTGGCTGCGATCGCCCAAAAAGACATCAAGCGTATGGTAGCCTACAGTTCCATTGGTCACATGGGCTATGTCATGTTGGGTTTGGCCGCGTTCACGCCGCTCAGCATGGTGGGGGCTGTCTCCCAAATGGTGAGCCACGGGCTGATTTTGGCTCTGTTGTTCTACATCGTTGGGGTGATTGAAGCCAAAGTGGGCACCCGCGAACTGGATGTGTTAAATGGTTTATTGAATCCGATTCGGGGTTTACCCCTGACCAGCAGCTTGTTGGTATTGGCGGGGATGGCCAGTGCCGGAATTCCGGGGATGGTTGGGTTTGTGTCAGAATTCCTCGTTTTCCAGGGGAGTTTCCCGGTGTTTCCGCTGCCCACGCTTCTGTGTGTTGTGGGGACGGGCTTAACCGCTGTGTATTTTGTCATCATGTTGAACCGGACATGCTTTGGCCGTCTGGATGCTAAAACGGCTTACTACCCCAGAGTGAGCTTGAAGGAGCAACTCCCGGCCTTGGGCCTTACGGCACTCATTATTTGGCTGGGTTTGCAACCGGGTTGGTTGGTGCGTTGGAGTGAATCGACGACGGCAGCCCTCGTGGCCCAGGCTCCGGTTGAGCGACCTTTGGCCCAAACTGGGGCGCAAGCGGTTGTCGGACACGGCACTATGGCCCCGTTGGCGATCGCCCCAGACCTGGTGACTTCACCCAACTAGCGATCGCCGCCTTCTCCCTGTCTCGTTTCTTTGACCCCTCACCTCCTTTCCAAAACCATGAATTTACCAGCACCTAAACCCCTGATTTCCCCATCCCAGCATCCCCACGCTGAGATCATCCACCGGTTGGAAGCGGGCGGCTCGATGTTGCCCGACACCCCCGAAAACCTGATGCAGATCATCGGCATTTACAAAGCCTATGCCGTCCCGATGGATTTCTATTGGCGGGATTTGCTTTACATCGGTGAGAAAGTTTTTCTCGATCCGTTGCCGATTTTCAAATACGTCATTTCTGACGAATACCTGCAACGGCACAACCACTATGCCGGGGATGATGCCGACTTGCGGATTTGGCGCGGACGGGCCAACGTGCATCCTGAATTGGAGGAGTTCATCAAAAAAGGCGAACTCAACCGCAATTTGCCGACGTGGATGCATCACTTTTGGCACGATCGCGTCAACATGGAATTTGCGGAAGCGTGTATGCGGGCGATGCTCTGGCACCGTCACATGTATGCCCCGGTGAACAAGTTTGATGCTTATCTGGATAGCGACGAGTACAAGGCCAACGCCGATCGCGCCATTCGGGCTTACTTCAAGGGTAATCCGGCAATGTTGGGGCTTTACAAACTCTTCCCCGATATGTTCCTAGAGCAATGTCGGCAAGCCTCTTACTACGCGAACTTGGGCTTGTTCTGGGAAGTGATGGCCCCTGTGTTCTTTGAAATGTCGGACATTTACGATGAAGGCGGCTTTAAGGGCGTGCCCGATGCCATGAACTTCCTGGTCAACGGCATTTTTGCGGTCGCAGGCCGACCCATCTATCACCATGTTTATATCGGTGATGAGTGCTACGAAATCATTCCCAAGTCCAAGGGCTTTACCTGGTTGTATGAGGCAGCCTTGCCCTACGTGGAAGCGGTCTTTTATCGGACAGCGCCTTTCCGGGGCACCAAGTCTTACAATGCCCAGGCGAAGCAGGTGCCGGAAGATCAGCAAGATTTCCACTATGGCGTGTTGTATGCCGACAAGTTTCCGGTGGGGACTGCGGGCATTCCGCCGACGCTCTTGGCCCAGGATATGTTGCACTTCTTGCCGCCTTACTTGAAGGAGTATTACCAGAAGCACTGCCGGGGCGAAGACGATATGTTGAACCAGTTGGCGATTACCTTCCAGCGATCGATGTATAACGTGACGTCGGCGGTGATTCAGGCGTTGCGGCAGGCGTTGCTGTATCCGTTGGATGATCCCAATCCGAAGCATTTGATGGCAAACCGCAAGTTCTTTGAAGCCCAGATGGATCGCTTTTTGCGGCCTGAGGCCCGATTGCGGGATGTCCAAACTGCGGATTATCGGTAATGCCTGATTGCTTGCAGGACTAGGTTTGGGCGTAGCGACGGCGATCGCGAGAGTGGAACTGCGATCGCCGTCGCTTTCTTGTGCGGTGAACCGGGCGTTTGGGGTTGGGCGTTAGCGTTCGTTGGTCGGCTCGGTGTAGTCGCTCAGCAAGGTTTGAAAGGGTTCTTCCTGCCGCAGTTGGTCAAAGGCTGGATCCGTTTTGGCGGCTTCTTTGGTGCGATCGTGGTTCAGTTGCAAGGCATATTCCAAACTTTCGAGGGCTAGATCGGCTTGATTTTGCAGGGCATAGCACCGGGCTTTGCCAAACCAGGCGGGAAACAGATCAGGCTTGAGGATGGTGGCTGTGTCGTAAGCGGCGATCGCGTCGTCGATTTTCTGTTGTTTCGCCAGAATTGTCCCCTGGCCAAACCAGGCTTCGGCAAAATCGGGCTTCAACTGGGTGGCTTTGTCATAGGCCGTCAGTGCTTCCTCAAACTGTTGCAGCTTCACCAGGGTCACACCCCGACCCGCCCAGGCTTTGGGATTGTCTGGTTCTGCGGCGAGGGCTTTGTCATAACAGGCGATCGCGTCCTCAAACCGATTTTCGAAATACAGGGCTTTCCCCTGCTCGATGTAGTCATTGGCGCTGAATGACAGTTGAGCATTGGCCGACTTGAGCCGTTCGAGTTGTTGGGTGAGGGCCTGAATTTTTTGGTGGACTTCGGGGGGCGTGCTATCCCGAAAGAGAGACGGCATGACCTGGGAAAGTTCTTGAATAACCCGATCTTTTTCCTTTTGCGTATCAGAAAAAAGATTTTTCATCTGATCTAGTTGGGCCTGAAATTCGGCTTCCAGTTCCTCTAGCTTGTTTTGGAAGGCTTCTGCTTGGGTTTTCAGTTCGGCGGCAACTTCGGCTTCCAGTTGTTTTTCCACCTCGTCCCGCAGTTCTCGTTTGGTTTCGGCCAAGATCTGGTTGACAACGCTCCGTCGCATAAACCAAATGGCGATCGCGGCTAGCACGGGTAAACAGGTCAAAATCGCCAGCATCACATTCAGCAGGGTGGTTGTGTGCTCAAAGGCGCGATCGACTTCATTCTGAATTTGGGCGCGAATGGTAAAACTCCGCTCCAGGTCTTTTTCCACCAGTTCTTGCAGTTCCCGATCTTCCTGGATGCGGCTCAACTTTTCCAAAATGGAGGTGGAAACCGCAGATGCCGCTGCTTTTTGCAGGACTGGTGTTTCTGGCTCAATGGCCCAGGCTGGCTGGCCCCAACTCCCAACGACCCAGAGGGCGATCGCTACCACACAAACCACACGCTGCCAAATTTTCATACCGTCCCGCTGAATTGCTGTTCTTACTTTAGCAAGGGAAATCTGGCGATCGCCCAGCCTCTAGCGTTGGGGCGCAGTCGGTGCTAGGGCTCCTGAGGAAAGGGGAGCCTGGAGGGTTTGGTGCGTATGGGCCAGGATAGTTTGCAAGTGGGCCCAGAGGCGATCGCATTGTTGGGGGTTGAGTTCATAGCGATCGTTGGACAGGGCTTTGAACAAGGGGGCTGCTCCCAAAAGGCGATAGTCTGGGCATTGCACCGAGGTCTCGGCAAACAACACAGCGCTGGTGGGGGTAATCGCGAGGCCCGATGGCAACCGCCCTTCGAGCAGGTTCGCCAAAAAGGTGCGTCCCACAGCCAGGGGCACGCCGCTTTCCACGAGGTGATTTTGGAGTTCACTCAGGCTAAAGCGAGTTTTGGCTTCTGCTTGCAACTGGCGCAGCAAGGTCTGAAGCAAAAAGTAATCGCCAAATTGGTGCCGATTCGCATCCAGCAGCGCGGAAAAGCTGGGGAGCACGGCGAGGCCCGCAGCCACAGATGGCCCGAAGTTGTTGGCGGTGCCATCCTGGGCGACAAACCGCGCATGGGGAAATTTCTCCCGGAGCCAGACGGCGATCGCGGGAATCAGAGTGGTTTCTCCGGCGCAAATGACCTGCTGAATCTCCTCGCTCTTGAGGCCTAATTGGGAGAGTAAGCCGTTAATTTCCCGATTCAGTTGTTGCAGATAGGGGGCAATGATCCAGTTCTGCAAATCCTCTTGGCGAATAGTCCATTGGCGACCTTCTGCGCCAAACGACACATCTTGTTGGCAGAGAATGGGTTTAATTTTGCGCACACTGTTGAGCAGGCGCTGGCCCAGGGGCACACTTTCGAGGCGTTGCTGCAACCGATAGCGGGCTTCGAGGTCGGGTTCTCCGGGCAGGGGCAAGTTCAAACTGGCGAAATCCAGGCTTTCCCAGCCTCGGGCAATGGGGTACAGCAAATGGCAAATGATGTCTTGGTCAAGGGAGTTACCCGCATAGGCCAGCCGTCGGATGTATAACTCGCGGGGGGTAAGTTGCGTGAGGGGTTTCGTGGCCCCGACGACCAGGAGTTCGGTGGTCGAAGCGCCTGCACTGAGGACTAAACAGGGGCCTGTGATCGCGGCGGCTGTCAGGGTTTCCCCGGTGGCAATGTGGGGGCCAACGCATCCTGCGACTAGGGCGGCGACCACTTCATCGACAAAGAAAACGCGATCGGGCTGAGGGACTAACCCGGCGGCTAACACGGTCTCGCGGAGGGTAAAGCGATAGGTGTCGGAGGAGCCTGAAGGGTGGTTGAGGATGATGCCATCCAGATTGGTGAGGCGATCGCGCACTTCGTCGGGGGTTAACCCTTCGGCCCCACAGTGCAGCCAGGGGCGATCGCTGGGGGTGATCAGGGTCAGCAGTTGGGTCAAGAGGTGTTGCAGGTCGATCAGCGGTATGGTTTGGGTTTCTGATTGGCGCAGGTGGGGTTCCCACTGCTGGGTTTGGGTGGATTGGAAGGGTAAACCGCTGTTGATGTAGGGTTTGAAACTGCGGAGCAAGGGCGGGGCCGACGCATTGGTGGGGCGATCGCGCTGTTGGAGGATTTGCTCAAACACCTCGGTCATGAATACGCTTTCATCGTCCAGGCTGGAGGGGACATAGGCCACAGACGGGAGCCGATAGGCCCGGAAGGCGTCGGTGGTGCCTTTGGCCCAATAGAGCGGGCGTAGTCTGCCCCCCTTTGCCTCGAAGAGCATGGCGGCGATCGCGGTTGTCCCAATGTCAATCCCCAGGTACCAGCCCGAACCAGAGGAGTCTGGTGGGCCGGACGGTGGCCCTAGGTTAGATACTTTTTTTTTTGAGGACTGGGCTGGGCTGGATCAATCTCAGGGCCGGAACGGCCAAACAAGCTTTCAAAGGCTTCGTTGAGCTTTTGGGGGGTGGGGCCTTGGCGATCGCGTCGCGCACTGGGTGGTGTATTCCCTGTGGTGCTTGGCCCCCCTGAAACTGGCTCCGTAAACAGGTTATCCAGTTGCTCTAGCTGATAAGAGGGGAGCGTTTCGGCCTCATCGTTCATAAACAAATCGGGCCGAAAGGGCGGAATTTCGCGGGACTCGGCCACGGGGGTAGGAGCCCAATCCACACGCTGCGCATCGGCAAAGGGATTGCTGGCAGCGTCTGCGGACGAAGACCCCGACGAAGCCTCACTGAGACTGGGCGCATCGCCAAACAAGTCGTCCATCCCTTCCAGGGTGTAGGAAACGGCTTCGGTCTCTGGGGTTGGCCCAGGCGTGGGGAACTGGGTCGTGTTGGTGAGGCCGATCGCTGGCACTTCGGCAAAGAGGTCGTCTCCCTCCAGGGTGAAGGGGGTGTCGGCCTGGGTGGTGGGGCTGGCCTGGGGTTGGGGCGCGATCGCCGGGGCATCGCTAAACCAGTCGTCTCCGCCGAGGGTAAGGTCTTGGGCGCTGGATGTAGCTGGGGGTGGTGCCTGGGGTTGGGGCGCGATCGCCGGAGCATCCCCAAACAACTGAGCGGTGTCGTCGAGGGTAAAGGTTTGGGGGTTGAGTGGAGCGGGGGAGGCCGTCATGTTGGGAAGTTCATCCCCAAGGGCGGCACTTAAGCCTGCGATCGTGAGGTCGCCAATGTCGGCTGAAGCTTGATAAAACGGGACGGTGTCTGCTGGGGGCTCGGTGGGGGCGGTAAACCCGGAGGCAAACTCTTCCAAGGAGTCGGTCGTGGTGGGATAGTCCGTTTGGCTGAGGGTGGTCTGCGTTTGCCCCAGCACGTTTAACGCGCCGTCTTCCGAGCCGAAGAGGTCATCAAGCCGGGTCGGTGGCTCTGGGGATGACGGCGCAGGGGAGGGCTCGGTGGTGGGTGCGCTCCCTGTTGCTAATTCCAGGGAGTTGAATGCCACGGAATCAAATTCGGGTGGGTTAAACTCGGGTGGGTTAAATTCAGATGGATTGAATTCAGATGGATTGAATTCCAGGGAAAGACTGTCCTGGTTGGTCGGTTCATCGGGGCGGAGGGACGGTGGCTCGATATCGGCGGCTAATCCTTCCAGGGTGAATTCGGCTTCCGCTTCAAAGCCGGCGATCGCCAAATCGCCTAACTCAATCCCTTCCAGGGCTACAGAGTTTTCGAGTTGGGATAAGTCTTCACTCAGGCTATTCAGCGTCAAATCATCCAATTCGACATTGAAGGTTAGACTTTCAACCGGAGCATCGGGCAAGAGGTTTTCGTCTGGGGCCGCGCGAATATAGTCTTCATCGGCGGTGGTCTGCGCTGTGCGCCCTGGCTGTTCGTCTTGGAACAGGGTGCTGGGAGTAAAAAATTGTTCGACTTCAGATAACTTTGTGCCGCTGGTGGCGATCGGGGGTTCCGTGCCCAAAGCTGGAGGTTCAACGGGTTCGGCGCGCGTTGCAGCAGCATCAATGCCTGCAAACAAATCGGCCAGTGACCCTTCGGCTTCCAGGGCAAAGGTGGTTTCCTCTGTTTCAAGGGTGAGGAAGTCATCTAACCCAGTTAACTCTAGCCCGATCGCCTCTAGCCCAGTTGCCAGGGAGTTTATTTCTGGCGGTTGGGGGGCCGCAGGCGTGATGAAGAGTTCTTCCGGGAGTTCCAAGAGCACCGCTTCTGGTGGTGCTTCGGCTTCGGGGGCCGCAGGCGGAAGGGCGGAAAGCAGTTCTTGGGCTAGATCGGCCAAATCCTCTGTGGGGGAGGGCGTGGCTGTCTCTAGGGGGTGATCCAGGGGGGGTTCCTCGGGCTCAAAGAAGTCGTCAAAAGGAGGTTCGGGGAGGTCGGCTACTGGCGGTGGGGCCGCGATCGCGGGTTGCTCTGGTTCTCCAAAAAAGGTTTCTAAGCTCAAATCCTCCGCGACGGTGGCGGGTGTGTCTGCGATCGTGGTTTCTGGCACAAAGGCTTCTGTCCAGTCAATCAGATCGACTGCCGGATCAACGGCTGGGGCCTCGGCGGCAGGAGCTGCTTCAAACCAGGCATCGGCTTCCTCGGCTGGGGCCGTTGGGGTGGGAAGGGGTTCCGGAGGTGCTGGGGCGATCGCCGCAGTTTCGGCTTTGCCATCGGCATACCCACTAAAGAGTTCGTAAAACTCATCTAGTTCATCTTGCTGATCCGCATCGGCTAACGATTCCGGTGTGGTTCCGGCCAGGGGCTCAACGGTGGCGGGCTCAGTGCCCAATAGTTGCTCCAGTTGAACTTCGGCTTCGGTCAGGGCTTCGGTGGCAGAGTGTTCTAGCTCGGCACTCAAATCTTCTAACAGCTTTAGGGCCGCATCAATACTGGCGGTTTCGTCGCTGCTGGCTTCCGGCGGGGCCGGAGTTTCAGGGGGTGGGGCTTTGGCGATCGCGGCAGGTGGCGCGGGGGCTTCCACGGGTGGGGCGATCGCGGCCAATTCCAGTTGGCTCAAATCCACTGTTGGCAGCTCAACGGTAGCCGCTTCAGGGGAGGCCGCTTGGGCGGCGGTGGCCCAATCCGTACTGCTGACCGACCGAATCCAAGCTTCGATTTTGTCATCAAGCTGGCTGGCTGCTGCGGTTCCCCCTGGCGTTGTGACTTCAGCCCCGGCATAGGGGAAGGCTGGGGCGGCGGGCTGGGCTGGGGCCGTTGGGACGGTGGGAGGGGCTATTGTGGAGTCGGCGATCGCGGGTTGCCCACTGGGTTCCGGCGAGGCCGCAGGCAGGGGCGGTTGTTGGCCAGAAGCCTGTTGCAGGTGAGATTGTTGCAGATGAGATTGTTGCAATTGCGCAACGATATCCGCCTTGAGCTGCTGGGTGAGTTGATTCAACAATGCTTTGAGGGTGGTTTCCCCTTGTTGGCCCAGACTATGCATCCGCTCAATCCCGCGTTCCAGGGATTCTTGGTAAGCCTGAATATTGCGTTGCAAGGACTCAAAGACAATATTTAAGGTTGCGTCGAGATTGACCATCATTTGATCCGATCGCGATCGCACAGTCTGTAGGGACTGGCCTTCTGTGTTCACCAGGGCACCGCTGACCAGGCCACCGCCCAATGCTGGAGGGATGCCATAGGGCGAAGGTTGATTGCCCCCAGGGTTGAGAGCTTGGGCCAATTGTTGCGCAATGCTTTCCTGCAACCGTCCCATCATCATTTGGACGAGTTCGGCGGTGAGTTGCTGCTGGTTGGGGACGATTTGGGTCAGGTTGGCGCGGAGATAGCCCATTTCTTGGAGTAAGGCTTGCATGAGCTGCTGGGACGACTGCTCGGGTTGGTCGCTCAGCGCACTGATATCTCCAAGCCAGGGAAGCCCCACTTGGTTGCCCCCATTCTGTTGCAGGGCGACTAAATAATTGCGGACGCGCTCTAACACTTGTCGCTGTTGCGCCACTTCCCCTGACATCACCCACGGCAACCGGGGCGTTGTCCGCTGCAACACGCTATCAATTTCTGCAATGAGCGTTTGGATTTGTTCCTTCTGAGCAGTCACAGCCTAACCCCTAACGAACGTTGGGTGTAGAAAAAGTGTGATGTCGCTGCCCTTGTCGCAATCACGCTATACAGCGCCGACACACGTAGCGGACAAGCAAAACCCACCCCAAATACATCTAGTTTACTAAGAAGCCAGAACGGGCATCCATAACAAAATGTGGAAGCCAAATTCTGGGCGGTGGCCAGGGGTGTCTTGGTTTGGCTGCCCAGATCGACAGTGACGGCTTTCCCAAAGGCCCTGTGGCCCGTACCTGTTGCAAGCAGTGTACGCCAGGAAGCCCGAAAAGTAACACTATGACTCGAAAATTAATTTGCTGGGCGATCGCGTCTGGTGGCCTGGTGGCGCGTTTTTGGGTGCTTAGCTGTTTGCGTCGCTCTGTGGTGGTTCGAGCTGGTGTTGTGGGGGCCAAGGGCGATCGCTGATGGTGCAAGTTCTAGCGTGATTTGGTCTTTTTCACAATCCGATAAAAGTTTGAGTTTTCCAACGGCCAGTCAGCGAGTAAACTATCATTTATTCAACATGAAAACTTTTTGATGGGCTCGCTCGATGGAAGAACGGTTCAGTCCTCGAGACAAAGATGCTAATTCCCTCATTCGTTCTGCTCCATTTTTTGAGGGCTTACCCAATGAGGCTGTCGAGCAGGCGACGGCCAATGTCGTGACGCGGAACCACCCACCTAACCAGGTCATTCTGCTTGAAAATGACTGGGGGAGTTCGGTGTATTTCATTTTGAGTGGGTGGGTAAAAATTCGGACTTACAACTTAGATGGGCGTGAAGTCACGCTGAATATTTTGGGGAAGGGGGAATTGTTTGGCGAAATGGCACCCCTGGATGAAGTGCCCCGCTCGACGGATGTGATTACCCTGGCCCCCACGATGATTGGGAATATGCCAGCCCAGGATTTTGTGCGGTTGTTGAACACTGAGCCCCAGTCGGGGATTCGGTTGGCCAAGCTGATGGCCCGTCGGTTGCGCCAGGTGAATCGTCGGTTGCGGTTGCGGGAATCGGATAGTGTGTCGCGGGTGGCGGATATTTTGTTGTTTTTGGCAGAGGGCCAGGGCAAGGAAAGTAAGCAAGGAACGGAAATTCCAAACTTGCCCCATCGGGAATTGAGCAGTTTGAGCGGGTTGGCGCGGGAAACGGTGACGCGGGTGTTGAGCAAGTTGGAACGGAAAGAATTAATTGCCCGCGATCGCGATGTGCTGTGCATTCCCGATACCCACGCTTTGGAACAGTTAATGCTGTAGGGCTGGCCGGGTTGTGGTTAAGCAGGGTGGGGACGGGCGGTATTAACGGAGCGATCGCTCGATGAGGGCAGTCATGGCTGGGTTGCCCGCTGCTTTGGCATGATCTAAAACCGTTTGTTGGCGATAGTCGATGCGGCTGGGTGTGGTGAAGGTTTCTCGGCTTGCAGCCCTGGGATTAGCTCCGTTGGCCAAGAGCAGTTGGGCGACGGGCACTGAACCCCGCTGGACGGCAAAAATCAGGGCAGTTTGCCCCAGGTGGTTAGCTCTGTTCACGGTTGCCCCTGCCTGGAGCAGGGTTTTCACGGCTGTTGGATTGCCCCGCAATGCCCCATACATTAGCGCTGTTTCCCCGTAAGTATTTTTGGCGTTGACTTGGGCTCCCTTTTGCAAGAGTAAGCGGATGATCGCATCATTGCCGTGGGCCGCTGCAATCATAAGTGGGGTTGTGCCGTTACTGCGATCGCGATCGTTGGGATTGGCCCCTGCCTTCAGTAATTGGCGGATGATTGTGACTTGAGCTGGACTCAGCGTGGAAAAGTGGGCCAGGGGTTTACCCCGATTCAAGAAGCTTGTGTACTCATTCATAAACAAGGCTTCTTGCAAGATGGAATCGGTGTTGCCGTCTTGGGCATTGGGGTTGGCTCCGGTGGCGAGGAGGGCTTGCACGGCAGCGGGCTGATTTTGTTGGAGGGCATAGCGCAGGGGCAACCCCCCAAGGCTGGTTGTGTTGGGGTTGACTCCCGCCTGGATGAACACGGGGATCAGGGTAGGACGGCCCTGGGCAATCGCGTGCATCAGCCCGTGGGTGGCAATTGCAGACCGAGGGGAAACCTGCTTTTGGAGTAACCGTTGGACAGTGGCAGTGTCGCCCTGGGCGATCGCCTGGTTGAGTTGTTGTTCGAGGCGTTGGGCTGGGGTGAGCTGGGGCGTGGTCTGCTGGGGCGTGGTTTGCTGGGGCTGGTCACGAATTCTCGGTTCAAGGGAGAACAACTCACGATTGCAGCCCCCCACCTGGAGGCTGCCTAAAGCCAAGAACAGACCGGCGATCGCGCGGTGGTTTGCCATGAGTGCCACAAGGGGAAAGGGGCTTCAGTTGGCGGGTGGGGATCGCCGGAATGCCCCCGGAGCGTCCCAATCGCGAGAGGGCTGTGGTGTCGCCTGAATCACGCTTTGGCGATCGCGGGTTCTAACGTTGCCATCAGTTTCAAGCCAAACTGCTCTTCAAAACTAGCCTTTTTGTCGCCCAAACTCCACAACTCTAAGGCACACTCATCCCCCGCCTGGGCCGGATGAAGGGCCAAATGGCAGACTTTTTCGGCCTCTGACACCCGACATGAGACTGCCGCGATCGCCCCAATTTGGCGACGATCCAACGCCACGGCCAACCGCAACAGGGCACTGAGTTGGTCAACGACTTGGCGGTGGTGTTTGCTGGTCAAATTGCGATAGTTTTCGTGTTTTTTCTTGGGGGCGCTCCGGCGATGGTAGCGGGCCAGGTTGGCAATGGTTTCAATTTCGGTTTCGGTATAGCCCAGCAATTCTCCATTCCGAATCAGGTAGTAGGAGTGTTTGTGGTGGGCGGAATGACTGATGAAGTGTCCTGAATTGTGCAGGATGGCCGCCGCCCACAGCAGTTCCCGTTCTTCCTCGCCCCAGTGGTGCAAAACGCCTTGGGTTTGGTCAAACAGGCTGAGGGCAAACTGGGCTACCCGTTCGCTGTATGGAAAATTAACGTGATACTTTTGGGCTGTTTTGAGGACGCTTCGCTGGCGTACAGAACTTTGGTATCGCAGATGATCTTCGATCAAGCCGTGGGTGAGCATCCAATCGACGATGACCCCTTCCCGCAGCGATCGCTCGCAAATGACAATCGACTCAAGGTTCAACAGGCTCATGGCTTCTTGTAACACCAGTGCCCCCGCCAGAATGATTTCGGCCCGACGGTCATTAAGCCCCGGTAACTTGAGGCGATCGGCATAGCTCAAGCGGCGAAACCGCTGCACCAGTTCGCGCAAATCCTGCACGCTAAAGCTGTAGCCCTGCAAGGGATCGGGCACGACACCCAACTGTTCGCGGGCGTGCAAGGTGGCCAGGGTTTCGATGGTGCCCGACGTGCCCACCAGGCGAGGCCGCTCCCCCGGACGGAGGTGGGCCTGGAGTTCTTCCACGGGGCGCTCTAGCATTCCCCGAATATAGGCTTGCAAGGCTTGGAACTCGCCGGAACTGATGGGGTCGGTGGTGACAAATTCATTGGTGAGGCGGACGGCCCCGACCTTGGTGCTGCTGAGGGTACGGGGTTCGTGGCCATCGCCCAAAATCAATTCTGTGGAGCCGCCGCCAATATCAATCACAATGTGGGGCTGGCTGTTGAACTCAATGCCCGACAACACGCCGAGATAAATTCGTCGGGCTTCTTCCACGCCGGAGATGAGGTTGATCCACAGACCAATTTCGGCTTCGACGCGGGCAAGAAATTCTCGCCCGTTGGGGGCTTCGCGGACGGCACTGGTCGCAACGGCAATAATTTGTTCGGAGTTGAGGCTTTTGGAGATTTCCTGACAGCGTTGCAAGGCGGCGATCGCCCGGGTCATCGCTTCTTCTGTGAGATACCCGGTTTGTTGGCAGCGTTCTCCCAAGCGCACCGTGTTTTTTTCTCGTCCAATAATGGTAAAGGCAGGTAAATTAGGCTGGATTTTGACTACCACCATGTGGATCGAGTTAGTACCAACGTCGATCGCGGTGAGAATTCGCTCGTGAGTCGCAAACATTGGGGTTCGTACACCAAAGAATCTTTCGCATGTGTTTCCATTTTCTCTCTTCCCTGACCGAATCCGTTGCTTTTTCTTGGAATCTGCCCAAGTGTATAGAGCGGCGGACGGTGGGCTACGGTATGAGTTGGCGATCGCCCGCTTTGAATGGTACGGGGCTGGGCCTTTTGGGTGTGAAGAAGCACGACAAAGCCCAAAGAAATTACGGAATTTGAAGGGGTGGCCCAGGGAAACAGGCGACAATCAAACGGGGGGATGACCGCGATCGCGCGATTCTGGGCAATATCCCTAGGTTCTGGCCAAGACTCTCAAACAAATTGCGAGGGTCTTTGTTAAGATATGTAAATAAAAATAACTATTTGATAAATCGTGCCTCTCATGTTTTCTGCACCTAACGAACGCTCTGTGCCATCTCTTCCCAGTCAGACGGAGGCGGAAACCTTGGGTAGTGCTGATCCGGGACTGGTGCAGTCGTTATTTCAAGATAATCAAACCCTCCGGGCGCAAATTGCCCACCACCACCAGTTGTTGCAGTTGTTGACCCACCAGTTGGCGACCCCGCTGACCTCGTTGAGTGGCTCGGTGCATTTGCTGGCCGAGCCTGAGTTGCAGCAGAACGATCGCCAAGAATTTTTGGGCATGGTGCAACAACAGATTGGTCGGCTGCAAGACTTGCTGGCCGATCTCATGGCCCTCCGCGATTTGGAAACGGGGAAACTGGAAACGCGGCGATCGCAGTTTGCTGTGGTGCCTCTGTTGCAAGAGGTGATTGCGGATTATCCGGCCCAGCCCTTTGACTGTGAATTCGAGGCTGATTTGCCGCTGGTGTGGGGCGATCGCTGGCAAATTGCCCAAGTTTTGGTCAATCTCATTTCCAATGCGATGAAGTATTCGCCGCCGGGGCGGGTGATCCAACTGGGGGCCAAACGCCACCAAGGTGGTGTTGTGGAAGTGTGGGTGAAAGATCATGGGTTGGGGATTCCGATCGCGGATCAACCCCATTTGTTTGAGCGGTTTTATCGGGTGAAGCATCGCGATCGCGAAAACATCAGCGGAACGGGCTTGGGCCTGTCCTTGTGCAAAATGTTGGTTGAGAATCAGGGTGGGCAGATTGGCTTTGAGTCGGCTCATGGTCAAGGCAGTCGGTTTTATTTCACCCTCCCGACGGAACCCGTCCATTTCCCGGAATTGGCCCCAGACTGCGGAGCCCAGGATGCCTTGCCGCCGGACTAGCCCCGGTGCGATCGCGGCGGGTCGTTGAAGGGAGATTGCTTGCGAATGCCCACTGCCTTTTCCTATGGCCAGGTTTATGCCCTGAGCCATCCCATTCATCCAGCTATTCCGTGCTGGGCAGGCGATCCACCCGTTGAGTTTACCCCTGTGGCCACCCTGGCCCAAGATGGCTACTATCTGCGGCGGTTTGCCTTGGGCGAACACAGTGCTACCCACATGAATGCCCCCAGTAGTTTTTTTGATGGCGGCCTGGGAATCGAGGCTTACCCACCGGAGGCGCTCATTGTCCCGGCGATCGCGATCAACGTGTGTGCCCAAGCGGCAGGCAATCCAGACTATGGGTTAAGCGAGGCAGACGTGCAAGCCTGGGAACAGCAACATGGCCCCATACCGCAGGGGTGTGTGGTGCTGCTGTATACCGGGTGGCAAGCCAGGTGGCCAACTCCGGCCCTGTTTTTGAATATAGACGGGGCGGGGGTGCCCCATTTCCCGGGCTTTAGCCCTGGGGTGACTCAGTTTTTGTTGGCAGAACGGGCGATCGCCGGGGTTGGCATTGATACCCACGGTGTGGATGGGGGGCGCGATCAAACCTATGCCACCAATCGGCAAGTGCTGGCCCAGCGGGGCATCGTCCTGGAATGTTTGAACCACCTCGATCGCCTGCCCCCAACCGGGATTACGCTGGTGATTGCGCCCCTGGCATTGCAGGGAGGGTCGGGGTCGCCAGCCACGGTGTTTGCCTTCGTTTAAGGTGTGATTGTTATGGGCCTAT
Organism: uncultured bacterium; assembly: GCA_964475335.1. Taxonomy (GTDB): domain Bacteria; phylum Cyanobacteriota; class Cyanobacteriia; order Leptolyngbyales; family Leptolyngbyaceae; genus CAYYWG01. The sequence goes on from CAYYWG010000008.1 coordinate 158,485, forward strand.
TCTCAAACGCTAAAAAAGCTGATCTGCGCCGAGCGTTCTTGCAAGAGCGGCAAGCCCTAGCGATCGCCACTTGGGAACACAAAAGTTTGCAACTCTGCCAGCATTTGCAGACTGCACCGATCTTTACGACAGCCCAAACGGTGCTGGCTTACTTCAGTGTGCGCCAAGAACCGGATTTGGCTCCTCTGTTTGGCCTGGACAAAACCTGGGGTTTTCCCCGTTGCGTGGGGCAAGACTTGACCTGGCATCAATGGTCGGCAGACAGTGCCTGGCCCCGCCAGCAGAACCGATACGGAATTTGGGAGCCTCACCCCGCCGCCCCGCCGATCGCCGCTGCCCAAGTTGACCTGATTCTTGTGCCCGCGATCGCCTGTGATTTCCGTGGGTATCGCTTGGGGTATGGTGGTGGATTTTACGATCGCTTGCTTAGTGCATCGCCCTGGCAAAGCCAATACACCGTTGGTATTATCTTTGAGACTGCCAGAGTGCCAGAATTACCAAAAGATGCGTGGGATCAACGTTTAAACGCAGTTTGCACAGAAAACGGATTTTTCTTTACGCAGGATTGCTGAAAAATTAAGCAAACTTTAGCTTGGCCTAGCGTATAAGTCATTCTTTAGTAAGAATTAAGGGATACATAAACTGTATATCATTTTACATTAAGTACCAAAAAATACGGATATGAATCATCCCCTTGCGTGTAGCTACGACAGCAGCCTGGTTATGTTGTCCATCGCGATCGCGGTTTTTGCGTCTTACGTCGTGTTGGATTTGGCGGAGCGAGTCACGAGTAGTCGCGGGGGAATGCGATGGGGCTGGCTGGTGGGTGGGGCCGTGGTGATGGGCACGGGCATTTGGGCTATGCATTTTGTGGGGATGTTGGCCTACCAAGTCCCAGTTCCCGTTGAATATCATACCGGATTCGTTCTGATCTCAGTGCTGCCGTCTGTGTTGGCGGCGGGGCTGGCCCTCTTTTTGATCAGTCGGCCCCAGGTGAATACGCTGCGCCTGTTGGGGGGCAGTATGTTGATGGGAAGTGGCATTGCCGCGATGCACTATGTGGGCATGATGGCACTGTTTGTGCCCAATGCAACGTTGCACTATAACCCGTTGACGGTGGTGGTTTCGGTGGCGATCGCGATCGCGGCTTCCTTTGTGGCGTTGTCCATTGCCTTCCGCTTTCGGACTGAGAATCACACCTTTCAACAGTGGAAAAAGATTGGGAGTGCGCTGTTGATGGGGGCCGCAGTGCCCATGACCCACTATTTGGGAATGGCGGCGGTGACGGTGCAAGCCGAGCTACCAGGGCCGGATGCCATGCCGCACACCAACAAAGATGAGTTACTTTTGGCCAGTGCCGTGGGCCTGGGGACGTTGATCATCATTAGTTTGACGTTGTTGATTTCGTTTTTAGATCGGCGCTTATTCGCCCAAACCACAGCGACCCAAGTGTTGCAAGACCATCAAGATGAGTTGCAAGCGATTTTGCATGGTGTGCGGGTGGGGGTTTTGGTCATTGGGGCCAAGCTCGAAATTCAGATGATGAATCACGCGGTCTTAGACCTGTTGGGGGTGACCAAAGCTCAACTCCAAACGGCATGGCAGGAAAGCCTGAACTCGGCCAGTGGGCCGCCGGAAGCCGCAGCTAATCCAGCGGAAGCAGTCCCGGCGGCAGGCACCGAAAGCGATGTGGTGGCGATTTTACGGGCGATCGCCAATCAGCAATGTTTGCAAAATGCGGTGCTGGCCTGTGTCACGCCCAACCAACATCACAAGCGCTGGCTTTTGGTGAATGCGGTGCCGGAATGCAGCTTGCACGGACGCGAACACAAAACGGTGTGCACTTTCAGTGATGTCACGGATTTGAAACAGGCGGAACAAGCCTTGCAACAGAGCGAAGCTGAAAATCGCGCTTTGGTGGAACTGGCCCAGGCAAAAAGCCAAGAGCTGAGTCTGGCGCTAGAAGAATTGCAACAGGCCCAGAGCCAAATTGTGCATCAAGAAAAAATGTCGAGTCTGGGGCAAATGGTGGCGGGGATTGCCCACGAAATCAACAATCCGGTGACGTTTATCTACAGCAATCTGACCCATGCTGACCAATATGCCCAGGATTTGGTAAATTTGCTGCGATTGTTCCAACGCTATCCGGAATTGCTGACCCCGGAGATTGCCCATGAAATGGCGGCGATCGACCTGGATTTCATTATGGAAGATCTGCCCAAACTCTTTCGGTCAATGCAACTCGGGGCCGATCGCATCCGGGAGATCGTTTCCTCGTTACGCAATTTTTCCCGGTTGGATGAAGCTGCGGTTAAAGCGGTAGATTTGCACGAAGGCATTGACAGTACGTTGCTCATTCTGGGCCATCGGCTGAAGGCTGCACCCGATCGCCCCGCGATTCAAATTCATAAAGAGTATGGCAATTTGCCTTTGACCGAGTGCTATGCGGGGCAGTTGAATCAAGTGTTTATGAACGTTCTCAGCAACGCGATCGACGCGCTGGAAGATGCCTGGAAACAGGGCTTTTTCGGTGCGGAGGCCGAAGCAACGGCGACCCTGCCCCAAATTTGGGTGCAAACCCGCGACATCCCCACGAAGGATGCGATTCAGGTGCGCATTGTGGACAATGGGGCCGGAATGCCAGCCCAAACCCTTCAAAAAATCTTTGACCCGTTTTACACCACGAAGCCCGTTGGCAAAGGGACCGGGCTGGGATTATTCATCAGCTATCAAATTGTGGAACGGCATAATGGGCTATTCCGTTGCCAGTCGGAACCGGGCCAGGGCACAGAGTTTGTGATTGAAATTCCGACTCACCGGGGCCAACCAGCGGGGGTGCAAGGTAGCAAGAAACTGGCTCCCGATCGCCCGCGATCACCCCTCGTTAGTCCTCGGTCATCGGTGCTGTGAATCTGAGATAAACCCGTGACATTGTTGGTCGGGGTGGGCACTCTGAACCTAATGCAGGGTGGGCCATTGTCATGTCATTTCACAATCTCAATGAAACCGCTGGTCAGTCGGGGGCGCAAACGGGGGCTGCGTGGGCGGCGCGATCGCGCCAACTGTTGCAAACCTATTGGGGGTATTCCGCGTTTCGTTCGCCGCAACTGGAGGTGATTACCTGTTTGTTGCAGGGGCGGGATGCGCTGGTGGTGTTACCGACGGGGGGTGGCAAGTCGCTCTGCTTCCAGATTCCGGCGTTGGTGCAGCCTGGGTTGACGGTGGTGGTGTCGCCGTTGGTGGCCTTGATGGAAAATCAGGTTCAAGACTTGCGCGATCGCCAGTTGCCTGCGGCCCTGCTGCATCGTGAGTTGCCGTCTGCCCAATTTCGCCAAACCCTCCAAGCCCTGGCGGCGGGACGGTTGCGGTTGCTCTACGTGGCACCGGAGACGCTGCTGAGCCCCAAACTGTGGGCGATTCTATGTCAGCCCACGTTGCCCGTTCGGACGCTGGTGGTGGATGAAGCGCATTGTCTGGCCCAATGGGGCGAAACCTTTCGTCCGGCCTATTACCGCTTGGGGGCGATTCGGCGATCGCTGCTGGCCAGCAAACCACCCGGAACTCAACTGGCGATCGCGGCCTTTACCGCCACGGCCAATCCCCACACTCAGGCCACCATCCACCGCATTTTGCAACTGGCTGACCCGGCAGTGTTTCGGGGGAATCCCCATCGCCCCAATTTGGATTTGACTGTGCAGATCGCCTGGACACCCCGCCAACGCAAACAGCAACTGCACCACTTTCTGGGCCAACATCCCCACCAAGCTGGCTTAATTTATGTGCGCACTCGGCGGGCAGCAGAGGATTTGGCTGCTTGGTTACAGACTCAGGGATTTGTCACGGCGGCCTACCATGCGGGATTGGGGCCGAGCGATCGCCGCCGTCTGGAACAACGTTGGCTCCAGGGCCACTTACCGTTTGTGGTGTGTACCAATGCGTTTGGGATGGGGTTGAATCATCCCAGTGTGCGGTGGATCGTTCATTTTCAGGCACCGACCCTATTGGCGGAATACGTGCAAGAAGTGGGGCGGGCCGGACGAGATGGCAAGGGGGCGATCGCCCTGATGCTGGTGAGTGAACCGACGGGTTGGCTCGATCCAGAGGACAAACAGCGGCACCAATTTTTTGCCCAACAGACCCAACAGCATGGCCGCTTGGCCCGTGCTTTGATGGGCAAACTCCCTGCCGAAGGCTCGGTGAGTGCGGTAACTCAGCAATTTGACCAGGCGGCGATCGCCCTATCCCTGTTGCACAGTGCAGGCTGCTTGGAATGGCTGGATCCCTTTCACTATCGGATTCAGCAGCCGCGACTGCCTGACCAATGGGGCCAAACGAATCATCAGGCGGCCCAGCAAATGCGCCAATATCTCTATACCCGCACCTGTCGCTGGCAATTTATCTTGAAGGCGTTTGGCTGCGCGACCGAGGCCCCAGGCTGGCGTTGTGGCCATTGCGATCGCTGTCGCCCTTGATTCAGAAAACCGCTTGACCGGGCAAACCAGAGCGGGTTTATCCCTCGGTTTCGGGAGCCAATGCTTCTTCTAAAAAGGGTTCCACGGCGAGTTTGGGCTGCTTGCCATCCAGCAAACAACTGACGGTCATATCCCCCATGACGTTGATGGCCGTCCGGCAGCGATCGAGGAACCAATCTACCGTAATCAACAGGGCAATGTATTCCGTCGGCAACCCCACCGAGGAAAACACCAGGGTCATGGTGACCAGGCCCGCTTCGGGAATGCCCGCCGCCCCGACGGAGGCAAAAATAGAGGTTAATACCACCAAAACTTGTTGGGCAAACCCCAGCTTAATGCCCAGCAATTGAGCGACAAATAGGGCGGCCATTGCTTCATACAAAGCCGTCCCGTCGTTGTTGAAGTTGCTGCCGACCAGTGCCCCCAGGGATGCGGATGATTCTCGCAAACCCACTTTTTCCAACAGGGCTTCAAAGGTGATGGGCATGGTGACGGTGGACGATGCGGTGGAAAAGGCCGCGAACAGTGCATCGGAACCGCCGCGCAAAAATCGCGGGATTGATACCCAAGTCCCTAAGCGCACCCGTGTTAGGTAATAGGTGGCTTGCAGGCCCAAGGCGACTAAGACGGCGATAATCAACCCCCCCAACGCTTGAAAGGGGGCAAAGCCCTTAAGGGCAATGGTGCGGGCAACGATGCCAAAGACGGCGATCGGGACGAGCAAAATGACCCAATGCAAAATCCGAATGACGGCTTCAAATAAGGTGGTGATGAGGTGTTGGACGGGAAGATAGTCGGCGTGGCCGCGGGTGATTTGGGTGGCTTTGATGGCGCGTAAGGCAATCCCAAAGGCAAGGGCCACAAAAATCAGTTGGATGACGTTGTTATTGACCAGGGGTTGCAAAATCGATTCTGGAATGGTGTCGCGCAACAAGGCCCACGGGTCGAGGGTTTTGTTGGCGGTTTCCGGGTTGCTCAGGGGTATGGTGACTTGGCCCCAGGTGCCGGGTTGGAGGACGTTGGCCACGAGCAAGCCAATGAGGATGGCCATCAGGGTGTTGCTCAGCAGCAGCCACGCGAGGCGGCGGCCTGCGGTGCCGGGAATTTCGGTGGTGAGGAAGGCGTGCAGGACGGCCAAGAGAATGAGGGGCGTGGCGAGGGCGCGGAGGGCTTTGAGGACGAGTTCGCAGGGGGTGGCAAGATTGTTGATGAGGCTTTCGTGGGCGGGATCGTAGTTGCCAGCCCCAAACCAAATGCCCACACCCACGGCGAGGACAAGGGCAATCAAGATTTGAAGATAGAGGGGGAGGTGGATGCCACCGTGGGGTGAACCCGGTTCAGCGTTGGCCATAGCAGGATCCTTTTGCCTATTTGCTGGGGCAATCGTGGGGATGGGTAGAACAGTAAGGCGGCGATCGCCCACTGGTCTATCGGATTAATCTTGCTATTATCAATCGCCTTGGGGGGTTTCACTCCAAAGATTTGTGGTTTGGCGCAGGCTGAGAAAATCCCCATTCCCCAAAATCAAATGATCTAATAGCGGGATGCCGAGAAACTGCGCCCCGGTGAGGAGTTGGCGGGTCAGGGTGATATCTTCGGGGCTGGGTTCGGTGTTGCCGGATGGGTGATTATGGGCCACAATCAGCCGCGTTGCCCCATGTTTCAAGACTTCGCGGAAAATTTCGCGGGGATGGGCCAGGGTTTCTGTAGCGGTGCCCACGGTAATGACGCGGGTGCCCATCAGTCGGTGTTTGACATCGAGAAATAGGACTGCAAAGCGTTCTTGGGCTTGCCACATCAGGTCATGGCTCAGGGCGGCGGCGGCCACTGCCGGATCGTCGATGATGGTTTTGTCGCTTGGGCGTGATTGAAAGACCCGTTTCCCTAGTTCGATCGCGGCCAAAATGGTGGTGGCTTTGGCGGGGCCAATCCCAGGAATTTGGGTCAGTTCGCCAATTCCGGTTTCTCGCAAGGCTGACAGTGGATCGTGATGGTTGCGCCCAATCTCTTGCAGGATGTAGTGCCCCAAGCCAACTGCCGATAATTTCCCTGGCCCTTGGCCTGTGCCCAGCAAAATGGCAATCAGTTCTGCTGTTGCGAGCGTGCGGGGGCCATAGGTCGCAAGGCGTTCACGCGGACGTTCACTTGCTGGCATATCGGCAATCTTGAGGCTGTAGGTCATAGACGCACCACCAGAATTGGCAACTGAAAGTTCTTTGTTCAGTTATGCCCAAAGTGGTGGCTGGGGTAACAGGCTGGGGCTGGCGAGGCACTGGCGAGGTGCAATGCCAACCTAGACCGGGGGCAAGTCAAACAAAACGTTGGTCATGTAAAAATCGGCCCATTCTTGCCCAAAGGCTTTTTCGAGGACGCGCCGGGTTTTGTCGTTTTGGAGTTGGTTGGTGCAATAGCGCTGTTGTCCGGCCAGAATTTCGGCTTGGCGATCGGGGGTGGGGGCGGTGGCGATCGCCGCTTGGCAATGAATTTTCAAAAAGTCAGCTACCCGCTCCACAAATTGGGTTTCTTCGGCGGCATCGCTGGGGCGTACAAACAAACAAAAGGAGGAAAAAATCGATCCCCATTGGGGCAAATCTCGCGGTTGGGCAAAGGTGAGCGTCGGCAATTCCGCGAGGGCGGTTTGATAGGCCGGGGGTAAGGATGCGTCGGCACTGGTGGGTGACAAGTCCGCGATCGCCGCACTAATTTGGCCCCGCCCGCCTACTAAATCGGTGCCAAACATCGGAAGGGCATAGTCTGGGCGCGGAAACATAACGCAATGCAAAATATCTAAACCCACCCCGACTTTGGCGATTTCAAGGTGCAATTTGCGAAATTCACGAGTTTGATAACACCGATTTTCAATGGTTAATCGTTCGCCTTCTAATCGCCCTTCCACATAGCCCAAATCCCGCGGCAAAACATAGGGTTCCAAGTCTAAATAGTTCTGCCAAGACGTTTCAATGGCTGCGGCTAATTGCCGAATTGCAGGATGTAATTGGTCTTGCAGGGATGAGGTTGAAGAAGGCATAGCACTAAAATCCGTTGAGGTCATGGGTGAATCAGAATAACAAGCCTGGGGCGCGATCGCCCAACCAGTAGCCAATGGCGTTGCGGGGCGCGATCGATGGCCGATGGCGCACCCCACATGGTGCAGGTGGTGTGAGTTGAAGCCTTGCCACCCTCTATCCTCTGTAGACTTCAGGCAGAAAAAATCGCTGGTCGTCAACGGCGAATCTAGAATGGAGCAAGGGACGAATGGGTACAACTGTGACCGCGCAATTGACGGTTGATTCAGGAACCGTTAATTCCGGCGCATAGACGAACATTAGGTAGGCTACCAAATCTTCGATTACCATGAAGCTATGAAGTGAGGTTTCGTAACCATTGCAAAGCGACCAACCCAGCACTCGCCTGCTGCAACAGCGTCCTATGACAGAACCCGTGGAGGCTCTTTACACCGTCCCCCCCAGCTCTGCTGCAATTGCAGCCGCTTTGCTGCGCTATTACAGCTTTGAACTTGCAGGCCACACTTTAGATCAACAGGTGTTGCGTTGGCAAGCCACTTATCCTGAAGCCTGGTTGACTTTAGCGATTATCGAAGCCCTTTATCAAGGCCGCTACAAAGCCATTTCTGTGGAGCAGATTCTCAACTTGTGGCAACGGCGTAGTCAACCTATCTGTCATTTTAATGGGGAATTTGAACGCTTAGTGTGCAGCAAATTGCCCCGTGAAGTGCTGAATAGCGGTGCTCCCCCTCCGGTTCCGGCCCCGGCTCCCGCACCAAAACCGACGTTATCCTATCGGCGGATGCTGCTGGAATTGCCCAGTTTGCAAGCTGCATCCAAACTGGAACGGCTGAATAAAATTCCATCTATTCCATCGTTGAAGGAAGCCTTGGCGACGACGGATCTGCAAGGGTTATTGACCGATCCGGCGGAAGTGTTGGGGCAGTTAACCCAAACGGGGTCACAACCTGAGAATGGGCTGGCACCTGGCCCGCGGAATGGTACGACTCCATCCCCTGGTGCGCCATCGGAGGAAAACCCAGAAGGAACGCCGGGAATGGTAGGGGGCGATCGCAACGGTACGGCCCGGAACGGCACGAATTCGGGTGTGGCGAGTCAGGCGGCCCCCGCCGAAGCTGCCCCACCGGGAGCGGCGATCGCCCCCGCCGACCCCAACCCCCAGCATGCCCCGGAAGCCACTACGCCCATACCACCATCGCCGGAAGGGGAACACCCTGAGCGGGTATCCTTGCTTGAACCCCATCGCGTGTCTTCCCCCGGAGCGAGCCCACCCCCCGCGATCGCCCCATTGCAAGTTGAGGGATACATCAACCCGATTGCGGCGAAATTGGCCAAAGTGCAACTGCCGATCATTCCGCCCCACCCGCCCCAACCCCCACTGACCCCTGCCACCCAGCGCATTCCCCCGGCGATCTCGCCTCCCCGTCCGGCCCCCAGCGTCCCCACTCCGGTAGCCACAGACACCGCAAATGGAACTGTTTCCCCAACCGTTTCCAGCGATCGCCCCCCAACTCCAGCGGCTCCACCTGGGTTGTCCCCGGCCCCCGCATCCGATGCCGACACTGAATTTAGAGCTTTTAAGCAAGGGGTTGTCTTTGCTTTGAGTAGTGGTTTGGTGAGCCCTGGCCTGTCACCTCAAATGCGCTGGGCGTTTCACCAGCTGTGGCAGTGGGATTGGGCTGGGCTTATCGCTACAAATCCCCAAATTGGCTCTTTTATGCCTTCTGTTGCCCATTCCGAGTGGCATGACAAATTGAAAGCTGTGGCGCAACTGGAACCCCCTGCCCCGCTGCCCACGCCTGAATGCCCGCCCCCGGCTGAATAGCTGATTATTGAATAGCTGAATTATTAAATAGCTGATGAATACAGAATGGGCGCTGATGCTGCGTGCCCGTCTGGTGACTGTCGTGCGGTTCTGATGAACGATAAAGATTTTTAATACACGCTCCACAGCGTTCACTGCCCAGAGGCTAGCAAGGCGCGATCGCCCGATTCAAAAAGCAACGCCAACTCCTCCTTCTGGGGGCCTCAGGCTAGCGGCAGAGGCACAGCCCTACCGGGAGAGAGACCAGGAAAAACACCTAGGTTCACTAGCTTTAAATACCCAAAGATCCCTATACTTTTGTGAAGTTGTCCAACCATTGCAGTTTGCGCGAGGAGTAGGGATGTACATCGTACACATTGCCTCTGAGTGTGCCCCCGTCATCAAAGCAGGTGGCTTAGGCGATGTTGTCTATGGGCTATCGCGGGAAATTGGTCTCCGTGGGCATGGGGTGGAGATTATCCTGCCTAAATACGACTGTATGCGCTATGACCACATCTGGGGCTTGCACGAAGCCTACAACGATCTGTGGGTGCCCTGGTATGGCGCGGCTATTCACTGCACGGTCTATTGTGGTTGGGTGCACGGGCTACTGTGTTTCTTCATTCAGCCCAATTCCCAAGATCACTTCTTCAATCGCGGGATTTATTACGGCGCAAACGATGACCAAATGCGCTTTGCCTTTTTCAGCAAGGCGGCGCTGGAGTTTCTGCAAAAAACTGGAAAACGCCCCGATGTGATCCACTGCCACGACTGGCAAACGGGGCTGGTGCCTGTATTGCTCTACGAAATCTACAAATGGCACGGGATGTGGAATCAGCGCGTGTGCTACACCATCCACAACTTTAAGCACCAAGGAATTGCGGGCACCGAAATCCTGTGGGCGACGGGGCTAAACCAAGAGGATTACTATTTTGACTACGATCGCCTGCAAGATAACTTCAATCCTTTTGCCATCAACTTTATGAAAGGCGGGATTATTTACTCAAACCATGTCACCACCGTTTCCCCCCACCACGCCTGGGAAGCACACATGGGTGAGTTTGGTTATGGGTTGGGCCACACGCTACACCAGCATCAACACAAATTTGGCGGTGTGCTCAATGGAATTGACTACAACGTGTGGAATCCGGAGGTCGATGCTTACATTCCCTACCACTTCTCGAAAGATGATCTGAAGCCCAAGGTGTTGAATCAAAAAGCCCTGCGGGAACGGCTATGGTTGCAACATGCGAACAAACCCATCGTGGCGTATATCGGGCGGTTGGATGACCAGAAAGGGATGCATCTGGTACACCATGCCATGTACTACGCGCTGCATCGCGAGGCGCAATTTGTGTTGCTGGGTTCGCCAACGGAACCCGCGATCGCGGCCTGGTTCTGGCATGAAAAGAATTTCTTGAACAACAATCCCGATGTGCATCTTGAATTGGGCTTTAATGAGGAACTGTCGCACCTGATTTATGCCGCAGCGGATATCATCGTGGTGCCCAGTAACTTTGAACCCTGTGGCCTGACCCAGATGATCGGCCTGAAGTATGGGGCGGTGCCTGTGGTGCGTGGGGTCGGTGGCTTGGTGAATACGGTCTTCGATCGCGACTATGACCAAACCCATCCCCCAGAAGAGCGCAATGGCTACGTCTTCTACCAGATGGATAATCAGGCGCTGGAGTCGGCGCTGGATCGAGCGATCGGCCTGTGGTATCACTACCCGGAGGCGTTTGAGCAGTTGCGGCTGCAAGGCATGGAATATGACTATTCCTGGAACAATCCGGGCCGGGATTATATAAATATCTACGACCACATTCGCCACAAATAAACGGCGGCATAGCGCGATCGCTGAGGAACGAAAATTAAACAACTCTGCCAATGGCAACCCTCACCCCGCCTACGGCACCCCTCTCCCTAGGGAGAGAGGCCGGGGAGAGGGCGACCAGCCACATCAGATTTGGATTGAATCTACGGTTCGCTTATGGCACGGGGGCTGACCAATCGGGTGGGATGGCCAGGGACGACGGGGCTGCCACAGGGCTGGGGCGATCGCGGTTCGGCGAGACGGGTTGGGGGGCTTGGGCTTGTTCTTGGCGGACGGCGGGCATGGCGGGTGCCTCGGTGGTCAGGTTGTCGGGAATGATCACCGTGTCATTTTGTTGCAGGACGGTATCAGGGGTTAGGGTTGCGGTGCTGGGCGATTGCCCGACGGAGACTTCCAGGGTTTTGGTGGTGCCATCGTCGGTTTTGCGTTGCACTTTGACCCGTTCTAGATCCGCTTGGGCCAGACTGCCCCCGGCTTGTTGAATAGCACGGGAAACCGTGGGCAAGGAGCCGCCAAGGGGGGCGCGATCGCTGGTGGGGGCATGGCTGAGGGCCGCGAGGGAATAATCGCCGGGACGGGCGACGGCCCCCTTAACGTGGACGCTGGTGACAATGGGGGCGGGTTCGGTTGTCGCTAGGGCTTGATACACAATGACGGCAGCCTGGGCGCGGGTAATCCGTTGGTTGGGCAGGCGCGATCGCACGGCGGTAGTGACGGCAGGCTGGCCCGATTGTTCGGCGGCTTTGGCGGTCAGGGCGGCCAGATCTCGCTCGGTGATGGGTTGTTCGGGCCGGAAGGTGCCATCGGGAAAACCCTGGAGCATTTGCCGCGCGAGGAGATAGTCAATGGATGACTCGGCCCAATGGCCCTGGATATCGGAAAAGGCTGTAATGGGCGCAATGCGGGGACTGGGAGCACTGGGGGGCGGTGCTGGGGCGACGATCGCCGCTGGGTCTGGGGGGCGATCGCTCAGTTGATTAGCGGCCACCAATTGCCGCAACTGGGCTTCATAATCTGCTGGGCGATCGGCGGGAACTACAATCCCCGCGCGGGCGGACGGTGGGGGAACGACTGGCGATCGCGGGCTACGCTTTGGGGCAAATGCTTCGGGCTGGGCGATGGTGGTTTGGGGTTGGGGCTGAGTTCCAGTGTTGTTCGGTGTGGCCGTTGGGTTGTCTGGGGGGCGGCGATCGCGAGTAGGGGGTTTGGCATCCCGCATCCCGAACCAAAAGGCCGTCCCTGACATGGAGCATAACGCCACTGCCGTCATCACTTGCTTTGGTTGCATCCCCGCCTCCCAGACCCATAGACCCATTCACCCACCCAATACAGCCGTTTGGCTCACAATCAGGATTCTTGCCAAAGACTCCGTGCGTCGTCGTGGCTTTGCCGCATACTGAGGGAGAAAATATCAAGTCAATCGTCGAGCAGCACTATGACCGAAGGCCCCACCAACATCCGCCGAGAAAGTGACAGTTTAGGCGAAGTTGCCGTTCCTGCCGATCGCCTCTGGGGGGCACAAACCCAGCGATCGCGGCTCAACTTTGCGATCGGGGTCGAGCGGTTTGTGTGGGGCCGGCCCGTCATTCGTGCTTTGGGTATCTTGAAAAAATGCGCGGCCCTGGCCAATGGCGACCTGGGGCAACTCCCCCCGGAAATTGTGAATTTGATTACACGGGCGGCGGATGAAGTCATTGCGGGCCAGTGGGATGAGGAATTTCCGCTAGTGGTTTTCCAAACCGGGTCAGGCACTCAGTCAAATATGAACGCCAACGAAGTCATTGCCAATCGGGCGATTCAACTGGCGGGGGGCGTGGTCGGCTCCAAAGCTCCGGTGCATCCCAATGATCACGTCAACCGCAGCCAATCCTCCAATGACACGTTTCCCACGGCGATGCACATTGCAGCAGTGGAGCAAACCGAAACCCAACTGTTGCCCGCCGTGCTTCAACTCCGCAATACCCTGGATCGCAAAGCGGTGCAATTTCAATCGGTGGTGATGGTGGGCCGCACCCATTTGCAAGATGCCACGCCGATTACGTTGGGCCAAGCGATTTCCAGTTGGGTCGCCCAGTTAGATGACGCGATCGCTACGATTCGTCGCGCCTTACCCGGAGTCTATGAACTGGCGATCGGGGGCACTGCCGTTGGCACCGGCCTCAATGCCCATCCCCGCTTTGGCGAAGTTGCCGCCCAAAAAATTGCCGCCGAAACTGGCTATCCTTTTATTTCTGCCCCCAACAAATTTGCCGCCCTTTCCGCCCACGATGGCATGGTGAACCTCAGCGCCGCTCTCCGCACCCTGGCCGGAGCCTTGATGAAAATTGCCAACGATGTCCGTTGGTATGCCTCTGGCCCCCGCGCGGGCATTGGCGAAATCAAAATTCCCGAAAATGAACCCGGCTCCTCCATCATGCCCGGAAAAATCAACCCCACCCAATGCGAAGCCCTGACGATGATTGCAGTCCAGGTCTTTGGCAACGATCACGCCGTGGCCTTTGCGGGTTCCCAGGGTAACTTTCAGCTCAATGTCTTCAAACCCGTCATGCTCCACAACGTGCTGGAGTCGATGCAATTGCTGGCCGATGGTTGTCAGGCGTTTAATGATTTCTGCGCCGTAGGCATCGAACCCAACCCCACCCGGATTCAAGCCAATCTCGACAATTGCTTAATGCTCGTCACCGCTTTGAACCCCCACATTGGCTACGAAAAAGCTGCGAAGATTGCCCTCACCGCCTACCGCGAAGAAATCAGCCTGAAGGATGCCGCCCTGAAACTCGGCCACGTCACCGCCGAAGAATTTGATGCCTGGGTCAAACCCGAAGCCATGACCCATCCGTTACCCGTGGAGTAGATTGTGTAGGGTGCGTTTACTTGGCAGCAACGCACCCTACGAGATGCGCGATCGCACTAGTCATTTAAAGGGCTAGTCATTTAAAGGGAATGATAGGTATGCCATTTCAAGGAATGTAGGGGAGTGCCAAAGAAGATTCGAGAATTGAAACAGTTGTTACGAAAGGCTGGATTTGAAGAACTTCCAGGAAAAGGAAGTCATACCAACTGGATACACCCACTTTATCCAGGCAAGATTACAGTTTCTGGTAAAGATGGTATGGATGCTAAACCCTATCAGGAAAAGGAAATTTTAGGCGCAATTCAGCAAGTGAGGGAAACTCAAGATGACGAACAAACTTAAATACCAAATGATTATTCAGTGGTCAGAAGAGGATGATTGTTTTTTAGTTGGTTTTCCTGACTTTCCGGGACAGCAGTGGCGTACTCACGGCGAAACCTACGAAGAAGCTGTAGCCCAAGGTATTGAAGCCCTCGAATCCTTAGTCATGGCCTACGAAGCCTTGGGAGAACCCTTGCCCAAACCTCAGACCATTTGCGCTGCGGCATAATGCGATCGCACCCATAAAAATCGGCGATCGCGTTACTAAGGAATACTGATGCAAAGGGAGCTATTGCACTTGTTTGGATCAACTTAAGTGTGATATTACCTAATATTTTTAGTGGGGCGATCGCGCAGTTTGATCAAAGTGTTCTTGGCGGAAATGGCGATCGCGGCCAAGAGCAGCAGTAGAAAAGCTGAATTTATTAGCTAAACCTAAAAAGTTGCCCTAGGCTGCAAAGAGATGCAATATGCCAAGGCAAAGTAACGACTCAGACAAAATCTGCTGGGTTTTAGCAGGGGTACCTTACCACGCTCAAACAGCATCGGAACCATAGGGTTTGTTAAACATTTATGCCTAACATTGATTTCGATATCATTCCAGAAGTCATTCTCCCCAAACTTATCTTTATGACCCTTGTTAGCTTTGTGGTGGCCAGTGTGGTCGGTGCCGTGGTGGGTGCGATCGCGACCCAAATTTGGAAGCGATCGCACCGGAAGCAAGTGCCGCCCCTGCCCGTCCGCTCACTCATCCCGATGGCCATTTTTATCGCCTTTATTTGCACCCTCCTCGGCCTGCTGATTTGGGAAGCAAACCCCGGCAGCCTGGTGGGTGGCCCCTACGGGGGATTGGCGGCGATGATTTTCTACATGATGATTTTGCCAACCGGGTCCCTGATTGGCTCCATCGGTGGCGCGATTATGGGTGCCGTTTTGCCTGCCCGCCTCCGGCAACGCAAACTGGCCGGGTTGCTTGTGACCAGCGCCTATACCCTCTGCGCAATCATCTTGTTTATGGGGTTAGCGGGGCCACCCCTGGTATTGACGACGGCCCAAGCCAGTACGCCGTTTCCAGTGGTTGCCCAGATCCAGGGTTATGACAATATTCCCAAAGATCTTGCCTTGAGTGCCGATGGCAAAATGCTGGTGGTTGCGACGATTGAACGAGACAACGATAGAGTCGATATTTGGGACTTAACGGAGCAAAAGTTAGTCCGCACTCTTAAAGATGCCCCAGGGCCGCGCACCCTCAGCAATATTCTGAATTCCCTGGCGTTTAGCCAAGACGCGCAACAGTTGATTACTGCTGCTACCAAAGAAGTGCAACTGCGGGACTTGAATGGCAACGTGCAACAGCGGTTTGCGGGCGGTGAGTTTGGTCTACCGATGCAGGGCAATAAGTTAGTCACCCTGGCGGTGCTTGATCCTTGGAAAAATCCGCCTGATATTGTGGGTACGCTCAAAGTCTGGGATATCACCAGTGGGAAGCTCCTGCAAACTATTCCAGCCGATATTTCCACAGGTGCCTATGCGGCGTTACCGATCGCTGCTAGTGCTGACCAGCGGTTAATTACCTTTCCCAAAAAACCGGGCGATTCTCTGGTCGAAGTGTGGGATATTACGACGGGGAAGCGAGTTGGCCAGTTCGGCGGCAATACGGGGGGCATGGTGCGGGCGATCGCCTTTGCTCCTGATGGGCGACAAATTGTGACCACGATGGAGAATGAGAATATCCTAATTTGGAATTGGCAGGAAAGTAAACTCGTGAAAACGGTGGCGAGTGGCGCTCCGGTAGAAAAGTTGTATTGGACAGAGGCGGGGATTTTTACTGCTAGCACAACGATGTCGATTGGTGAGCAAACCGCGACTCTCTGGAATCCGCAAACGGGTAAACCCGTGAAAACAATGACTTCAACCACGGGGTTTGGCCCGATCGCCATGAGCCGTGATGGCAAAACGCTGGCTGTATATCAATACAAAACGGGTTTGAATGTATGGAATTTGGCGAAGGGGTAAGGCTGCATTATGGCGATCGCACTCGTTGGTTTGGGCATTTGCGTTAATTTAATTGTTCAGAAATAGGTTGTAAGCTTGGGGCGATCGTCAGTATAAAAATTGCGATCGTTCTTTGCGTTTAAATAAGAGGCGTAAATAGCTCATAAGAAATCTGAAAATAGGCGTAAAAACATCAGCTATTTAGCTTGGGTGGCATATCATCCTAGAATCAATCTATACAATTGCTCTACTTAAAAGCTTGCGTATACCTAGATTGTGTCTGCCCATCTATTTTGAATGTTAGATGGAAAATATCTGGTGGTAGACGTTTGCCTTCCCTTTTTGCCGTGTATCCAAGTAAGAGGTTATTTACATGCGAGGCACAGTTCTTAGCTTCTCTATTCAAACAAATCAGGGGTTTATTTCAGGCGACGATGGTAAAAGATATAACTTTCTTGGCTCAGACTGGAACGTAGGTAACACACCTATTCAAGGGACTAGAGTCGATTTTGATGTTGATGGTAATCATGCTACTTCAATTTATGAAGATCCCAATGCTCCAGTTGCAACACAAACTGAAAAGTCTCGAACTACAGCAGGGATACTAGCTGTGCTGTTAGGTGGTTTAGGAATACACTTTTTCTACCTTGGCGCATGGGGCTGGGGGTTAATCAGCGTGCTATTTTGCTGGACTTATATTCCTGCAATTGCTGGAATAATTCTGGGTATCCGTTATTTTTCAATGACAGATCGAGAATTTGAGAAAAAAATCAAAAAAATGCAGGGGCCTTTTGGAACAATAGAACTTTAGTATGAGCGCGCTTGGTTCAATTAGGTTAGATGCGATACAGCTTGATCTATATTTAATGCGGCTTGCACTCTGCCTGTAAAAGGATTGCGATCGCGTTTAAGCGGCTCCGTGCCCATCTGAGCAGTGGGCTTCGAGGCGTTCCAAAATGCGGTGATTCTCGGTTTGGAGGCCGCGAATTTCGCTCTGCATGGTGTGCATTTCTTGGGCAAGGCTGCCGATCATGCCAACGGTATCGGCAACACTTTCTCGTAGGTCGCCGACTTGAGTGGTGAGGTCGCCAATCTGGGTTTGTTGTTGTTGTATGGCCAGGAGGATGGTTTCTGCCAGTGCTTCTAGGCGGTCTAGACGCTCAGTCATGCGATTTTCTTTTACTTGCTTGGAATTATGGTGCTTGTGTCCATTTTAGGGGAACTGTCAGCGTCAATTTGTGATTGAAGGGGCTGCGCTGATCGCTGGTTGGGGGCGATCGCGACTTGGCGGGAAAATGGCTTGGAGTCAGGGTTCCAGGAGTGAGATAATGGAGACAATGATAAGCACAAGTGGGGCGAGGGTTGCACCGTGGGACAGTACGAACGACTCATCATGATGGCAGAGGATGAACTGACCCAGTACAGTACCGATGCTCGCAAAATTCAGAAGTTGCGCCAGAAAATTGGTTTGTCTGTTTCGGTGGCGGAGCAAAACCAGGTTAAGGAACAGTTGTTGGCGGAAATTCCGACGGATCCAATTAATAAGCTGATTGCAGATCAACGGCAGACGGTGGCTTTGCCGTTTTGGGGAATTGCGGGGTTGGGGTTGCTGTTGGGGATTTCGATGTTGCAGCCGCTGGATTTGATTGCGACGGTGGGCGGGGGCGCGATCGCGATCGCCCTACAACGCTATGGGTGGAAGTTGCAAGCAAAACGCTTTGTGTTGCAAACGTTGTTGGAGATGGAAGCTGATCGCACAGCACCCAAAGCTCAGGATGCGGCTTAGGCTCTAGGCGGAGAGCGATCGCAAGTGCCGAATTGCCCGAACACAGGTGGGGCAGTCGCAACCGAATAAGGCCACAGCGGCGTTACTTTCGTCGTCGGTCATTTCAAACGTGTCGGGGAATTCCCCATTCGGGAGGCGATCATCCACGTAGTTCGCTTTCTCCCGTTCTGCTTCCAGATCAATCACTTGGGGAGTACTTTCCGCTTGAGTGTTTAGCCGTTTGCAAGTGAGTTTTTTCGGCTCGCGGGTAAAGGTGCGGACACAGGCCAGGTTCTCGGAAACGGGCACCCACTTTTCTGCGTCGGCGTGGGCGGGTTGGACAAACACAGCCAGGGACAGAACGGAACTCGCAACAGTAGGAGCAAAAAGCAGAAACTTGAGAAGTTGACTCATGGTTCAGTGTGGAAGAAAACACGGCATAAGTCTGTCCATTGTTTCACAGAAAAGCAATTTTGCGCGGGTCGTTTTGGCGATTAGCCCTGGGAAGCCGGGTGGGGAACGCGATCGCCCTTGATGCTGGTCTGGGCTGCTGGGGGCGAACCTTGCAATTTGTTTCAGATTTGTTACAATTTTTAACATAACGCAATCAAATTGATTTAAGAGGACTGAATATGAAAGGCGGTATTGTCACTGAAGAGCAAGGTAGACAGAATATTTACGCAGTAGAGCCGAAGATGTACGTCTCTAACGAGTCGCAGTTTGGGTTCAATCCACAAGCGGAGCGCCTAAATGGACGGTTGGCGATGCTGGGTTTTATTGCTTTGCTGTTGCTGGAAGGCTTGACTGGCCAGGGCTTGATCGGATTTCTAACCAGTCTCTAAAGCCACTTGGTTGATTGCTGAAGTTGCATTGACGCTAGAATCTTCTGCACGGGAATTGCCCTGCCAGGTGGCAGGGTTTTTTATTATGAGAAAGGTGTGTTGCGTGTAGGGCAGGATCGGATGGGACTGGGCTGGAACTGGGGTTTGGGGCTGGGGGTGAATGTGGTGTTGACGGGTTGTAGTGGGGTGGGAGGAGCCTCGGTCGGAGAGGTTCCGGTGGCTTCGCCAGCGCCAACGCCGACACCCAGCCCAGCGGCAAAGTTGACGTATTCGTTGCAGCGATCGCCCCAGGCCGTGGTGCATATCTTGCGGGTGCCAGCGCAAAGCCAGTTTACGGTTCGGGTGGCTGCGGCTGACCAACTTCAGACTGTGGAGCAGTTTGCGGTGAAAAAGGGGGCGATCGCGGTGCTGAATGCCGGATTTTTTGACCCGGTGAACCAAAAAACCACCTCACCAATCCTGATTGAGGGTCGGTCAGTGGGCCAGCCCGAAGCGAACGAACGGCTGATGGGCAATCCTGACTTGGTGCCCTATCTAGATAAAATTTTGAACCGAAGTGAGTTTCGTCAACTGCGATGTGGTGGGGCGACGGTATACGATATCGCGTTACGCCAAGCGTTGCCTCCAACGAATTGTCAGGTGGAAGCGGCGATTGGGGGTGGGCCACAACTGTTACCCACTGATACTGCGGCGATCGAGGGCTTTATTGAGGTGCAAAATGGTCAACTGGTGCGGGATGCGCTGGGCTATCAGCGTCCCAATGCGCGATCGGCGGTTGGCATTCTGGCCAATGGTGATGTGTTGCTGGTGATGGCGGCTCAAATTCCAGGGCAGGGGCGATCGTCGGGGGTGGCGTTACCGGAGTTGGCGGCTATTTTGCGAGAGCAGGGGGCCGTAAAGGCGATGAATTTGGATGGGGGGAGTTCCGCTGGGATGTATTACCAGGGGGAGTTATTTTATGGGCAGGTTAGTGAGGCGGGGGTACCGGTGGAACGGGCGGTTAAATCGGTGTTGTGGGTTGCGGCTCCAGCGCCCAAAACTGAAAAACCAGGGAACTAGGCCCTGGTTAATGGTTTAAGCTGCGATCCAAATGGATCGGCAAGGTATTGGATTGTGCCTTGATAACGTCGCCACGGGTTGGGTTTGGGGGTTCCGCGATCGCCGACTCCCCAAACGGCCAGAAATTGACTTAGGCACTGGCTCCGTCTTCGCCTGCGCCACCCTTGCCCGCCATGACCGTTGCGACCACGCGATCGCCGTCGTCTTGAGCTTCCACTCCGGGTGGCAGCACGATCTGGCTAACACTTAAGGATTCGCCACTCCCCAAGTGCGATACATCGATATCAATGCTTTCGGGGATTTGGGCGGCAATACATTTAACGTGTAAAGAAGCCATTGAAGGATCGAAGGAACCCCCAGATTCCCGTACCCCTTTGGGTGTACCCACAAAGTTAATGGGTACGTCTACTTCCAAGCTGCCGTGATCCGCTACAGCAAAAAAGCTGACATGGTAGGGATAGCCCCGCCAGGGATGGGTTTGGACTTCGCGAATTAACGCTTGGCCTTGCCAGGATAGTTCTGGCACCTTGACTTGTACCAAGGTGTTGTTAATGGATGCAGACCGCAAGAGGATTTCAGCAGCTTTAGCTTCCATCACTAAAGACAGAGATTCTGTGCCCTTGTGGCCATACAAAACCGCTGGAAGGAAGCCTTCGCGGCGGAGGCTATTAGGCTTACTGCCTGCAGGGCGTTGCTTACATTCAATCGTGAGTTCCATAGTCGTTCGCAAGTCAGAGATAAAAATGATTAGGTCAGATCAAACAAGTCAAAATTTGTCCAAACGATCGCCCAGCGATTGGCCCTGGCATGGCCTTAAGACGCTTGCAGTGTTTGGTTCGAGGTCGTCGGGTGGGGGGAGCCGTTGGAATATAGCAAAGCTCGCTTTGGCCCATGAATGGGATCTTCAACGATGATCGTTTGATCCCGACTGGCTCCCAAAGAGACGATCGCGATCGGGACTTCCATCAATTCTGCCAGCAGTTTGAGGTAGTCTAAAGCCCGCTCTGGCAAATCTTCCAGGCTGCGACAGTCTGCGGTGGACTGTTTCCAACCGGGTACGGTTTTGTACACGGGCTGGCAGCGAGCAAATTTGCGGGAGTTACTGGGGAAGTCGCCACTTTGCTCGCCATCCACTTCGTAGGCCACACAAACCTTGATTTCGTCCATTTCGTCAAGGACGTCCAGTTTGGTGATGGCGAGACAGTCTAAGCCATTGATCCGCACTGCATAGCGGCCAATGACAGCGTCAAACCAGCCACACCGCCGCCGCCGCCCAGTGGTCGTCCCAAATTCGGCCCCGCGATCGCACAGCGCTTCCCCCACTTCGCCATGCAACTCAGTCGGGAATGGCCCTTCCCCAACCCGCGTTGTATAGGCTTTGGCAACCCCAATGACGCGATCGATCACCGTGGGGCCAACGCCCGTGCCCACACAAGCGCCACCAGCGACCGGGTTGGAGGAGGTGACGTAGGGGTAGGTGCCATGATCGAGGTCAAGCAGAGTGCCCTGGGCCCCTTCAAAGAGGATGTTCCGTTTGCTTCGAATGGCTTCGTAAATCCGTAAGGAGGAATCGGCTACGTGGCGGCGAAGGCGATCGGCATAAACCAGATATTCGTCAATGACTGCTTGGGGATCAAGGGGATCGACGTTGTAGAGTTTCTCTAGAATGACGTTCTTGTATTCGACCGTCCACCGTAGCTTTTTCCGCAGTGTATCCGGATCCATCAGGTCGATCATGCGGATCCCGGTGCGTTCGGACTTATCCGCATAAGTCGGGCCAATGCCCCGCTTGGTCGTTCCAATTTTGTGTTCTCCCCGCCGTTCTTCTGATGCCTGGTCAATGATGCGATGGTAGGGCATCGTTACATGGGCAGTTTCAGAAATGATGAGGTTATCGGTGGACACGCTGAGGGCTTCGATTTGATCCAGTTCATCGATTAAGACTTTGGGATCGATGACTGTGCCGCCGCCGATAATGCATTCGGTCTCTGGGTATAAGATTCCTGAAGGAATGAGGTGTAGCTTAAAGGTTTGATCTTGAACGACAACCGTATGCCCTGCGTTAACGCCGCCCTGGTAGCGAACGACGACATCTGCAGACTTACTAAGCAGATCTGTTATCTTTCCTTTCCCTTCATCGCCCCACTGGGCACCAATGACGATAACGTTAGCCAAGGTTTTTTAAAAACTTAAGAGTTTGCACAAACGTTTATTATCCTGGCTTTGCTGCACATGTGTCAATTGATTTGTTGGATGTCCTTGGGACGGGCGATCGCGAGGGCTGGCACCAACGAGCACCCTATCACGCAGATGCCAATTGCATATTCTCAAGATGTGCGGCAGATTTCATAAAGACTTTCTATCATTGAAGTAAGATACTTCAAACAACTTTACGGTTCAGGATTCATTTCCTGCTTGGGCGTGTGTTTCTGTGGGGGGATTAGGGCTTGTTGCGACCTGATTCCCGATTTTGTTCAAGCTTGGTCGCGGATTTGTCTTCGAGGGGCCACGCACGGGTGCGGTAACTCTGAGGCGAAGGGCGAGCACTTTGGTCGTTTGTTGACTTGGCTCGGTTCATCAATTTGTTGTTTCTCGTCAGAAGAGGTTGTCGTGGCTTTATATGCGGAATTACATCGGCATTTAGGTGGATCGGTTGTACCTCGTGTGTTGTGGCGCTATCTCCAACAACATCAACCAGAATTGGTGCAGCGATTTCCAGATTATGGCCAGTTTGAGGATTTTTATACTCGGCCTCGCAATACGCTGGATGAATATCTGGAACTCCACACTTTAGTGGAAAGTGTGCAAACGGCGCAGGCGTTGCCCTACTTCATTTATCGGCTGATTCGAGGGGCGTACATTTTTGAAAATTTGGCCTATTTGGAACTGCGCTACACTCCTTATTTGCGCACGCCGGATACGTTGACGCAAAATCAGCGGATTGATGCGATGGCTGAGATCGTGCAAATTGTGGGCGAAACCAGCCAGCAATCGGAATATCCGATTGTGACCAGTCAGATTTTGTGTATGCATTCGAAGTTGCCCTATGCGGTGAACCGGGCGATTGTGGAGTTGGCGGCGCAGTTTCGGGAATATGTGTGTGCGGTAGATGTGGCCGGGGGGGACAACCACTATGGCGATCGCCTGGATGAATTCGTTGAGTTGTATGCCTATGCGCGATCGCTGGGCTTGAAGACCACGGGCCATCTGTATGAAACCCGCGAAGGGTGTCATGAAGCTTTGCTCCCCTACTTAATGCGAATTGGCCACGGGATTCAAATTCCCCTGCGCTATCCTCATTTGCTGCCCCAAGTGGCGGAACGCAACCAATGTCTTGAAGTCTGTCCCACGACCTATCTAAAAACGGGGACGTTAGCTGACATTGCCCAACTCAGAACGGTGTTTGATCAATGTTTTGAGGCGGGGGTGGACATTGCCATTTGCACGGATAATGCTGGCTTGCATAATGTCCGGTTGCCGTTTGAGTATGAAAACTTGCTGACCTGCGACATTATTGGTTTTGAAGAGTTGCAAGCTTGTCAGGATGCGGCGTTTCGTCATGCGTTTGCGTGGCCCTATCGCCAGCGTCCGGCCTCGTTGTTGAACGGATTGCTAAAGCCAACGGATGAAGCGCCAGTGGCGGCAGACCAACCAGCTGTGGCGATCGCCCATCAGCGCTAGGGGCCAGTTTGCGTTGATCCATACTTACGAAAAAATCCCGAAATCATGAATGTGACTTCGGGATTTACTGTGTTTACCGTGAATTGAGGCAGTTAAGCGCCCCGATTGATTGAAAGTTCAGCTTGCTTAAATTCTGTTTCAAGCCGCTCTTTGAGCTTGGCTGGAACGGGCCGGTTAGGGTAGGAACTGTAGTGGCCGGCGAGGGAGTTCAAGGCGGTTTGCATTGTCGTGAAGGACGGCAGCTTGATTAAAGAAGTATCCCGACGATAACGGGAGGAGAAATCACTAATCAGCTTGCGAGCTTGGGCTTGGGCCGCAGTTTGCTCTGGGGTGTTGTCAGGAGCCTGAAGCGCACTTCTGAGGCTATTAATTACAGTCAACGTGTCCTCGCGGTAGCTGCCTGTCAAGCTAATCGTTCCGTCTGGTGCTGCCGAACACCCCATCAAACCGATGCAGACAACCAGAACCAATGCAAGTAGGCGTGACCAGTAGCGCTTCATATTTTTTCACAAGTAACGGCATCTTTCCTCAGCTTTCACTTTGGTTTGCAAAGTTTGTTTGCGAATGAGAAAGATCTGCAATTATCCTAACGTGATTTGGTGCCTGATCAGACACTTTTCCTTAAAGTCCTGAAGTCCAGTCGCCGTGGGGTGGACGAGGTTTGGTGGGCGTGTGCGGTTGGCTGGGTAGGCAGTGCTTATTGGCCAGGATGGTTCTGCGATCGCGCCGAATCATAGCCACGATCGCATCGGTTCTGCGATCGCGGTTATGAGTCGGGATTGGGACTGGTATGGCTGGAAGCGGTGGAAGGGGCGTTGGGTTTATCCAAAGCGACCACTGACGTATTCTTGAGTGGATTGGTGTTTGGGGCTTTGGAAAATGACTTCTGTGCGATCGTGCTCGACGATGTAGCCGGTGCGATGCCCTTTTTCGTTGGCTTGCACGTTGAAAAATGCTGTGTAGTCAGAGGCGCGGGATGCCTGTTGCATGTTGTGGGTCACGATGACGATCGTGTAGTTTTCTTTGAGTTCCTGCATCAGGTCTTCGATTTTTAGGGTCGAAATGGGGTCAAGAGCGGCGCAAGGTTCATCCATGAGGATGACTTCGGGTTGCACTGCGATCGCCCGGGCAATGCAAAGCCGTTGTTGCTGACCGCCGGATAAATCCGTCCCAAGGGCTTTCAGTTTGTCTTTCACGTCTTCCCACAAAGCCGCACCTTTCAGCGATCGCTCAACGAGTTCGTCCATGTCGCCTTTGTAACCCAGCAAGCGTGGCCCAAATGCAATGTTGTCATAGATGGTTTTGGGGAAAGGGTTGGGCTTTTGGAACACCATACCAATTTGCCGCCGCACCTCAACCGGGTCAACATCGGGGGCATAAAGATCTTGGCCATGATAATAAATCGTGCCATCAATGTGGAAGGACTTGATCAGGTCATTCAAACGGTTAAAACAGCGAATTACCGTGCTTTTGCCGCATCCTGATGGCCCAATGAATGCAGTAATGGCGTTCTTGGGAATGGCTATGTTGATATCTCGGACGGCCAAGAAATCGCCGTAATAAATGTTGAGATCTTGGGTTTGGAAGACAGTTTCAGTGTGGACGGCGTGGTCTTGGAGATGGGAAGTCATGAGCGGATGGTAGTGAAAAATGAGTTGGTCGAGAAAGGACAGATGCGATCGCGAAAACAAGAGTAGAGAACTGAAACCGATCTTGGTTTGACACTGCACAGCCCAACGCAGACCATCCAGCCTCAAGCCAGCAACCCAAACGGGAAGCCTAACGACGAGATGCAATCCAGCGCGACAAAATATTAGCTAGCAGCACGATCGCAACAAGCACGAGGGAGGCTGTCCACGCAAGCTGTTGCCAGTTCGCATAGGGAGTAACAGCATAGTTGTAGGTTAAAACGGAAAGCGTCGCCGTTGGCTTCCAGGCATCAAAGTTCCAAAAATTGTTGAACAAGGCGGTAAAGATCACCGGAGCCGTTTCCCCCGCTGCCCGTGCCACGCCCAGAATAACCCCGGTGATGATGGCTGGCACCGCTGCTGGCAGCACAACCTGCAACACCGTCTGATAGTTGCTTGCCCCCAAGCCCACTGCCGCCTGTCGGAGTTCATTGGGCACAGATTCCAGCGCCTCGGTTGACGTGCGAACAATGGTGGGTAGCATCAACACCGCCAGCGCAATCCCCGCTGACATGGCTGAGTAAGAGCGCGTCGCCAACACAATGAGGCTATACGCAAATACCCCCATCACAATCGAGGGCACCCCGCTTAAGACGTTGGTAAAAAAGTTAATCCCTTCTGCCAGCTTTGTCCCACGGGCAAATTCAGACAGAAACACCGCCGCCAAAATCCCAAAGGGAATGCTGAATAGAGAGGCTAACCCAACGGTCATAAAGGTGCCCACGATCGCATTGCCAAACCCACCCGCAGCGAAATCAGCGGAACTGGGTTGGCGGGGCGGAGGTGGCAGTTCAAGAAAGACCTGCGGCCCCAGACGCTGTATCCCATTGGCTAAAACGTAGAACAGCACCGCCACTAAGGGAATCAATGCCAAGAGCGTGCAGGCAAAAGCCAGCGTCGTCATGCCCTGGGAAACAATTGTTTTGGTGGTGATGGCGCGTTTGAGACTGCGTCGCGTCGTCGGTGTAGAACTGGAAACGTCCGGGTTAGTCATAACTTGCGGTAAAGAGATTCAGGCTGTCGAGCAACAAATTCAAGAGCGGGGGCAGAGAGGGAATAGGGTGGGGGCGCACAACAGCCGTGCGTTGAGCCGTGGCTGGGGGGTCAGGGTTTGTGCAAGGACACCTTGCGGACTAAGACTTCGGCCAAGATGTTGACTAATAGGGTCAACCCAAAGAGCACCAGGGCCGCATACATGAGGGAGGCGACTTGGAGCCCGGATGCCTCAGCAAATTGGTTGGCCAAGAGGGAGGAAATCGTCGAGCCTTGGGCAAACAGAGAAGCGGAGGGATTGCTCGAGTTGCCAATGAGCATAGTGACAGCCATTGTTTCACCCATTGCTCGTCCGAGGGCTAGCATGACGCCGCCGATGATGCCGGACACTCCAGCGGGGATGATGACTTGAAACAGGGTTTCCCATCGAGTGGCCCCCAGCCCGTAAGCCGCTTGCCGCAATTGCGGATCAACACCAATAAGGGCATCCCTGGAAATGGCGGCGATGATGGGCAAAACCATGATGGCTAAGACCAACGATGAGATGTAGATGCCTCTGCCGGTGGGGGGGGTGCTAAAGAGGGGAATCCAACGGAAGTTTTCGTAGAGCCACATGGAGGGGCCTTGCAAGAGCGGCGCTAAAACGAAAATGCCCCACAACCCGTAAATTACGCTGGGGATGGCGGCGAGGAGTTCGACCATGAAGACGAGAGGCCGTTGGATTTGAAGAGGCAGAAAGTCTTCACTTAAGACGATCGCCACACCTAAGCCAATGGGCACAGCAATTAATAAGGCAAGAAAGGCCGTGAAGATAGTGCCGTAAATCTGCGTCCACGCGCCATAGATATCTTCAACGGGGTTCCAACGGCTGCTAATCAGGAAGCCAACCCCAAATTCTTGAATCGCGGGAATGGCCTGGAGCCCAACCTGGAAGGCGATCGCCAATAGCGTGATGCCAACCCCCACGGCAAAGGCTGCGGTC
Organism: uncultured bacterium; assembly: GCA_964475335.1. GTDB lineage: Bacteria > Cyanobacteriota > Cyanobacteriia > Leptolyngbyales > Leptolyngbyaceae > CAYYWG01. The sequence goes on from CAYYWG010000008.1 coordinate 185,801, forward strand.
CCCCAAGCAAAGCCTTTATCCAAAATCTTAGACAAGCCAGTCCGCCGCCAAGTCATGGATTCAGAATGGTTACTTACGGGTGCCATATTGAAAAAACCTACAGACCGTTACAACAACCCGGATGCATCCAGGCATAATTTTGGACAAGTTTCAAACTGTGAGCGTTGAACCAGATGAAATGCGAACCACTCCAGTCGGGTAGACATTGGAGGGGTTCGCATCATGAGCACTTATTTGGCAGAAGCAACTTTGATATTGCCAACTTGGGCAATGACTTTGTCTTGCATGGATGCCGGCAAGGGAATGTAACCCAGTTCGCCAGCAGCGGTACCGCCACTCTTCATCATCCAGGTCACCAGATTTTTCATGGCTTCGCCTTTGGCTGCATCGGCGTATTCGCTGTACAGCAACAGGTACGTCAGACTTACGATTGGGTAAGCCGCTTTGTCAGCCGGGTCGGCCACGGACACCACAAACTTGCTGTCTGGTTCAACTCCTTCTAGGGCTTTACCGGCGGCTTCTGGGGTCGGCTTGATGTATTCGCCCGCCTTATTTTCCAGCGTCGCCATTTTCAGGCCATTTTCTTTGGCATAGGAATATTCTACATAGCCAACTGCGCCTTTGGTCTGGTTAATTTGGGCGGTCACCCCTTCGTTCCCCTTGGCACCCGTCCCAGTTGGCCATTCCACGGACTTACCGGCTCCGCCTTTCCAGTTGGGGCAGGCTTCGTCGAGGTGGCTGGTAAAGATTGAGGTGGTGCCACTTCCATCTGAGCGGTAGGCGTAGGCGATGGGCTGATCGGGGAGTTGGACACCCTGATTGGCAGCGGCGATCGCCGGATCATTCCAGTTTTTGATGGAGCCATCCACGATTCCACAGTAAGCTTTCCGAGAAAGCTTGAGATCTTCGACGCCATCCAGGTTGTAGGCAAATACAATAAACAAGCCTGTAGTTGGGATTTGGATTGGAGTAGCACCGCGGCTGGCCGGGTACTTCGACCGCTCGTCATCTTTCAGGGGGGCATCCGTAGCCCCAAAGTCAACAGTTTCGGCTAAAAACTGCTTGATGCCTGCACCGCTACCGACTGACTGATAGCTGATTTGGACGTTCGGATTCTCCTTGTTGTAGTCAGCAAACCAACGCTGGTAGACGGGGTTTGGTGCAGTGGCTCCGGCTCCACTTAGCGTAATGGTTGCACCACCCGTGTTGCCAGTCCCTGAGGGCGCGGTAGAACTCGGCGCACAAGATCCCAAACCAACTGCCAGAGCTAGGGCTGAAGCTGAAAATACCCAACGATTTACCTTCAACAAGGAAACCATAACCTCGTGTTCTCAAAATGCGACACCACAACACTACCTTTCTTCAGTAAAGAGAAGGTTAAGCATCCCAAAAAGTTGTGCCTTAACTAATGATTTTTAAGACAAACAATAAGAAGTGCGATGAATTCTGTTTCTAATTCTAGTGGATAACGAGCTTACCATTGGGCGTTATTATCCTGGTTGTCTGGTGGTCAGTTGCGATCGCTGGCTCTCTTTTGCGAGAAAATTTTTGGGGTTATCTGGGGACATTGGGCGATCGCGATCGTGCGGCCAAGGCTGGATCGGTAACACGATGGTACGTTGGCTGTGGAAACGGCTCAAGCCGATTTACTGACAAATTGCTTGCCGCATTGTGCGCATATTGGTGGGCAAATCAAAATGAATTGCTTGTTGAATCAAGGGGCTTGGAACCGGAATCGTTGGAGTGGCTTGGACGCGATAGGTTAACAAGGTTCCTGTGGCGAGATCTTGCAAGTGAAGGCGGGCAGTAAAGTCGCGAAAACTGCCTGACTCTAGTCGAAATTCAATCGATTGTTGGGCGGTTTCTAAGACTTTTAAGTAAATTTCGACTTGTGCGGTCAAAAATAAAAAGGTTTTGCTTGCAGCTTGGTATAACCGTTTGCCGGTTGGGTTGGGCGCACTGGAGGGTAGTAAACGGCTTTGGCTAATGTCAGGAAAGTAGTGAATCCAGCGGGGGTAGTCGGTGATGTGCTGCCAGACGTGCGATCGCGAACGGGGGAGGTACATTTGGGCTGTCACAGCCGCACCCCAGGCTGTATGAGCGGTGGTCTCGATGGTGATCTCCCCTCGGAGGAGGGCGGTTGTAGTGGCTGAGAACACGGTGTCGCGATCGCTCAGTGCAGTGGAAGCAATCATGCTGGTTCGGTACTCCTTGACGAAATCAACGCCGCGATCGAAAGAACGGGTCAGATCGAGCCGACGCGGGGATCTATTCTCTCAAAAGCCTACTCCGATCCCCGCTAAAAATGTTGCGTAAGAATGCCGACGAATGTGAAGATCTAAAGAATCTTGAGTGGAAATGCCCGTAGTTTTACGTTACCCAGGAAGCAATTTGTGAGTGGACTTTGGCGTCTAGTAATTACCATCACCCTTTACACGCTAGGCATTCTCCTGGTGATCATGGCAGTTTTGATTTTGCTAAAAGGTTTAGGCTGGTTGCCAGCAATTCCTGACTATGTGGCGTGGGCGTTGGTGTTGTTAGCGTTTGGCATTGGCATTATCGGTGGGTTACGGAGTAGCCAGAAGTAGGTGTGCCGCGCCGCGATCGCCTGTTTTAGCGACTATGATTGAGGCACTGTCTAAGGAGGATCGTTGCGGTTGTGATCAGACGCTTCAAGCCAACCACGCTAATGTTTTGGGCTGTGTTCGGCCTGACTTTGTTGATTTGGGTCTTGCGCGGGCTGAAACTCTTAGGCTTCGTTCCCGGTGTGTTCCTGTGGGTGTTGATCTTCGCTTGTCTGGTGTTGGCCGTCGTGAGCAACATACGCTAGCGATCGCCGTCGCCGTTTTTGGGCCATCATCGCATCGCCCACCGTCACGTTTAACTGTGCCCCAATCAGCATGGCCAGCGCACTGAGTTGCAGCCAGATTAACAAGATGATGATCGTCCCAACGGCCCCATAGATGCGGTTGTAATTCCCAAAATTAGAGACATACAGCCGGAACAGCCCAGATAAAAAGGCCCAAACAATCGTCGCGAGGATTGCCCCTGGTAAGAGCGGGGTGCCGCGCCGGCGGATGCTTGGCCCAAACCGATAGATAAAAGCAAAGGCCAGTGCGACCATGCCCAGCGAAATAGGGGTGCTGAGCTTGGCCCAAAAGGTCAACACCCCGGAGGCCATTGAGTCGGATTTATTGCCCAGGGATTGCACTAACTGGTCGCCCTGGAGCGCGACAAATTTGATCACAAAATCGCTGACGAACACTAGCACTGAGGCCCCGACCAATAGCAGAATGGTGCCAAACGTGAGGCCGATCGCAATCAGCTTGTTTTGCCAAAAGGGTCGTCTGCGCCGGAGGGGTACTCGATGAATGTAATCGAGGGCATTCATGGCGGAGCCAACGGCAGCGGAGGCTACCCACACAGCGGCGATGAAGCTAATGGAAAAAAGACTTTGGCTGCTGGCGGGGCTAAGTTCGCGGAGAAAGCTTGTGATCAACTCTAAGACTTCTTCCGGGGCGTAGCGGCTGAGTTGGATGCTGACGGCTTCTAGGGTCGATTGGGATGACCCAACCATGCCCACGATGGTGAGTAGCATGACTGTGGCCGGGAACATGGCCAGGGTCGCGTTGTAGGCGATTTCGGCGGCCAAACCGGGGAGCCGCTGACGACCGGAGCGGACAATCGTTTCGTGAATGGTGTGCCAAGTCAGATAGCGAAAAAAGCGGAAGAAACGCATGATGCGCATGGGGCAAACTCCGTCGCGTTTAGTAGCCCGATCGGCGATCGCTCTCTTTTGGGTGCGCAGTGAAGAGCGATCGCCGTTTACTATAACGCCAAATTGGGTTGCTGTCTTTGCTTTTGGGGCGGAAGGTGGTTTGGCTTAGCGCCGTCGTTCTTGCAGTTTGCGATACACCGCTTTGAGATCGACTTGATGATGGGCGAGGGCGACCAGGGTGTGGTAGAACAGGTCGGCGACTTCTCCCGCGATCGCGTCGGGCTGGTTATCTTTGCATGCCATGACGACTTCGGCACTTTCTTCGCCAATTTTCTTGAGGATTTTGTTATCGCCTCCGGCCAACAGTTTGCAGGTGTAAGAGCTGTCGTTGGGGTGATCGCGGCGATCACACACCACGGCATACACCTGGGAGAGGGTATCGGCTAGGGGCGGGGCCACCTGCCCGTCGGTTTGATGGAAGCAACTCCGTTCGCCCGTGTGACACGCAATGTCGCCGACCTGTTCGACGGTGATGAGCAAACAGTCACTATCACAGTCGTAGCGAATGGCTTTGATGTGTTGCAAATGGCCGGAACTTTCGCCCTTGTGCCAAAGTTGTTGCCGCGATCGACTCCAGAACCAGGTTTCGCCGGTTTCTAAGGTTTTCTGTAAGGATTCCTGGTTCATCCAGGCCATCATCAACACGGTGCCATCGAGATAATCCTGCACGATCGCCGGCACCAAACCGCGATCGTCATATTTAATAGCTTCAACGGGTACCGCTTGTTGTAATTCGTGTAACTCCATCCCGTCGCTGTCCCCTGTCATTCTCACTACGTTCTTAACTCAGCGCCAAACTGAACTGATCGCCAGATTGGCAAAGCCCACATCTTAGCCTATGCCGATGCCCGCTTGCGTCCCGTGCCAACGGTTTTGCTCTGGCTGTTTCCATCATCGTACCCCCTTGGCTCATGTCCTCCTTCCCCCAGCACGTCCATCCTGTCCGCACGCCACCCCTCAAATGCCAGGGTATTAAAACTCGGCTGGTGCCGTTTATTGCGAGTCAGATTCGGTGGGCAGGGCGATCGCCGGGGCGGTGGGTCGAGCCGTTTTTGGGGTCTGGGGTGGTGGCGTTTAATCTGGCTCCGGCGCGGGCGCTTTTGGCGGATAGTAACCCTCACATCATTCGGTTTTATCAGGCCATCCAACAGCAGCAGATTACCCGCTCCACGGTGCAGCACTACCTCCAGCAGGAAGGTCAACGCCTGGGTGCCATCGGGGCCGAGTACTACTATACGGTGCGCGATCGCTTCAACCAAACCCAAGACCCGCTGGATTTTTTGTTTCTCAATCGGGCGTGTTTCAACGGGTTAATGCGCTTTAACCGCCAGGGCCAGTTTAATGTGCCGTTTTGTCGTAAACCCCAGCGGTTTTCGCAGCGCTACATCACCAAAATTGCCAATCAGGTGCAGTGGGTGGCTCAGCAAATTCAGCAGCACGATTGGGAGTTTCAGGTTGCGCCGTGGCCGACGACTCTGGCTCAGGTGACGGCGGCTGACTTTGTGTATCTTGACCCGCCCTATATCGGTCGTCATGCGGATTACTGCACCCCGTGGGAACAGCAGGATGCCGAAGCCTTGGCCCAGGCGGTTCAGACCTTGCCCTGTGGGTTTGCGGTTTCGATGTGGCTGCACAACCAATATCGTCAGAATGACCATATCGCTGCGTGTTGGCCCCAAACTGAACAGCGAGTCCAGGCCCATTTCTATCATGTGGGGGCGAAGGAAGTGTGGCGGGGGGCGATCGCAGAAGCATTGTTGATCAAACCGGGTCATGCGGCCTGTCTGCTGACGGAGCCAGACTTCTGCCGGAAGACCGACGAAGAGGCGATCGGCCTTGCTTATGGTAAAGATGAGAACCCTTAACACATAGCAACATTATGACTGACGCTTTCCACAAGGGCGATCGCGTCCAATGGAACACCGCCAACGGCAAAACTGAAGGGATCGTACAGCGGAAATTGACCCAGGCCACTGACATTAAAGGGCACCACGTCGCCGCCTCAGCGGCGGATCCTCAGTATCTCGTCAAAAGCGAAAAAACGGGTAAGGAAGCGGCCCATAAGCCAGATGCACTGAAAAAACTGGAGGATTAAGCATGACCACCGAGACCCAACAGCTTATCCATGATTTTCGGCACGCGGTCAACCTGACCCCAAAGCAACTAGAGCAATGGCTGGAGACTGAAGAATCCCAGTCTGTTGGTCAAAAAAAGGATGGCAACGAATCGACTGGACACCAATCGGGGCGTACCATTGTGGAGATTCTCCGCAAAAAGAAAGCGGACTACAGCGATCGCGACTTTGCCCACATGCGTAAGGTGCTTGGCTATATCAAGCGGCACGCGACTCAACGGCCTAGCCAGCCTGATTCGGAGCTTGAATCCACGCCCTGGCGCTACTCACTGATGAATTGGGGCCACGATCCTATGAGAGGATAGGAGATAGACGTTAAGGCGCTGTGTGCTGCTCGTGCCAATCGGGTTTGACTTGGTTTGGGCCGTCTGCTTGGCAATCCAGGCTGGGCGGATCCAGGGGAAAGGCGGAGCGATCGCGCCCAGGGTCGATTGAACTAGGGCAGTGATGCCGCGATCGCAATTGATATTCAGCGATCGCAACCTATCCCAACTTTCTCGCGATCGTTTGTATCGTTAGATTGACATTCCCTACCCAAGATACAACTCTCGTTACACAATGCATTGAGGGACACACGAAAACAGCCTGAAGGAGTTGCCATTGATTACGAGCACATTTAAAACAACCAAATCAGAAGAAATTTTTTCTGCGGCCCAGAAGATGATGCCAGGGGGTGTCAGCTCTCCTGTCCGGGCATTTAAATCAGTCGGCGGGCAGCCCGTTGTGTTCGATCGCGTCCAGGGAGCCTATGCCTGGGATGTAGACGGCAACAAATATATTGACTACATCGGCACCTGGGGGCCTGCCATTTGTGGCCATGCCCACCCCGACGTGATCAACGCTATCTGCGAAGCCGCCCAAAAAGGCACCAGCTTTGGTGCGCCCTGTGCCCTGGAAAATGTGTTGGCCGAAATGGTGATTGATGCCGTCCCCAGCATTGAAATGGTGCGGTTTGTCAACTCTGGCACCGAAGCGTGCATGTCGGTGTTGCGGTTGATGCGGGCCTTTACCGGGCGGGACAAAATCATCAAGTTTGAGGGCTGCTACCACGGTCACGCCGATATGTTTTTGGTCAAAGCGGGGTCTGGGGTGGCGACGTTGGGCCTGCCAGATTCTCCCGGAGTCCCCAAAACGACCACTAGCAATACCTTGACTGCGCCTTTCAACAATCTTGAAGCGGTCAAAGCGTTGTTTGACGAAAATCCTGGTGAAATTGCTGGGGTCATCCTGGAGCCCGTTGTGGGGAATGCGGGGTTTATTCCTCCAGATGCCGGATTCCTTGCTGGGTTACGGGAAATTACCCGCGAGCAGGGTGCCCTCCTTGTGTTTGATGAAGTGATGACCGGGTTTCGGATTGCCTACGGCGGTGCCCAAGAAAAATTTGGCATTACCCCTGACTTAACAACGCTGGGCAAGATTATTGGCGGTGGGTTACCCGTTGGGGCCTATGGTGGTCGGCAAGATATTATGTCGATGGTGGCTCCTGCTGGCCCTATGTATCAGGCGGGCACGTTGTCGGGGAATCCGCTGGCGATGACGGCGGGGATTAAAACCCTGGAGTTGTTGCGCCAACCGGGCACCTATGAATATCTGGATCAGATCACCGGACAGCTGGCCAATGGTCTGTTGGCGATCGCCCAGGAAACGGGACACGCAGCCTGTGGTGGGCATATTAGCGGAATGTTTGGTTTCTTCTTTACCGCTGGGCCAGTCCACAACTACGAAGACGCCAAAGCCTGTGACTTGAGCAAGTTTAGTCGTTTCCACCGGGGGATGTTGGAGCGTGGGGTTTACCTGGCTCCCTCCCAGTTTGAGGCTGGCTTTACTTCTTTGAGCCATACAGATGCGGATATTGACCAAACTCTGGCCGCTGCCCGTGAAGTGATGGCAAGCTTGTAGGGCGAGTTGGGTGTAGCGGAGCTTGCCCATTGCTCAAGGTTTGGGTCGGCTTCGGTGCATCTGCTAATGCAGGATTGAAATAAACTAAACGCGATCGCTAGAAGGAGCATCAACTGTTTGCCCTTCTAGCGATTTTGCTATGGCGGTACGGCCCAGGCTTTTGGGTTCCCTGGCGGCACCATCGTCAGTCCCTGTGGGTAGGCGCCTAGCAACCACAGCCGGAGTGACCACACCCAGCACCATTGGGATGCCCATTGGCACACGCATCACTGCAATAGTATTTGCCGTCTTTTTCTACGGCGGATTCGGGGGCGACGATGCAAAGACATTGCTCACAGGCACATTTCATTTGAGTTACGGTCGTCATGGTGTTAACTCCTGTATTGGGTTCTAATCATCATTATATATGAACGATTGTTCAGGTGTTATGAGATTTAGTCGCCATTCTACGGAGTTTAATTCTCTGCAAAATCAATCGATTGGCGGATGTGCGATCGCGCTTTTGATGGATATCTCCAGGTCAAAATGGTAGTTTGGGGCAAAATGAGTTTATGGGACGGGCAGGGTTGGCTTCGGCGGTCGGTTAGCCGGCAAAGGAGGGGAGGGCCGTGTTGGTGCTTTCCCAACAGTCGGCGGCGATCGCCAAAGATAAAACAGAATAATTAATCAGAAAAGATTGATTTTTTGCTTCTATCCGAAGAGGGAATTTTGAACTTAAGACATTCCACTCTGTTGGCGCTTTCGCTGAGATTGCTATGATCAGGCGATGTAACTTTGCACGATGAGGCTCCCGCAATGACGTATACGGCAGAAGCCCAAGCACCGAATTACCGTGTTGTTACTTCAAGTTTTGTGGACATGGCGATCGCGGACTGGAGGGGAGTTGGCTCCAGCCTCATTCTTTTTCCTCATCCTGCCCAGGTTTTGGTTAGGGCCATTCTGCGGCGAGGGAGCACCCCTACAGGCTGTCGTCGCGGCGATCGGGCGTGGCGGGGGTGATTGTGGCTAGCTCCATGAAGGGCGTTCGGTCGCTTGTTTCGATGGTTTTGATGCAGTGCTTTTTAACTCTTTTTTGAATCTGTGAATAAACCCTTTTTACCTCGTCAATTGGCGCGTTATTCTCGCAACATTCCGCTGAGTTGGGTCTTGGTGGTGCCCTTTGTGGTGGAGGTGATGGCTGCCGTTGGGCTGACGGGTTATTTTGTGTATCGCAATGGGCAAGAAGCGATCCGTGATTTGGCGAACCGTTTGATGAATGAAGCGAGCGATCGCATCGAACTCAGCATTCAGCAGCAATTAAGCATTCCGATTCAAATGACCAATCACAACGCCAGTGCGATTCGGGCTGGGCTGTTGGATTGGCAAGATCCGCTGGCCGTGGAACGGTACTGGAGTGCCCAACTCCGCGAAATTGATAATCAACAAGCCCTACTGGGGACGTTTTTGGTCACGCGGCCTTTGCAGGATACTGCCGTGATTACCAAGCGGCCTAATCTCAGTCAGTTTGTGGTGCCGTCTGCCGCGCCAGTTGCACCGCAGAGCCAAACCCACTGCCGACGCGATCGCCGAGGCCCTGCAAGCATTGGCCCCAACGGCCTCGTTGCCCCCGACAGACCCAGCGCCCTCCGCCATTACGATTTGGGGAAATGGCAAACTGCCGGAGCGTGCTTTCTTCGCTGCCCATAGCGAGCCGTGGCTCAAGCAACCGGCGGTGAGCGGGGAATGGTATATTGCGCCCCTGCAAACTCGCGATCGCCCTGCCCTTACGGCTGTGTATGTTCGGCCCTTTTACGATCCGCGCGATCGCCCCCAAGGGGTTTTAGGCGCATCCATTGCGCTGTCGGCGGTGAACCAAGCCCTCGAAGCCACGAATATCAGTCCCCACGGTCAAGCCTTCATTGTGGATTCCCAGGGGTTCCTCGTGGCCAGTTCCGTGGGGGATTTGCTGTTTCGCTCCCAACCTGGCCCGACCAACGCGCCCAAAGTGCCCGCCCCCAACCAAGCCCTGCAACGCATCAAAGCGACCCAAAGCAAAGACACCATTACCCGCCATACTGCTGAATACCTCAACCGCAACGAGAATAGCTGGCAAGCCTTTCACCACAAAACCCCGTTGCGGTTTTCTTTGCGGGGTAAGGAATATTTTGTCCATGTGCGCCCTTGGCGGACGCCCCAAGACCTTGACTGGTGGCTGGTGCTGGCTGTGCCCGAAGCAGATTTTTCGGCCCAGATCGATCGCAACTATGAGTCTATGTTGATGCTGTCTTTAGTCTCGTTGGTTGGCACGATCGCGATCGCCCTGCTCACCGCGAGACAAATTGTTCGGCCCATTTTGCGGCTGAGTCGTGCCAGTCAGGATTTGATGTTGGGCAAACTCGACGGCCCCATTGATGAAGACAGCCCAATTACCGAAATTTCGATGCTGGCCTACAGCTTCAATGAAATGTCTGAGCATTTGCAGGCTTCCTTTGACCAAGTGAGTCTCGCTCTGCAAGAATCCACCGAAAAGTTCACCACTGCTTTCCGCACCAGCCCTGACCCCATCTTGATTACATCCTTTCCCGACGGGGTACACCTCGAAGTCAACGAAAGTTTTTTGCGGTTGACGGGGTTGACCAAAGCGGAGGTGATTGGCAAATCGGCGGTGGAGGTTGGGCTATGGGAGCGATTAGAAGATCGCGAGACCTTTATGCACTTGATCAACACCTACGGGCGGGCGAGTAACCAGGAAATTTCGACTCGGCTGCGATCGGGCCAACGCCTAACGGTGCTCGTTTCTTCCGAAATCATTGAACTGGACGGGAAACAATGTTTGCTGACGATCGCCAAAGATATTACTGAACGCAAACAACTGGAAGAAGCCCTCCGCCAGAGTGAAACCACCCTCCGCCACATCACCGATGCTCTTCCGGTGTTCATTGCCTACCTCGATCCCCAGCAACGGTATCAATTCGTCAACAAGACCTACGAAGAACGGTTTGGCCGCCCGCGCGAGTGGTTTTATGGGCAACATATCCGCAGCATTCTGGGGGAAGTGGCTTACCGTGGGATCGCCCAACACATTGACCACGCATTACAAGGCAACTTTGTGACTTACACGGTGGAGCAACCCGACCCGACGGGGGCGGTGCGTTATTTGGAAGTGACCCTGCAACCGGATTTTGGCCCTGCCGGACAGATTAACGGGTGCCACAGTTTAGAAATTGATGTGACGCAACGCCGCCATGCCGAAGAAGAGTTGCGGTTGAGCGAGGAACGGTTCCGCACGGCTTTTGATACCGCCGCCGTGGGGATGACCCTGGCTTCTCCGGGGCGCGGGCAGTTTATTAAAGTGAACCCGGCCTTTTGCCGCATGATGGGGTACGAAGAGGCGGAAATTTTGCAACTGACTTACCGCGATTTGACCCATCCTGATGATTTGGAGTACGACCAGGATATAACCCGCCAGCTTTATGGAAATCAGATTCCCTATTGCCATTTTGAGAAACGCTTTATTCACAAGTCGGGGCGGGTGATTTGGACGTTGATTAGTGTGTCGCTGGTGCGCAATGCCAATCACCAACCGCTGTTCACGGTGTCTTCGGTGCAGGATATTAGCGTGCGGAAAGAGGCGGAAAAGGTGTTGTGGTGATGGTGCTAGCTGGTGGGGCGATCGCCAGGAGTTTTGGTGAGTGGCCCGTCGAAATAGATGTGGACTTTGGCGGGGCCATAGTGTTGGATGATCAGCCGTTCGATGCGACGGGCGATCGCGGTTGCCAGATCGGTGCATTCAGGATGCAAAATTAACCGTAATTCCACCATGACTAACCGCCCCACCATCCCCCGTGAGCGAATGCCATAGCAATGCAAAATGCCTTCGACTTGATGGGTAATGGCGGCGAGGGCTTCTGGGGCGATCGCGACTTGTTGCATCATCGAAGGTAACTGTTGGTTGACGACTTGCCATCCATCCATCAGCGTGATCCCCAGGGCCAACAACGCTAACCACGGATCCAGCCAGGAAAAGCCCCAGAAACACCCAAAGAGGCCCCCGACGATCGCGACCATCAACCCGGCATCTTGCAAACTTTGCCGAAAGCTGAACTTGAGGCTGGCGCTTTGCCACAGTTGCCCCTGGTAGCGCCCCACCATCCCCAACAGTAGCGTCAGGGTGGTCATGCCGCCGACGAGTTGGACAAGGGGCAGATCAATTGCGACTGGGGGCAGCAAGGGCGAGGCAAACCAGGTCATTTGTGCCCCGATGAAGCCCACTAAAACACAGGCTATCATCCCCAAAAAGGTGGCGACTAACACCGTAAGACTGGCTTCTAAGCGGCCATGCCCCCAAATTTCGCGGGTGCCCCGTTTAGTGGCGGCGATCGCCGAGAGGCTAAAGACCAGACTCAGAATCGTAACTAAGGTATGCAACGCCGCCGCCAGCAAGCTGAGCGATCGCGTCGCGAAGCCGATCCACACCTTTGTCGCCAAAATCATCAACAAGAGCCACAACGCCACCACCAGCAACCGCTGGCTTGCCCCCCGTTGGCTTTGTGCTTCCGCCATCGCCCCACTTGCCATATCCCCGATTCTCCCCATCACGTTGCCGAAGAGCGCGGAACCTGCCATGCCCTAACAATTATCAGCAGGAACGCGCAGTTTGCACGAAAACTTTGCCACTGACTGGGGAGCCAAGTCCGTAGTCTACGCAGGGGGGCGATCGGGCTGGGCCGTGGGAGTATGGGGCCGTGATTGGGCGATCGGAATTTGGATGCAAAACTGAGTCCCCTGGCCCAATTCAGAGTGACACGTTAACTGCCCGCCGTGGCGCTCTGTCACCACTTGATAGCTGATGGAAAGCCCCATGCCTGTGCCTTTGCCCACGGCCTTGGTGGTAAAAAAAGGATCAAACAACCGCTTTTGTACCGCTGCGGTCATGCCGGGGCCGTTGTCGGCAATCCGAATGGCGATCTGCTCTGGGGTAAGCCACTCGGTGGTAATGGTGATGGTGGGTGTTTGGGTCGTGCCCCCTTCGGCGATCGCATCAATCGCATTGACCAACACATTCATAAACACCTGGTTTAACTGCCCCGCATAGCATTCAATGAGCGGCAACTCGGCATAGTGTTTTTGCACCAGAATTTCGGGGTGTTTCGTATTGCCTTTTAAGCGACTTTGCAAAATCATCAAGGTGCTGTCGATGCCATCGTGAATATTGACCGCTTTCATCTCGGCTTCATCCATCCGCGAAAACGTCCGCAGCGACGCAACGATCCCCTGAATTCGCTCTGAACCGACTCGCATTGACCGCAACGTTTTGGGCAAATCTTCGACAATGAACTCCAGATCTAACTGTTCGGCAGCTTGCTGAATGGCCTGAACGGGGTCTGGGTAATGGCGTTGGTACAGTGCTAGCATCTGCAACAAGTTGTGGATGTACTCATTGAGATAGGTCAGGTTGCCAAAAATAAAGTTAACGGGGTTATTGATTTCGTGGGCCACCCCAGCGACTAATTGCCCCAAACTCGACATTTTTTCGGTTTGAATCAGTTGGGTTTGGGTGTGCTGGAGTTCTTGGAGGGTGGCCGTTAAGGCTTGGGCTTGTTGGCGTAACTGTTGCTCGGAGTCGCGCAGTTGGCGATCGCGGGCTTTGGGTTCGGTAATATCCCGCACAATGGATAAGGCCCGCTCCTCATCGATCGCTAAAATGCGGGCTTCATAGTCGTGCCAGACTCCGTTGATCTGCAACCGATATTCAATCCGTTGTAATTGTTGGGTGGCCAGGGCTGCACGAACGGCGTTCAAAATGCGTTGAGCAGGTTTGGTGGGTAACACCTCCACCACCGATTTGCCTAAAAATAGGTCAGGGGCGACCGCCGGTTCTGATTCGCTGGAGGGCGCAAAGTCCAGGTGGACGCCGTCGCGATCGAAACAAAACAGCATATCGGGAATGACTTCTAGCAAGGCACGGGTTTTTTCTTCGTTAGCCCGGAGGGCCTCCTCAACCTGTTTGCGATCGCTAATGTCAATCCCAACGCTCCAGCCCGTCCACCCCGGTATGGGAAACTGGGCCGACAAATTTGACCACAAAATTGTGCGCTGGCTCCCATCCCGACAGGCGATCGGCCATTCCTGATTGCGAAAATGATTGCCCCAGGTGCGCCACCGTTGTTTCAAGCGTTTCCGCACTCCTGGATCGGGGTATAACCAGTGCAGGGCAGCGGGATTGCCAATCATCTCCTGGGCGGTATACCCCGTCACTCGTTCACACTCACTATTCCACGCTTGCACCAACCCCTGGTCGTCAAACGCGGTCATCATCACGGGCATATTTGCCAGGACGAGCTGCAATTGTTTTTCTTGCTGGCGCACCGCTGCCTCGATTTGCTTTTGTTGGGTGATGTTGATGTCAACGCCTAGAAAGCCGCAAATCTCGTTGTTATCCCAGATTGGAGCCATGAGGGACTGGTAATATTCCACCTGGCCCTGCTCAATGTACTGATTTTCGTGGTGTAGGATTTCCCCATTCAAGACCCGCCGATTGTTGTCGAGCCACTGGTCTAAAACATTGGGAGGCAAGTCTAGATCTTGGGGCCGTTTGCCGAGGAGGTTGCCCCATTGGCGCAGGGAGACGGGGTTTTGCATCATGTGTTTGCCTTGGATATCTGCCGCCCAGCACCCAAAGGGCAGGTTGTTGACCAGGGTACGCCAGCGGGCTTCGCTTTCCCGGAGGGCATTGGTGCGTTCTTGAATCCGGGCTTCGAGGTCTTCGTTGAGGGCGGCGAGGGCTGATTCTACTCGTTTGCGATCGGTCATATCCCGCACAATGATCAGGACTTCGTTGGGGCCGCTGACGACAACCCGGACTTCTTCGGTGCGCAGGATGCCTTCAACTAAAATTTCCTGTTCGTAAATCTGGAGTTCGCCTGTGGCCAGGGCTGTTTGAATGTAGTCCATTCGGCGTTCCACGAGTTCCGGGGGCAAGGTGCCGAAGATTTCTGTCCCGACGAGTTTGTGGTCGCCAAAAACGGGAAAGGTCTCGGTGGGAATAAAGTCCAGGTATAGACCTTCGCCGGTCATCCGCATGACGAGATCGGGCAGGGCCTGAAGCAAGGTGCCATGATCGACTGCGAGGGAGGGCGCGGACTCGGCTGGCTGACAAAGACCCAGGAGAAAGGGGGTGCCGTCTTGGTCGTAAAAGCGCGATCGCTGGATGATAATTTCTTGCGATCGCCCCTCTGGGGTTTGCCACACTTCCGTTTGGGCTGTTGCTTCCCCAGTTGCGAAGACTACCGCATTGTAGGCTTGAAAGCGGTGGGCGGCGGCGGGGGTAAACAGGTGGCGACTGTGGTGGGTGAGGAAGCTTGCTGCGGGGCGATCGCACCAGCGACACAGGGCCTCATTCACGACTACCCATTGTTGTTGTTCATTCAGCACAAAAAGTGGGTTTGGGGTCATCGCCAGAATTTGGGCGAGACACGCGCTGGGTGAAGGGGCACTCTCAGCGATGCACAGGGGAAGGGAAGTTGGGAACATCATTAAAGCAGCTCTCGCCTGTCAGGAAACGCGACATGTAGAGGTGAACAATGAATCCTGTTAGGGGAAGCCTCAGTTAGAAGGGCCTCAGGTGAGCGTGGTCTTTGTGACCAGACCCCAAATTAGCGGTGGCGGACAGTGACAAGTGTCATAGCCAGTACCAGCCAGTCTTTCCCGTGCTGCCGACCAACAGGTACACATCTTCGCCCACAGCAAATTGCTGGGAATTGGCAATGGGTAAGACAGATGTTGCAGTTTAGTATGCCCGTCGGAGCAGATGGATTAACGGGGTGCGATCGCATCCTCTAAGGACAAAGACGTGGGGGTAAACTGCTGCTGTTGCAAAATGTCGTAGAGGTTAACACCCTGTTCGAGCAAACAGGCATGACCACTTCCCGGCAAATACGTTACTTGTGCCTGGGGTAAGGCTTGGGCCAGCCGTTGAACTTCGGCTACTGAGGGCAAGAGGCGATCCATGTCACCCGCAATTAATAAGGTGGGCAGGGTGATCTGGCATAGTTGGGCCGCCTCAATGGCAAAGTCGTTCAGCAGCGATAACCGCCAAATGGATGTCTTTTGGGGAACGGATTGCACCGCGTGCAACAGGGCTTGGCGATCGTGGGTGGCCATGCGTTCCAGGGCCGCTAACCAGGGCAGCAACGCCACCGAAGACAATCGATACAACGGGCTGGGGAGCCAACTGGTGACCAAGCTGCTCCAGCCTAGCCACTGGCGGTGCCGAAAGGAAGAGGCCGGATTGATCAGAATCAGCCGAGTGAGACAGCGGGGAAGAGCCAGGGCGATTTTCAACGCGAGGCAACCCCCAAACGATTCACCACAGAGATAGACCGGGCGATCGCCCCATTGCTGCAATTCTTGTTCAATCAACTCAATGGTTTCCGCAGCGAGTTCCTCCCAACTGGGTAAGCAGGTCGGCGACAAGGCTAAACACCGCACATCAAACCCCGCTTGCAACCCCTCGGTTTGTAGCCGGAGCAACTGTCCGGTGCCATCCATCCCAGGGAGAAAGACGAATAACGGTAAGTGTGGTTGCAGGCGTCCGGGGGTGAGCAAACAGGTTGGGAAATCAGCCATGAGGATGCTTGGAAAGAGTCAGTAAGCCCGTGATTGGGCACAGGGATGTCATGATAGCGAAACTTGAAAGGCTCCGATTTTGCGGCGCTAAGGGGCGGGCGCTAACGTGTGGAGGCCAACTTCAGGCAAGGCGTGCAGGGTCAAGGGGCAGTGAGCTGTGCTGGGGCTGGGGGCAGTTGGCGGTGGTAAACCCAGGGCGATCGCGGCCTCACCTGTTTTTGGTTGCGCTGTTTTGAATTGTGCTGTCTTTGGTTGTACCACGGGGCGGCTCAGTAAAGTCCTTGGTGCAGCAACTGTTGAATTTCGGCTTGGCACTGACCTGTGACTTCGGCCACCAGCGATCGCGCCTGTTTCCCCTGATAAGCCTCGCGCTGGTTCGCCTGGATCCACAGGGGCCGCCCAAACAACACGTTGACCCGGTGATAGAACACCATTGGATGCCATCCCGGTTGGTCGAACAACGGCTCGGATGGATCAAACCAACTCAGCGCCCGGAGGGGCATGGCCGCATTGACGGTTTCCTGTTGCGCGGCGATCGCCACAGGGAGCACCACCAAATCATCAATCGGTGCCCGCAAGGCCAGATGGGCAAACCCCCGCTGGAATTTCCCAACAGTTGTTGGCATAGTCTCCTGCACCATCGGCGCGGCTCCTTCCGGAAAAATTCCGACCATCTGATGGCGTTGCAACAACTGCACAGCTTCATAAAAAAAGCTTTGTTGCCGTTCCTCTGGGGCTCCTAGCGGAAACGCGCCCAACCGGGTGACGGCCTCACGCAACAGCGGCACTTGCCCCATGTAATGATGACAGGCAAACCGCACAGTCCGATTCATCGCCGCGATCAGCACGGGCGGATCCATAAAACTGCGGTGGTTGCTCACTACGATGACCGGCCCCTGCCTGGGTACCCGGTCTTGATAATACGTATACATCTGCGTGCCCAAACCAGATAGCAGCAAACGTGATGCAATTAGCGGCGGAGTGGGAAGCATAAGTAAACGACTAACCCAAATGCAATAAACAAGGACTGAAAGAACCTAGAAATACTTCATCTGCTTAAGGCTTAACATTTTTTGATATAAAGTTGGCTCAGGCTTAAGATAGAGAGACCCCAATGCTGCCAGCGCTTCCGCCGCCCTCGGCTGCCCCGGTGAATTGGGGGCGATCGCAGTCACGGTTTTACTGGTCAGCGATCGCGCGATCGGCTGTGGTGTTAACGGCACCATCAGGGCTACAACCACTGATAAACCGTCTTACCCGGTAACATTAATAAACTTGCTAAGATGATGCTTAAAGATAGAAAAAACTGATTACAGCGTTTCCTGACCTTATGAAGGGGGAGGTTTAAATAATTGGTTATCTTAAGATTTACTAGGGTTGGTTGCCACAAGCTTCCGTTTAGAATTGTGTAATCAAAATACAAATCATTCTTATGATGGCTGTGTTTTAGGATAACAGCGCAAAATTAGAGCCAATCAGCGACTTGCCCGGTTTTTTGGTTGTTTTAAGTGGTCTAGCTTAACAAGCAACGGTTTAACCTTAAATGGCTCCTCCTTAGCTGATTGGTTGAATGTAGGAGCATGTCATTACCTATCCATGAATGCAAAGTCAATAGTTCATAAAAACCAGTTCGTTATTACCACGCCGCTCTATTACGTCAATGCGCTGCCTCACATGGGTAGTGCTTATCCGACGATCGCCGCTGATGTCTTAAGTCGGTTCCAGCGCTTGCGGGGTCAGTCGGTGCTGTTTGTGACCGGAACGGATGAGCATGGCCAAAAGATCCAGCGATCGGCAGAAGCCGCAGGCCGTGATCCCCAAACTCACTGCGACCAGATCGTTGAGCAGTTTCAGGCCCTCTGGCAGTTGTTGGGGATCCGGTTCGATCGCTTTATTCGGACGACCGACCCCCGGCATGAAGGCATCGTAAAAGAATTTTTTCAGCGTGTGTGGGAGCGGGGCGATATCTACCTGGGCCAGCAAAAAGGGTGGTATTGCATTGCGTGTGAGGAGTTTAAAGAAGAGCGGGATTTGTTAGACGACCATCGTTGTCCCATCCACACCAACACAACGGCGGAATGGCGCGATGAAGCGAATTATTTTTTCCGGTTGTCCGCCTATCAGGAACCGTTGGAACGGTTGTATGCCGATCGCCCAGAGTTTATTCAACCTGCGAGTCGGCGGAATGAGGTGCTGAGCTTTGTCAGCCAAGGCTTACAGGACTTTTCGATTTCCCGCGTCAACGTCACTTGGGGGATTCCGGTTCCCGCCGACCCGAACCACACCCTGTACGTTTGGTTTGATGCCCTGTTAGGCTATGTCACCGCGCTGTTGGACGAGGCCGAACCCACGACCCTGGAAGCGGCATTGGCCCATTGGTGGCCAGTCAACGTCCATTTGATTGGCAAGGATATCCTGCGGTTTCATGCGGTGTATTGGCCCGCGATGTTGATGTCCGCAGGGGTGGAGTTGCCGGAGCGTGTCTTTGGGCATGGCTACCTCACGAAAGATGGCCAAAAGATGGGGAAATCCCTGGGGAATGTGCTGGATCCCTTTGCGCTGGTAACTCAGTATGGGCCGGATGCCGTGCGCTATTACTTTTTGAAAGAGATTGAGTTTGGTCGGGATGGTGATTTCAGCCAAACTCGGTTTATCAACATCGTGAATGCGGACTTGGCGAATGATTTGGGGAATTTGCTCAATCGGACGCTGAAGATGGCCTATAAGTATTGCGATGGGAGCGTTCCGGCGATCGCCGCTGAGTTCACCCCTGCGGCCAATCCACTAAAAGATCTCGGCTATGACCTGAGCGATCGCGTTTTGTCCGCTTATAATGCCTTAGCGTTTAGTGAAGCCTGCGAGGCCATTTTGACCCTCGTGCGGGCCGGCAATAAGTTTATTGATGACCAAGCCCCCTGGACTCTGTACAAACGCGGTGAGCTGCAAAACGTCAGCTTTACCCTCTACACAGTGCTAGAAGCGGTGCGTCTAGCCGCCTACCTCCTGTCCCCCATTGTGCCTCAAATCAGTACAGACGTTTACCAGCAATTGGGTTTCGCTGCTGATTTTGTCACCCAGGCCAATATTGCCCAAGTTGTTCCGTTTGCCACCCACGCTCAATGGGGTACCCTGCCCCCAGGCCAACCTTTAGGTGAGCCTAAGCCCGTTTTTCAGCGACTAGAAATGGCTCCTTCCAGTTCTAATTAGCGCCTTTCCATCCAAAATTGTTATTTCAATATTTTTTTTCATAAAAAAAGAGGCCGTAACGCCATGTTAAACCATACGTCCAATCTTGACGCTGAGAGCAACGAGTCTGTCTTTACCCCGCAACAGGTGCTGGAAAATCGTGGCCGGGTTGCGATCTTTATTGACGGTTCGAATCTGTTTTATGCGGCTCTCCAATTGGGCATTGAGATTGATTACACCAAGCTGCTTTGTCGGTTAACGGCTGGCTCACGGCTGTTGCGCTCCTTTTTCTATACTGGGGTCGATCGCACCAACGAAAAGCAGCAGGGGTTCTTGCTGTGGATGCGCCGCAATGGGTATCGCGTCATTTCCAAGGATCTGGTGCAGTTGCCAGATGGTTCCAAAAAAGCCAATTTGGATGTGGAAATTGCGGTTGATATGATGTCGCTGGTGGGTTCCTATGATACGGCTGTGCTGGTCAGCGGAGATGGGGACTTGGCCTATGCGGTGAATGCAGTGAGCTATCGCGGGGTGCGGGTTGAGGTCGTGAGTTTGCGATCGATGACCAGCGACAGCTTGATTAATGTGGCCGATCGCTACATCGATCTTGATAGCATCAAAGAAGATATCCAAAAGACCTCACGCAGCTATACCTATCGGCCCCTGTCGGGCATTGGGTTGCTGGACGATGTGGATAGTGACTAGGCAAAGGGGTTTTTCCAGTTGCGGTTAGGTGAACTGTCCCAAGGATACGAAACTTTGTTGTCGTTTTGTGGTCTAATACCCAAGGTTTTGTAAGGGTGGGCTAGTTTGGTGAATCTTCTTGTGTTCTGGCGATCGCGCCGCCAACAACTTGTAAGTGCTACCACCGTTGGGGGTTTGGTGCTTGTAGCTGCCTTGGGCCTGAGTGGGTGTGACTTTAATCGGGCTGAGAAAAAGCTGGCTGAGGATGCCCAACAACTCGAAAATGAAAATTTTGATACCGACCTCACCTTCAATTCCGTTACCCTGGAAGACTTTGATAAGAAGGGCAAACTGTGGTGGAAAGTGAAGGCGGAACAAGCTACCTACAGCCGCGACCAAAAAGTAGCCAAAGTCAAAAAGCCAAACGGTGAGTTTTATCAAGACGGTAAAGCGATCGTCAAAGTCACAGCCGATGGTGGCGAGGTTTTGCAAGACGGCAAGCGGATTTTTCTGCGGGGCAATATCGTCGCGACCGATGTGCGCGATGGCCTGGTCATGAAAGGCAACGAATTGGAATGGCAATCGGAAAAAGATGTCATCTTTATTCGGAACAACATGACGGGCACCCGCAAAAAGGTCAAAGCCTCAGCCCAAAAAGGAAAATATCTTACCCGGTTACGACGGTTGGAACTGGATGGCAAGGTGGCTGCTGAATCTCAAGAGCCTAATTTTCGCTTTAATACAGAACAACTGGTGTGGCTGGTCGAAAAAGACAAGTTAATTGGTGAAAAACCGCTTCAAATGGAGCGCTTTGAGAAAACGACAGTGACCGATCGCGCGACAGCCGATAAGGGCGAAATGGATATTAAGGCCCAGGTGGTGACGCTGAAACAGAATGCCCAACTGAATATCATCGATCCGCCAATTCAGGTCAACGGTAATTTGGTGCAGTGGAATATTAAAGATCGGCTCATTGCTTCAACTCAGCCTGTGACGATTGTGAACGCCAAAGACAATGTAACCCTGACGGGTAATCAGGGGGATCTTGACCTCAAAACCAGAGTGCTGACCCTCGTTGGCGATGTTAATGGGGCGGGCGGGCCAAATCAGTCCCAGCTCAAGAGCGATCGCCTGGTTTGGAACATTGTGACCCAAGCCTTTCAGGCCGATGGCAACGTGACGTATCGCCAAGCTAAACCACCCCTAAACTTAGCAGGGCCTTCTGCTGCGGGAACGTTGAAAGATCAACAAGTGGTGGTCAGCGGTGGTCGAGTGGTAACAGAGTTTATTCCTTAGCGATAACTTCAATTGAGGCGGCAGGTGGTTACAACCGATCAGCCAGCCACAGGGCCAGGTTCCGCAAATAGGCTTTGAGGTTTGGTATTGCTTGGGGTTCGGTTTGCATGGTGTGGCCCGGTGGTTCATCCACAAAACTGGGACATGGTAGGGTGGCATCCCAGTTGTAGTCACAAAAATGATGAAAGGTGGATTCGGCGACGGCACGGCCCAGGGTATATCCTTCGGCGGTGCGATCGCGCTCAAAGGCCACGGCTAAATTGAATGCGCGCTGGGTGATTTTGCTGGTGCCGGTGGCGATGACCTGGGCGGTGGAAGCCCCTGCCGGAATGCCCACTGCGCCTTCGTGGGGATGGGCCGGAAAATAGGTAATTTGGCCAGTGGGGTTGTCGGGATTTTTGAGTAAGGGATGCAGCGGTGCAACAGGGGTAATCATCTGGCAATCCCCGTTGCGTCCAGAGTGGTAGTTGGGCCACAGAATTGCAGTGGTGTAAGGATCATCAATGCAGTGGCGGGTGGGGTCGGGGTCGGGATTATGGTTATGGAAGAAATGGGCACTTCCAATTTGCGGTAATGCACAGACGGAACAGCCCAAGTCCATGTGATCACGGGTGATGAGCACACCACCGCCCCGTTGCCGAAAAGCATGGATTCCAGCACAGTCGCGATCGCTCAGGCCATCCCCGCCATCCACCGCAAACAGCCACAACTCGTCAAACTCAGATTGGGCAAGCTGGCAAAGTACCGGATCGTGCCCCTCTCCATCGGGGGTGCGATCGCGGGCTACCACCATACAAAGGGGCTGGTCGGCGGCATCGGTTAATGAACTCAAATATTGCTGGAGTAACGAAAATCGTCCAATGTGCCAATCATCGGCGATCGCCGGAATCGTTGTTTGTAACAGGATCCGAATGGGACTCATCGCTTTACTCTCATGTCCTACGACTGTTTGCGCCGATTCTACTATCAATCCCGTTCATCAAACACTGGGGGCCTCGGCCTGATCGGCCACTACGTCGATCGCCAAGCAGCGAGGCCACACCCCTTAGAACCAAAAAATAAACCCTAAAGCTAAGCCTTAGGGTTTGAGACGTAAGAACCGATTAGACAACTAGGCGTTGTAAGGGGCAACCCCGCTGAACTTGAGCTTGGCTGGTTCAGGGTTCTTGCCGATATTACGGTTAACGGTGTTGACCGGGCCACGACCTTCGTTTACTTTTTCAGGGTAAACGCCATCCGCCGGGTGCAGGTATTGGATTTCACCATTTGGGAAGCACCGATAGACTTTGTAATCCATCTTTTTGCTGCGAAGATAGCTTCCCAAGGCTAAACACTGTTCCTTGCGAGCCAAATACAGCAGGTTATCCCCTTCATTCATCAGGGCTGCCCCACCCGTCGGCATTTCAAATACCTGTTGTTTAGGGCTAGTCCAGGTTATTGCATATTTTTCTTCAACAAGTGCTTTGGTCAGTAGCCCACCGGTGCTACCGCCGAATATAGGAGGTTGTCCACTAAGCGTTTCTGTCATTGGTGATTTACTCTCTCAGTGTTTTACGGAATCGTACCATTGAGGCCGCACCTGGCTCATGACTTTGTAGGGATCTGTAACAGTTCTTTAGCTGAGCAGGGAGGGGGCGCTTGTGGGCCATTGGCAAGACGAGATTGCAGCGGCTCAAAGCTTGTTGGATGAACGGCTGGATTCAGTTGGGGGCAAGCTGGGGGGCGGCGACTGGGGCGGTGCTGGTGGGCGATCGCATAAACTCAAGAATCTGCTGGGCCACGAGCCGCGAACAAAAGTAATGGAAAAAATGTCGTCCGACGGGACATTCCCACAGGCGATCGGTGGGTTTGCACCAGGGTTCCCAGGCTTGGGCCAAGGGGGGATGCACCACGGTGTCGGTTTTGCTGCTGCAAACCAGCAGGGGGGCGGCAATCCCACCCTGGGGCAGTTGTTCGAGTTTGAGTAATGAATGAAATGAGGGGGCTGTGGCCAGGTCTTGCTCCAAGGCATTAACCAGTAAATTGGCGGGGGTAGGCAAGTGGGGGCCAAACAAACTACGGACGGTCTGGGCGAGGAGATAGGACTGGCTCCAGGGCAACAGGTGCCGTTGGACGTAGTAGTGGGCGTGCCAGGTGATTGCGGGTTGGGCGGCAACGGCGAGCAAGGTGAGCGATCGCACCCGTTCGGGGTAGAACCGCGCATAGACCAGCCCCAAGACTCCGCTGAGGCCGTGGCCCAGAAGGTGTAAGGGGCGATCGTGGTGACAAAGGTGCTGATGAAGGAGGGTTAAGGCTTCGTCAAAGGAGCTACCCTCGTCGTCGGTTTGAACATATTGCCATTGGGCAATGGGCAGGGATTGGGATAGGCAGCGCAGGAGGGGGCGATCGAAATACTGCAAGTGGGGGCTGACGTTAATCCAAAGGGCTTCAGGGGGGGGAGTTGTCACTATTAGAAATCCTCAAAAAGGTACGGGGAGATGCCACTGTGCCAACGGGGTTGGGCTTAGGGGCGATCGCGCTGGGCATGGCACGTCAGGGAGAACGTGCTAAGTCCGTGGGGCGGTTGGCGTTGGCTGCTGGTTTCTGGCATTTCTTGGCGGCAATTGGGGCAGTACCAATACAGGCCAGTTAAACGGGTATGGCGGAGCAATCCGCTACCAC
Source organism: uncultured bacterium (assembly GCA_964475335.1). GTDB lineage: Bacteria > Cyanobacteriota > Cyanobacteriia > Leptolyngbyales > Leptolyngbyaceae > CAYYWG01. Next base: position 210,046 of record CAYYWG010000008.1, read on the forward strand.
AACACAAACATGGGGTCATTGCTTCCCTCCCAACCGTCAGGCGCTAAAGCGAATTTTGATGGGCTTATTGATTTTCTATCTCAATAAGCTGCTTGGACTTAGTTTAGAATAATTGGCAATAAGAAATCATGTAGTTTTGTAAAATCCTGGGCTGAGCGGAGGGCAAAATACCCTGGAGGATGGGCGATAGGCGGGCTGCCACTGGTTGTGGAGGGGGCGATCGCAAGCCTGGTGGTGGCCTGGTGCTGGAGCTGGTGTTGACCGGGGGTAATGCTTGACCAGACGGCTCGTGCGATCGCGGATGATGATATCAGAAGATTATTGCAACTAATAGGCATTAGTCGAAGCGGTAGTGAGTTTTTGCCTTAGTAGCAGTTTTTGGGTAGCAGAAAAGAGCAGTCAGGCGACGGGCAATGACTGCGGGAGGTGAGGGGCGATCGCGCTGCCCAGGATTGTTAGCGTTTGGGTTTAACGGTTTTGGTGCGGCCCCGGCTGGCTTTGGCGGGTTTCAGTTCGCTGGATGGCTGGGTGGTGAGTGTTTCTTCGGCCCCTATGATGCAGACAGGCAAGGTGAGATGAAAGGTGCTGCCCTGGTCTTTGCCAGCGGATTCGGCCCAGATCTGGCCCCCTAAACCTGTGATAATTTGCCGACTAATGGCTAGGCCGAGTCCGGTGCCCCCGGCTGAACGGCGCAAGGCTCCCTCTTCTTGGTAGAAGCGATCGAACACGGTTTCCAGGCGATTGGGTTCAATGCCACGTCCGGTGTCCATGATGGTCAGGTGCACCATTTGATTGCCGTTGAGTTGGGCCGCGATGGTGATGCTCCCTTGCGCGTCCGTAAATTTGCAGGCGTTGTCTAAGAGCTTGGTCAAGACTTCGACGACCCATTCCCCATCGGCTTTGACCAGGGGGAGCTTGTCGGGAATTTCGACGGCGATCGTGGGCAGGGTGGCATCCTGCGCTCTGGCTTTGAGGCTGCTCAGAGCTAAGTCGATGCATTCTTGAATGGGGAGAGCTTCGATGTGCCAGTGGACTCGCCCACTTTCCAGTTGGGAGAGGGTCAAAAAGTCTTGGACGAGTTTGCGCATACGCTCGGCATCGGTCAGGGCTGATTGCAGCATGACCTGGCTGAGTTCGATGGGCATATCGGGTTCGCTGGCCAGACTTTCTAAGCAGACTTGAATGGTGGAGAGGGGGGTGCGGAGTTCGTGCCCGGTGATGGCGATGAGGTTGCTGCGGGTGCGATCGAGGTCTTCGAGTTGCTGGTTGAGGTCTTCCAGGTGGGCGTAGGCTTCGGCTTGGATGAGGGCCACACCAATTTGGTTGGCGATCGCTTCAATCAGCTCCAGACTTTCGGCGGTCCACTCGTAGGGCGCACCATAATGATGTACTTCCACAATGCCCAATAACCGACTTTGGTTAATCACGGGGAGCATTAACCAGGTGCCAATTTGCCACTGGCGGGCTTGGGTATAGGGCGCGGGAACGGTGGTTTCGCCCAGTTGCCAAACTTTGGCCTGCGCATCTTCGACGTATTGGGGCGTTTGGCTTTCGACGGCGGCGGTGAAGAGGGGGTTATCGGCCAGGTTCCAGGAGTGGCCAACGAGGGAATCGACCCGACCGTCAAGATATTCGTGGGCGATTGTGACGCTGCGATCGCTGGCTTTGCAGCGGTAAATCAAACACCGACAGGCTTGCAGGGCTTGGCCAAGTTCTTTGGTCGCGACGGTAAAGATATCGTTGGGGTCGAGCGATTGCCGAATGGCCGTGGTGATGGAGTTAAGCAGGCGTTCTTTTTGTTCCTGGGCCGAGATCGATCGATAAGCTTTGAGCAATTTGTATTGCCCCGCTTGCAAATAGGTCACCAACCGCTCGGCAAAGGGGCCAGGATCTACCGTATTGAAGCCCGGTCGGGCCGCAGTGATAGTTGGATCGGGGGCAAACAGGGCGGTGGCTGCGGCGACTTTGGAGCTGAGTTCTGGGCGATAGGTCAAAATTCGAGCGAGCAAGAGTTCGGCGGCTTTGCTGACAACGGCGCGATCGAAGGTCCACACCCCTTCAAAGCGGCGGGCTTGGTCGGGGGCCAGGAGCAGGGAACGCTCCACCGCAATGCCCTGGCGTTCGCGGCAGATCAGACACGCGGCGTAGTGCTCCCCAAAAACCACTAAGTGCCATTCTTCGGAGAGGGCATCGGTGGGGTGAAACGCAACCATCTCGTAGTGATCGGTGCGGTTGGTAAAGTCGGTTTCGGGGGCGGCCAACACATAAACCTGATCGGTGAGTTCGGCGATCCGCAGGTACCGATGGGCTTCTTGGCGATAAAAACGTTCCCGCTGAAAGTTAGCAATCACCAAGGGGCGATCGCGCCCTGCCAGAACTTGATCCTCCATTGCATGGGAAAGCGCCGTCAGCGAGGCTTTGAAGTAAATCTGGGATCTTAGTTCAGGGATCGCTGCCAGCAAATCTTCCAAGATGGAAGTGGATTGACTCATCGAGGTGAACTCTGTCGATAAAAATACGAGCTATAAAAAAGATACCGAAAGATACGGAGACAATAACTCCATAATTGCGCGGTTGTCTGTTTTTATTGTGAACCAGACTGGCTTTGAGGCTGGAGTTTATTCTCTAGCCTAAACATCAGAATATAACCCATTATCTGGATTTGCCGCACGGCTGTAGTCCTTGTTCACTCAACTTGTTCCGATTTTTCTGGGGTTTGTCTATGACTTGGAAGATGCTGTGGTGGGTGGTGCCGTTTGCAAGTCCTTGGATGGCCTGGAATTTGTTCTTGGCGGCTGTGCCCTTGGGTTTGAGTCTGGTGCTGGTGCGGAGCCGTCAATGGCCTGGGGTGGTGCAGGGGGCGATCGCCCTGGGGTTGGTGGCTTTTCTGCCCAATGCGCCCTATGTATTGACTGATCTCATTCATCTAGTGCAGGAAATCCAATGGAACGATTCCCTGTTGTTTAATACGTTGGTGTTGTTACCGAAGTACACACTGTTTGTGTTGCTGGGGTTTGGTGCTTATGTCGTGGCGGTGCTGAATGTGGGGCATTATTTGCGGCTGCGGCAAGGGGGGCAGTTTGTGGTGCCCGCTGAACTTGCTTTGCATGGGCTGAGTAGCCTTGGGGTCTATTTGGGGCGGATTGAGCGGTTTAATAGTTGGGATTTGGCGACACACCCGGGGCAAATTGTTCAGCGCGTTGCGACCGATGTGCTGAGCCAACCGGCGCTCCTGTTCATTGGGGTGGGGTTTGGCATTATTGCGGTGTTGTATGGAGGGCTGAAGTCTGTGGTGACGGCATTGCAGTTGCAACACACTTATCGACAACTCCTCCAACATGCTCCGCCGCCTGTGTCATCACCGCCTTTCCAAGACGTGCAGTTGGGGGGATGAGGGCACCGTGGAGGGTGGGCGATCGCGGTGGGCCTGTAGTCTAAGCCGTGTAAAACAACTCAGACCAAGTCGGCTGAATGTGGTTTTTTTGGGTAATGTTTGGATAGTTTTTGGTAATGGTTGATGAACCCTCTTTTGATTGGATTTGGAGCGAGTTTGGCGGCTGGACTCTGTACGGCGATCGGGGCGTTACCCATTTTGGTGTTGCCATCGGTTTCGTCCCGCTTGCAGGGCATTATGTTGGGCTTTGGGGGGGGCGTGATGTTGGCGGCTACTTCGTTTTCCTTGATTGTGCCGGGAACGGAAGCCGCGATCGCCCAAGGCTATTCCACCTTCACGGCGGCGTTGATTATGGTCGTTGGAATTTTGTTGGGCGGGTGGAGTCTAAATTTCATTCATGCCCGGTTTCCCCATGAACACTTTTTTAAGGGGGCAGAAGGCTCGAATCAGGCCAAGCTTGCCAAGATCTGGCTGTTCATTATCGCGATTACCTTACACAACTTCCCAGAGGGGTTAGCGGTGGGGGTGAGTTTTGGGTCAGGGGATGTGCATTTGGGTTTGCCCGTAGCCTTGGGGATTGGGTTGCAGAATATGCCGGAAGGGTTGGTCGTGGCGATCGCCCTATTGGCCCAAAAGTATACAACGGCTTTTGCTTTGCGGGTTTCGTTGCTCACGGGGTTGGTCGAACCTTTGGGGGGCTTGGTGGGGGCTGGGGTGGTGAGTCTGGGCAATCTGGTGTTGCCGTGGGGAATGGCGTTTGCGGCGGGGGCCATGTTGTTTGTGATTAGTGATGAAATTATTCCGGAGTCCCATCGCCAGGGGCACGAGCAAGAGGGCACGATTGGGGTAATGGTGGGCTTTGTGGTGATGATGTTTTTGGATGTAGCGTTGGGCTAGGCGGGGGGGCGATCGCCTGGGGGCAGTTGACCGGAGAAGGCTCGGGGTTATGGGGCGTCAATGTGTTGGACAGTTCGAGAAATGGGTCAGAACAATACATTTTTTCACCATAAGTCTGTTACTTTAGGAAAAGGCTGCGGCGTTGGTAGCAGAATCCACTCGCAGTGTTGATCAGATCTTTGTGTCATGCACATTGTCTGATTTGTTGTTACTTGTTAACGATCAATGTCTAGCGCCAAGCCTAGAAAATTGAGTCAAGAATTTCGCCATTCCAACCGTGGTAGCACTTATCTATTTGTGTTGCGGTTCAACATAATGGCTGAAGTGGGTGACACTCCCCCCTAGAGCAGGGGTTAGGCCGTGAGGTCTTGGGGGCAAATGGGTTGCCCCTGAATTTGCTCAGTGCGATCGCGAAGCCTGGAACGACTATGGGCTGTGGCGATCGCTCACATAGCATTTTGAAAAGTTTGACTGTGCGGCTGGTCGGGGTGCGATCAGCACAGACCTGCTGAGCTGGCGCAATGGCCGCCTTTGGCGATGAGCATGATTGATGATCATAATGCCCGATCGCGCTAGGACGGCTGGTTGGCCGTGGGTCGCGTCAGGGGCGCATGGTGGTTGTCATGAGTCTTTGTTCGCCTTGGGGCCAAAGTTTGCGACTAGAGCGCGATCGCGACGGTTGAGCCGTTGTACCACTGCTGTTTTCTGAATTCCCTAGAGCTTGAAGCAAGGGGAGGCTGGCTGTTGCGCTTGATGGCACAGCGAATGACTCCAAATGCCTTGCTTAGGTGCATTTAGGTTTTGCCAATCCACGCAGAATGGGCTGTAAGTCTTTGCCTATCTGGCTTTTGGTGCGTCTAGACGAGCGGACGGCCTCTGGCCCAGGTGGAAGGGGTGCCCCTGGTGGTTTGGCTACAAGTGTCAGGAGTCAGACAATCCGGCATTTTATCTGACTCCTGTTTCCTCTTGGTTATGGGTTTCCTGGCTGGGCAGGGGGCCATTGTTTGCCCGTGGGTTCCGCCTCCAGGACAACCCTGAAGCTGCCCAAGAAAAAAGGCACAATAAAAAAAGAGTCCAGCAAAGCCAGACTCATCGCTACTCTCTCATACTTTGTTTAAGCGTTGGTATGGGGCTTACAGATCCCCGCCGCGTGCAGCAAGCAGGAAAATTACCACCGGCCCAGAAATCATGATTGCGGCTACCATTGTTAGCTGCACAATTGCTTCCCAGTTAATTCCACCAAAGATATCTGTGATAAACCCCATCTTTCCTCCGACAATGAGCAAGTGGCTCGCTTACAAAAGTTTTGTAATAGTGCTGTAACAGTTAAATATATTAGCTGGCGACGTATCCATCCCTCAGAAAGTTAACAAAAGTATAAAATCTTATGGCAGTGTGGCGATGTGTAAAGGAATGTGGTGCTTGTTGTCATCTGGATCCGGGCGATCGCCCCGATTTGGCTGATTACCTGACTCCGGAAGAACTGGCGCAATATCTCAGTATGGTGGGGCCAGATGGATGGTGTATTCACTTTGATCAGGTAAGTCGCCGCTGTGAGATTTATGCCGATCGCCCGCGCTTTTGTCGGGTTCAGGCCGATGTGTTTGGCGATTTGTTTGGGATTGCGCCGGAAGAATTGAATGATTTTGCGATCGATTGTTGTCGGCAGCAAATTGAAGCGGTGTATGGCGATCGCAGTTTGGAAATGCTGCGGTTTGATCGGGAAGTCGGCATCTAATAGGCATTGCCAGGTGGGTATGGCTTTCCCCTGTTTGCGGATATTGCACTTTCGTCCTAAGTTCTGGATAATGAAAGGAATATGAAAGCAGATGGGGGATCCTGGTGAAACAAGACTTTGCTGCTGTGAGTGCTGTGACAACCCAAGTTCTCGACCGTGAACTGGCATCGGGCTTGGAACTCGCTGCCCGCCCAAGGGGAGTGCAGGCCACAGATGAACTGGAAGCATCGGGTGATCGGCTGGCGATCGCCTCAGAAGCGGATGCCTCAGCCGTCCCCAATCTGGCTTCAGGGAAGTCGGTTTGGCAAGTCTTTTTCTCGACCTTTGGCACCATTTTTTTGGCGGAATTGGGCGACAAGACCCAGGTTTCGACCCTGTTGATGAGTGCAGAATTTCATCGCCCCTGGCTAGTGTTTCTGGGGGCTGGTTTGGCGCTAATTAGTACGACCTTGGTGGGCGTGTTGGTTGGGCAGTGGTTGTCAACTCGGCTTTCCCCCAAAACGCTGGACACCGCTGCGGGAGTTGTGCTGGCTTTGATCGCTGTTTCACTGCTGTGGGACGTGGTGCGGCTGTAAGGGGTGGGGGTTCGTTGGGTAAAGGTTGACGGGCGCAATCCTCAGGCTGTATTTCTGCTCCACACGGCCCTCTGGTTAGGCAATTTCTTGGCAAGGCAACTCTCGCAAGGCAACTCGCAATGGATTGGAACTTATTAGGACTGGCGTTTATTACAGTTTTTTTGTCGGAATTAGGGGATAAAAGCCAACTGGCCGCGATCGCGCTGAGTGGAGGGTCTAAATCGCCACGGGCAGTGTTTTTGGGCGCAACAGCGGCCCTTTTGCTGGCCAGTGTTTTGGGCGTTTTAGTTGGGCAAGGCACAGCGCATATCCTCCCCGCGAAGTTTGTGAAAGTGGTGGCGGCGATTGGGTTTGCCATTATGGCGGCGCGGTTGTTGTGGCCCTCGACTGACCCAGTGGATGAAAGTCAGTCTTAGTTTATGCAACCTGGGGTTCGCGATCGCGCCTTAACGCTGGGGGATAGCTGATGGGGTTGGCACCGTCGAGCTAAAAGACTGGAGCCACCGGAGCAAGATGGGGTTAACCAGTTCTGGCGCTTCGTCTTGGGGACAGTGCCCCACGCCCTCTAACGGGATGAACTCTTGCACGCACGGATAATCGGCAAAAGCACGCCCCAGGGCGATCGGCTCCCACGGGTCTTCGCTGCCCCAGAGCAGAAGGGCAGGGCAGGGTAATTGACTCAACAAATCTTCGGGGAGTGGCCCTTGAGAGTAGGCCGTGAAGGCCAAAAATACGGCAACTGCACCAGGATCCTGGGCCGGGGCCATCAACAAGTCAATTAACTCATCGGTGACGGCTTCGGGCCGATGATAGGCTTGCAGCAAAATTTTACGAACGGTTTGCGGCTTGGCAATCTGACTAAAAAAGAAGCGCCCAAACCACGGTTGTTGCAGGATTTGTTGGAGCAGTGGTGCACCTAGACGCTTGAACCAGGGCTGGGTGGCGCGGTGGCGCTCGTGGAGGAGGCGCAACGAGCAATTGAGCAAGGCGATCGCGCGAACCTTGGCAGGGTGGTCAACGGCAGCTTGCATCGCCGCAATGCACCCAATCGAGTTACCCACTAAAAACGCAGCTTCCCCCACAACCTGGTCACAAAAGTCCGCGATTTGCTGGCCCCAGGTTTCGAAGGTGTAGGGCATAAGGGCGGGGGCCGGTTTAGCCGAACCGCCGAACCCCAGCAAATCTAGCGCATAGACTCGACATGACTGGGCCAGCACGGGCAAGTTTTTCCGCCAATGTCCCAGGGAAGCCCCAAACCCGTGAATTAAAACGACAGCGGGGCCTTGGGTGCCAGCCATCTTGTAAGTGATGGGATACCCCTGCCAAGTCCACGTTTGTGGGGGAATGTCAGTCCAAAGGGATAAGGGCGAAGTTGCGACCATAGGGTGTTTGCTAACAGTTGGTAACGAAATATTGCAGCCTCCAGGCTCATGATAACGAGATTTTGGCGGAGAACGGCTCGGTCTGGGTGCGGATTTCCACCCTTTTGGGATACCCCGATTGGCCAAATCCGTCGGTTACTATTTTGACCAATGTGAATCATTGTTAACGTTGCTGGTTTACCACGGCTGGAAAATGCCAAGACTCAACGTTTTGCTACGGTTGTGTCAATGGATTAGGAGGCGATTCATGGAATGGTGCAGAAGCCCTGCTGGCGATGGCCGTAGAGTGTAGGGGGCGAAGTATGGATAAAACCAATCGTAATCATTGGATATATCTATGCTTCTGGGCCTAAGCCGCTCTAGTACAGGCTTTTCTTGGCGGTGTTGGCTCTGCCCAGATGTGATTCTAATTACTTCTTTGGGAGAAAAACTTATGATGACATAGCAACCGTACTGCATTGTTCTTGGGTTTGTTCTTTGCGTTCGATGGTTCTTTGGTTCTTTGTGTTCGATCGTTCTTTGTGTTCCAGGGTGCATGGTTTCAATTTGTCTCCCGGTCTGGGTTTGACTGGGGTAGGAAGGTTGGAACAACGCGAATGAAACTGCTCTGTGGCCTGGTGCAAGGGATCTCCACTATGCAGAGGGGGGATCCATCGGAAGATGGTTGCTTCCAATTTGGGATTCAAAGTAGTTTGCAAGGGCAGTTGGGTTTAGGGAACGGGAGTGATGCCGGGTTTGCTCTACGCAATCTGGTGTATGGGGCTTGTAATTGCAACAATGACTGGCTTCATGCATCCCGCTATGGTCTGGGTGCACCGTTTGAGAAACACCAGAAATCGTTTTTGGGTTGTTCCTGGAGTGGCCCATCGGCAGGTTCTCTGCTAAGGCCCCGAGGCATGATTGCGGCGATCGCGCGGTTGTATGGATTCCGGTTGATAGATTTTACATTCACCGTTGGGTTGAGTAAGTCGAAGGTTCTGTCAGCTTGGCGATCGCGCCTACACCGCTCCCGCATTATTTAATACTTACGAGGTGAAAAGCATGGTTAGTTCCAATTTGAGCCCTAAGGATTCAGTTCCTGTGTCTGCTGCTGTCGGGGGAGGAACCACCGATGGCTTGCCCCGGCAGGCGATCGCCCTCATTTCTGATCACGGCGATCCAGCCCGTGAAATTGGTAAAGATGAAGTGGATGGTCAAACCGTCTATGTCCGGCGGGTTGGGGAAGCGTTGGCAAAACTGGGCTGGCAAGTGGATATTTTTACCCGTAAAGTTAATCCTGATGATCCGGCGATCGTTGAACTCTCGCCCCACTGTCGCACGATTCGCTTGGTCGCAGGCCCGCAAGCCTTTCTCGCGCGGGATCAAGTTTTTAGCCACATGCCTGAATTTGTGGCCGCCTTCCAAAAATTCCAAAGCAAGGAAGGGACGAATTACCCATTGGTGCATACCAACCATTGGATGTCGGCTTGGGTGGGGATGCAACTTCGCCAGCAACACAACATTCAACTGGTGCATACCTATCACTCGTTGGGAGCAGAAAAATATCAATCGATGGTATTGCGTCCTGCGCTGGCGGAGACTCGGTTAGCGGTTGAAACCCAAATTCTGGAAACTGCAACCTGTGTGGTGGCCACCAGTCCTCAAGAGGAAACGACACTACGAGAATTGGTTTCGACCGCAGGGACGATTGAGGTAATTCCGTGTGGAACGGATACGGAAACCTTCCACACCATTCCCAAGGCCGAGGCCCGTGCGACGTTGGGGTTGGCTCAGGATGAGGCGATCCTGTTATACGTTGGCCACTTCGATCATCAGAAAGGCTTGGAAACTCTGGTACAGGCGTGTGTGCGCTTGCAAGCGGGCGTTGAACCGCAGACGGTGGCCCTAGAGAGTGCGACAGCGGCGTATAGCCTGAATCCGGCAAAGTTACGTTTGGTGATTGTCGGTGGGCAAGATCCCGACCATGCGGATGATTCGGAGCGGCAACGGATTGAAGGGCTGATTGGTGAGTTGGGTTTGGCGGCGCAAACAACTTTTGTGGGGCAGGTGAGTCAATCGACTTTGCCTTTGTACTACACGGCAGCGGATGTTTGTGTCATTCCGAGTCATTATGAGCCGTTTGGGATGGTTGCGCTGGAGGCGATGGCCTGCGGTACGCCAGTGGTAGCTTCGGCAGTGGGTGGTTTGAAGTTTACAGTCATTCCAGAGGAGACGGGGTTATTGGTGCCACCCCAGGATGTGGAGGCTTTTGCCCAGGCGATCGCTCGGGTTTTGAGCGATGAATTGTGGGCCCGCAAGTTGGCTCGTCAAGCACCGATTCGTGTGCAGCAAAACTTCAGTTGGACTGGGGTGGCCGCGCAGTTGAGTAATCTGTATCGTCGGTTGCTGGCGCAGTCAATTTCCCACGATGGATTGATTGATACTGGGTTTGAGCGGGCGGTGCCAGTGGCTCCGGTGGCACCGCTGACGATCGCGGCTTCCTAGGCTAAGGTTGGCGGCTTTGGGCAAACTGGGGGGCTTTATCTGGCTGGGGCGATCGCGCAGCAAAGGGCGATTGCTCCGGCCCTAGCCCAGGCTTTCGTTGCGCCAAAGGGCAATGCCACCCAGTAACCCGGTTACATTGGGCACAACTTTGACGTTGGGGGGCAGTTCGATGGTGATGTGTTTGGCATTGCCCCCGCCGATGTAGAGCATATCCAGGTTAAAGAGCGGTTGGAGAGTGGCGATCGCCTGTTGGACTCGTTCATTCCAACGGCGCTTTCCCCGACTATCGAGGGCAGCTCGCCCCAGTTGTTGCTCATAGGTTTCGCCCTTCCGAAAGGGATGATGGCCCATTTCCAGGTTGGGTACCAGTTCCCCACTCAGAAAGAGAGCCGAGCCAAAGCCTGTTCCCAAGGTAATAACCAGTTCTACCCCTGTGCCCCGGATGGCTCCTAGCCCTTGCATATCGGCATCGTTGATGACCCGCGTTGGTTGACCCAGGAGTTGCTCTAAGGCGGTGGCCAGGTCAAACCCGATCCAGTCGGGGTTTAAATTGACGGCGGTTTCGGTTTTGCCTTGCTTGACGACACCGGGAAAGCCGACTGAAACGCGATCGAAATCTTTATTGCTAGCAAGTTTGGCAATCACCCTGAGAATGGCCTCTGGAGTCGCGGGTTGGGGAGTGTCCAGGCGATCGCGCTCTGTCAGCGGCATCCCTTCTTCATCCATCACCAATACCTTCACACCACTACCGCCAATATCCACTGCAAGAGTTCGGATGCCCATGCCCCACCTTTTTGACATTGCTGTTGTCGATTATGCTGGGGAGATTTGGGATGATGGGTTTTTTGCAGAAACTTTTATTATTTCTGCTGTGATGGTTAGGGAAAAGGCGGGTTGAGCGGTGATGGCAGGGACTTGGCGCCCGATCGCCTGACGCCTTTCCTTGCTTTCAACCTGGGGGGGCGATCTCCGGGTAGATTAATCGACCCACCCTAAATCTTGTTCGGATAGTTGCCCCGGTGTCCGATCTGTTGCTGGAAAAATGGGATGGGCCAAGGATTCCGCTTGCCGTCGGTGGATGATCTCTTGCTGTGAAAGGGGCGAATTGCGCGGTTTTGCAGGGGGGGGAGCGGCTTTGGCCGGTAAGTTGGAGCGGACTGGAGCGGGGGCGATCGCCCGCTTCAATTCTGCTTGCAGTTGGGTGTTGGTTTCTGCTAATTGCAAAATGGTTGTTTTTGCTTCGGCGAGTTCTTCTTCCAACGCCTGGGATTGCTGTGTAGCCTGGTCAAGTTGTTGCGTGAGCTTCTGGGTGGCAGTGGTTTGGGTTTGGAGTTCAGCCTGCAAATCTGTGATTTCTTGGCGCAATTGACTAACCAGCGTTTCGGCAGTGTGGAGCGCTGTGGTGAGTTGCTCAATTTCCTGGGTTGCCGCATTTGGTTCAGCGTCTGGCGTTGGGGCCGGGGCTTTGGGCGCTGCCTTCGCGGTTGTCTTTTTCGTTGCTTTTGGGGGTTCGGTGTTGGCCTCGCTGGCGGCTGTTGCATCCGGTTCTGCCGGGGTGGGCAGGTCTATGGTTTTTGCGGATGCGGTGTCTGGGTCTGGGTCGCTTGGTTTTTGCGCTTCTTCCCGTAGTAAATCTGCAAGACGTTTCCTAGCCATTGTTCCTCCAATCCCGCTGAATCTCATCCGTTGCACGGCGATAGTCTGCTTCTGCTTCTCTTGCGTTGCGCCCTCGCCATTGGGCGATCGTCATGCCGTCTAATGCGGCTCGCTCGTGAGCTTTGTAAGCTCGGATAAAGGCATTACAAGCTGGAATGCCAAGTTCCATTAAGGTGTTTTGCGCTTCTAAGGCTTCTGCCAGACTGCGGGGATCAACCTTGGTCAGCAGTACGCGGTGGGCAACCTGCGCCGGGGCAATGGTGGAACGGACGGTTTCAATGAGGGCCGCCAAGTCCATCGGGGCCGGAGGCGTTGGTAGCACAACATAGTCCGCAACGGGCAATACCGCTGTCACAGCCTCTGAGTGAAGGGCTGGTGGGGTGTCCACCACGATCATTTCATAGGTGTCGATTTGCCGGAGTTGGTGCAGTTGGGCGGGATCTGCGGCTTGGGTTAGGTCGAACCCGATCGCCGTTGTTCCGCGACTGGCCCACCAACTGGCTGACCCCTGGGGATCGGCATCAACAAGAAGCACCTGATGGCGTTCGGCGAGCGTTGCCGCGACGTTGATGGCTGTGGTCGTTTTGCCCACTCCACCTTTGCCGTTTAGCACAGCCAAAATCTTGGGAGATGATGGCCCATTAGATGGGGCGGAGCGTTTGACACCTTTGGCCGAGCGAGAAGATTTTTGGGCAGACACGATCAATTAATTTTACGAGCCTCACGGCATGACTATACCGTGCTTCGGGCGGTTTGGCCTGCTTTGCCTACAAATATTTGTGTCTTGGGTGATTGGAGGTAGGGCTAGGGTTGCGCGATCGCTGAGCGGGGCGGTGTTGTCCCAACGACGAGAACGGTCGGCAGCCATGATGGCGCTAGACGGGCGATCGCCGGAGGGCAGAATTAGGCAGCGGGAACTGAGTCGTGCTCCCGCTCCATCATCTTGTTTCTGCTAATCGTTAGCTCGGATTAGGGAACTAATTCCGGCTTTTTCACGCTATCTTCGGCGATCGCAGGGGTCGGATCGGGGCTATCAGCGTCGGGGCCAAGCAGATCGCGATAAAGCTGAATATAAGCCAGGGCCGATTTGTCCCAGCTAAAGTCTTGCACCATGCCGCGTTGTTGCAGTTCTGCCCAGCGATCGCGGTAGTGGAACCCTTCCCAGGCGCGTACCATACAGGTGTAGAGATCCAGGGGTTCGTAGCGATCGAAGCAATAGCCTGTACCCTCATGGCTCATGGGATCGTGGTGTTTCACAGTATCAACCAGGCCCCCTGTCCGCCGGACGATGGGGACACAACCATAGCGCATGGCAAGCATTTGGCTAATGCCGCAGGGTTCAAAGCGCGATGGCATCAAGAACGCATCACACCCAGCGTAGATCCGGCGGGCCAGAATATCGTTGTGCAACAGGTATACAGACATCCGCCCCGGATAGCGCGAGGCCAGATGCCACATTTGGGTTTCGTAGTAGCGATCGCCCGTGCCCAACAAAATCATCTGAGCGTCGGAGTAGGCCAGGAACCGATCCAGGATTTGAATGGCAAGATCCAACCCTTTTTGTTCCACCAGGCGAGATACCATCCCAACCAGGAAAGCACCGGAGTTGACTTCCAGGCCCACTTCTTCTTGCAGAGAAATTTTGTTGGCTTTGCGATCGTCTAGGGTATCAATCGTGAACATTTGATTCAGGCTTTTATCTGTCGCCGGATTGTAAGCGTTCACGTCAATGCCGTTAAGAATGCCGGATAGTTTGCCGCTGATGTAAGACATCAGCCCTTCAAGCTGCTCGCCGTATTCTGGGGTTTTGATTTGGTCGGCGTAGGTGGGGGAAACGGTAGTGACGCGATCGGCAAACTGCACGGCTGCGGCCATCGTGTTGTGACCCTGCATGTACCACGGGCACCAGGTAATTTGCTCTAAGCGCCAGCGCCACGGCCCCTGATAGGCCAGATTGTGAATGGTAAAAATGGTGCGAATATCTGGGGTCTCGTGCATCCAAACGGGAATCATCCCGGTATGCCAGTCGTTGCAGTGGAGGATTTGGGGTCGCCAGCTATAGTTCCAGGCAAATTCAGCGGCCCCGTTGGCAAAAAAGGTGAACCGCCAGTCTTCGTCTTCGCCATAGTAGATGCGCCGGGGAGTGAAGACGGGATGGCCAAAGAGATAGAGCGGCACGTCAGAATTCGGGAGGGTTGTTTCATACACCTCAAAATCCTGATACATGGCGTTGCCCTTCCAGATTGGCGTTTCAGGCACTTTCACTTTGTCTGGAAGGAAGCCGTAGTACGGCATGAAAACGCGCACATCATGCCCCATCTTTTTCAATACTTTTGGCAATGCACCAACTACATCTGCCATGCCGCCCACTTTGGCTAACGGCGCTACTTCTGCTGCCACAAACAGGATTCGCATACCGACGTATCTTCCCCCTCGATGGTCTAACCGGTCTCTAGGAATACCAAAAACTTGGCATCCAATCTAACTTGCACTGTCATCATAAACCAGTGGGGGACACCTATTTGTTTGGGTTGGGCAGAAAAGCCTGGGAGCGATCGCCCTGCTGCGGTGTGGGGGGCGATCGCTGTGGTGCGAAGGATGGGGCTAGCTGCGATCGAGGGTGGCTAGAATTTCATTGAGGATTTCCTGCGCCCCTTGTTGCCGTAGTTTTTGGGCGAGTTCGGTACCCAGTTGTTCTGCGTCGGTGGCTGGCCCTGATACCTGATCTTTGGCTAACCGTTGCCCATCTAAGCTGGCGACAATTCCGGTCAGGGTCAGGGTTTCGCCCTGCAACTCTGTATTTACTCCAATGGGAACCTGACAGCCCCCTTCCAGTTCTCGCAAAAAGGCGCGTTCGGCGTAGCACCGATAGGCGGTTGGCTGGTGTTCCAGCACTTTGAGGATACTCAAGATTTCTGGATCGTTGGTGCGGCATTCGATCCCCAGTGCCCCTTGCCCGACGGCGTGGAGGGACACCTCAGCGGGAATGACCTGGTGGACGCGATCGCCCATGCCCAACCGCTGCAACCCAGCGACCGCCAAAATCAGGGCATCATATTCCCCAGCATCAAGCTTGGCCAATCGGGTGTTCAAATTCCCCCGCACATCTTTGAACTCGAAGTGGGGAAAATGGTGGCGCAACTGGGCCAACCGCCGCAGGGATGAGGTACCAATGACTGCGCCTTCCGGTAAAGTATCCAGTTGTTTACCGTGGTGTTTTTCGTGTAAGACCAGGGCATCGGCGGGGTTTTCCCGCTCGGTCACGCAGCCCAACATCAAGCCTTCGGGGAGACGGGTGGGCAAATCTTTGAGGGAATGAACGGCAAAGTCAACATCACCATTCAACATGCCGTCTTCTAATTCTTTGGTGAACAGCCCCTTGTCACCAATTTTCGCCAGAGCCACATCCAGGATTTTGTCACCCTGAGTGTTCATGGTTTGCACTTCAAAGGTGATATCCGGAAATGCCTGTTGCAGTTGTTCCTGAACCCAATGGGTTTGCACAAGGGCGAGTTGACTTTTGCGGGAACCAATCCGAATGGTGCGAGTGGTAGTGGGCGAAACAACTGAGGACATAGGGAATTCTTAAAACAGCTTCAAATCATGACCTTTTCCACAGTACCGCAGCAAGGGACTCAAAACGGCAGGGGCGAGCGGTTTTGTGTATTACAGATGATTAAGCAGTGAGGTGAAATCCAATGGACTTGCCGATAAGCTGGCGATTGAGATTTTACTCTGCGCGGAGTCGTTTCACAGGCTGCAACGGCGGGGCTGGATGGGAGCGACTGGTGGCTTAGATGACCCAGCGAGGGCAACCTCACGGTGTTTAGCCTTACGGTGTTGCGCTGCAAGGTGTTTAACCTCAAAACGTTTAACCTCAAGGCGTTTATGTATTCGTTCATTCATTCTGAAATTAGGGGCACGATCATGCATCGTTTGGGTTTGGGGGCTATTTGCGGGGGATTGTTGCTGGCCGGGGGGTGGCCTGGGCTGGCGGCGATCGCGGCGAATCCGGCCCATGTGGAACGGTTGTTAAGGAGTAATCAGTGTCCCCAGTGTGATTTGAGTGGGGCGGATCTGTCGAATCGCAATTTGTTTGGGGCGAATCTGACAGAGGCAGATCTGAGTGGGGCGAATTTGGCGGGGAGTAACTTGGGGGCGGCGAATTTGACCAAGGCAAATCTTTCTGGTGCGAATCTGAGCCAAACCTATTTGCAGCAGGCTGTTTTGGGTGATACCAATTTGAGCCAAGCCCAGTTGGCTGGGGCGGATTTGCAGGAGGGCGTTTTGCTGGGGGCTGTCGATTTTAGTGGGGCGAGTTTGCGGGGGGCAAAGCTGAGTCGGATGAATCTGGCGGGGGTGAATTTGCAAGGGGTGGATTTGCAGGGGGCCGATTTGAGTTATGCGGTGTTGACGGGGATTCGGTCGTTGAATGGCCAGCGATCGCTCAATGGGTTGTTGTCAGCCGTTTCTGGGTTTACGACTGCTTTTTGTGAAACGGGGAATACGGGCTTTGCTCCAGGCGCGTTAGATGACATGAATCAAGGGTTGGCCAAGCAGTTTGGCTTTGAGTTTGCGCTGGCGAATCTGGTGGGGGCGAATCTGGCCGGGGCCAATTTGACTGGGGCGATGGTGGCGAATGGTAACTTGCGGCAAGCGAATTTGCGGAATGCCACGCTGACAGAGGCGTGTTTGAGTGGGAGCAATTTGACGCAGGCGATTTTGGATGGGGCGGAACTGAAGGAGACCAAGTTGGTGGGGGCGATCGTGGCGGGCACCAGCCTACGCGGAGCTAAAAATGCCAACCTTGCGAATACCTATGTTTCTGAGGCGGCGGCCCAGATGGCACAACAGCAAAAACAAGCGGTATCACAATTGCAGACGGGGTTGTATGCCCAGTCCACCTACTTTTCTGAAAACCAAACCTTTGCTAGCACCATCGAGGACTTGGATGCTTTCTTCGAGAGTGAGGTGTACCAATTTGAGATTACCCCTGCACCAGAAGACCAAGCTGGCGTAATGATGGTGGCAGTGCCCCAGCGATCAGGCTACAAGATGTATTTGGGGTTTGTGTATGAGGTGGAAGTGACGAGCGAAGACGAGTCCAATGTGTCGCAATTTGTTTGTGAGAGCAAAACCCCCCGTACGACAGTTCCCCCGTTTCCGGCAGACTTTTTCACGGCTGAGGAGGTGGGTTGTCCGGAGGGGTTTGAGCAGTTAGAGGAGCCGATCGCGACGGGCCTTCATCTGATCCATTCCCAACTGCGGCCGGAGGTGCGGGCTCGACTTCAAAAACAACTGTAGACCGGGGCTCACACCCTGCGGATTGGCCATGTTTGACCAATGAGGTTGGGCCAGAAATCTCGCGAGTTCACGACTGTTGGGATTGCTGGCCCCAGCTTGCTTTAGGCTCCGACGGCTTCTTTGGCGGCGTAGAGGACTTCGGCGGTGATCACTTCAATCTGGCGATCGCGGGCAAATTTTTCGGTATTCCGCTTGACTTTGCCCCGGACGAAACCAGGGATTTTGTTGAGTTCGGCGATCCCGTCTTTGCTCCAGGTCATGTCAGAATCGGCGGAGATGGTTTTGGTAATCACTTCTTTGGTGTCGTGGCCGCCGAAGATTTCCAAAAGGTGATCTTCCATGCCCAGGGTGAAGGAGTTGTAGATCAGGTCTACGAGTTGGTTGGTGCCTTCGTAGCCCATAAAGGGTTTGTAGCCGATGGGGAAGTTTTGGATGTGGATGGGGGCAGAGATGACACCACAGGGGATGTCGAGCCGTTTGCCGACGTGCCGTTCCATCTGGGTGCCAAAAATCGCGGCGGGTTCAGCTTTGGCGATCGCGTCGCCCACGGCCCCATGATCTTCGGTAATCAAGATGTTGTCACAGTATTCGCTGACCTGTTCCCGGAACCAGGCTTCGTCGTATTTGCAGAAGGTGCCTGCCCACACCACATGAATCCCCATTTCGCGGGCCAAGACTTTGGTGATGGCAGCGGCGTGGGTGCTATCGCCAAACACAACGGCTTTTTTGCCCGTCAGGTTTTGGCAGTCGATGGAGCGGGAAAACCAGGCCGCTTGGGACACGTGGAGGGTTTGGTGGTCGATGAAGTCTTCGTAATTAACGTTGGCTCCGTTCGCGTTCAGGATGGTTTGGATGGCGCGAATGCAACGGGCGGTTTCGACCACGCCAATGGGGGTGATATCGACGGTGGGTAGCCCAAATTCTTGGTTCAGGTAGGTGGCGGTGAGGGGGCCAAGTTCGCGGTAGGGCACGAGGTTGAACCAGGCTTGGGGCAGTTTTTTCAGGTCGTGGACGGAAGCGCCTTCGGGGATGACGGTATTCACTTCAATGCCCAAGTCGTGCATGAGGCGTTTGAGTTCGGTGCAGTCGTGGTTGTTGTGGAAGCCGAGGGTGGAGATGCCAATGATATTGACGGAGGGTTTGGCGGTTTTCTCGGTGGCTAGGTCGCCTTTTTTCCGGGCTTTGTCGATATAAAACTGCACGACTTGTTGCAGGGTGCGATCGGCGGCCTGGAGTTCGTTCACGCGGTAGTGGTTGACATCGGCCAACATGACATCGCCAGTGGATTCTAACTGGGCGCGTTCGACAAAGTTTTGCAGGTCTTCTTGCAAGATGCTGGAGGTGCAGGTGGGGGTCAGGATGATGAGGTCGGGGTGTTCTTCCTGGTCTTTGCGGGTGATGTTATCGACGACTTTTTCTTGGGAGCCTCTGGCTAAGACGTTGCGATCGACCACGCTGGCGGTGACTGGTGTAAAGTCTCGCTCTCGTTCCAGCATCGATCGCATGACGTTGAAGTAGTCGTCTCCGAGGGGCGCGTGCATGATCGCGTGGACGTTTTTGAACGAGCTGGCAATGCGAAGGGTGCCAATGTGGGCGGGGCCTGCATACATCCAGTAAGCCAATTTCATAAAAATGCCTCTGTTAATGGGTTTGAGGAGATGGGTTGGAGGGGGTGAACCGTTGCGATCGCGGTTCCCGACATCAGCCACGGTCAACGCAAGGTTGCCATCCCCTAAGTCTGGTGGGTTTAACGCTTATTGATTGTCTCAAACCTGGGAATACCAGCAAGTCGGTGGGAGGCGGCACTCCGCCCAAATTTTTAAACTAAAAAACACCTGAAAGCTTTATAAGAAAGAGGTTCCAGGTGTTGGTGCGAACTTTTTGCGGGCGATCGCCTGCAATGATTCTTGATGGTTATTTACTTAGTGCAAAACCGTTTTCGGGGAATTGTCACTGAATTCAACGCTTTGCAAATAAGTGCAAACGGTTTAGCGGGCGCTGAGGGCGGCGATGGAAACCTTCGCGGCGATTTGCTGGGCAACAGCAACCAGGGCTTTGGCGGAGGCCGAGTCGGGATCGGCGACGACGATGGGCAACCCGCGATCGCCCCCTTCCCGCAGGGGAATTTCCAACGGAATGCAGCCCAGTAACGGAATCCCTAACTCGGTCGCGGTTTTTTCACCCCCCGCAGAGCCAAAAATGTCGTACTGCTTGTCGGGCAGATCTGGTGGGATGAAATAGCTCATATTTTCCACAATCCCCAACACGGGCACGCCCAACTGCTGGAACATTTTGAGGCCCCGGCGGGCATCCAGCAAGGCGACAGTTTGGGGTGTGGTGACAATCACGGCTCCGGCCATCGGCACGGCTTGGGCCATCGTCAATTGGGCATCCCCGGTGCCCGGTGGCATATCGACAATGAGGTAGTCCAGCTCGCCCCAGGTCACCTGATAGAGGAATTGACGAATCACGCCGTTCAACATAGGGCCACGCCAGATCACGGGTTGATCTTTTTGCAGCAAAAAGCCCATTGAGACCATTTTGACCCCGTGGTTGAAGGCAGGGGAGAGCACTTCGCCCTGGTCGCCCTGTTGGACTACTAGTTGAGAATCAGCCAAGCCCAGCATGGTGGGGGCATTTGGGCCGTAGATATCGGCATCAATCAGGCCGACTTTGGCTCCGGCTTGGGCCAGGGCCACGGCAACATTCACGGACACAGTACTTTTGCCAACGCCCCCTTTGCCGCTGGTAATTGCGATGATGTTTTTCACGCCATCAATGCCCTGGCGATCGGGCAGGCCCACCTGTTGCGGGGTTTCGGCGGTGACATCAACCGTGACTGACTCCACACCCGGTAAGGTTTTGACGGCGCGTTCGCAATCTTCGACGATGAACTGGCGCAAGGGACAGGCGGGGGTGGTCAGCACAAGGGTAAAGCGCACTGCCTGTCCTTCGACGCTGACATTCCGAATCATGTTCAGGTCTACAAGGCTTTTGCGGAGTTCGGGATCTTGAACGGGGCGCAAGACTTCTAAAACAGACGCAGGGGTAATCTCTGGCATTGCTTGAATTAGGGTGGAATCGTAGGTTTGAGGGGTAACGAGGCTCTGCTGCACTTTGCCGCTATGCATTCTGAGGCGGTTTGGTTGTTGCCCGTGGGCGCAAACAGCAGTAAAAACAGGCGATCGCCCCACTGTTGTGACGGCAACCGTTTAATTCTATGGCATTTGCGGATCGCCCTGGATTGCTTTTGCCAATCCTCAAAATTGCAGAGTTGGGGGGAAATGGGGGGCTCCCAAGTTCTGCGGTGTGGACGGGGAACCCGCGATCGCGCCGCGCCTCCTTAGAAATCCCAGCAGTTGTGTTTCGTGGGTTTCCGTTCCCCGGTCATGGTGAGGAGGGCGGCTTTTTCCACGGCTTGCACTAAGTTGATTGCCACTTTGGCCGCGCAGGGTCGCAGGAATGAGCCTGCCAAGGGGGATAACCAGCCGCGCAGGGTTACGGAGTAAGAGACGGAGGCCCCGCAGACGGAGGATTGCACCTGATACGTGACGCGCTCTTCCAGCCCCGGCATGACGAGAATCCTGACACTGAGCATGGTTTGGGGTTTGACCCGTTCGACGAAAATCTGAATCGGGATGGGAATGACGCGGGTTACGGCCTGGTAAATTAACCCTGGTTTGACGACTAAGCCTTGCGGTACATTGGTGGAGGCCAAAATGGGATGCCAGGTGACATCAGCGAGGTTGGTAATCGTTTGCCAAAGTTCCTCAACGGAGGCGGAAGTGGTCGCCTGAAAGGTTTGTACCAGGAAATTTTGGGTACATTGATGGCGTGCGGCGTGGAGAATGGATGACAGTCTGGAAAACCGTGTCATAAGACACCTTCGACAACGCAAAAACACTTAACTTTTTATTGTATCTTGCGGGCTTCGTTGCCATGGTGGGGCCTGGGCAAAATCGGAAACTGGTATAGAGGATGAAGGGGCGCAGTAGCGGTGGCGATCGCCCAGGGCGGCGGTGGCCTGCCTCGAAATGTATGTCGGTTGCTCAACATTCGACTAAATTGCGAGTTAAACTGCAATATTTCTTCAAATACTGTCGCCACTAACTGTGTTGAGATCGATAAATAAGAGAAAGCTTATCTCGCACGTTTTTGTCTCCACAGGCCCAATCATGCTGCTAATCCACTCTGGTGGGGGCGATCGCTGGCAGCGACTGTTGGGTTAAGTTGAGGCGGTATGGTCTGAACGTTCGTTTTGATTTTAAGGAATTGAACCAAGGTTATGACTGCGTTTTCCACATCATCTGAAACAACTACCACGAGCAATACGCTGCCTCCCAGTGATTCGCGGCAACGAGTCAGCCAGTTTCTCCGCTCGCTCCAAGACAGCATTTGCCAGGGTTTAGAAGCACTAGATGGCGCAGAAAACTTTCGGGAAGATAGCTGGACGCGGGATGAAGGTGGGGGCGGTCGATCGCGGGTAATTCGCGATGGTAAAGTGTTTGAACAAGGCGGTGTTAACTTTTCTGAAGTTTGGGGAAAAGATTTGCCACCTTCGATTTTGGTGCAGCGTCCTGAAGCGGCGGGTCACGGGTTTTATGCCACGGGCACTTCGATGGTGTTGCATCCCCGGAATCCCTACATCCCTACCGTGCATTTGAACTATCGTTACTTTGAAGCTGGCCCGGTGTGGTGGTTTGGCGGCGGGATTGACCTCACCCCGTATTATCCCTTTGCGGAAGATGTTGTGCATTTTCACACCACGCTCAAGACTGTGTGCGATCGCCATCATCCCCATTACTACCCGGCCTTCAAGCTCTGGTGCGACGAATACTTCTACCTCAAGCATCGGCAAGAAACTCGTGGGGTCGGGGGGCTATTTTTTGACTATCAAGACTACCAAGGCAAGCTGTATCCCCTGTCTTACCCCGGTTCCCAGGCCAACACTCCAGCGGCTCAATACTGCCAGTCTGTGGGCGATATCCAGGGCCGGACGTGGGAAGAAATCTTTGCCTTTGTGCAAGACTGCGGTAATGCCTTCCTCCCGGCTTATGTCCCTATTGCTGAACGCCGCCGGGATACTGAATATGGCGATCGCGAGCGCAACTTCCAACTCTATCGGCGCGGGCGCTACGTCGAATTCAACCTGGTTTATGACCGTGGCACCATCTTTGGGTTACAAACCAACGGGCGGACTGAATCAATTCTGATGTCGTTGCCACCCCTGGTGCGGTGGGAATATGGTTACGAGCCCGAACCCAACTCCCGTGAAGCCGAACTTTATTCAACTTTCCTGAAACCTCAAGATTGGATAAATTGGCAGCCAACACCCTCAGAGATTTAGGTTAGACTTTGAATGAGCAAGAAATCCCGATCGGGATGTTGTGATTTCGTGGCTTTGTGTCAAAACTAGGTTTGGGCGTAAGCGAAAGCCCATCATGGCAAACCAAAGTTCCCTAGCCCTTGTTCATCAGAGGCGGTAAGCTGAGATCTGGTGAACTGAAAGCGTTGTTGAGCAATTCTTTTGTCTCAGGCTGGCGCAGTTGAGGCTCATTGTGGATCTTGTTCGGTATCACCCCAGTTATCCATGGCGTTTAGGAGAGGGTATGTGATCCCTATGGAGCAGAAATCAATACACATGGAGCAGAAGACGCACATCACCCAGGATGGGACGACAGTCATCGTCTTGACTCCAACTGGGCGCTTGGACATCACAACTGCTTGGCAATTTCGGCTGAAGTTGCAAGAGTGTATTTCCAAACTGAGTCGGCACGTGGTTGTCAACTTGGGTCAAGTCAATTTTATTGATAGTTCGGGGCTAACCTCCCTTGTGGCGGGAATGCGCGATGCCGATAAAGTACGGGGCAGTTTTCGGATTTGTAACGTGCATCCTGAAGCTCGCCTTGTGTTTGAGGTGACGATGATGGATTCGGTATTTGAAATTTTCGACACGGAAGAGGAGGCATTGGAAGGCGTGCCTCGTGGGATTGCCAGCTAAAACAGAGAGGGCCGCGATCGCGCGGCTCTACCGCAGTCAAACTGGGTTTAGGTCGGATCTGGCATACTGAAAAGGCAACAGTATGGGTTTGAGTTTGCCGTTATGCTAGGTACCTTCCAGCAAAGTAGTCTCCGCATTGAAATGATGGCTTCTGAACAGGTGCTTTACGATTGCCTGGTGAAGCCATCCTATTTTTGTGTTTGGCTAGCCCCTCAACGGTTTTCCAGTGGCTTACCGGAAGAGCTCACTGAAGGCACAACATTTCTAAGCTGGTTAGGCCCGATCGCCATTCACCATCAGGTTGAACAGGTGGCCTCCAATCATTTGCGCTTAATTTTGAGTCAGGGCGTAGACGGCTTTCATGATTGGCAGTGGGGCGATGGTTGGGTGCAATCGCGGATTGAAGGCATCTCGTTGTTGCCTATTCATCTGAGCCAGACGTTTGGCTTGTTGCGGCTCAAGCAATTTTTACCTCACGCTGGGAAGCAATCAGTCCGCTCTTAATGGCAAGGGGGGCTAAGTTGCTTAGTCTTAGCCCTCCACCGCTCTATAATTGATCCTAACGACAACGCAGACTTACTCTGAGGCTTCCGGTTGCATCCGTAAGCGTACGGATTGGGCGTGGGAATGTAAGCCTTCTGCCGTGGCCAAGGTATCAACCGCTGAGGCCACTTTTTGCAACGCAGATTCAGAATATTGAATCAGGCTGGAGTGCTTCATGAAGGTTTCGACCCCCAAGGGAGAGGCATATCTGGCTGCGCCGGAGGTTGGTAAGGTATGGTTTGGCCCTGCCAGATAGTCGCCTACGGCTTCTGGGGTGGAACTACCCATGAAAATGGCTCCAGCGTGGCGAATGTGATTGAGCAGCTCCCACGGATCAGCAATTTCTAACTCCAGGTGCTCTGGCGCAAATTCGTTTGACAACTCTGCTGCCACTGTGAGGGATTCGACAACAACGACCAGGCCGTAGTGGGCGATCGCCTTTTCCGTCAACAACCGCCGGGGGTGGTCAACCAGTTGGCGCTCCACCTCATCAACGACTTTCCGGGCCAAGACAGAATCATCTGTCAACAAAATCGCTGAAGCCATTTGGTCATGCTCGGCCTGGGCTAGCATATCTGCCGCAACATATACGGGGTTGGCGGTTTTATCGGCAATGATTAGCACTTCTGAGGGGCCAGCCAGAGAATCAATCCCTACGGTGCCAAAGACTTGCTTTTTCGCGAGGGTCACGTAGATATTGCCGGGGCCGGTGATCACATCCACTTTAGGAATGGTTTCTGTCCCAAAGGCTAGGGCCGCGATCGCCTGGGAACCCCCGATACGATAAATTTCTTCAATTCCTGCTTCCTGGGCTGCCACCAAGACTGCCGGGTTGACTCCTTTCTCGGCGACGGGCGGAGTCACCATGACAATTCGGGGCACCTTCGCGACCTTGGCCGGAATCGCATTCATCAGCACGGTACTAGGATAGGCCGCTAACCCCCCAGGGACATAGATGCCCGCCCGATCAACTGGGGTATAGCGTTTACCCAAGACGGTTTCATCATCTGCGAAATGCACCCAGCTTTTGGGCACCCGTTGCCGATGAAAGGCTTCGATTTGCCGACAGGCCAGCCGAATCGCATCTAGCAAGTCCTTCGAGACTTGTTGATAAGCGGCATCGAGTTCTGAGCCGCCAATTCGCATCTCTTCTGGTTTTAATGTAACTCGGTCGAATTCCGCCGTGTAATGCAAAACCGCGCGATCGCCCTGACGTTTAACGGCTTGCAGCACTTCACGGACAGTCGCCTCCTTGTGAATCACCTGCTCATCATGAGTGCGGTCACAAATCCGACGCAGTTCAGCTCGCGCCTCAGCCCTCTGAGTGATAATTCGCAACATGGAGTTCGAAATGCCAGTCTAGTGGGTTGCCCAATCGAGAACTGGAGCTAGTAATTTCCTAGTCCAGAGAATTAATGCGTCCGTTCTCGTTACTCTTAGCTTAACCTGGATTTCTGAGAGATTGGGTTCTGCACCATTAGAGGTGCTATATTTATTATCTGGTGTTGGGCGGTTACGCCCGACAAATTGTTCATCGGTAGAGTTTTGGGATTTCCTGTGGCTAATATCAAGTCTGCCATTAAGCGCGTACAAATTGCTGAACGTAATCGGCTTCGGAACAAAAGTTACAAATCGGCTGTCAGAACCCTGATCAAAAAGAGTTTGACTGCTATCGACCAATATGCTGCCAACCCTAGCACAGAAGGGCTGCAGGCGGCGCAACAGCAAATGTCATTGGCCTACAGCAAGATTGATAAGTCGGTCAAGCGGGGTGTGTTGCACATCAATAACGGGGCTCGGAAAAAGTCTCGGTTGATGAAGGCTTTGAAAAAAGTAGAAACCACTCAAACGGCAGCTTCCTAGCAACGCGGATTGCTTGGGCGGCGCTAGTCGCGTTCTGGCCAGTTTTTGCGATCGCCCCTCCTGGTGGTCTGTGGCAGAATCTGATTGTGGGTTCGCCCAATGATCGCTGACCAGGTGTTTTAGTGCAGGAGATTGAATGCGCCTAGTTGATACTCACGTCCATATTAACTTCGACACTTTCGAGGGCGACCTGGATGAGGTGGCTTTGCGCTGGCGTGAAGCTGGTGTTGTTAGATTGGTGCATTCGTGTGTGGAGCCTTCAGAGTTCGAGCATTTGCAGCGGTTGGCAGATCGGTTTCCAGAACTTTCTCTGGCAATTGGTCTCCACCCGTTGGATGTGGAGAGCGAGTGGGGGCCAAGCACGGCAGGCAAAATCTTGCAGTTGGCACAATCTGACTCGCGCGTTGTTGCGATCGGTGAAACCGGGCTCGATTTTTTTAAGGCTAGCAACCATGCACAGCAATTGGACGCGTTTGAGGCTCACTTGGCGATCGCTCGTCAACTAGACTTGGCTGTCATCATTCATTGTCGAGAGGCCGCCCCCGCAACGGCTGAGTTGATGCGGCGGTTTTGGCAAGAGAATGGCCCTGTCCGTGCCGTGATGCACTGTTGGGGGGGCACCCCTGAAGAAACTCAGTGGTTTCTGGATCTGGGGCTGTACATTAGCTTTAGCGGTACGGTGACCTTTAAGAAGGCAACTCAAATTCAGGCGGCTCTGCAAACAGTGCCCCGCGATCGCTTGCTTATTGAAACCGATTGTCCTTTTCTTGCCCCGGTACCCAAGCGAGGCAAACGGAACGAACCTGCCTATGTTCGCCATGTGGCCGAATGTGTCGCTACTTTGCGTAACCTTCCCCTGGAAGAAGTGGCGGAACTGACGACCCAAAATGCCTGCCAACTGTTTCGTTTGTCATTACCATCCTCCCTTGCGGCGTAAGCCAACCGCGATCGCGTCGCACTAACTGCCTGGGCTGAGTTGACCTGAGGCCTAGGCTGTTGCGATGGAACTTTGACTCTTTGCTTTTCTATCCAACAGACTTGTACCGTATTCATCGGTTGTTCATAGTTTTTAAATAGCAAGTCGGTTGACTGAATCAGAAAAATTTGCTAGCTTTTCCCGCGTTTTGTGTTATCTGCGTCATAATGATGAGGGGCCGTCTAGCATGTAATGGGATTAATGCTGCTGCAATTTAGAATTCCGTTGGCCATAGAAGGCTCCAAAAGGCCAAGGATCTAGCTACACCAACGCTCTGACAGGCAACACCGCAATGGTCACTATGGATTCACCAAGATATGGGCGATCGCGACTTGTATATTCAATCTCTTGTGTTTCTGGGTTTCTGATACCGACTGGTTGTTATTCCCTATAGGCATAAAAACGTAGGCATTGGGCAATTTTTCCAGCTTGCTCAATGTTTCTGTGGTTGACTGGGTGGATTCCATCCCTTATAATCCGACACTCGCGCTGGGCGTAACTTTTTTGAAGACGACGCATGACTAACTTCACCACACCCGCTTTTACTCTTCCAGACCTGGTCGAAATTCAGCGGGAGAGCTTCCGTTGGTTTCTTGAAGAAGGGCTCATTGAGGAGCTTGATAGCTTTTCTCCGATTACCGACTACACCGGTAAGCTTGAGCTTCACTTTATTGGGAAAGACTTTAAGTTGAAGCGACCCAAATACGATGTTGATGAGGCGAAGCGGCGGGACAGCACTTACGCGGTACAAATGTATGTGCCGACCCGACTAATCAACAAAGAAACGGGCGAAATCAAAGAGCAAGAGGTGTTCATCGGTGACCTACCCCTGATGACCGATCGCGGTACCTTCATCATCAACGGGGCAGAGCGAGTCATCGTTAACCAAATTGTCCGGAGTCCCGGCGTTTATTACAAATCGGAAACCGACAAAAACGGTCGGCGGACTTATAACGCTAGCCTCATTCCTAACCGGGGCGCATGGCTGAAGTTTGAAACCGACAAGAATGACCTGGTATGGGTGCGAATTGACAAAACCCGGAAGCTCTCCGCCCAAGTTTTGCTGAAAGCCCTTGGTCTGACTGATGGCGAAATTTTTGATGCGTTGCGTCACCCGGAATACTTCCAGAAAACGATTGAGAAGGAAGGGCAGTACGGCGAAGAAGAAGCGCTGATGGAACTGTATCGAAAATTGCGTCCGGGTGAACCGCCAACGGTGTCCGGGGGGCAACAGCTACTGGATTCGCGCTTTTTCGATCCCAAGCGGTACGATCTGGGTAAGGTTGGCCGTTACAAGCTCAACCGTAAATTGCGATTGAACGTCCCAGAGGCGACTCGCGTTCTGACGCCCCAAGATATTTTGGCGGCGATCGATTACCTGATTAACCTGGAATTTGACATTGGTTCAATCGATGATATTGACCACTTGGGCAACCGCCGGGTGCGATCGGTTGGTGAACTGTTGCAAAACCAGGTCAGAGTCGGGCTGAACCGTCTGGAACGAATTATTCGGGAGCGGATGACTGTTTCAGATGCTGATTCTTTAACGCCGGCATCGTTGGTGAACCCCAAACCCTTAGTGGCGGCAATCAAAGAGTTTTTTGGGTCATCCCAATTGTCCCAGTTCATGGATCAAACCAATCCGCTGGCCGAACTGACCCACAAGCGCCGTTTGAGTGCGTTGGGGCCAGGGGGTTTGACGCGGGAACGGGCTGGTTTTGCTGTGCGAGATATTCACCCCTCTCACTATGGCCGGATTTGCCCTATTGAAACGCCAGAAGGGCCGAATGCTGGTTTGATTGGTTCTTTGGCGACCCACGCCCGTGTTAATGCCTACGGTTTCATTGAGACTCCGTTCTATAAAGTTGAAAATGGCCGCGTCTGCAAAGATGTTGCCCCAGCCTACATGACTGCGGACGAAGAGGATGATCTGCGGGTCGCTCCGGGTGATATCCCGATGGATGCTGAAGGGCGCATTTTAGGTGAACAAGTGCCAGTGCGGTATCGGCAAGACTTCACAACGACCTCTTCGATGGAAGTGGATTATGTTGCCGTGTCACCAGTGCAAATCATTTCGGTGGCAACATCGTTGATTCCCTTTTTGGAGCATGATGACGCGAACCGGGCCTTGATGGGGTCTAACATGCAACGGCAGGCTGTGCCTTTGCTCCGGCCTGAGCGCCCGCTGGTGGGGACTGGCTTGGAAGCGCAGGCCGCGAGAGACTCTGGGATGGTCATTGTGAGCCGGACGGATGGAGAGGTGACCTTTGTGTCGGCGGATTACATCCGAGTGCGGGATAACAATGGTCGGGAAATTGAATATCAGTTGCAGAAGTATCAGCGATCGAACCAAGATACTTGCTTAAACCAGCGTCCTATTGTCTTTATTGGGGATCAGGTGCAGGCGGGGCAGGTGTTGGCGGATGGTTCGGCGACCCAAGAAGGGGAGTTGGCCCTTGGTCAAAACATCATCGTGGCGTATATGCCTTGGGAAGGCTACAACTACGAAGACGCGATTTTGATCAGTGAGCGACTGGTTTACGACGATGTTTACACTTCAATCCACGTTGAGAAATACGAGATTGAAGCACGGCAAACGAAGCTAGGCCCTGAAGAAATTACACGGGAAATTCCGAATGTGGCGGAAGACTCGTTGCGCCAATTGGACGAGACCGGGATTATTCGCATTGGGGCTTGGGTTGAGCAGGGCGATATCCTCGTTGGGAAGGTAACTCCTAAAGGGGAATCGGATCAGCCACCCGAAGAAAAGCTCTTGCGGGCTATTTTCGGGGAGAAAGCCCGAGATGTGCGGGACAACTCTTTGCGAGTGCCGAACGGCGAAAAAGGCCGTGTCGTTGATGTGCGGGTCTTTACCCGTGAGCAAGGGGATGAACTGCCACCGGGGGCTAATATGGTCGTCCGGGTCTATGTAGCCCAGAAACGTAAGATTCAGGTGGGCGACAAGATGGCAGGTCGTCACGGCAACAAGGGGATTATTTCGCGGATTTTGCCGATTGAGGATATGCCCTATTTGCCCGATGGTACGCCCGTTGATATTGTGTTGAACCCGCTCGGTGTGCCTTCTCGGATGAATGTGGGGCAGGTATACGAGTGTTTGTTGGGCTGGGCTGGCGAAAACTTGAATGCTCGGTTCAAGGTTGTGCCGTTTGATGAAATGCATGGGCAGGAGAAGTCTAGGGAAACGGTGCACGGCAAGTTGCAGCAGGCGCGAGAAGAGCGTGGGGCTGACTGGGTGTTTAATCCTACTGATCCGGGCAAGATTCAAATCTATGACGGGCGGACGGGTGATCCGTTTGATCGTCCGGTGACGGTTGGGATTGCCTATATGTTGAAGCTGGTTCACTTGGTGGATGATAAGATTCACGCGCGTTCGACTGGCCCCTACTCGTTGGTGACGCAGCAACCGTTGGGTGGTAAAGCTCAACAGGGTGGTCAGCGCTTTGGGGAGATGGAAGTGTGGGCCTTGGAAGCGTTTGGTGCTGCTTATACTTTGCAAGAGTTGCTGACGGTGAAGTCGGATGATATGCAAGGTCGGAATGAGGCGCTAAATGCGATCGTGAAGGGGAAAGCGATTCCTCGCCCTGGAACGCCAGAGTCCTTCAAGGTCTTGATGCGTGAGTTGCAGTCACTCTGTTTGGATGTTGCGGTGCATAAGCTCGATACTCGTGAGGACGGGACAAGCCGCGACAGTGAGGTTGATCTCATGGCAGATGTGAGTACTCGTCGTGCACCTTCTCGGCCTACTTATGAATCCATTTCGCGGGATGAAATGGATGAGGGCGACGAATAACAACTCTCAATAGGAACCAATAGCTAGTGGTAGAGCTGATGGGCGATCGCTAGCTATTGGCTTTGCAACCCAAACCAGATCCCATTTTTCGGGCTAACAAAGATTTTCGATCTGACTTCTACAACTGACTAAGGGACTACGCACGATGCCAAAGCTAGAGCAGCGGTTTGATTATGTGAAGATTGGTTTAGCTTCTCCAGAGCGCATTCGTCAGTGGGGAGAGCGCACATTACCGAATGGGCAAGCTGTTGGCGAGGTGACAAAACCCGAAACCATTAACTATCGGACGCTAAAGCCCGAAATGGATGGTTTGTTCTGTGAGCGGATTTTTGGGCCAGCCAAAGATTGGGAATGTCACTGTGGCAAATATAAGCGGGTGCGTCACCGGGGGATCGTCTGTGAGCGCTGTGGGGTAGAAGTCACAGAATCCCGTGTCCGACGGCATCGTATGGGCTACATCAAGTTAGCTGCGCCAGTGGCCCACGTTTGGTACCTCAAAGGGATTCCCAGCTACATGGCGATTTTGCTGGATATGCCTTTGCGGGATGTCGAGCAAATTGTTTACTTCAATGCTTATGTGGTGCTGAACCCTGGCAATGCCGAGAACTTGAGCTATAAACAGTTACTGACAGAAGACCAGTGGATTGAGATCGAAGATCAGCTCTACAGCGAAGACTCTCAACTGACTGGTGTAGAAGTTGGGATTGGGGCAGAGGCGCTACAGCAGCTCTTGCAAGATATTAACTTGGAAGAAGAAGCTGAAAAACTGCGGGAAGAAATTGCGACCTCAAAGGGTCAAAAACGCGCCAAGTTGATCAAACGGCTCCGGGTGATTGACAATTTTGTGGCCACGGGGTCTCAGCCAGATTGGATGGTGTTGACGGTGATTCCGGTGATTCCGCCTGACTTGCGTCCAATGGTGCAGTTGGATGGGGGCCGGTTCGCAACGTCTGACTTGAATGATCTGTATCGTCGGGTCATTAACCGGAATAATCGTCTGGCGCGGCTCCAAGAGATTTTGGCACCCGAAATCATCGTCCGGAACGAAAAGCGGATGTTGCAAGAAGCGGTGGATGCCTTGATCGACAATGGCCGTCGAGGCCGCACGGTGGTCGGTGCGAATAACCGTCCGCTGAAATCCCTGTCTGACATTATTGAGGGGAAACAAGGGCGTTTCCGACAAAACTTGCTTGGGAAGCGGGTTGACTACTCTGGCCGTTCGGTTATTGTGGTTGGTCCGAAACTCAAGATCCATCAATGTGGTTTGCCCAGAGAGATGGCGATCGAGCTGTTCCAGCCGTTTGTGATTCATCGGTTGATTCGCCAAGGACTGGTGAACAACATTAAGGCGGCGAAAAAGTTGATTCAACGGAATGACCCGATTGTTTGGGACGTTTTAGAAGAAGTGATTGAAGGGCACCCGGTGATGCTGAACCGTGCCCCAACCTTGCACCGTTTGGGGATTCAAGCCTTTGAACCTATCTTGGTTGAAGGGCGTGCTATCCAATTGCATCCTTTGGTGTGTCCGGCGTTTAACGCGGATTTTGACGGCGACCAAATGGCGGTGCATGTGCCTCTGTCGCTGGAGGCGCAGGCGGAGGCTCGGTTGCTGATGCTTGCTTCTAACAATATTTTGTCGCCTGCAACGGGCCGACCGATCATCACGCCTAGCCAAGACATGGTTTTGGGCTGTTACTATCTAACGGCTGAGAACCCGGATGCGGAGAAGGGGGCTGGTCAATATTACGCCAGCTTAGAAGATGCCATTATGGCTTACGAGCAGCAATTGGTTGATCTTCATGCCTATGTTTGGGTGCGGTTTGATGGCGGTATTGACCCGATGGATGCGTCTGACAACGACGTGATTGAAGAGGAAACAAGTACAGATGGAGTTGTCACGCGGGTTTACAAGTTCCGGCGTGAGCGTCGTGACGCTGAAGGAAATCTGATTTCACAGTATATTCGGACGACGCCAGGTCGCATTATCTACAACAAGACCATTCAGGATGTGTTGGCTGGTTGAGAAATTTGAAATGAGGTGTTTGGCTTTGAATTGGGAGACTGATTCAAAGTCGAGCACGTGGGCAGGGAAGCAGTATTTAGTTCATGGCAGAGGCGGTTAGCAACATGGCAGAGCGTAACAACCAACCCAATTTTCGGAACCAGGTTATTAATAAAAAGCAACTCACTAGGATGATTGCTTGGTCGTTCACGAACTATGGAACGGCGCGTACGGCTCAACTGGCTGACAAACTGAAGGATTTGGGCTTTCGCTTTGCGACGAGGGCAGGGGTTTCCATTAGTGTGGACGACTTGCAAGTGCCGGAAACAAAGCGGAATTTGCTAGAGGCGGCAGAGGAGACTATCCGGGAGACTGAGGAACGCTATATTCGTGGCGAAATTACGGAAGTTGAGCGGTTCCAAAAAGTAATTGATACCTGGAATGGTACGAACGAAGAGCTGAAAGATGAGGTTGTTCGTAACTTTGAAAATAACAGCCCGCTGAATTCGGTCTATATGATGGCCTTTTCTGGAGCCCGAGGGAATATCTCGCAGGTGCGGCAGTTAGTTGGGATGCGGGGGTTGATGGCGAATCCGCAGGGTGAAATTATTGACTTGCCGATTAAGACGAATTTCCGTGAGGGCTTGACGGTGACGGAATATATTATTTCGTCATACGGGGCGCGGAAAGGCTTGGTTGATACGGCGTTGCGGACGGCTGACTCAGGCTATCTTACGCGGCGATTGGTGGATGTGTCGCAGGATGTGATTATCCGTGAGGTCGATTGTGGGACGACGCGGGGGATTCCGCTGACGAGTATGCGGGATGGCGATCGCGTGCTCATTCCACTGAAAAATCGCCTGTTAGGCCGGGTGCCGGGTGTTGATGTGGTGCACCCCGAAACTGGGGAAGTCATTGTGGCTAAGAACCAGCCTATTTCTGATGAACTGGCGGAAGAGATTGCGAAGGCTGGTATTGATGACTTGATTGTGCGATCGCCCTTGACCTGCGAAGCAACGCGCTCCGTTTGTCAGCATTGTTATGGCTGGAGCCTAGCTCATGCCAAAACGGTGGATATTGGGGAAGCCGTTGGTATTATTGCGGCGCAGTCGATTGGGGAACCCGGTACCCAGCTCACCATGCGGACGTTCCACACGGGTGGGGTATTTACGGGTGAAATGGCGCGGCAAGAACGGGCGAACTTTAGCGGCGTTCTCCGGTTGCCGAAGCGCCTGCGGGTCAGACCATTCCGGACTCGCCACGGGGAAGATGCCTTTGTCGTAGACTCTGTGGATGCTAACTCGAAACTCACCCTCGAAGGCGACAACGGCCAACAACAAATCTTTACCGTGGCCCAGGGGGCGACGCTCTTGGTGCGAGACGGGGAAAAAGTGAAGCAAGGCCAAATCTTGGCGGAAGTTCCCTTGACTGGGCGATCGCGGAAGACGACCGAAAAAGCCACCAAGGACGTGGCTTCTGACATTGCCGGAGAAGTTCGCTTTGCCGACCTGGTACCGGAAGAGAAAAAAGACCGTCAAGGAAACACAACCCGCATTGCCCAGCGGGGTGGTTTGCTTTGGGTGCTCTCCGGTGAGGTCTACAACCTGCCACCAGGGGCCGAGCCCGTGGTCAAAAACGGGGACAGTATTACGGCGGGTGGTGTCATTGCTGAGACCAAACTCGTCACTGAGCATGGCGGGATTGTGCGCTTGCCCCAGGAGGTTGAAGGGAGCAAGGGAGCCCGTGAAGTTGAGATCATTACGGCCTCCGTCTTGCTCGATCAGGCGCGCGTGCGGGTTGAGAGCTATCAAGGGCGGGATCATTATTTAATTGAAACCACCAACAACCAACTGTTCTCACTGAAAGCTACCCCCAATACCAAAGTGACGAACAATCAGGTTGTGGCCGAGCTGTTGGATGACAGCTACCACACCAATACAGGTGGCATCATTAAATACTCTGGGGTTGAAGTTGCCAAGCGCGGCAAAGCCAAGCAAGGGTATGAAGTGGTGAAGGGGGGCACCCTGCTGTGGATTCCGGAGGAAGCCCACGAAGTCAACAAAGATATCTCGCTGTTGCTGGTCGAGGATGGGCAGTACGTTGAAGCGGGAACAGAAGTTGTTAAAGATATCTTCTGTCAGAGCGGGGGGATTGTCGAAGTCACGCAGAAGAACGACATTCTGCGCGAAATCGTCATCAAGCCTGGTGACTTACACATGATCGATGATCCGAATGACATCATCACGCGCGAAGCGGTGTTGGTGAATCCGGGACAACTGGTGATGCCGGGGCTGATGGTCGAAGACCTGAAGTATGCAGAATACGTGGAAACCCCAGAGGGGCCAGCGATTTTGTTGCGGGAAGTGATCGAGTTTCCCGTGCCGGATGAGCCATCGGTGCCGAGTCAAGAGTCGAGCAGTGAGACTGGTCGTGCAATTCGCTTGAGAGCGGTACAACGCCTACCTTACAAGGATGGGGAACGGGTCAAATCAGTTGAGGGGCTGGAACTGCTCAAGATCCAACTGGTGTTGGAAATTGATCAAGATGCTCCCCAATTGGCTGCCGATATTGAATTGGTGCCTGATGAAAATGATCCAGAATCCTTGCGCTTGCAGATGGTGATTTTGGAATCCTTGGTAATTCGGCGGGATATTGCTGCTGACCAAACCCAGGGCAGCACATTGACTCGCTTGTTGGTGAGCGATGGCGACCAAATTACGCCGGGGGCAGTTGTCGCTCGGACTGAAATCCAGTGTAAGGAAACTGGGGAAGTGCGAGGGATTCGCGAAGGGGCGGAAGCTGTTCGTCGGATTTTGGTGGTTCGGAGTGCGGACTTGGTGACGGTGCCGACGGCTGGGAAGAAGCCCACTGTGAAAGTGGGTGACTTGGTGGTTGCTGGGTCGGCGATCGCGGAAGACCTGGTGCTGGATGAGTCTGGGCAGGTTGTTCAGGTCGGCGATGCAGATGTCACGTTGCGGTTGGCACGGCCTTATCGTGTGTCGCCCGGTGCGGTGTTGCACATTGATGATGGCGACCTGGTGCAACGGGGTGATCACCTGGTGTTGCTCGTCTTTGAACGGACAAAGACCGGGGACATCATTCAGGGTCTACCGAGAATTGAGGAATTGCTGGAAGCCCGTAAGCCACGGGAAGCCTGTGTTTTGGTTGAACGCCCTGGCACGGCCCAGGTGGTTTATGGCGAAGACGATTCCGTTGAGGTGAAGGTCGTTGAAGCGGACGGTAACTTGCGAGAGTACCAAATTAATCCTGGGCAAAACGTCATTATTTCTGATGGGCAACAGGTGAATGCTGGGGAACGGTTGACCGATGGGCCAGCAAATCCCCATGAGCTGTTGGAAGTTTTGTTCCGGGCGAACCGTGAATCGGCGGGGGTTCATGCGGCTTCGCTAGTCAGTTTGCAGGAAGTGCAATCGTTCTTGGTGAACGAAGTGCAATCGGTTTATCAATCTCAAGGGATTGATATTTCGGACAAGCACATTGAAGTAGTGGTGCGGCAGATGACCTCGAAGGCCCGGATCGACGATGGTGGTGACACGACGATGTTGCCCGGTGAATTGGTCGAGCTTTACCAGGTGGAGCAGGTCAATGAGGCCATGTCGATTACGGGTGGTGCTCCGGCGGAGTATACGCCTGTGCTGCTGGGGATTACGAAGGCATCGTTGAATACGGATAGCTTCATTTCGGCGGCCAGTTTCCAAGAAACGACGCGGGTGCTGACGGAAGCGGCGATCGAAGGCAAATCGGACTGGTTGCGCGGCTTGAAAGAGAACGTCATCATTGGGCGTTTGATTCCGGCGGGGACTGGGTTCAATGCTTACGAAGAAGTGGGTAGCCCTGATATTGATCTGTCCTATGATGCGATGAGCGTCTTTGATGATGATTCGGATCTGAAGGATGTGGTTCTGGACGATCGCACCGCTCGGACTTATGGTTTGGATAGTATTGATGACCATCCGACCTATGGTTTTGGTAGCTATGGGATGACCAGTGATTCGTCGCCTATTTTGGATGATGATGGCGTTGAGTTGATCGGCGGCACGTCTGAGGAGGAGGAGGACGATGATGGAGGCGATGAGGACGAGTTTGAAGATTAAGCCATAAGCGATCGCGCAACGCGATGACGGTGTTGCGATCGCTGAATTTGGCTGCTTAAGATTGGGATATCTGCACCTAAAAGCAGATATCCTTTTTTTGGTTTTGCAGGTTCAATCGTCTGATTGAATGGTTGTGTTCAACGCTAGAAAGTTGGTTGTGCGATCGCCCTATGTCTGATGAATTGGAAGCGTCTACTCCGCCAGAAATGTCTCCATCGGCATCGTTGATGGCTTGTGTGAAGGCATTAAGCTTGCCGCAAATCGAGCGCCATGTATTGATTTGTGCCGATCAAACGAAGCCGAAATGTTGTAGTCAGGCCGATGGATTAGCAGCCTGGGATTATCTTAAACAGCGGTTGAAAGAGTTGAAATTGGATCAGCCGACAGCAGCGCGATCGCCCGTTATTTTCCGCACCAAAGCAAACTGTTTGCGGGTGTGCCACCAGGGGCCGATTTTAGTGGTGTATCCCGATGGGGTTTGGTATCACAGTGCAACGCCCCCGGTGATTGAACGGATTATTCAAGAGCATTTGCTGAAGAATCAGATTGTGCAGGATTATGCCTTTTTAATCCATCCGTTACCGGCATCGGGCCAGGGTGAAAGGAGCCTGGCGACAGGTGCCAGCGATTGACCTGGCCAAGAGGGTGGTGATGGTGTAAAACCTGGATC
Organism: uncultured bacterium; assembly: GCA_964475335.1. Lineage (GTDB taxonomy): Bacteria > Cyanobacteriota > Cyanobacteriia > Leptolyngbyales > Leptolyngbyaceae > CAYYWG01. The sequence goes on from CAYYWG010000008.1 coordinate 247,457, forward strand.
GCGATCGCTAAGGGGGACTGGAGTCTAGCCCTAACTGTTGGAGGAGCGATCGCCGCATGACTTCGACGGGGGCTGGTTGTTGTAACCAAATTTCCAGGGCGGCGGCACCTTGTTGCACCAACATTTCCAACCCGTCGATGGCGAGGGAACCTCGCTCTGCTGCGGCTCGCAGGAACTGGGTTGGTTTTGGCACATAAATCAGGTCGTAGGCGATCGCCGCAGGATTCCAGTTAGCCCAGTCTTGGGGGGCGATGGGGCACTGCTCCGGGTGGGGATGCATTCCCAGGGGGGTGGTGTTCACGACCAGGCCAGCCGTGGCCAGGAGGGTGGGTAATTCATCCCACAGATGGATATGAATCGGGACGGGCGGGGTGGCCGCGAGCCAACTTTGTTGCAAGGCTTGGAGTTTGGCGCGATCGCGGCCAACAACCCGAATGGTGCCAAAACCCAACTGGGCGCAACCCGCCACAACTGCTCTGGCGGCTCCTCCATTGCCTAAGATCAAGGCTTCGGTTTGGGGCCAGGGGCGATCGAGCCCGTGGAGAGGGGCCACAAAGCCTGCCACATCGGTGTTTGTGCCTTGCCAACCCTGGTCACTGTGCCAAACCGTGTTAACGGCTCCGATCGCCTCGGCCTGGGGAGTAATGGTTTGCAACAGGGGGATGATGGCCTGTTTGTGGGGAATGGTGATGCTGAACCCCCGAACACCGATCGCCTCGAAGCCCGCGATCGCGGTTGCCAGGTTAGCGCTGGTGATGGCAAAGGGGAGATAGACATAATCGACGCCCAGATGGGCGATCGCCGCATTATGCATGACTGGCGAGAGAGAATGGGCGATGGGATCACCAATCACCCCTAAAATCTGTGTGGTACCCGTAATCATTGGCTAGGAAATCGATTCAGTCTTAGAGCTATCTGCGCCATTGGCGGACTCGGTGGGCGGCGCGGGTGCAGTAGGTTCAGCCGTGGGTGCAGTGGGTTCAGCGGTGGGTGCGGCGGGTTCAGTTGGGCTGGGTGTGGTTGGGCTGGCTGGGGCTGGCGCGATCGCAGGTTCTTCCGCCGCAGAGGTGGGGGCTGCATTGGCTTCGGCGGCCAACTGTTGCAGGGCTTCGCTCACTTCACTTAAATCTAGTTCGGGGATATTGATGGCGACGTCATCGGGGCGGTCAATATCGGTAGTGTGGATGCGGCGGATGGGTAAGTTGGCAATCAGGGCGGTGGTGCGGTTGTTACTTTCTAAGGCAAACTCCATCGCCTCGGTGTCCAGTTCGACATAGCGCGAAACGACTTCTAGGATTTCTTTGCGCATCGATTCAACCAGGTGGGGGGGCAAGTCAGCGCGATCGTGGGCGAGGACTAACCGGAGCCGATTTTTGACATCGTGGCGACTGTTGGTTGAGCGATGGAAAAGCCGTTCTAGCAATTCAAATAACATGAAACAGGTGGGGGTAGAGGGAGCGCGAAAAAACAACTGATACCGCTCTCTCACGGCGAGGGCGATGTTGCCAACCAGTTATCAATAAGCACGTTTTACTTTAAAGCAAAGTAGCCAAAACAATGGACAAAACCTAAACCAAACTTAAAACAATTTAGTTGAAAACATTTTGCGAAGTTTTGCTAAGAGGTTGTCTTTGGGCACGGTGAGATCTAAAAAGTCAACAGTTTCACCTTCCAGGCGGCGGGCGATGTTGTCAAAGGCGGTGCCTGCCAGAGTTGGGGTTTCTGCAAGAACGAGGGGTTCGCCCTTGTTGGTGGACATGATGACGTGTTCGTCGTCGGGGACGATGCCAATGAGCGGCACGGCCAAAATTTCTTGCACATCTTCAACGCTCATCATGTCGTTGGCTTGCACCATTGCAGGCCGCAACCGATTGACGATGAGGCGGGCTTTTTTGATGTTGTTGGCTTCGAGTAAGCCGATGACGCGATCAGCATCCCGGACGGCTGCAATTTCGGGGGTGGTGACGATGAGGGCTTCTTGGGCGGCGGCGATCGCGTTTTGGAAGCCCATTTCAATCCCGGCGGGACTATCGACCAAAACGTAGTGGAAGGCTTTGCTTAAGGCATTCACCAGTTGGCGCATTTGGTCGGGGCGGACGGCATCCTTGGTGCGGTTTTGGGCCGCAGGCAACAACATTAAATTGGGATGACGTTTGTCTTTGACGATGGCTTGTTCTAAGCGACATTGGCCAGCCAAGACATCAACGGCTGTGTACACGACCCGATTTTCGAGACCCAGCAGCAAATCGAGATTGCGTAGCCCAAAATCCGCATCGACGACGATGACTTTGCGACCCCGTTTCGCCAGTGCCATGCCTAAGTTTGCAGTAGTGGTGGTTTTGCCCACCCCTCCCTTGCCTGAAGTGACGACAATAACGCGACTCATGTAGTGAGGAAGTGTTTACTAAACGACGCTGATTGTTAAACAGTAGATAGCGGAGCAGTCGATAGGGGAGAACCCTGGGCAATCCTGTGCCAGAGGAAAGCTGCCTATCTTATACCTTAAAATCGGTCACGGCTCACTGATTCCGGGAAAATTGGCGGAGTTGGCGCGATCGCCCAGGCTATTTGTCGCCGATGGCTTGGCTCCGGTAAAAGTCCATGGCGCGAGCAATGCGAATCATTCCCTGCGCGGTGACATAGGCCACTTCGGGGTAGTATTCAGCGGGGGGATTTTCGGGCGGACGGGCCACAAAATCTGCAATGCGCAGTTGGGTGGGTTCCATCTGCAAGGCCATGATCAAGCAGCGTCCGTTGCCTTTGGCCCCGGCATGGGCCAGCCCTCGCAACCGTCCCCAAACCAGGATATCGCCATCAGCCACCACTGAACTCCCCGGATTAAGATCGCCTAGAATGATGACACTGCCGTTATGTTTGACATCGGCCCCAGAGCGCAAGGTGGTTTGGAGATAGAGAGGTTCGGCCAGGGCTTGGGGGGCTTCGGTGCTGGGTTGAAGCAGGTGGGCAATGGAGGCTTGCTGTTCGACGGAGTAGCCCGCTGTGGCGGCTGCGACGGCAGTTTGGCGACGACTGGTGTAGACCCGCTTGAGGCGGAGTTGATTTTCGGCAAGGGCATCACTAATTTCTTGGAGTTGCCGCCCATCCAGCAGGCGATCGCGGGCAATGAGGTGGACGGTGGTTTCTGGTTGCCAGAACCGTTCCCCTGACTGGAGCCGTTGGCGCAGTTGTTGGGCAATTTCGTGCCAGGTGAGTGCACTCGCCGGGTTGTCTTTCTCCTGGTCATTGTTCACAGGGACCAGCAAAAGCACTTTGCCGCCTTCGCTCTTGAGGCGTACCTGTTGATCTGGCTCTAGCTCACTGGTTGCTGCGGTTTCGGCGGATTGGCTAGGGGCCTCACTGGGCGTTGCCTCTGGGGGCTGCGCGTCGCTGGCTGGGGCCTCGGCGGCTGGGTCTTCTTCCAGGGGTTGGAGAATATCTGCCAGATCTGGATCGAGCGCAGAAGCGGGGGGAGAGGTGTCAGAATTCATACAAGAGAAAGCAGAGAACAACGATGATGGGGCTGGATGGGAGCAAGGCCGGGGTTCAATGCGGTTCAGCCCGGTCAAGGGTGGCTTGCATCCTGACAATGAAGCACTACATTATAGGCACGTCTACTTCATTCAGCATAAAACGATTGGCAAACAATTCGGGCTTGGTTCAGCCCATCTTACTGGCGATCGCAGCGGGGACACCGTTAACTGACGCACAATGGCAACTCCTTTGGGCCGAGGACGGGGGCGAGAGGCGACGGGCATTGGCCTGGGGGGATGTGCCAGCGCAGGGGCCGGGAAGACTGGCCGCGCGGGCGCAGTGGTTGCAGCAGGTTTATCCCGATTTTGTGGCCTGGTGCGATCGCCGATTGGGGCATCCGGCGGAGTTTCTGGGGCCGTTGTGGTCGGTTTGGTTGCCCCTGGCCGAGCGCCTGGTGCAGTTGCGGCAAACGGTGCAACGCCCGATTGTGCAAGGCCTTTTGGGGGGGCAGGGCACGGGCAAAACCACGCTGGGCGAAATTTTGACGTTGCTGCTACGCCATCGGGGCTATTCGACCCTGAGTTTGTCTCTGGATGATTTGTATAAGACCTATGGCGATCGCCAGGTCTTACAAACCCAGGAACCACGCTTGATTTGGCGGGGGCCACCGGGTACCCATGATGTGGCGTTGGGCGTTCAAGTGCTGGATCAACTGCGCCACCCCCAACCAGGCCATGCGATCGCCATTCCACGGTTTGACAAGTCCTTGCACCAGGGCCAGGGCGATCGCACAACGGCTGACTGGGTGGCGGATATTGATATCGTGTTGTTTGAAGGATGGTTTGTTGGTGTCTGCCCGGTGCCCCCCCAGACCTTTGACCAGCCGCCACCGCCGATTGTCACCGAGGGCGATCGTGCTTTTGCCGTGGCCATGAACCAGCGGCTCCACGCTTATTTACCTTTGTGGGAACGGCTCGATGCTCTGTGGATTTTGCATGTGACGGATTATCGCCTCAGCAAAGAATGGCGCAAACAGGCGGAACGGGAAATGCAGGCGAGGGGCAAACCGGGCATGACCGATGAGCAAATCGACGCGTTTGTGGATTATTTTTGGCAAGCTCTCCATCCAGCGTTGTTTATTCCGCCGCTGTTGGCCCAGGCCGATCTGGTGATTGAAGTGTGTCCTAACCATGCGCTGGGGGCTGTCTATGCTGGGTTAGGCTGGCTGGGGCGGCACGGTGACGATCAGCCGGGGCAAATAGTTCCCGAATTTTGATTACAAAGTTTTACTCTTCTGGGGGCACTGATTTCATTCCCCCAATGGATTGCAACGATCGCTGGGTTTTGGGTTACGGTGGGCGAGGCATCTCAAGACTGCTGCTCTGACTGTGAGGTGAAAGGTATGATCCCAACCAACGGGTTTGCTCAACGGCAATGGGGAATTCTGCGATCGCGGTGGGTTCGCCGCTGGGGCCTGGTGCTGGCCCTGGCGATCGCGACGCTGGTGGGGGTCGGCTGGGGGCATTCGGCGGGGGTGGCCGTGGAACCGACCCTGGCTCAGATTTCGCTGCCCTCACCAACATCAGCCCTGGACAATGCCAAACCGACGAATGTGGAACGGTATGGCGAGATTGAAGTGGCCCCTGTGAGCCTGAACGGGGACACGCTGTTCAAGGTGGTGGCCCCGACGGTGCGCGATCGCAAAAATCCTGGGAATCAGGTTCCTGTGGAAGAACGGGCAGAGGCGATCGCAGCCAACCTGAAGCGGGTCATTGCGGAAGAACAACCAGAATCCGTACGGGAAGAGCGAGGGTATGCCACAACCTTTGACCCGGAGAGTTTTCAGACGAAAGTGGCCCAAAGGGGTGAACAAACGGTGATTGTGGCAACGGATGCGTATCGCTCGAATCCGCTGGAGTTGGTGACGGTTTCGGCTAAGGATGCCAACTACTATGGGGTTTCGGTGGCGGAACTGGCGGAGCAATGGCAAACCACGTTGCAAACCAAACTCTCGAAAGATCTGGCTGAGCGGGCTCCGGAGCGGTTTGAGAAAAAGCTGACTCTGGCCGGGGCGATCGCGGCGGCGACGGTGGTTAGCAGTCTGTTTTTGTTTGGGAGCCAGCGGTTGCTCGCGAAACAGGATCAAACCCTGAAACACCGCCAAACCCAACAAGTGCAAGAGGCCATACCGGAGCCTCAAGAGCCTTCCCCCCCGGCCCCCGGCGATCTCGCCCTGGCCTCCGCCACAACCGATGCAGCAGCCACCGCCGTCGCCCAGGCCCAACTGGCCCAAGCCTCTCTACCAGACGAGGCCACCAGCCGCACCACGGTGTTTCAGCAACGGCATGTCCTCCGTGCCCTCCGCAGCCAATTTACCTTGACCCGTCGCCGCCGCATTTTGGCTGCATGTCGCTGGTTGGTGGGCTGGGGCCAAATCATGGTGTGGCTTGTGGGCGTTGCGTTTATCTTTCAGCAGTTTCCTTCCACTCGGCAGATTGGGGTCAATTTGCTGGAAGTGCCTATTTTTCTGCTGATGGTCTGGTTTGTTGTGGGGTGGATGAATTGGATCGGTGATGTGTTGATCGATCGCGCCGCCCGCATTTGGGAAGATGACCAATTTTCGCGGTTTCCCTTGTTTGAAATTGAAGATGCCCAGCGCAAAACCCTCCGGATTTCAACCACTATCAAAGCCTTGCGGGGCCTGAAAACCTTTGTCCTCAGTTGTTTTGGGGTGGGTGTGGCCTTGCAAGCGGTGGGGGTGCCCATTGGGTCGGTGTTGGCCGGTGGGGCGATTATTGCCTTTGGGATTTCTCTAGCCTTTCAAAATTTGCTGAAAGACTTGATCAATGGTTGTTTGATTTTGTGGGAAGACCAGTACGGCATTGGGGATGTGGTCGCGATCGACGGGGCCAGTGGCTTGGTGGAAAACATGAACCTCCGGATTACGCAATTGCGGGATGCGGAAGGGCGGTTAATCACAATTCCCAACAGCACCATTAGCAAGGTCGAAAACCTGACCCGAACGTGGTCACGGGTGAATTTTGACATTGAGATTGACTATGGGGCTGATGTCGATCGCGTGTTGGAAGTGATTCATTTTGTGGGGCAGCAGTTGTATACCGATGGGGCATGGAGCGATCGCATCATTGAACCCCCAGAAGTGTTGGGGGTGGATGATTTATCCCATACGGGCATTTTGATCCGGGTGTGGATTAAAACCAAACCGTTGCAACAGTGGGCGGTGGGGCGGGAATTTCGGCGGCGGCTCCATCGCGTGTTGATTGAGCGCAACATCCATATTGGGGTGCCCCGTCAAACCCTCCAGGCCGAAACGGATAACCTGCTCATTGCCAATCTGAATGGCGATCGCATCCTTGCGGATCGAGAGTCAGCCCTGCATACCACCGCCTCAACCTCATCTAATCTGCCCGCGCCTCCTGCGTCGCCCCCACCCCCGACCAAGTGACCGTCCCGTCCGTGCCCAGTCAGCCTTGGCTGCACCCCAAATTCACCGCCACTGTGGGGGGATTTTTGTCAGCTCGGTTGGAAACGCGCACGAAGTCTCTAAAATTGAAGTGCTTTTGATGTATGGACTCTGGAGCAAGTCGTGAACGTTGCAGAATTGTTTCAAAAAGGTGGGCCAACGATGGTTCCCCTGCTGCTGCTCTCTATCCTGGCCTTGACCGCCATTTTTGAGCGATCGTGGTTTTGGTTTGGAGTGTTGACCAAAGAGCGGGAAACGGTCAACCGTGTGCTCGATTCCGCCCGCCGGAATGACTGGGTGACAGCGGCTGAGGTCGCCCGGACAGCCTATGACCAGCCCATTGGGCGCTTTCTCTACAGCCCCTTGCAACTGAACGAAACAGACCCCGAATTGTTTCGGCTAGCGTTGGAAACTTCGGCAGATGAAGAATTGGCGGGGATGCGGCGGGGCGACAAGGTGCTGGAAGCCGTGATTGCCCTGGCTCCGTTGTTGGGTTTGCTGGGGACGGTCATTGGTCTAATTATTTCGCTCCGTAATATTCGCATTGGGGATATTGGTGGCGAATCGACTGCCGGGGTGACAACCGGGATCGGGGAAGCCTTGATCAGCACGGCTGCGGGGCTGGTGGTCGCAATTTTTGCCCTGGTGTTTTATCGCCTGTTTCAATCTTTTCTCTTCAATCAGGTCAAAATTTTCCGCAAAGCCGGGAATGAACTGGAGTTGATGTATCGCCAGCGGCTTGCCCAGGGCGAAGGGAGCATTGGGCCAGTGGGGGAGAAACCAGGTGAGGGATTGGTCAGTCAGGAGTCGTTGGTGGTGCCTGCGCCAACACCGGAGCCCCCGCCGGACTCCACGGCCAAGGTTGATCCCTCTTAGGGCTGGTTCGGGCTAAACTTTTCCCCCCGTTGTGCCGTTCATTTAGGGTCAATTTCTGCATTCATTCACCGACTTAAGTCATGCTTTGGGGCCTTACCCATTGCGTTGCCGCTGAACGAAGTCTTTCTCCACTGGCTGTTATGAAAATCCACGCTGATGCACCGTCCGAAGAAGTCCAAATTCAAATCATTCCGTTAATTGATGTCATTTTTTGTATCTTGACCTTTTTTATCCTGGCGGCTTTGCAATTTACGCGCCAACAGGCCATTAAGGTTGATTTGCCCAGAGCTTCAACGGGGTCAGCTCTGCCCGGTGTGGGCTTGGGGGATAATCGCTTTCGCGAAATGATGATGGTGACGATTGGGCCATCGGGGCAGACATTTATTGACCAAACGCCTGTTGACCGGGGGCAACTTGCCCAACTGTTTCAAAACTATATTGCCCAAAATCCCAATGGTATTTTGGTGCTGAATGCTTCACCCAGTGCGTTTTACAACGATGTGGTGCAGGTGTTGGATTTGATGCGATCGGTGGGGGGCAGTCGGGTGGCGCTGGCGACGGTTCCGGGCAAAGCGTCGCCGACTCCGGGGGCAACGCCGCAAGCACCGGGGACGACCCCATTTCCGACGGATACGCCAACGTTCAATCCCTTTGATCCCTTTGGGACTTCGACTCCGGCTCCAGATAATGGTTTGGCCACACCGAGTCCGGTGTTTCCAGGGGGTGGCACGGAGGGAACAACGCCGGGGCAACCCGCCCCTAATGCCACTGGAGAATCCCAGAACTAAGCGATCGCCCAGGTTGCGGGGCGCTTGGTGCTAGGCTATTGTTTTACCTCAAAGGAATAATTGGCTTTGACCATGCAGCGATCGCGCCGATTTTTTTCTCTAGGTTGCCAGAAGGGCTGGTTCGTGTGGCGATCGCTTGGAGCTTGGCGGCGATCGCTGGTGTGGGTGGTGCTGGGGGTGTGGGTAATCGCGATCGCCGGGTGCCAGGTGCGCGAGTTGCGACGGGACGAAGCCCAGGGTTCCCAATTGGTGCTGGCGACGTTATCTGACCCCAAAACGTTTAATTACGCCAACAATCAAACTTTTCCCAATATCTTTTTGTTTGCCTATGAAGGGCTGACCCGCGAGAACGGTGTCACCGGGGAGGTAGAACCGGCGCTGGCGGAGAGTTGGCAGATCTCTGAGGACAAAAAACGGGTGGTGTTCACCCTGCGGGAGGGCTTGCGCTGGTCGGATGGGGTTCCGCTAACGGCGGATGATGTGGTGTTTACTTACCGGGATGTAATTTTTAATCCCGAGATTCCAACGGATGCCAAGGATGCGCTGCGGATTGGCCCCAATGAGCGGTTTCCGAATGGGGTGTTTCCTTCGGTGCGCAAAGTGAGCGATCGCCAGGTGGAGTTTCTCCTGCCGGAACCGTTTGCCCCGTTTTTGCGGGCGACGGCTGGCCCCGATGGGGTGGTGATCATGCCGAAGCACAAGCTGGAAGCGGCTTTGAAAACGAAAGGGTCGGATGGCAACCTCAAGTTTATTTCCACCTGGAATACGGATACGCCGCCCCAAGAGATTGTGGTGAATGGCCCCTATCGGCTGGAAAGCTATACACCGGGGCAACGGCTGGTCTTTCGGCGCAACCCCAACTATTGGCGCAAGGATGGGGCGGGCAATGCTTTGCCTTATATCGAGCGAATTGTTTGGCAGTTTATTGAAAATACCGACACGCAATTGATCCGCTTTCGGTCGGGGGAGTTGGATGTGATGGGGGATGCGCGACCGCTCCGCCCGGAGTATTATTCGCTGCTGAAACAGGAAGAACAGCGGGGTAATTTTCAGATTTACAATGGTGGCCCCTGGTCGGGGGTGCTTTACCTCACGTTTAATTTGAATCGGGCTACAGATAAAACGGGTAAGCCCTTTGTGGATCCGGTGAAGTTGAGTTGGTTCAGTAATCTGGCGTTTCGGCAGGCGATCGCCCATGCGATTGACCGAGACAAGCTCAACACCAATATTTTCCGGGGGTTGGGGATTGTGCTTAACTCGCCGATTTCGGTGCAAAGTCCCTACATTCTGAAACCAGAGGATGGCCTCAAAACCTATGAATACAACCTGGACAAAGCCAGAGCCTTGTTGCGAAGTGCGGGATTTCAGACTAATGCCCAGGGCCAATTGCTGGATGGGAAGGGCAATCGAGTGCGGTTTACTCTGTTGACCAACTCAGGTAACAAAGTCCGCGAGGCGATCGGGGCGCAGATCAAATCTGATCTCAGCAAAATTGGTATTCAGGTTGATTTCACCCCGCTGAGTTTTAATGTGTTGGTCGAAAAAACTTCGACAACGCGAGATTGGGATGCCCACTTGATTGGTTTTACGGGTGGCATTGACCCCCACGGTTCGGCCAATCTGTGGCTGAGTAGTGGCGCGTCCCATTCTTTTAATTTGAAGCAACAACCGGGCCAGCAACCGATTCAAGGGTGGCAACCCTACCCGTTTGAGCAGGAGATTGATCGCCTGATGGTGGCGGGCGCGCGGGAATTAGACGAGACGAAGCGCAAGGCGATCTATGCGGAGTATCAACAAGTGGTGCAGGAGAATTTGCCAGTGATTTTCTTGGTTAACGATCGCGCGTTGATGGCCGCCCGGAATACGCTGACGGGGTTGGAATACACGGGTTTGCCCAGTTGGGGGTTATGGAATATTCCGGCGATCGCCAAAACCGACGCGGCGGCTAAATAGCTATTGAAGGAACCAGGGAGGGGTGGGCCTGGGGTGCAGGGAGCATGATTCACGCGAATAAAACGGCGATCGCGGAAAGGGGCGATCGGTCATGACCACAGCGCGGGAAGGGCGGCTAGGCGGACGGTAACGATTGGGGTTGGGCCGAGGTTGGGGCGGTGGTATGGATGGGAATTTCGATCGTAAACTCCGTGCCCTGGTTGGGCCGGGACTGACACTTGAGTTGGCCGCCGTGCTGTTCGACCACGATTTGATAACTGATCGACAAGCCCAGCCCGGTGCCCTTGCCAACAGGTTTGGTGGTGAAAAACGGATCGTACAACCGTTGTTTGACGCGCTCCGGAATGCCAAGGCCGTTATCTGTGATGCGAATCGCAATCCAATGAGAATCGACTTGTTCGGTGTGGATGGTAATGGTGGGTTGAAAGGCGCGATCGCCGCTGGTTGGTGGTTTGAGTTGGGGATTGTCTTCATTGCCTGTCAGGCTATAAAGCTGTTCGGCTTTTTCTTCTAAGGCGTCGATCGCGTTACTCAAAATATTCATAAATACCTGATTAAGCTGCCCCGCATAGCAATCCACTAAGGGCAAGTTGGCATAGGTTTTATGAATGTTGATCTCGCCTAACCCAGGTTGCGACTTGAGGCGATGTTGCAAAATCATCAGGGTATTTTCTAACCCGTCATGAATATCCACTGGTTTTTTCTCGGCTTCATCCAACCGGGAAAAATTGCGTAAAGATAGCACAATTTGCCGAATGCGATCGGTCCCAATTTTCATCGAGTTGAGTAATTTGGGCAGATCAGCCTGGATAAAGGGGATGTCATATTGGGCTAATGCTGCCGCGATCGCGGGGGGCGGTTGGGGCAGCGCCATCTCATAATGGGCCAGCATTGTCAATAGATCTTGCACATACTCACTGGCGTAGAGGATGTTACCGGAAATAAAGTTGATGGGATTATTAATTTCGTGGGCCACCCCTGCGACCAATTGCCCCAGACTCGACATTTTTTCTGATTGCACCAATTTGGCTTGCGTTTCTTGCAAGCGTTGCAGCGTTCGTTGCAGTTGTTGGGTTTGTTGGCGCAATTGCGCTTCGGATTGGCGTAATCCGGCTTCAGCCTGTTTCCGTTCAATGACTTCGTGGCGCAAGAGGCGGTTGGCTTCGAGCAACTCGGCAGTGCGTTCTTCTACCCGGTGTTCCAATTCGTCGTAGGCTTTGTGTAATGCGGCTTCTGCGTGTTTGCGCTCGGTGATATCGCGGGTGACTTTGGCAAATCCGCGTAACTGGCCGTGGGTGTCGTGCAAGGCGGTGACGACGGTATGAGCCCAAAATTGCGAACCGTCACGCCGGACGCGCCGACTTTCATCTTCAAAGCGACCAACGGTTTTGGCGATCTGTAATTCGTAGTCTGGTTTGCCCGCGTGGATATCTTCCGGCGGGTAAAAGGTGGCGACGGGTTTCCCCATAATTTCGGAGGCGGTGTACCCATTGATCCGTTCGGCCCCTAAATTCCAACTGATGACGGTGCCGTTCGGATCCAACATGTAAATGGCGTAGTCTTTGACGTTTTCAACTAAGCACCGAAACCGTTCTTCGCTATCTTTTAAGGCTTGTTGGGTGTGTTTGGCAGCGGTGATGTCACGGGCGATCGCGTAGATAACGGCTTGCTCTTGGCAGAATGTTGCACTCCACGCGAGCCACTTGTAATGGCCGGGTTGGCAATGGTAACGACTTTCAAATTGAATGGTTGTGGGCGCTGACGGAGCAGGTAAGTAAAGGGATTCTAAGGCTTGTTGAACAGCGGTTTGATCATCAGGATGAATGAAGCTATACCAGGGAGTGGCCATGAGTTCTGTGACGGTGTAGCCACATATTTCTTCCCACTGAGAATTAAGATGTTGAAAAAAACCATCGCGGCTAATGACACAAATCATTTCCTGGGAAAGTTGAAGGATGCGATCGCGATTTAGCGGAAAGGATTGGGGCTGAAAATCGCGAACACCAACGAGTTGAGTCATTGCTAAGTGAGGCCCTTAAAATCGGAATTTATGAAGCGTTCAAACCTACTCTGTCAAGAGATGCACCAAGCTTGTATTGAAATAAGTGAACTACTAAAAACACTTTTATCCAATTTAAGCTTTTTTTCCGCTTTCTCCTAAAGGTATTAATCAGGATTTATAGATAACTGAATTGTGATTGATTATAGGTTTGCAACAATCAGGACTTAACTTCATTCTTGCGATACTTGTTATTGTTCGAAGATTGATCTGTGATTAGATTAGTTGATTGCGATCGCGGCAAGAGAAAAATCAATACTTTCGGCCTGATGTAAGGGGGCGATCGGGTATTGCACTGTGGCTGAACCCTAGGTGGCTACTCTGGCCAGCCGCTTCCGACTTGAGGGGACGAGCCGATTTAGCCCTAACTGTACCACTTTCGGACCTCAAGCCATCCCACGCAAAAAAAGATATCCGGCTCAGAATGACCGTGGGATGGCGCAAAGATATTGCTATGCTGAAAACCGGAGCGAATTTAACCAAAAGTCCATGCCTGTCACTACTGTTTCACCGATTGCCTTTCCCCTTGCGGCTGTTGTGGGCCAAGAAGCCATTAAATTGGCCTTGTTGTTGGCAGCCGTTGATCCTGGTTTGGGCGGGGTGGTGATTGCAGGCCGGCGAGGCACGGCGAAATCGGTGATGGCGCGGGCGATTCATGCATTGCTGCCCCCGATTGAAATTGTGTCTGCTTCCCTTAACTGTGACCCCCATAATCCGACGGAATGGGATGACGACACCCAGCAACGCGAGGCCGGCAAAGCTGAGGCTGATCTGACGACGGAAGTTGTGCCTGCTCCTTTCATTCAGTTGCCGTTGGGGGTGACGGAAGATCGCCTGTTGGGTTCGGTGGATGTGAGCCAGTCCATCAAACAAGGGGAAACGGTGTTCCAACCGGGGTTGTTGGCCGAGGCCCATCGTGGTGTGATGTATGTAGACGAGATTAATCTGCTGGATGATCAGATTAGTAATTTGTTGCTCGGTGCGTTGACTGATGGCTGGAACCAGATTGAGCGGGAGGGCATCAGTTTTCGTCATCCATGCAAACCATTGTTGATCGCGACTTACAACCCGGATGAGGGTGATTTGCGGAATCACTTGTTGGATCGGATTGCGATCGCCCTGTCGGCAGACATGGTGCTGGGGTTGGATGAGCGGGTGCAGGCTGTGGAGCAAGCGACGAGTTATGCCTCTTCGCCGCAGGCATTTTTGGCGCAGTACGCGGAAGATATCGATAATTTGAAAACCCAGATCATCCTGGCGCGGGAATGGCTCAAGGATGTGCAAATTCAGCCGGATCAAATTGAATATCTGGTGACAGAAGCCATCCGGGGGGGCGTGGAAGGGCATCGGGCGGAGTTGTTTGCGGTGCGAGTGGCCAAGGCCCATGCGGCATTAGAAGGCCGTACCAGTGTGGAAGCGGAGGATTTGCGCCAAGCGGTGAAACTGGTGATTATTCCCCGCGCGATGAACTTGCAGCCCCCACCGGATGAGGAGCAGCAACCGCCACCACCGCCACCGCCACCGCCGCAGGATCAGTCGGAACAAGAGCAAGACGAGCAGGAAGACGAGAAAGAGGAAGAGGACGAACCGGAAACGGAGCAGGATACGCCGAATATCCCGGAGGAGTTCATGTTTGACCCGGAAGGCGTGGTGCTGGATCCGGAGGTGTTGTACTTTGCGCAGATGGCGACGCGGCGTGGAAAGTCGGGCCAGCGATCGCTGATTATTTCGGAGGATCGGGGTCGGTACATCAAGCCCATTTTGCCTCGTGGGGTGGTGCGCCGGATTGCGGTGGATGCAACGTTGCGATCGGCGGCTCCGTATCAAAAGGCGCGGCGACAACGGGCTGCCAGCGTTTCGGGCAGTCCGCGCAAACGGGTTTTTGTGGAGCAGTCTGATATTCGGGCAAAACGACTGGCCCGGAAGGCGGGGGCTTTGGTCGTGTTTGTGGTGGATGCGTCGGGTTCAATGGCGCTCAACCGGATGAACTCGGCGAAGGGAGCTGTGCTGCGCTTGTTGACGGAAGCCTATCAAAACCGTGATCAAGTGTCGTTGATTCCGTTTCGGGGTGAGCAGGCGGATGTGCTGTTGCCGCCAACGCGATCGATTGAGGCGGCAAAACGGCGGTTGGATCGGTTGCCCTGTGGGGGGGGGTCGCCCCTGGCCCACGGATTGACCCAGGCGGTGCGGGTAGGCATCAATGCCCAACAGTCGGGGGATATTGGCCAGGTGGTGATTGTGGCGATTACGGATGGGCGGGGGAATGTGCCGCTGGCCCGATCGCTGGGTGAGCCTCCGGTGGAAGGCGAAAAACCGGATATCAAAGCGGAGTTACTGGATATCGCTGGCAAAATTCGGGCGATCGGGTTTCAGCTTTTGGTCATTGATACGGAGAATAAATTTGTCTCGACGGGCTTTGCTAAAGAACTAGCGAAGCAGGCTGGCGGCAAGTATTATCATCTGCCGAAAGCGACGGATCAGGCGATCGCGGGGATGGCCCGGAACGCGATCGCGGATATGAAAGCCCGCTAATGGTGAGCTTGCTGCCTGAGTTGCCGCCGGGTTGTCAACTGCGTTCGGCTACAGCTCAGGATTTAGGCACGCTGAGGTGGTTGATCTTGAAAGCTCGCCTCGACCCAACCCAACTGCGATGGCAACAGTTTTGGGTCATCGAACACCAGCACCGCATCATTGCCTGTGGCCAACTGCGCTATTTCCCTGATGCCCAAGAACTGGGTAGTCTGTTGGTGGTCAAGGCGTGGCGGGGGCAAGGGTTGGGCAAACACCTGACGACTCATCTGATTCAACAGGCGACAAAACCGCTGTATCTCGAATGTGTGGGGGCGTGGCGGGTCGCTTTCTATCATCAATTAGGATTTCGCCCGGTGACGGTGGCTGAGTTACCGCCCTCGTTGCAACGCAAGTTTGGGCGATCGCGCCAGATTGCTCGTTTGCTCCGTATTCCCATTGCCTTTATGGTTTACGTGCCAGACTTGGAATAGAGCAATTCATTGGATTTTTGTAAAAAATGCTGCTTCTTTTTACGAAGAATCATGCATGCCCTCCCCAAAAAGCGCAGTTTTCTATAAAATTAGAGACAGGTAAGAGCAAATTACTGAACAACCAATTCAAATTATTGAAGGGTAAAGAATTAGCGGTTTGTTATCTGCTGTGACGCTTCAACACTGAATAGCGATCGCTCGTTCATCGACGGTGGCCAAGCCAGATTAGTTCGGCTCTCCGTTTCCTCTTCATTGAATTTATTTGTCACATTGAATGGGCGATCGCTCGCTCTAGTCAAATTGTTTGTCCTTCGTTTCATTATCCTTCGATGACTTTCTTGAAATCTGCGCCAATGTCTACCCCTATTGTTCAACCTAATCTAGCAAACCCAACGATTACTGAGTCACCCGCTGTCGCCGCAAGCGATTTGATCTATAGCCATTATTGGGAGCTTAGAGGGTGGGTTTGCCAGAAAGCTGCGCCCAAGGCTTCTCGTGCTGCTCTCACGGTGGATCCCCATTAGTGAAGTGAGTTTTTACTACGTTTAAGTGCGGGTTTTAGGCAGTGTGAACTTCCGGTTGAATCCTTAACTTAAAAACCGCAATTTTGACAGGTTTTTCTTAGCACCGCATGAGAGGCGATGGAAGTCACAAGCTTCCATCGTTTTTCTTAAGTTTGGTTTGGTCTAACTTCATGTCACTAGGAACAGGCAATTGGGCCTGGAAAACAGGCTGATTCCTTCTATTTTGCGGAGTCGATTTTGATGTGGTTGGTGTGTTCAGGTTTGGAAAAAAATACTTTGCCAGCCAGTGGAGCCAAATTCTTTCTGGAATTCACTGATAACCCAAGAGATGGATTTACCCTGGCGCTGGGCGATGTGGCTTAAATAGCGACGATAGGCGTGTTTGTCTTCAAGGGTCGGGGTTGCCCCAAAGGTTGAGCCCAAACACCAGGCGTCTTCTGGCAAAAAGCCATAGCGGTTGTAAAACAAACTCATGGCAAGTTGGGGGGCGAGTTTTTCTTGAAATACTTTTTGGCGGAGTCGTTGGAAAGAGGCGATGGTGGCCGCGCGATCGCTGGTTTCTAAAACGGGGCGATCGCTGTGGCTGACTTCGACGAGATTCTCCGCATACACCTGGGGCGCTTCGACCAACCATTGATGGCCGCAGTCAGGACAGACTAAGGCCGCCGCCCATACAATCCGGGCACAAACGGGACATTGTTTTTTGGGGGCAACCCCAGGTTCGTCCGGTTCGGTGCTGCTGGGGAGTTTGTAATTTTGAATGTCTTCTGGGAAGCCCAGGCGCATGAGGTTGCCTGCCTGATCCAGGATAATGCCGTGGGTTTTGCCAGTTTTGGGGGAAATTCGCATCACGCGACCAATTTGCTGGTGATGCAAGGCGCGGGATTGGGTCGGGCGCAGCAATAAGCCCACTTCGACGCTGGGTTCGTCAAAGCCGATGCTGATGACATTGCAGGAGGTGAGGAGCAGAATTTTGCCATCCCGTAAGGCACGATATAGTTTGTGCCGTTGTTTGATGGGGGTATTCCCGTCTACGGTGTCTGCCGGAATTCCGGCTTGGCGAAAGGCGGCGGCGACGTGTTGGGCGTGTTCGATGTCTACACAAAAGGCGATGCTCCGGCGATCGGGGGTCAGCCGGAACCATTCTTCGACGATGCGTTCGACGAGTTCGGGGCGATCGCAGGCGTTTTTTAAATCTCGTTCATCAAAATCCCCGGCAACAGTGCGGACTCCTTCTAACTCCACCCGCGAGCCTGCTGGCATCCCGTAATATTTCATGGGCGCTAGAAAGCCGAGTCGCTGAAGGGTCGAAGGCACTGGGGAAAAGACCAGGGTTTCCATGTGGTCACCCAATTGGTCTTTGCCTAACCGATAGGGGGTGGCTGTTAGGGCTAAATGGACTGCCTGACGGTGGGTTTCATAAAGCAACTGTTGCCCGACTTGGCTGAATATGGTGGTGTGCCCTTCGTCGTACAGCACGACATCCGCAGGCCAGTTTTGCCACCAGGTTCGCTTCAGCATGGTCTGCACACTGGCAATTTGGATTGGGGCTGTGGGGTCTTCCTTCCAGCCCGCTTTGATAAACCCGCAGGGCAACCCAAAGGCTTTCATTTTGTCGTAGGTTTGCCCGACTAGCACATCCAAATGCACGAGAAACAGCAGGCGATAACCCCGTGCATGGGTATGGGCGCAAATTTGGCTGGCGATCACGGTTTTTCCGGCCCCAGTGCCGGCGACGATCGCCACCCGACGGTAGCCCTGACTCAATTTTTCGTATAGATCTTTGATCAGTTGCAGTTGGTAAGGCCGCAACTTAGGAGGCTGAATCGGCGATTTAATCCCAGAAATAGACATGGTTCAAGTGTATGCCGCTTTTCATTCTCCTGGATCTACACTACATCCGATCTAAAACCGGGATGCCTAAGAGGGATAACCCCAGTTTGAGGGTACGGGCGGTTACATCGCATAAGACTAACCGGGATGTCCGAACGGGTTCTTCGGCTTGGAGGACAGGGCAGCGATCGTAGAATTGGTTGAATTTCTGACTCAGCTCAAATAAATATTGGCACAACCGATTGGGATAGAGATCTTGACTCACTTGTTCTAGGATTTCATCGAGTTGCAAAATATGTTTTGCTAAGGCCAATTCAGTTTCATCTTGTAGTTGAATGGCGGCGTTTGCTCCTAACTGTTCAAAATTAATATTGCCTTTCCGGCTAATGCCCCGCACCCGCACATAGGCATACAGCATATAGGGCGCAGTATTGCCTTGCAAAGCAAGCATCTTGTCATAGTTAAAGATGTAATTGCTGGTGCGATTTTGGCTTAAGTCGGCATATTTCACGGCCCCAATACCAACAACTTGGGCGACATGGGCGATGAATTCTTCGCTTTCTTGGCGTGATTCTGCGGTTAACCGGGTTTCCAAATCTTGCCGTGCATGGGCGATCGCCTCATCTAACAGCTCCCGCAGCGGCACGGTGTCTCCAGACCGAGTTTTGAACTTTTTCCCGTTTTGATCCAGCACTAGCCCAAACGGCGCGTGGACTAATTCCACTCCCTCTGGTACCCAGCCGGCCCGTTGCGCCACCTGAAAGACTTGAATGAAATGATTGGTCTGTCCGGCATCGGTGGTGTAAACAATGCGCTGGGCTTTGTCGGTGGTAATGCGATAGCGAATGGCGGCTAAATCAGTGGTGGCATAGTTATACCCGCCGTCGGTCTTTTGGACGATCAGGGGCAGGGGTTTGCCTTCTTTATTGGTAAACCCGTCTACAAATACGCATTTGGCACCAGCATCTTCGACTAACAAGCCTGCGTCATCCAGGGCGGCAACGGTTTCTGCCAAAAAGGGATTATAGAAGGATTCTCCCCGATCCATGATGTCGGTGGATATGGCCAACAAATCGTAAATGGCCCGATAGGAGCGTTTGGACAGCGCACACACCAGTTCCCAGGCTCGGAGGGTTGTGGCATCCCCCGATTGGAGTTGCACAACGGCTTGGCGGGCCGCCGCCTGAAATGCTTCATCCGTGTCAAAGCGCTGTTTGGCTTCTCGATAAAAGGTAGACAGATCCGCCAGGTTCACCGTGTCGGGATTGTCGAGCGCCTCAGGATAGGCCGAATCTAAGTGGGCAATCAACATGCCAAAGGGGGTGCCCCAGTCGCCGACATGACTGATTTTGAGAACATCGTGCCCCAGAAATTCGAGAATCCGGGCGAAACACTCGCCAATGACTGCGGGCCGCAAATGCCCAACGTGCATTTCTTTCGCGATGTTGGGGCTGGGATAGTCCACGATGATGCGGAGCGGTGATTGGACGGGCGTTACACCTAGTCGGGGATCGGTCTGAATTCTGGCTAATTGTGATTCGAGATAGCTCGTTTTGAGTTTGAGGTTGATGAAACCAGGCCCAGCAATTTCCGGGGGTTCGCACAGGTCACTGACATCGAGAACTTGCACAATCTGAGCCGCGATCGCCCTCGGTGCTTGACCCAACGGTTTTGCCAAAGACATCGCCACATTCGCTTGGTAATCACCAAATTTGGGATTGCTGGCTGCAACCAAAATGGGATCAGTATGGGCGTAGTCATGGCCAAATGCAGCAATCAAGGCTTGTTGCAGACGGCCTTTGAGATCAGCGATCGTAGAAATCATAAGAGTTATTAGGTGAAACCGAGTTGCCTCAGTCAAAACGGCAACGCCTATCTAATTTAGCAAGCACCTTGGTTCTTTCATAGATGTTGTAGCGGGTGGCGGCGTCCAACAGTGGTAGATGAGCGATCGCTGGCCAATGATGAATTTTCACGAATGAATAAGTTGCAAATCATCAAAAGCCATTAGTCATTTAAGCTGTTGAAATCAGGTTAAAAAATCCACGTTTAAACATCTAGGTTAAATCTAAGCTCAGGGCCTATCTCCATCTTAAGCATCTGTGAGATGGTCAAAACTAATCAACATTAGGGTGACTGAGGCACCGAATCCATTTTCATACTTAGATCCAACCAGGGCGATCGGGTAATTGGTGCGCTGCTAGAAATATAATCAACGCCTGTTTCCGCGATCGCGCGAATAGTTTCTATCGTCACATTTCCCGATGCTTCAATTTTGGTTTGAGCATTTTTTTGCCGAATCATTTGAACTGCTGTGCGCATCAAATCAAGGGACATATTGTCGAGCATAATAATATCTGCATGATGCTCGAGTGCCGCTTCGACCATAACCAAGCTTTCCACTTCCACTTCAATCGTCAACGGGTAAGGACAATTTTGGCGCACAAGCGCGATCGCTGGCCCAATTCCGCCTGCTGCTGCAATGTGATTATCTTTCAGCATCACGGCATCATCTAACCCGAGACGATGGTTCATCGCGCCCCCAACCCGAGACGCATATTTCTCTAGAATTCGCATTCCAGGAATAGTCTTACGGGTATCGACTAAGCGCGTCGGCAAATCAGCAATTTGCGCTGAATATTGCCGCGTCATTGTCGCGATTCCACTCAACCGCATCGCGATATTTAATGCAACTCGTTCTCCAACTAATAACGCATTAAACGGCCCGTGTAGGGTTGCAATGACCTGACCCACTTCACAAGCCTGACCTTCCGCCACCTCTGCCGTAAACACAACTTGGGAATCCAGCAAGTGAAACAAGCGAGCTGCGATCGGTAACCCCGCCACCACACCCTTTTGCTTCGCGACCCAACGAGCTGCCCCCTTTTGCCGACAACGACTAGCCGTAGAGAGCGCCTGCGTCGTCTGATCTCCTCGCCCCACATCCTCCCGCAGCCACTCCAGCAACATAGAATCCAGCACCAACGGCAGCGGCACTGGAGGCACAATAACTTCTTCAGCCATTTCTCTAAACCCGTCGCTCAAAATCTAAAACACCAGCAAAACTACACGGGCAGCGATCCGCCTAAGCCCTTGCTCAGTTCAACACGGCTGAAGTTTATGTTGTTCAACCGCTCAAGCTCAATCATCCCACTCAACTGAGCCGTCCAACCCCTCGACCACCTCGACCACCTCGACTACCTTGGCCACCTCGACTACCTCGACTATCTGGCTATCTGACTATCTGGCTACCTGGGCTATCTGAGATTTTTGCGGGGGGTGAGATTTTTTCTAGCCAAGGGGGTTGACAATCTTGTTTGAGGAGCGTACCTTGG